>NZ_BONQ01000297.1 GCF_016862795.1 Dactylosporangium siamense | reverse complement strand
ACGGAGATGCCGAAGTCGCGGGCCAGCCCGGCCAGCCCCGAGTCGTACCCCTGCCCGACCGCCCGGAACTTCCACACCCCGGCCCGCCGGTACAACTCACCGAAGATGAACGCCGTCTCCGTCGTCGCGCCAGGACTGTCGAACCTCGCCACCTCCACCCCCGACACCGCGTCGAGCAGACGGATGTGCAGCTCCGGCACCGCCCCGAACGTCCCACCGTCCGCCGACGCCGCCAGCACGATCCGCTCCACCGCCGGCTCGACCCGGGCCAGATCCACCAACAGCGTGTCGGTCACCGGGCCCCCGGAACCACCGGACTTCCCCTCGTGACGCACCGCACCACCAGGATGCTGGGGCTGGTTGTAGAACACGAAGTCGTCGTCGTTACGGACCTTGTTGTTCACCAGCAGCAACGCCGACCCGTCCGCGTCCGGCACCCCGGCACCACCACGCCAGCCCAGCACCGCCCGGACCGACGTCGCCAGCACCGGCAGGTTCGCACCC
>NZ_BONQ01000296.1 GCF_016862795.1 Dactylosporangium siamense | reverse complement strand
TGTCTACGCCGCGATCCGGGTGATTTGTCCGAAGTTTGTAAGCCGGCGGCGGTGTGGCACCACCGAATGGCGACCTCGACGGCGGTGGATCATGTGGGTGCGGGGCTGGCTTGGGATTACCGCAAGGCGGCATGGGCCGGGACTACGCAATCCTGTCGCCCGGACAGCGATCTCCCGCACCCGCTCGTGATCTCCTGCACCCGCTTGTGATCGAAGGAGCGCCGTGGTTGTCGGGGCGGCCATCCGGCGACTTCGATCAATCGGGCAAGATCGAAAGTTCGCGGTGCGGGCCGTGCTCGGGCCCGATCCGGGTGATTTGTTCGAGGTTTTTCAGCCAACGGCGGTGTTGTAGCACCGAATGATGACCTCGACGGCGCTGGATCATGTGAGTGCGGGCCTGGCTTGGGATCACCGCAAGACGGCAGCCAGGGTGACCACGCCACCCTGTCGCACGGCCGAAGGTCGGGCGGTGCCATCAAGTCCCCGCAACTGAAGCTGAATATTTGAAGG
>NZ_BONQ01000295.1 GCF_016862795.1 Dactylosporangium siamense | reverse complement strand
ACCTGCACACCCTTCGGACGACCCGTCGAACCCGACGTAAACATCACATACGCCAAACCATCCCCGACCGGATCACCGGAGAACGCCGGCCGCGCCCACACCCGCGGATCGTCCAACAACACCGCCCGGAGCCGACCAACCGGCAACTCCTCCACCGTCTCCTCAACACCGACCACCACCGACACACCACCGTCGGACAACATCACCGCCAACCGCGACACCGGATACGACGCATCCAACGGCAGATACGCACCACCCGCCCGCCACACCGCCAACACCGCCACCACAAAGTCCACACCCCGCGGCAGACAGACCCCGACCACCACCTCCGGACCCACACCAACCGACCGCAGATAACCCGCCAGACGATCCGACCGATCCACCAACTCCGCATACGTCAACGCATCCCCGCCACACACCACCGCCGTCGCGGTCGGCGTCACCGCCGCCCACTCCGCGATCAACGACGGCACCAGCAGACCGTCCGGGAACGCCTCGCCAGGCGCCGACCA
>NZ_BONQ01000294.1 GCF_016862795.1 Dactylosporangium siamense | reverse complement strand
GCGATGGTGGTGGTCATGGTGGTTCCTTCGGGTTGAGTTCCTCGGGCCTGCTCGGGGGCCGGGGAGTTTGCCGTCTCCCTAACCCCTCACCCGCTTACGTTCTAATCATACCATACGAGACCTGAGCTGTAACCCTGTTTCCGCAGGTCAACGGTTGTTTAGGTGGCACGTGCCGCGCATAGTCGATCTTGAGGTGTTCTCCCCGGCTGCCTGTGCATCGCAATGCCGGGGCGCCGGGTGGTGGGGTAGGTCGGGGCCTCAGGCTTTCTGTCCGGGCACGCTCTTCGCCCGGACAGAAAACCTGGGGTGGCCTGCCGCACCACCCGGTGGTCTGGCATCCCTTGGGGCAGGCGGCCGGGGAGAACACCGGGCCCAGCCCCCTTGTTCTTGACCCTCCCCTCCCCGGAGCCTGCCTCCCCGGCGAGGGGCCGCGGTCCAGCGGCGGGCCGCTGGTCGGGCCGAAGGCCACCACCACCCGCCACGCCCACCACAAAGCATCAAGACCAGACGATCAGGCTGGC
>NZ_BONQ01000293.1 GCF_016862795.1 Dactylosporangium siamense | reverse complement strand
GAGGCGGCGTATGTGATTTATACGTCGGGTTCGACGGGTCGGCCGAAGGGTGTGGTGGTGCCGCATCGGGGTGTGGTGAATTTGGCGGCGCGGTTGGGGCCGGTGCTGGGTGTGGTGCCTGGGCGGCGGGTGTTGCAGTTCGCGTCGTTCGGGTTTGACGCGGCGGTGTTGGATGTGGCGGCGGTGTTGGGCAATGGTGGGGTGTTGGTGGTGGCGTCGGAGGTGCAGCGGGCGGATCCGGTGTTGTTGGCGGGGTTGGGGTTTGATGCGGCGAGTGTGGTGCCGTCGTTGTTGGCGCAGTTGGATCCGGCGGCGTTTGCTGGGGTGGATACGTGGGTGGTGGGTTCGGAGCGGGTGACGGGGCAGTTGGTGTCGGGTTGGCTGGGTCGGGCACGGGTGTTCAATGCGTATGGTCCGACTGAGGCGTCGGTGTTGGCGACGCTCGGGGAGGTGGACGGGTCGGTGTTGCCGCCGATCGGTGGGCCGTTGGGCAATGTGCGGGTGCGGGTGTTGGATGCGGGGTTGCGTGA
>NZ_BONQ01000292.1 GCF_016862795.1 Dactylosporangium siamense | reverse complement strand
CGCTGGTGATGCCGATGATCCGGCGCCACTTCAGCGGTGGGATGTTCGCGCTGAGGTTGTCGACCCGGTTGTCCATCGGGGCACCGTCGAAGGTGACCTCGTTCGCGGTGATCGGCGTCGCGGCGGCCAGGCCCTTGTGCGTGATCCCTTCCAGCCACATCGCGTAGCCGGTGGAGGCGTCGTCACGGATGTACGACTGGCGCAGCGTCCACTCGTCGACCGGGCGGAACCCGACACCGTTGTTGTTCAGGACCTCGGTGCGGATCTTGTTCAGCCGCTTCTTGGTGAAGAACGCCGGTGAGAACGTCTGGTTGCACGGCGCCGCGTCGCAGGTGAGGTCGGTCGGCGTGTCCTGGAAGTCGGCCGGAGCCGAGCAGCCACCGACGCACCGGCCGACGGTGTCGAAGTACACCCGTGCCAGGGGTGGGGTGGAGTAGATGGCGTCGCTGCGCTGGCCGTACTCGATCCGCTTCAGGTTCCCGGCCCGGACGTACCAGTCGGGGTGGTCGGCGTCGCCGTAGCGGGCGTAGTTGTT
>NZ_BONQ01000291.1 GCF_016862795.1 Dactylosporangium siamense | reverse complement strand
CCGCCGATGGCGTCTTCGTAGAAGGCGGTCTTGCCCTGGGACATGAGGGCGCGGGCGTCGACGCGGTTGACGTCGGGGGCGATGAGTTTCTGGTCGTAGAGCTTCTTGTACCAGGTGAGGGCCTCGACGCTGCCGTCGTCGCCGATGACGACCTTGTTGTCCTGCACGATCGGGGACCCGAACTCCCACATCCACGGGATGATGTCCTTGAGCTGGTCGACCTTGGTCATCCCGGCCCAGGGCACGACCCCGCCGCCGAGGCCCTTCACTGCGGTGAGCGCGGCCTCGAACTCCGCGACCGTCTTCGGCGGGCTGGTGACCCCGGCCTTGGTGAGCAGTTCATTGTTGCTGATCAGGCCGATCCCGGCGAACGTCCACGGCAGCCCGTACTGCTTCCCGCCGGACTGGCCCAGCGCCAGGGCGGCCGGGGTGTAGTCCAGACCGGTGGCGACGCTCTTGAGATCGAGGAGTTTGCCGGTGGCGGCGAGGGTGGCCAGCCACGCCACGTCCAGCTGCACCGCGCCGGTCAACTGTCCACCCTGGACCTGCAGCAGC
>NZ_BONQ01000290.1 GCF_016862795.1 Dactylosporangium siamense | reverse complement strand
TTGGTGGAGAAGAAGCAGTAGCTGCCCAGCCCCCACGCCTCGTGGCTGGTCACGTTGGCGCCGACCTTGTAGGCGGCCCAGCCCTGGGCGCCGCCGCCGGAGGACCAGCTTGCCTGGTTGGGCACGTCGTAGGGGATCTCGTTCTGGTAGAAGTACGTGCGGCCGCCGTTGCCGTTCCAGATGGTCTGGTACTGCTGGTAGTGCTCGACGAACAGCCCGTACATGGTGACGTTGTTGCCGTTGACGACGAGGCCGTTGGCGGCGGTGTTGGTGTTCCAGCCGACGGTGCCGCCGTTGCCGTGGTCGGCGCGCCAGATCCACATGTGGTCGCCGATGACGTTGTTGCTGTTCACCCGCAGACTCACGGTCGCCTTGCCGGCGATGGACCCGCCGATGCGGAAGAACACGTCGTGCAGCGACGTCGGGTTGGCGGCATGCGAGGCCGACGACCCGGACGGGCCGACCTCCATGAGCACCTGCGAGTTGGTGGTGCCGGCGTCGAAGAGGATGCCGGCGACCTTCACGCCGTCGACGTCGGCGACGGTCATCGCGGTGACGCCGTTCTGCGGCACGAT
>NZ_BONQ01000289.1 GCF_016862795.1 Dactylosporangium siamense | reverse complement strand
ACATTGCCCAACGGCGCCCCGATCGGCGGCGCACCCTCCCCGCCCGGTACACAACGCATCGTTGTGGCCAGGACCGTCGACTCCGTCGGACCGTAGGCGTTGAACACCCGCGACCGGCCCGCCCATGCCTCCACCAGCTGGGCGCTCACTCGCTCCGAACCAACGACCCACGTATCCACCCCGACCGCCGCCGGATCCAACTGGCCCAGCAGCGACGGCGACACACTCGCGGCACCAACCGCATTGCGAGCCAGCAACGCCTGCAACGCCACCGGATCCGTGCGCTCGGCCGCCTCCGCAATCACCAACGTCCCACCGTGGGAAAGCACCGCGACCATGTCCAGCACCGAGGCGTCGAACGAGAACGACGCGAACTGCAGCACCGAACGCCCCGGCACCACACCCAGAGCGGCACCCAGCTGCACCGCCAAGTTCACCAGACCGGCGTGCGACACCACCACGCCTTTCGGCACGCCGGTCGAACCCGACGTGTAGATCACGTATGCGGCCTGATCCGGTCGGACCGGCAGCGAATCCACCGGAGCGGCCGTCACCACCTCGTCCAACACCACCGACACACCGGCATCCGCCAA
>NZ_BONQ01000288.1 GCF_016862795.1 Dactylosporangium siamense | reverse complement strand
GGTGGTGTGCATGAGCTGATCAGTGCGCGGGCGGTGTCGGATCCTGATGTGGTTGCGGTGGTGTGTGGTGCGGAGCGGTTGACCTACGGCGAGTTGGAGTCGTGGTCGGATGGCGTGGCCGGTCATCTGGCGGGGTTGGGTGTTGGTCCGGAGTCGGTGGTGGGGCTGCGGTTTGGTCGTGGTGTGGGGATGGTCGTCGCGGTGTTGGCGGTGTGGAAGGCGGGTGCTGCGTTTGTGCCGTTGGATCCGGCGTATCCGCGGGAGCGTCTGGAGTTCATGACGGCGGATGCCGGCGTGTCGATTGTGTTGTCTGAGGCGGATCTGCGGGTGTCGGGTGTGCGTCCGGTGGTGCGGGTCCGGGCGGACCAGTTGGCGTATGTGATCTATACGTCGGGTTCGACGGGCCGTCCGAAGGGTGTGCAGGTCACGCATGGCGGTGTGGTGAACCTGTCGGCGGTGTTGGGGCCGGTGTTCGGGTTGGGGGTGGGTGAGGCTGGTTTGCAGTTCGCGTCGTTCAGTTTCGACGCGGCGGTGTTGGATGTGGCGGTGGTGTTGCCGGCCGGCGGCACTCTGGTGATCGCGGAGGAGGCGCAGCGCACCGATCCGGGGTTG
>NZ_BONQ01000287.1 GCF_016862795.1 Dactylosporangium siamense | reverse complement strand
TGCGCGTCGTGCATATGCCCAACGCGAGGTTCGCCCGGCGGCGAGGTCGATCCCGGAGGTAGGTGCGGCCGCCGTCAGCGGAGCGCCAGGCTCTTGGCGTGGGCGGTGACCGCGTCCAGCTGTTCGGAGCGCAGCGGTACGAGCGCGCAGACGAGTTCGCCGAGCGCTTGGGTGGCCGCGAGGCGTTTCAGCAGGGACGGGTCGTCCGGGGGCACCGAGTCCGGGTATCCCGCCATCGCCTCGACGTCGTCGCCGCGCAGGCCGAGCGCCGCGGCGATGCTGAAGACCCGCTCGACGGCCGGCACGCGCTCGCCGTGCCTCATGACGTTGACCGTGGCCTCGGCCGACAACGTCATCCTGGCGAGCAGGCTGCTGTTCACGTTCCGCAGGCGCATCAGCCGGCCGAAGACAGGACCGAAGGTGGGCGTCGCCAGGGCCGGGACGCTCTGCCGGTTGTCCGAGCCGGGCTGCGGCGGGAGCGACCGGGCGTGCTCACACACCTCGGCGATGACGTCAGTGGTGTGGTGCCAGCACGCGCGCAGCACCGCCTCGACCTGCCGGTGTGCCGCAAATTCGGCGGGCGTCAGCAGCGCCGGGATCTCGTGGCCCGCGATGGC
>NZ_BONQ01000286.1 GCF_016862795.1 Dactylosporangium siamense | reverse complement strand
CGGGACGTTGGTGTTGGGTGACGTCGGGTTGCAGTTGTCGACGGCGCGGTGGGTGCGGTTCCTGACCGAGCAGCGGATCGGCGCGTTCGAGTGTGCGGGCCGGTATGTCGATGATCTGGTCGAGTTCGTGGCGGCTGCTGGTGTGCGGTTGGTGGATCTGCGGTTGTTGGTGGTGACCACGGAGGTGTGGCGCACCGGGTCGGCGCGCCGGGCGGTCGAGGTGCTTGGTGGCGGGGTGCGGTTGCTCGCGGGTTATGGGATTACCGAGACGACGATCGACTCGACGTTTGCGGATCTCACGGCTGTGGATGAGGTGGCGCGGGCGACGCCGATCGGTGGGCCGTTGCCGGGTGTGTCGGTGCGGGTGTTGGAGCGGTCGTTGCGGCCGGTGCCGGCTGGTGGTCTGGGTGAGGTGTTCATCGGTGGGGTGGGGGTGGCTCGGGGGTATGTGGGGCGGCCGGAGTTGACGGCGCAGCGGTTCGTTGCGGATCCGTTCGCCGGTGACGGGAGTCGGTTGTATCGCAGTGGGGACCGGGGGCGGTGGCGGTCGGACGGGCAGTTGGAGTTCGCCGGCCGGGTTGATGAGCAGGTGAAGGTGCGTGGGTACCGGATCGAGCCGGGTGAGGTTCGGGCGGCG
>NZ_BONQ01000285.1 GCF_016862795.1 Dactylosporangium siamense | reverse complement strand
GGTGTTGCCGTGCACGTCGACCGCGTAGTCGACGTTCCACTTGTACGCCTGCCGGCACCCGGACGCCTGGAACGTGGAGGCGTTGCACGGCTCGTTCGGGTGGTTGCCGTACACCGGGACCGTGAAGACCGACTGGGTCTCCTCGCCGCTGGTCCAGCCCGGCAGACGGTTCTTGCCGAAGAAGAACTGCGTGCCGTCGGGTGAGGTGAACTTCCAGTGCTCCCCGTCGTTGTCACCGTTGTTCAGCCCGCCGTCGAACAACTGCTCGACCTTCGAGCCGTCATCGTTCTTCAACTTCCACACATTGCTGGTCCCGACCCGCACCAGCTCCGACGCCCGGCCGTTGAGGGTGATCGAGGCGTTGTCCGAGTACCAGCACTGGTCGCCCGTGGGCCGGGTCTTGTTGTTGGCGTCGCCCTCGACGTCCGTCGCACACGGCTTGTAGCGCCGCTCGATCTGACCCGGCGCGAACTCGAAGCCCATCCCGATCCACGACGCCTGGTTGTTCGCCCCGACCGTGCGACCGTCCACGCCACTGGACGCGTACGCCAGGGAGATCGTCGGCGCGGGTCCACCGTTCGCCGGGGGGACGCTCAGCGGGTATGACCAGGTGAAGTCACCCGTCGAACCGCCGCCGCCCCATGCCGCGGACTCGCTGAGCGAGGTCGCCCCGAAGTTGCCCGCGCCACCGGAACCGGCCG
>NZ_BONQ01000284.1 GCF_016862795.1 Dactylosporangium siamense | reverse complement strand
CCGGTGGTTCCGGTGGCGCGGGCAACTTCGGGGCGACCTCACTCAGCGAGTCCGCGGCCTGGGGCGGCGGCGGTTCGACGGGTGACTTCACCTGGTCATACCCGCTGAGCGTCCCCCCGGCGAACGGCGGACCCTCACCGACGATCTCCCTGGCGTACGCGTCCAGCGGTGTGGACGGCCGCACGGTCGGCGCGAACAACCAGGCGTCATGGATCGGCATGGGCTTCGAGTTCGCGCCCGGGCAGATCGAGCGCCGCTACAAGCCTTGCGCGACCGACGTGGAAGGCGACGCCAACAACAAGACCCGGCCGACGGGCGACCAGTGCTGGTACTCGGACAACGCCTCGATCACCCTCAACGGTAGGGCCTCTGAGCTCGTGCGGGTCGGCACGAGCAACACCTGGAAGCTGAAGGACGACGACGGCTCGAAGGTCGAGCAGCTGTTCAACACGGGGTTGAACAACGGCGACGACAACGGGGAGCACTGGAAGTTCACCTCACCCGACGGCACGCAGTTCTTCTTCGGCCAGAACCGCTTGCCGGGCTGGACCAGCGGTGAGGAGACCCAGTCGGTCTTCACCGTGCCCGTCTACGGCAACCACCCTGGCGAGCCGTGCAACGGTGCGAATTTCCAGGCGTCGGGGTGCCGGCAGGCGTACAAGTGGAACGTCGACTACGCGGTCGACGTGCACGGCAACACG
>NZ_BONQ01000283.1 GCF_016862795.1 Dactylosporangium siamense | reverse complement strand
CGCATCGAACAGCGCCGCCACCGGTATCTCAACGTCGAACACCGCCCGGACCCGCGACACGACCCGCGTCGCCAACAACGAATGCCCACCAAGCTCGAAGAAGTTGTCCGTCACCCCCACCTCGGACAACCCCAACAACTCACCCCAGATCCCAGCCAGGATCTCCTCATGCGGCGTCCGCGGCACCACCACGCCGACCACCACCGACCCCTGCGGCGCCGGCAACGCCGCATAATCAAGCTTGCCGTTCACCGTCAACGGCAAACTCCCGATCTCAACACACAACGCCGGCACCATGTGCTCCGGCAACAACCGCCGCGCCCACTCCCGCAACCCCACCGGCAACCCCACCGACACATCCACCGGCACCACATACGCCACCAACCGCCGACCCTCATCGTGCCCATCGGTCGTCACCACCGCCGCCGCCACCAGCGGATGCTCAACCAGCACCGCCTCAACCTCAGCCGGCTCGATCCGGAACCCCCGAACCTTCACCTGCGCGTCAGCCCGACCAACAAACTCCAGACTGCCATCGGACCGCCACCGCGCCACATCACCCGACCGGTACAACCGCGAACCATCCCCACCAAACGGATCCGCGACAAAACGCTCCGCCGTCAACTCCGGCTGACCCGCATACCCACGCGCCAGACCCGACCCACCGATGAACACCTGCCCCGGCACACCAACCGGCACCATCCGCA
>NZ_BONQ01000282.1 GCF_016862795.1 Dactylosporangium siamense | reverse complement strand
CGCTCCGGCGCCGGATCGATCACCTGCCACGGCACCCCGTCGGCGTCGGCGACGAGCCGGGTCCGCAGCACCTCGTGCCGGGCTACCAACGCGGTCAACGCCCCCGCCAGCGCCTCGACGTCCAGATCAGCCGGCAACCCGATCGACATCGGGGCGTTGTACTCGACCGAATCCGGATCCAGGCGGTGCAGGAACCACAACCGCTGCTGCGCGAACGACAACGGCAACGGCCCATCCCGGCCCACCGCCACCACCGGCGGCATCACCGCACCGGACACCGCCGCGTCCAACACCGCAGCCAACCCAGCCACCGTCGGCGCATCGAACAACGCCCCCACCGGCAACTCAACCTCAAATGCCGAACGGATCCGCGACACCACCTGCGTCGCCAACAACGAATGCCCACCCAACGCAAAGAAGCTCTCGGTCGCCCCCACCCTGTCCACGCCCAGCAGCTCGGCCCACATCCCAGCCAACAACTCCTGCACCGGCCCGACCGGTGCCACAAACACCTCGGCCGCGCGCGCCGCATCCGGGGCCGGCAACGCCTCCCGGTCAACCTTGCCGTTCCGCGTCAACGGCAACTCGGTCAACTCCACAAACACACCCGGCACCATGTACTGCGGCAACCGCTCACCCAGATACGCCGCCAAACCATCGACATCACCGACCACATACGCGACCAGCCGATCGCCGTCCGCCACCACCACCGCATCCGCCACCGCCGGATGCGACCGCAACGCCTCCTCGACCTCGGCCGGCTCGATCCGGAACCCACGCACCTTCACCTGCGCATCC
>NZ_BONQ01000281.1 GCF_016862795.1 Dactylosporangium siamense | reverse complement strand
GCGCAGCGGCGGACGCGCGGCCAGGTCGAACGGCACCGCGGCATCGGCCGCGAGCCACGCCTCGACCTCCGCGGCCGGCACCTCGACGACGCTCAGGTCGAACCGCTCGGGCGCCGCATCGATCACCTGCCACGGCACACCGTCGGCGTCCGGAACCAGCCGGGTCCGCAACACCTCATGCCGGCGCACCAACCCGGCCAGCGCCGCCGACAACGCTTCCACGTCCAGCGCGCCGGACAGGGGAATCGGCATCGGCAGGTTGTACTCGACTGAGTCCGGCGCCAGCTGATGCAGGAACCACAGCCGCTGCTGCGCAAACGACAACGGCAACCGCTCACCACGGTCCACCGCCACGATCGGCGGCGCGGTGGTCCCCGACGCCGCCTCCACCACCGCGGCCAACCCAGCCACCGTCGGCGCATCAAACACAGCCGCGACCGGCACCTCGAGATCGAACACACTCCGGATGCGCGACACGACCCGCGTGGCCAGCAACGAGTGCCCACCAAGAGCGAAGAAGTTGTCGACCGCACCGACCTGATCCACGCCGAGCAGCTCGGCCCACACCGCGGCCAGCACCTCCTGGACCGGCCCCACGGGCGCCACAAACCCCGACGCCGGCCGAGCCCCGGTCACGGCGGGCAGTGCGGACCGGTCCACCTTGCCGTTGCGGTTCAGCGGCAACGCCGTCAACTCCACGAACACCGCCGGCACCATGTACTCCGGCAACCGCGCACCCAGGAACTCCCGCAACCCCGCGGACTCGCCCACCACATACGCGACCAACCGGTCCCCATCCGCCACCACTACAGCGGCGGACACTTCCGGGTGTCCGAGCAGGACATGCTCGATCTCGCCTGGTTCGATCCGGAACCCGCGCACCTTC
>NZ_BONQ01000280.1 GCF_016862795.1 Dactylosporangium siamense | reverse complement strand
TCCAACTCCACGAACACCGCCGGCACCATGTACTCCGGCAGGAACCGCCGAGCCCAGTCCCGCAGTTCGGTCGGCTCGGGCAGACCGTCCGGCGCGACAAGATACGCCACCAACCGCCGACCCGCATCAGATCCGTCCGCGGTCACCACCGCCGCCCGCACCCCAGCATGGCGCAGTAGGACCGCCTCGACCTCGGCGGCCTCGATCCGGTACCCACGCACCTTCAACTGCGTGTCCACCCGACCCAGGAACTCCACCCCACCATCCACCCGACGCCGGACCCGGTCCCCGGTCCGATACGCCCGAGCACCACCCCCAGCGAACGGATCCGCGACGAACCGCTGCCCGGTCAGATCCGGCTGCCCCACATACCCCCGCGCCACACCCAACCCACCGACCAGCAACTCACCAACGACCCCGACCGGCACCGGACGCAACGAACCATCCACCACATACAACCGGTCATTCGGCAACGCCCGACCCAACGGCACCACCTCACCCGCCAGCACATCCCCATCCAGGAACCCGGACGCGACACCAACCGTCGTCTCCGTCGGCCCATAATGGTTCGCCACCCGACACTCACCCGCCGCCGTGACCAGGTCCCGCGCCCACGACACCGCCGCCGCCTCACCACCCAGAATCAACGCCCGAGCCGGCAACAGTCGCTGCAGGCCACCACCAGCCGCCAACGCCACCAAATGCGACGGCACCAACTTCAGGTAATCAACGCGTTCCCGGGCCACGAACTCCGCCACCGCCGCCGCATCCGCCGCCAGCGCCGGGTCCAGCACACACAGACAACCACCGCTGACCAGCGAACTGAGCAAGACCGTGTTCGCGAAATCCGCGACCAGCGGCTGGACCAAGCCATACCGGCCCGCGCCCAGGCCC
>NZ_BONQ01000279.1 GCF_016862795.1 Dactylosporangium siamense | reverse complement strand
CCCGCCGCTGGATGTCCAGCACCGCCTGATATTCGGCGGCGGCCCGCTGACGGTCGCCCTGGATGTACCGCATCACGGCCAGGTTGTGGCGGGTAGTCAGGGTGTCGGGGTGGTCCTCGCCGAGGACCCGCCACCGGAGGTCCAGCACCGCCTGGAGTTCGGCGGCGGCCCGCTGACGGTCGCCCTGGTCGTGCCGCGCCAGGGCCAGGTTGTGGCGGGTGTTCAGGGTGTCGGGGTGGTCCTTGCCGAGGACCCGCCCCCGGAGGTCCAGCACCGCCTGGAACTCGGCGGCGGCCCGCTGATGGTCGCCCTGGTCACGCCACACCGTGGCCAGTCTGTGGCGGGTGGTCAGGGTTTCGGGGTGGTCCTCGCCGAGGACCCGCCACAGGAGGTCCAGCACCGCCTGATATTCGGCGGCGGCCCGCTGACGGTCGCCCTGGTCACGCCACACCCCGGCCAGGTTGTGGCGGGTGGTCAGGGTGTCGGGGTGGTCCTCGCCGAGGACCCGCCGCCGGATGTCGAGCACGGCGTGGAGGGTGGTGGCGGCTCGTGGGTAGTTGCCCTGGGCGTGCAGGGCGCGGCCGGTCAGGTCGGCGGCGTGGCAGGCGGTGGTGGTGATGTGCGGGTCGGGGTGGATGGCGTGCTGGCCGAGGAGGTGTGTGGCGTGCGGGGTGAGTGCCCGCCACCACGGCCACGCGGCGGGGTCTGCCGGCCGGCCGGTCTGCTCCGCCTCGGCGAGCGCTGCCACCAGCCGTACCGCCACGGCCGGGAATCCTTCCGGGTGCTCGGCGACGTCGGGGTGGGCACGGTTGGTGTCACGGACCAGAGGGTGCAGCGTCACAGACCATTCGACCGGGTGCGCCTGCTGCGGGTCGGCCGGCTCGTGCAGCTCGACCAAGCCGAGCCCGGCGAGG
>NZ_BONQ01000278.1 GCF_016862795.1 Dactylosporangium siamense | reverse complement strand
CCCACCATCGCCGGGCTGGCCGCGGCCGTCGACGCCAGCGGCGCCGGGGCCGTGGTGCCGCCGATCGCGCCCAGCGACCGGGGCCGGCCCCTGCCGCTGTCGTTCGCCCAGCAGCGGCTGTGGTTCCTGCAGCAGCTCGAGCCGGACTCGGTCGAATACAACATGTCGGTCGCCGTCCGGCTCGACGCAGGCCTGGATCTCGCCGCGCTGCGCGCCGCCCTCGAAGCGCTCGTCGAGCGGCACGAGGTGCTGCGAACCCGGCTCGTCGCCGACGTTGATGGGACGCCGCGTCAGGTGATCGACCCGCCGTCGGGCGTCGAGCTGCCGGTGGTGGACCTGACGGCCGAGGCCGACCCGCTGGCGACCGCCATGGCCACCCAGGCGGCCGCGACGACCGTCGCGTTCGAACTGGCCGCCGGGCCGTTGCTGCGGGCCACGCTGTACCGACTGGCCCCCGACGACCATCTGCTCGCGCTCTGCATGCACCACGTGATCACCGACGAGTGGTCGATGGAGATCATGCGGCGCGAGTTGGGGGTGTTGTACGCCGGGGAGGTGCTGCCGCCGCTGCCGGTGCACTACGCCGACTTCGCGGTGTGGCAACGGGAGTGGCTGTCGGGCGCGGCGCTGGAGGGCCAGCTGGCCTACTGGCGCGAACGGCTCGCCGGCGCGCCCGTCCTCGAACTGCCGACCGATCGACCGCGGCCGGCGGTGCGGTCGTCGGCGGGTGACGTGGTGGAGTTCGAGGTGCCGGCGGAGGTGGTGGCGGGTCTGCATCGGGTCGCCGGCGCCGGTGGCGCGACGATGTTCATGACCCTCCTGACGGTGTACACCATGGTGCTGAGCCGCTACTCGGGTCAGGACGACATCGTGGTCGGCACGCCGATCGCCAACCGCAACCGGGCCGAGACCGAGGACC
>NZ_BONQ01000277.1 GCF_016862795.1 Dactylosporangium siamense | reverse complement strand
GAACCGCTGCCCGGTCAGCTCCGCACGACCGCCGTAGCCGCGTGCCAACCCCACCCCACCCAGATACAACTCGCCGGTCACACCCACCGGCACCGCACGCAACGAACGGTCCAACACATGCAACGTCGTGTTCGCGATCGGCGCGCCGATCGGCACCGCACCACCATCACCCGGCCGCGGACACGACCAGAACGACACATCAATCGACGCCTCCGTCGGACCGTACAGGTTCTCCACCACCGCACCACCGTGCAACCCGTAGAACGCCGTCACGTCCGCACCGGACAAGGCCTCACCGCTGCACACCACCAACCGCAACGACGCCATCGCCGGCAACGACCCCTGCCGCACAAACTCGTGGAACAACGACGGCACGAAATGCGTCACCGCCACCGACGCCCGATCAATCAACCCCGCGATGTAAACCACATCACCGTGCCGGCCCGGGTCCGCCATCACCACCGACGCACCCACCGTCAACGGCCACACCAACTCCCACACCGACACGTCAAACGTCACCGGCGTCTTATGCAACACCCGCTCACCAACCACCAACCCATACCGCTCCTGCATCCACCCAACCCGATTCACCAAACCCTCATGCCCCGACACCACCGCCTTCGGCCGACCCGTCGAACCCGACGTATAAATCACATACGCCGCCTGACCCGGCTCCGCCACCACCACCGGACGCACACCACCCGACACCGACCGCAGCAACGCCTCATCCACCACCAGCACAGCCCCGCTGTCGGCGACCAGATCCGCCAACCGCTCCGCCGGATACCCCGGATCCAACGGCAGATACACACCACCAGCCCGCCAGATCCCCACCACCGCCACCAACAAATCCAGACCACGGTCCAGACACACACCCACCACCGACTCCGGCCCCACACCCAGACTGGCCAGATACGCCG
>NZ_BONQ01000276.1 GCF_016862795.1 Dactylosporangium siamense | reverse complement strand
TCACCGCGACCACCAACACCAGCTTCTCCCTGGCGTGGAACGCCTCGACGGGCACCGTCACCGGCTACCGCGTCTACGAGGGCAGCACGGTGCGGGCCACCGTCACCGGCACCACCGCCACGGTGTCCGGACTGACCGCCGGCTCCACCCACACCTACACGGTGAAGGCCTACAACACCGTCGGCGAGTCCGCCGCCTCCAACAGCGTCACCGCCACCACCACCGGCGGCACCACCACACCCAGCGGCATGCAGGCCGCACCCTACCTCTACCAGTGGGGCGACCCACCGAACCCGCAGACCGTCCAGTCAGCCACCGGCATCCGCTGGTTCACCCTCGCGTTCGTCCTGTCCGGCGGCGGCTGCACCCCCGCCTGGGACAGCACCCGCCCACTGACCGGCGGCGTCGACCAGACCGTCATCAACCAGATCCGCGCCGGCGGCGGCGACGTCATCCCGTCCTTCGGCGGCTGGCAGGGCAACAAACTCGGCCCGAACTGCTCCACCCCGCAGGCCCTCGCCAACGCCTACCAGACCGTGATCAACGCCTACAACCTCAAAGCCATCGACATCGACATCGAAAACACCGACGAGTTCGAGAACGACACCGTCCGCAACCGGATCGTCGACGCCCTGAAGATCGTCAAGCAGAACAACCCGAACCTCAAGACCATCATCACCTTCGGCACCGCCACCACCGGCCCCGGCTACTACGCCCAGCAGCTCATCAACCGGGCCGCGTCCACCGGCGCCAACATCGACGTCTTCACCATCATGCCGTTCGACTTCGGCGGCGGCGCCAACATGTACAACAGCACCGTCAGCGCCTCCGAAGGCCTCAAGACCATGCTCAAGACCGCGTTCGGCTGGAACGACGACACCGCCTACCGGCACATGGGCATCTCCGGCATGAACGGCCTGTCCGACCAGCAGGAACTCACCTCCGTCGCCTACTGGCAACAGATCCGCGACTGGGCCCAGTCCAAGCACCTCGCCCGCCTCGCCTTCTGGTCCGTCAACCGCGACCGCGGCTGCGCCGGCGGCGGCGTCGTGTCCAACTGCAGCGGCATCGCCCAGAACAACTGGCAGTTCACGCAGATCACGGC
>NZ_BONQ01000275.1 GCF_016862795.1 Dactylosporangium siamense | reverse complement strand
GGGGTAGCCGGGCAGATCCTTGCAGCCGCACATGGCGTAGTGCAACGGCGGCATGTTCGCATCGACGTACGTGTCGAGGTTGTCCTGCGTGATCGTCGGCTGCGGCAGCTTCCACGGGCTGGAGACCTGCTCACCGTTGAGGATCTTCAGCGCCGCGAGGATCGGGGTCCGCCACTGATAGGTCGGGTAGGTCGGCGCGATCGCGGTGAGCTTCTTGTCCTTCCACAGCTTCAGGAAGTCCAGCTGGTCCTCACCATTGATCGGCGGGACCGGCTTCCCCGCGTCCTGGAACGCCTCCACAGCGGCGACAGCGGTCGCACCGGCATCCATCCAGATACCGTCGATGTTGCCGTACCGCTGGATGTAGTCGTTGACGATCTTCTTCGTCTTGGCCGGGTCACCATCGGTGAACTCCACACCGACCACGTTGACCTTCGCCTTGTCGAACTGAACCTTCGCCGCCGACCAACGGGTCTCCAGCACATCGACACCCGGCAGGATACGCAGCGCGAGGACCTTACCGCCCGGCTTGACCTTCTGGCTCAGGAACTCAGCACCGACCTGACCGAAACCGTAACCACCGATCGGGTTGATGAACGTCACCGGACACTTGGTGTCCACACCACGGTCGAACACGATCACCGGCAGACCCTTGGCACAAGCGGCCTCCACCGCCGGGGTCAACGTCGCGGTCGTGTTCGGCGACACGATCAGCGCGTCACAACCCTTACCCAGCAGATCGTTGATGTCCGCGATCTGCTTGCTGTCCTTGCCCTCCGCGTCGACGTGCACAAACTCCTTGATCATCGACTTCTGCGCCTCGACCTCGGCCTGCATGACCTTGAAGCCGACCTGCCGCCACGGATTGTTCAACGCCGCGTTGGAGAAACAGATCTTGTACGGACCGGCCTTCTTGTACTTCGCGGTATCAACCAGCTTCGGGTTCAGCACCTGCTCCCACGGCTTGTCCGCCGGACCGGTCGCGGTCGCCTTCAACAACGCGAGCTCATTGTCATAGTCAGCCTGCACAAAGAACTTCGACTGCTCACCCGTGCCAGAACCAGCCTGAGCACTGGACGACGCCGCACCAGACGCCGACGTGGTCGGATCATCAGTGGAACAACCGGAC
>NZ_BONQ01000274.1 GCF_016862795.1 Dactylosporangium siamense | reverse complement strand
GTGCGGACCGGGGACATTCCGAACACGGGGTTCCGGGGACATGCCGAACACGATCCGTGTGGTTGGTTCCATGATGCTCGATGGTTGTGGTGGTGTCAGCGTTTCGGGTGGGGGATGTCGCCGACGATGAGGGTGACGATGTTGGCGTGCCCGTAGTAGATCTTGAGGCGGGCGTGGTCGCGGATGAGGCCGACGGGTAGGTCGGCCCAGCGTGGTTCGAGGCGGAGTTTGACGTTGTGGTAGCGGAAGGTGCCGTCGCTGGAGACCTGGCGCATGATCGCCCCGGCTGGGTAGGCGTCGGCTGGGGCGACGTCCATCGGGGGCAGGATGGCCGGTGTGCCGCGCTGGTGGACCTCGGCCGGGGTGCGTTGAGCGAGGGCTTCGTGGGGGCGCGTGGTGTTGTAGTCGGTGCGGTAGGCGTCCAGGACGTGCTGGGCCTCGGCGAGGCTGTGTGGGCGGTGATCGGCGATCCAGTCGTTCTGAGTGCGGTGTTCCCGTTCGATCTTGCCCTGGGTTTGTGGGTGCCGGGCCCGGCCGTGCAGGAACTCGATCCCGGCGGCGTGGACCTGCCGTTCGAAGAACACCTCGATGCCCAGGGACCGGCCGGTGAACGTGACACCGTTGTCGGACAGCAGCTGCCGGGGCAGGCCGGAGCTGGCGGTCGCGGCGCGTAGCGCCTGCCAGCCCAGTGCGCCGGTCAGGCTCGGCCCGACCACGGCGGCGAGCAGGAACCGGGAACAGTCGTCCAGGACGTCCACGACCCAGAACGCTGAGCCGTTGACGAGGCGGTGCTGGGTGCCGTCGATCTGCCACAGGTCGTTGCTGAACTGCCGGGCGAACCGCCGGCCGGGATCACGGACCTGCCGCCCGGCCCTGGCCGCGATCAGCCCGCGCCGGTGCAGGATCTGATGCACGGTGGACACCGCCGGCACCGCCACGCCCTGCCCGGCCAGGACCGCCCGGATCTTCTTCGCACCCCACCGGCCGTTACGGTCCTTGTGCAACCGCACGATCTCGTCCTCGACCGCCGCCGCGGTCACCGCCGGACTGGACAACGGCCGCCGCGACCGCGGCACCAACCCGGCCGCACCCTCGACCCGGTACCGGGCCAGCCACTCATGCAGCTGGGTCCGCGACACCCCGAACACCACCGCGGC
>NZ_BONQ01000273.1 GCF_016862795.1 Dactylosporangium siamense | reverse complement strand
GCTAGTGCTCTGACCGGGAACGTTGGCCGGGTTGGGGTCAGGCTGCTCGGATAGCTGGCTGGCCCCATCGGCGTTGTCGTTCGGAGCGGATGCGGGCGCGTTCGCGGCGTTGGGCGGCCAGGACGTCGGGGTGGCGGGCGTTGGCGTTGCGCCAGCGCAGATAGGCGTGCAGTGCCTTGGTGGCGACAGCGTGGTTGGGGTGGTTGGACCCGGCGACGACGAACATCCGCAGCGGTCCGAAGTGCGCCTCGATCGGGTTTGCCCAGGACGAGTACGTCGGGGTGAAGCACAGCTCGACCCGGTTGCGGGCGGCCCAGGCCCGAATCGTTTTGCCTTTGTGCGCGGACAGGTTGTCCAGGATGACGTAGATCGGTGCGCCGTCCGGGCGGGCAGCGCGGATCGATCTGAGCGCGGCGAGGGTGTTCGCCGCGGACTTATGGCGGCGCACGACGCCCCAGAGGGTGTCGGTGCCGATGCTGTAGCAGGCGTGGAACTGCCGCACGCCGTGCAGCTTGTGATAGTTCGCGGGCAGCCGGTCCGGGTGTCCGGCCGGCGCCCAAGTGGCGCCGGCCTGCGGACGGATCGTCAACGGCCCGAACTCGTCGAACGCGAAAACCCGGTCCGGGAACCTGGTGGTGACCTCCTCGATCCGGGCGAGCTTGGCCTCGGCGTTCGGGTCGTTGGTCTCCTTCCACGTCTTCGTCCGCTGGAACGTGACCTCGTGCTTGTGCAGGATTTCCCGGAGTCGTTCCCGGCCCACCGCGACCCGGCGCGGGCCGGTGTTGTGGGCCAGGTAGTCGGCGAGTTTCCGCAGGCTCCACCGGGTGAACGGCTGGTCGAGGGCTTGGGGTCTGGTCTTGGCCGTCGCGACGATGAACGCTTCGTCGTCTTCACTGATCCGGCGGGGACGGCCACCCGCCCACCGAGGGTCCAGGCAGGCCAGACCCATCTCGTTGAACCGGTGGATCACTTCCCGGACCGCGTCCTCATCTCCTTGGACGAGGCGGGCGATCGCCGGAACGGTGTTCCCGCTGGCTGAGGCCATGATGACCATCGCCCGCCGCAACCGGATCGGCGACCCAGTCCCACGCCGAACGATCTGCTGTAATCGCCGGCCCTCGTCATCACTAAGCCGCCGCGCCCGGACAGGTTCTGCCATCCCGACAGCCTGAACCCAAACCAGCACCGAACCGGAAACGTCGACCGGCGTGTCACCCAACCCGGCCAACGTTCCCGGTCAGAGCACTAG
>NZ_BONQ01000272.1 GCF_016862795.1 Dactylosporangium siamense | reverse complement strand
GGGCACTCGCTGCTGGCGACGCAGGTGGTGTCGCGTGTCCGGGCGGTCTTCGGGGTTGAGGTTGCGGTGGCGGCGTTGTTTGACGCGCCGACGGTTGCCGGGTTGGCGGCCGAGATCGATGCGGCGGTGACGGGTGTGACGGCGCCGCCGATCGTGCCGGTGCCGCGGAGCGAGCGGCTGCCGCTGTCGTTCGCGCAGCAGCGGCTGTGGTTCCTGCAACAGCTGGAGCCGGGTTCGGTGGAGTACAACACGCCGATGACGGTTCCGTTGGACGGCGATCTCGACGTGGACGCGCTGGCGGGTGCGCTGGGTGCGTTGGTGGCGCGGCATGAGGTGCTCCGGACGCGGCTGGTCGCGGATGCGGATGGTGTGCCGTGGCAGGTGATCGACCCGGCGTCCCGTTTCGATCTGCCGGTCGTGGAGGTCGCGGCCGAGGATGTGGGCGCGTGGTTGGCGGCGGATGCGGCGGTGCCGTTCGATCTGGCGGCGGGGCCGTTGTTCCGGGCGACGTTGCTGCGTGTGGCTGCGGATCGGCATGTGTTGGCGATCGCGAAGCATCACGTGATCAGTGATGAGTGGTCGACAGGCGTCCTGCTGCGCGAGCTGGAGGCGTTGTACGCGGGCGTGGCGTTGCCGGCGTTGCCGGTGCAGTATGCGGACTTTGCGGTGTGGCAGCGGCAGTGGTTGTCGGGTGAGGTGTTGGAGGCTCAGGTCGGTTTCTGGCGTGATCGACTGCTGGATGCGCCAACGCTTGAGCTGCCGACGGACAGGCCGCGTCCGCCGGTGCGCTCGTCCGAGGGCGCGTCGATCGGGTTCACCGTGCCCGCCGACGTCGCCGAAGGACTGCAGGGCGTGGCCCGCGACGCGGGCGCGTCGATGTTCATGACGGTGCTGTCGGCGTTCACGGTGCTTCTGTCGCGATACTCGGGCCAGGAGGACGTGGTCGTCGGCACGCCGATCGCCAACCGGAACCGGGGCGAGATCGAGGGCCTGATCGGGTTCTTCGTCAACACGTTGGTGCTGCGCACCGATCTGTCCGGCGACCCGACGTTCGCCGAGCTGCTCCAGCGGGTCCGGGCCGAGACCCTGGCCGCCTACGCGCATCAGGACCTGCCCTTCGAGCATCTCGTCGACGACCTGGACGTGGACCGCGACCGGTCCCGCACGCCGCTGTTCCAGGTGCTGTTCAACTACGCGACGGTCACCGGCGAGCCGGCCCCGACGGTGGAGGGAGTGTCGGATCCGGTACCGG
>NZ_BONQ01000271.1 GCF_016862795.1 Dactylosporangium siamense | reverse complement strand
TTCGTCGAGGAGGTGCCCCAGCCGAAGTTGTACCGGCGGCCCGGCGGGTCGAACGTCGGGTCGGTCAGCAGCCGCCACCCGCCGACCTCGATGAGCGTGGTCGGTCCGCCGATGTGCGTGACGCGGACCGGTGGTGGGGCGCTCATCGGGCGTGGCGCAGGGCCCAGTCGAGGGCGAAGTCGGCGATCTCTTCCCAGCCCTTCTGTGCTGGGAGGAGGTGGGCGTAGCCGTTGTACTCGACGTGTTCGGTGATGGTGTTGGACTTGTAGTGCTTGACGTTGGAGCGCTGCACCGCGGGCGGCATGATGTGGTCCTCGCTGCCGGAGATGAACAGCAGCGGGGCCCGCTGGTCGTTGCGGTAGTCGACCCAGGTGTCCTGGTGGCCGGGTTGGAAGTTGGCCAGGACGCTGCCCCACAGGATGCCGCCGTTGGCCGGGATGTGGTACCGCTCGTACAGCGCCGCCGCCTCCTCGTCGGAGAACGTGTTGGTGAACGCGTACTTCCACTCGTCCAGCGACAGTCCGATGGACCGGTGCCGGTTGGCGGGTGAGCGCAGCACCGGCAGCGTCGACTTCACCTGCGAGAACGGCACGACGTGCACGCCCTCGGTCGGCGCGGAGTTCAACGCCACTGCCGAGGCGCCGAAACCGTGATCGAGCAGGATCTGCGTGAACGCGCCGCCGGCGGAGTGCCCCATGATGATCGGCGGGGTCGGCAGCGCCCGGATGACCGACTCGAGGTGCTCGATGATGGCCGGCACGGTCAGCGCGGTGATGATGTCGGGGTTGGCGTTGAGGGCCTCGACCTCGACGTCGAAGCCGGGGTAGCCGGGCGCGAGGACGCGGAAACCGCGACGCTCGTAGTGGGTGATCCAGTGTTCCCAGCTGCGGGGTGTGACCCAGAAGCCGTGGACCAGGACGATCGTGTCAGGGGACATGTCAGGCTCCGTAGGAACGCAGGAAGGTGAGCAGGTCGTTGCCGAGCTGTTCCTTGTGGGTGTCGGTGATGCCGTGCGGCGCGCCTGGGTACACGATGAGCTCGGCGCCCTTGACCAGCGCCGCCGACGCTTTGCCGCCGACCTCGAACGGGACGACCTGGTCGTCGTCGCCGTGGATGACGAGGGTCGGCACGTCGAACTTCGCGAGGTCGTCGCGGAAGTCGGTGGCCGAGAACGCGGCGATCGACTCGTAGGCGTTGCGGTGCCCGGCGGCCATGGACTGCAGCCAGAACGCGTCGCGGATGCCCTGCGACACGTCCGCGCCGGGCCGGTTGTTGCCGAAGAACGGCCCGTCGGCGAGGTCCTTGTACAGCTGCGAGCGGTCCGCG
>NZ_BONQ01000270.1 GCF_016862795.1 Dactylosporangium siamense | reverse complement strand
GACCACGATGTCGTCCTGCCCGGCGTACCGGGACAGCAGCACCTTGAACGCCGACAGCACGGCCATGAACATCGACGTGCCCGAGGCCTGCGCCAGCGTCCGCAGCCTCTCGACCACCTCCGCCGGCACCGTGAACCCGATCGCCGCGCCCTCGGACGAGCGCACCGCCGGCCGCGGCCGATCGGCGGGCAGCTCCAGCGTCGGTGCCTCGCCGAGCTTGTCCCGCCAGTAGCCGAGCTGTCCCTCGAGGACCTCGCCGGTCAGCCACCGCCGCTGCCACACCGCGAAGTCCGCGTATTGCACCGGCAACTCGGGTGCTGCTCCCCCTGCGTAGAGGACGTCGAGCTCGCGCTGCACGATCCCCGCCGACCACTCGTCACCCACGACGTGGTGCATCGCCAGCGCCAGCACGTGCTCGTCCTCGGCGATGCGCAGCAGCGTGGCCCGGAACAACGGACCGGCACCCAGATCGAACGGCACCGCGGCATCCGCGTCCAGCCACGCACCCACCTCACCGGCAGCCAGCTCGACCACGGACAGGTCGAACCGCTCCGGCGCCGCATCAATCACCTGCCACGGCACACCGTCGGCGTCCGGGACCAGCCGGGTCCGCAACACCTCATGCCGAGCGATCAGCGACGTCAACGCGCCCGCCAGTGCCTCCACGTCCAGCCCGCCGGACAGGGGAATCGGCATCGGCAGGTTGTACTCGACCGAGTCCGGATCGAGCTGGTGCAGGAACCACAGCCGCTGCTGCGCAAACGACAACGGCAACCGCTCACCGCGCTCCACCGGAACCACCGCAGGCGCCACCACCCCCGACGCCGCCTCAACAACCCCAGCCAGCCCGGCCACCGTCGGCGCATCGAACACTGCCGCCACCGGAACCTCAACCCCGAACAGACTCCGGACCCGCGACACCACCCGCGTCGCCAACAACGAATGCCCACCAAGAGCGAAGAAGTTGTCGACCGCCCCGACCCGGTCCACGCCGAGCAGCTCGGCCCAGACGCCAGCCAGCACCTCCTGCACCGGCCCCACCGGCGCCACAAACCCCGACACCGGCCGGGACGCAGTCACCGCCGGCAGCGCCGCTCGATCGACTTTCCCGTTGCGGTTCAACGGCAAGGCGGTGAGTTCCATGAACACGGCCGGCACCATGTACTCCGGCAACCGCTGGCCCAGGAACTCCCGCAACCCGGCGGACTCGCCCACCACATACGCGACCAACCGGTCCCCATCCGCCACCACCACCGCAGCGGACACACCCGGGTGTCCGACCAGTGCATGCTCGATCTCGCCTGGTTCGATCCGGAACCCGCGTACCTTG
>NZ_BONQ01000269.1 GCF_016862795.1 Dactylosporangium siamense | reverse complement strand
GGGGTGTGGGGTGTGGTTCAGCCTTTGACGGCGCCGGCGGTGAGGCCGGCGACGAGGTAGCGCTGCAGGATGGTGAAGCCGATGACGACGGGAAGGGACACGACCAGGGACGCGGCCATCAGGTCGGGCCAGGCGGTTTCGAACTCGCCGAGGAACGTGTTGACCAGACCCGGCGGCAGGGTCTGCTTGTCCGGCCCGGCCAGGGTCAACGCGAAGATGAAATCGTTCCAGCCACGGATGAACGCGAACAACCCTGTCGCCACCAGACCCGGCAACGACACCGGCAACAGAATCCGGTGGATGATCGCGCCCTGCCCCGCACCGTCGACCTTCGCCGCCTCGATCAGCTCATCCGGGATCGTGTCGAAGAACCCCTTGAGCATCCACACACACAACGGCAACGTGAACGTCGTGAACGACAGGATCAACGCCAGATACGAATTGATCAACCCGACCTGACTGAACACCAGATACAACGTGATCAACAACAACGCCTGCGGGAACATCTGCGACGCCAGGACCAGATACATCAACGACCGGCGGCCCCGGTACCGGAACTTCGCGAACGAATACCCCGTGTACGCGGCGACGATGACGGTGAGCACGGCGGTGACCGTGGACACGATGAGACTGTTGGTGAGGTACCGCAGCAGCTTCGGGTTGTCGAAGATCGCGGTGAAATGCGTGAGGGTGATCCGGTCGGGGATGAAGTGCGGCGGGAACCGGAACACGTCATGCGTCGGGGTCAACGCGGTGACCAGGACCCAGTACACCGGCCCGAACGCGAAGATCCCGATCAGCGCGACGGTGGTGGCGGGGGCGAACAGGCGTCTCATGCGGGCTCACCACGCTCGGAGATCCGCACGTACACCACGACCAGGATGAGGATCAACACCAGCCACAGCGCACCGAGGGCGCTGGCCTTGCCCAGGTCGAACGCCTTGAACGCGGTGTCATACACGGCCACCGCGAACGTCGTGGTGGAACCGGCCGGACCACCACCGGTCAACACGTAGATCATGTCGAAGTGCTGCACGTTCCAGATCACCTCGAGCAGCACGACGATCCCGAGGATCCCACGCAGGTGCGGCAGCGTCACATGCCAGAACCGGTTGACCGCCCCAGCCCCGTCCAACGCCGCCGCCTCATGCAGGGCGTGCGGCACGGTCTGCAGACCGGCCAGGAGCATCACCATGATCCACGGGAAACTGGCCCAGCTCTTCGCCACGATGATCGCCGCCATCGCCGTACCCGGACTGCCGAGCCAGACAATCGGCTCATCCACGATGTGCAACTGGACGAGCAGACCGTTGAGCAGCCCGTAGTTCGCGTTGAAAATCCACAGCCA
>NZ_BONQ01000268.1 GCF_016862795.1 Dactylosporangium siamense | reverse complement strand
TGACGCTTCTATAGGGGTGGTGATCGGGCCCGGGGTTCGTGATCCGTTAGGTTCGATGTCGGTCGTGTGGGTGTGACTCACCTTCGATCTGACCGCGGTGACGTGTGTCTTTCTCTTGACCTGTCCACCCGCGCGGCCGGCGTCGACCCGATTGCACCGTGCTGGCCTGATCAGAAGCCTGTCCGTGTTCACAGCACGTGACTCATCACAGATATGCCGCCAGGTGTGTTCCCGGGCCGACGCCGTGTTGACGGCAACTCGTCCACTCGAAGGGAAGCACCGTCATGACCATCGTGACAGACCAGCCAGGTACCCAGCCGGATGCCCAGCCAGATACCCGGTCGGGGTGGATGGTCGGGGTGGACACCCACACCGACACCCACGACGCGGCGCTGCTCGACCAGCTCGGCGCGGTCCGTGCCAAGGTCCAAGTCGTTGCGGGTCCTGCCGGGTACGCGCAGGTGACGGCATGGGCCGCGGGCCTGGTCCCGGCCGGGGAACGGCTGCACTGGTCGGTGGAGGGCACCGGCTCGCACGGTTACGACCTGACCCGGTACCTGCGCGCCGCGGGCCACACCGTGTCCGAGGCGCCGAAACCCGAACACAGCAGTCGACGCCGTAGCGGCAAGTCCGACGAGCTCGACGCCGTCCACGCCGCCCGGGCCGCGCTGGCCATCGACGCCGAACCCGGCCGGCGGCACGCGATCCCCCGCGCCGACGGCCTGCGTGAAGCGCTACGGATCCTGCTGGTCACCCGCCGCCACGACACCGACACCCGCACCGCAACGGTCAACCTGTTCAAGTCACTGATCCTCGGCGCCGGCGACCTCCGCGAACTCCTGCGCAGGCTGAGTACCGCCGGGCAGGTCCGCGCCGTCCTCGCCCTTACCGAGGACCCCACCGCGGATCTGGAAACCACGATCCGTGTCCAAGCGTTGCGCCGCGCCGCGGCCACCATCCGCGAGCTCGGCCGAGCCGTCACCGCCAACGAGAAACACCTCCGCGCCCTGGTCGAACAGGCCTGCCCCGGCCTGCTCGACCTGCCCGGTGTCGGCCCGGTCACCGCCGCCACCCTACTCACCACCTGGTCCCACCACGGCCGCGTCCACAGCGAAGCCGCCTACGCCGCCCTCGCCGGGATCAGCCCACTACAAGCCAGCAGCGGCCCCATCAAACGCCACCGCCTCAACCGCGGCGGCGACCGCACCCTCAACGCCGCACTCCACACCATCGTCACCGCCCGCCGCCGCATGAACCACCAACCCACCAGCGACTACATCACCCGACGCACCACCGAAGGCCGCACCCCCAAAGAAATCCTCCGCTGCCTCAAGCGCTACGCCATCCGCAACCTCTACCGATACCTCGAAGCCAACACCA
>NZ_BONQ01000267.1 GCF_016862795.1 Dactylosporangium siamense | reverse complement strand
GCACCCCTGACCGGGCATACCGGCACGGTGTGGGCGGTGGCGTGCACGGTGCTGGACGGGCGGCCCGTCGCGGTCACCGGCAGCGACGACGGCACGGTGCGGGTGTGGGACCTCGGTTACCTGCGGTGTATTGACGTATGGCCGTTCTGGGATGCCGTGAGAGCGGTTGCCGCCGTCGGCGGCTGGCTGGTAGCCGCGGCAGGCTGGGACATCGCCGTTTTCGCCCTCGACTCACGTACACAGGAGCGTTCATGACGACCATCGTCGGAGTCCACGGCGTCGGCAACCACCAAGCTGGGCACCCACCGTCGACCGTCGCCGCGCACCTGGCCACCACCTGGCAAGCCGCTCTCACCAGCGCACGCAGTCCGTTCCCGGATCATGCGACCGTCACGGCCGTGTATTACGCCCACCGGCTCCGCCCAGTCGGCGCGCAAGCCGGCGGTGACGAACTCGAACAACTATCACCCACCGCCCAAGAGCTCGTCCGTCACTGGCTCGCCGCGCTCGACCTCCCGGCCGGTACCGCTCAGGGGCGGCTCACCGCGGGCCTCCGCCAGGACATCGCCCGCTTCGCCCAAGGCCGGGGTCTCAACCGGCGCTTCGTGCAACGCTTCATCGCCACCTGCTTCGGCGAGGTCGATCGCTACCTCGACCCCGACAGCCCGGCCCGGCACCTCGTCCGCACGGACATCGCCAACGCCATCGCCGCCGCCAACCGCACCGGCCCCACCATCGTCATCGCCCACTCCCTCGGCTCCGTCGCCACCTACGAAACCCTGCACGCCTACCCAAGCCTCACCGCCGACCTGCTGCTCACGATCGGCTCGCCGCTCGCGATGCCGCACGGCGTGTTCCACCGCCTCCAGCCGACGCCTCAACCACGCGGCCACCGACCCGGCAACGTCCGGCACTGGGTCAACATCGCCGACATCGGCGACATCATCGCCATACCGCCGTACGGCGTCAGCGACAACTTCGACGGCGTCGACAGCGACATCCACATCGAGATCCACTTCGCCGACTTCCACCTCGCTGCGAACTACCTCAAAACCGACGCCATTGCCGAAGCACTCCGCATCCACCTCCAACAGGACCAACGATGATCGAACCCCGCTGGGCGACCGGCAGCCAACTCACCCCCGCCCTCCGACACACCCTGACCGGGCACACCCGCACGGTGCGGGCTGTGGGGTGCGCGGTGCTGGACGGGCGGCCCGCCGCGGTCACCGGCAGCGACGACCACACGGTGCGGGTGTGGGACCTGAGCACCGGCCAGCCCGTCGGCGCACCCCTCACCGGGCACACCAGACCGGTGTTGGCCGTGGCGTGTACCGTGCTGGACGGGCGGCCCGTCGCGGTCACCGGCAGCGAAGACCGCACTG
>NZ_BONQ01000266.1 GCF_016862795.1 Dactylosporangium siamense | reverse complement strand
ATCGCCGATCCGACTGGTGGCGGCACCCGGCTGTATCGCACAGGTGACGTGGCCCGGTGGCGTGCGGATGGTCAGGTGGAGTTCCTGGGTCGCTCCGATGATCAGGTGAAGGTGCGCGGGTTCCGGATCGAACCGGGCGAGATCGAGCATGTCCTGCTCGGGCACCCGGAAGTGTCCGCCGCGGTGGTGGTGGCGGATGGGGACCGGCTGGTGGCGTATGTGGTGGGCGAGTCCGCCGGGTTGCGGGAGTTCCTGGGTGCACGGTTGCCGGAGTACATGGTGCCGGCGGTGTTCGTGGAGTTGACGGCGTTGCCGTTGAACCGCAACGGGAAGGTGGACCGGGCGGCGCTGCCCGCAGTCACTGCGTCGCGGCCGACAGCCGCGTTTGTGGCGCCGCGGGGCGCGACGCAGGAGGTGCTGGCCGGGGTGTGGGCCGAGCTGCTGGAGATGGGGCAGGTCGGGGCGGCCGACAACTTCTTCGCTCTTGGTGGGCATTCGTTGTTGGCGACGCGGGTCGTGTCGCGAATTCGGAGCCTGTTCGGGGTTGAGGTTCCGGTGGCGGCAGTGTTCGATGCGCCGACGGTGGCTGGGCTGGCTGGGGTTGTTGAGGCGGCGTCGGGGGCGGTGGCGCCTCCGGTGGTTCCGGTGGAGCGCGGTGAGCGGTTGCCGTTGTCGTTTGCGCAGCAGCGGCTGTGGTTCCTGCACCAGCTCGATCCGGACTCGGTCGAGTACAACCTGCCGATGCCGATTCCCCTGTCCGGCGGGCTGGACGTGGAGGCACTGGCGGGCGCGTTGACGTCGCTGATCGCTCGGCATGAGGTGTTGCGGACCCGGCTGGTCCCGGACGCCGACGGTGTGCCGTGGCAGGTGATTGATGCGGCGCCGGAGCGGTTCGACCTGTCCGTGGTCGAGTTGGCCGCTGGTGAGGTGGGTGCGTGGCTGGACGCGGATGCTGCGGTGCCGTTTGATCTGGGTGCTGGTCCGTTGTTCCGGGCGACGCTGCTGCGCATCGCCGAGGACGAGCACGTGCTGGCGCTGGCGATGCACCACGTGGTCGGCGACGACTGGTCGGCGGGCATCGTGCAGCGCGAGCTGTTCGCGGAGGATGCGCTGCCGCCGCTGCCGGTGCAGTACGCGGACTTCGCGGTGTGGCAGCGGCGGTGGCTGACCGGCGAGGTCCTCGAAGGCCAGCTCGGCTACTGGCGGGACAAGCTGGCCGGCGCGCCGGTGCTCGAGTTGCCGGCGGATCGGCCGCGGCCGGCGGTGCGCTCGTCGGAGGGCGCGGCGATCGGGTTCACGGTGCCGGCGGAAGTGGTCGAGAGGCTGCGGACGCTGGCGCGGGGCACGAGCGCGTCCATGTTCATGACGTTGTACTCCGCGTTCACGGTGCTGTTGTCCCGGTACGCCGGGCAGGACGACATCGTGGT
>NZ_BONQ01000265.1 GCF_016862795.1 Dactylosporangium siamense | reverse complement strand
CTGGAGCCGGACTCGGCCGAATACAACATGCCCGCCGCGGTGCACCTGCGCGGCGAGCTCGACGTGGCGGCGTTGGCCGCGGCGTTGACGGCGTTGGTTGCGCGGCACGAGGTGCTGCGGACCCGGCTGGTTCCCGACGCCGACGGGGTGCCGTGGCAGGTCGTCGATCCGGCCGGGGCGTTCCCGCTCGAGGTCGTGGACCTCTCGGGTGCGGCGGACCCGATCCTCGCAGCGGAGGAGCGGATCGCGGCCGATGCGGCGATGCCGTTCGACCTGTCCGCCGGCGCGATCCGGGCCGCGCTGTACCGGCTGGGGCCGGACGACCACGTGCTGGGCCTGTGCATGCACCACGTCGTGTCCGACGAGTGGTCCGCCGGGATTCTCCGCCGAGAGCTGAACGCGCTGTACGCCGGGGACGCGCTGCCGCCGCTGCCGGTGCAGTACGCCGACTTCGCGGTCTGGCAGCGGCAGTGGCTGACCGGCGAGGTGCTCGAGGGCCAGCTCGACTACTGGCGGCGACGCCTGGCCGGGGCGCCGGTCCTGGACCTGCCGACCGACCGGCTCCGGCCGGCCGTGCGCTCCACGGCGGGCGACGCGGTGCGGTTCGAGGTGCCCCGCGAGGCCGCCGAGGCGCTGCGCGGGCTGGCGCTGAGCAACGGCGCGACGATGTTCATGGTGGCGCTCGCGGCGTACACGGTGCTGCTCGGCCGCTACAGCGGCCAGGACGACATCGTGGTCGGCACCCCGATCGCCAACCGCAACCGGGCCGAGGTCGAGGGCCTGATCGGGTTCTTCGTCAACACCCTCGCGCTGCGCACCGACCTGTCCGGAGACCCGACCTTCGGCGAGTTGCTGGCCCGGGTGCGGTCAGAGACCCTGGCCGCGTACGCCAACCAGGACGTGCCGTTCGAGAAGCTCGTCGACGACCTCGTAACGGTGCGGGACCGTTCGCGGACCCCGCTGTACCAGGTGTTCTTCGCATACCTCGACGGCGAGACGGACGCCTCCGGCGAGGGCGCGCTGGAACTTGCGAACGACACGACGACGTGCGACCTGACCGTGACCGTGGCCGGGTCGGCGTCGGGTGGGCTGGTCGGCTCGGTCGAATACGCGACGAGCCTGTTCGAGCGGGACTCGATGCAGCGGTTCGCGCTCGAGTTCGCCGCGATCCTGGTGGACCTGGCGGCGGCGCCGCGGGTGCCGTTGTCGCAGCTGCCGCCGGTGGAGTTGCCGGCGTGGGAGCGGGGTGCGGCGCTGGCGGAGCCGTTGGTGTCGGGTGTGCATGGGTTGATTGAGCGTTGGGTGGTGGAGACACCGGATGCGGTGGCGGTGGAGTGTGGCGCGGTCCGGTTGACGTTTGCGGAGTTGGACGTGTGGGCGGGGCGGTTGGCGGGTGCGTTGCAGCGGCAGGGCGTGGGCGTGGAGTCGGTGGTGGGGGTGTGTGTGGAGCGTGGGGTTGAGG
>NZ_BONQ01000264.1 GCF_016862795.1 Dactylosporangium siamense | reverse complement strand
TAGTAGTACTTCGTTAGGTCGGGGTGTCGTTGTGACCTCGAGGGGGTTCGGTAGTTTCATGCTTCGGTGACTCCTGACGAGCTTTCGGCTGTGCGGCAACGCCTTGAGGCGTTCGCGGCGGATGTCTTTGCGCCTCTACCGCGGTCGGATCAGCGGGCCAAGGGTGTGACGTACCTGCGTGGGCTGTTGCTGGACGGGCGGCGCAAGTCGATGCAGCCGATGGCGGAGCGGCTTGGGGTGGATCATCAGGGGTTGCAGCAGTTCGTGACGACCTCGACCTGGGACACGACGGCGGTCCGGGCCCGGCTGGCCCGCCGGGCGGTCGATCTCGTGCAGCCGGTGGCGTGGGTGGTCGACGACACCGGGTTCCCGAAGGACGGCGCCGGCTCGCCTGGGGTTGCCCGGCAGTACTCCGGCACGCTGGGCAAGGTCGGCAACTGTCAGATCGGGGTGAGTGTCCACGCGGTCACTGATACCGCGTCGTGCCCTCTGGATTGGCGGTTGTTCCTGCCGGAGTCGTGGGACGAGGCGAAGGCGGGACCGGCCGCGGTCCGGGCGGCGAAGGCCAGGCAGCGCAAGACGTTGACGAACGCACCGCGGGCGGCGGTGTCGGCACCGGCCGGCGCGGGTGCCGGCGCTGGGGTGGATGCCGACGCGGTGGTCGAGGCGGCGCGGCTGCGCCGGCGCCGGTGCGCGATCCCGGACAACGAAGGCCACCGTCCGAAGTGGACCCTGGTCGTGGAGATGCTCGACGCGCTTGCCGCGCAGGGGCTCCAGCCGCCGCTGCTGGCAGCGGATGCCGGCTACGGCGACACCAGCCAGTTCCGGGCAGCTCTCGACGAACGCGGCATCGTCTACAGCGTGCAGGTCAAAGGCGACGCCCTCGCCCACACCGCCGATGCGCAACCCGTCGCGCGGGTCTGGTCCGGGACCGGCCGCCCACCGGCATCCACAGCCCCCGTCTACCTCGACGACACGGCCAGCCTGGCCGAACACATCACCGCCGCCGGCCGCGACGCAGCGGTCACCGTCTCCTGGCGCGAAGGCAGCAAAGGCACCCTCAGCTCACAGTTCGTGTTCCTGCGCGTACGTCCGGCCGGGCACCGCATCCCCCGCGACCCCGACGGCAGCCTGCCCCAGCGGTGGCTGATCGCCGAATGGCCCGACGACGAACCCGAACCCGTCACCTACTGGCTGACCAGCCAACCCGCCGGCACCATCCCAGCCGACCTGATCCGCTACGGCAAGATCCGCTGGCGGATCGAACACGACTACCGCGAACTCAAGACCGGCCTCGGCCTGGACCACTTCGAAGGCCGCTCCTGGACCGGCTGGCACCGCCACGTCACCCTCGTCACCGCCGCGCACCTGTTCATCACCATGCTGCGACTCGACCCAAAAGCGGATGCGCCGGCCTGACCCTCTACAAGGCCATCCGCGAGCTGCAGTTCCTCCTCGCGACCTGGACCGGCGCATGCCCCACCTGCCACCA
>NZ_BONQ01000263.1 GCF_016862795.1 Dactylosporangium siamense | reverse complement strand
GATTGCCGGAGTTCATGGTGCCGGCGGTGTTCGTGGAGCTGACGGCGTTGCCGTTGAACGCGAACGGCAAAGTCGAGCGGTCGGCGCTGCCGGCGCCCGACAGCGCCCGGCCCGAGGCGACCGGCGAGTTCGTGGCGCCGCGGACCCCGGCCGAGGAGCTGCTGAGCGGGATCTGGGCCGACGTGCTCGGCGTGGAGCGTGTCGGCGTGCACGACAACTTCTTCGACCTGGGCGGCCACTCGTTGCTCGCCACCCGGGTCGCGTCACGGGTGCGGACGGTGTTCGGGGTTGAGGTGCCGGTCGCGGCGCTGTTCGACACGCCGACCGTCGCCGGGCTGGCCCGGGTGGTCGAGGCCGGGGCGCCGGGCGTCGTGGCCCCGCCGATCGTGCCGGTCGGTCGGGACCGGGCGTTGCCGTTGTCCTTCGCGCAGCAGCGCCTGTGGTTCCTGGCTCAGCTGGAGCCGGACTCGATCGAGTACAACACGCCGATGCCGATCCGCATGACCGGCGAACTGGACGTGTGGGCGCTGACGTCAGCGTTGGCGGGGCTGGTGGCCCGGCACGAGGTGCTGCGCACACGGTTGGTCGCCGATGCCGACGGCACGCCGTTCCAGGTGATCGATCCCCCCGCCCAGCCGGCGCTGCCGCTGATCGACCTCTCCGCCGAGGACGACCCGGCCGCCGCGGCGCGGGCGTGGCTGGACGCCGACGCGGCGGTGCCCTTCGACCTGGCCGCCGGTCCGATGCTTCGTGCCACGCTGCTGCGGCTCGGCCGCCGCGAACACGTCCTTGCCCTGGCGATGCATCACGTGGTTGGTGATGAGTGGTCGGAGCCGATTCTGCGTCGTGAGCTCGATGTGCTCTGTAACGAGGGTGTGTTGCCGTCGTTGCCGGTGCAGTATGCGGATTTTGCGGTGTGGCAGCGGCGGTGGTTGACCGGTGAGGTGTTGGAGGGTCAGCTGGATTACTGGCGGGCTCGGTTGCGGGATGTGCCGGTGTTGGAGTTGCCGACGGATCGGCCGCGTGCGGCGGTGCGGTCGTCGGCGGGTGCGGTGTCGGAGTTTGTGGTGCCGGCTGATGTGGTCGCGGGGTTGCGGGTGTTGTCCCGGGCCGCTGGCGTGTCGATGTTCATGACGGTGTTCGCGGCGTTCAACGTGTTGTTGTGTCGGTACTCGGGTCAGGACGACGTTGTGGTGGGCACGCCGGTGGCGAATCGGAACCGGGCTGAGGTTGAGGGTCTGATCGGGTTCTTTGTCAACACGTTGGTGTTGCGTACGGATCTGTCGGGTGATCCGACGTTTGTGGAGTTGTTGGGGCGGGTGCGTGCCGGCACTTTGGCCGCTTACGCGCATCAGGATGTGCCGTTTGAGCGGTTGGTTGATGAGTTGGGTGTGGTTCGGGACCGGTCGCGGACGCCGTTGTTCCAGGTGTTGTTCAACTATGTCAATGAGGTGGTGTCCGATGGTGGCGGTGCTCGTCGTGAGGTGACGGGGTTTGATCTGTCGTTGTCGGTCGGTGAGCG
>NZ_BONQ01000262.1 GCF_016862795.1 Dactylosporangium siamense | reverse complement strand
CCTCAGCTTGTTATTTAACCTTCATCGCTGTTTGCGATCCTTGAGGCTCTTGTCTCGTTTGGTGGTCTTGCCGACGTCGTGCTGGATGGCGTGTAGGCGGTTCTTCGACCCTGGCGGGCGGCCTGGTCCGGCTGTGGTGGGTTTCGGCGCACCGGCCGGTCGGGTGGTTTTCGGGCGTAGGTACCGAAACCCGCGGCGGACCCGGGCCGGGGTGAGCCGGTCCGGGTCGGTCGGGCGTTCCCAGGGACGGCGCAGGTCCTGGGTGAGCCCCCGGGCGAGCCGGAGCTGCGTGTGGCCGGCGATCACCAGCCAGGTCCATCGATCGGCGGCCTCGGGGCTGCGTAGCCTCGGGGCGGTCCATCCGAGGGTCTGTTTGAACAACCGGAAGGTGTGTTCCAGGTCGAACCTGCGCAGGAACGCCTGCCACAGATTGTCCACATGAGACGGTGAGGCACCGGTACGGGATGACCACAGCCACAACGGTTTCGGGTCGCGGTCACCGGGAAGATGCTGCACGGTGAGCCGGATCAAGGTGCCCTCCAGCACGGGCAGATCGCCGGCGTGGTCCAGCCAGGCGGCCCGGCGGGTCAGCCGGGGATGCAACCGATCCCAGGCGAGGGCGGTCGCCACACCGTAGCGGGTGGTGTCGGTGGTGGCCGTATGCTGCGGCGCCGGCCACGTGCCGGCATCGGCGAGGTGGAACTCGCCGCCGTGCTTGGCCGGCCGGCCCATCGTTCCCGGCCGGCGGGGCAGTGCCGGCAGTCGCAACACCCGGTCGCTGCGCAACCGGCCCAGCACCTCGACCGGCAGATCAGCGAGGAGGAACGCCAGCCGGGCCAGGTCGTAGCCGGAGTCGAAGACGACCAGCACGTCCGGGTCGCCGTCGTGCCAGTGCCCGGCGTCGAGAAGCCGGTGCAGCACCGCACGAACCTGTCCGGCGGTCACCTCAGCCACGTCATCGTCCGGGCCGAGCCGAACCGCGTCCAGCACCGCGGTCCACGACGTACGGCCGGGTTCCAGCGCTGCCACGAACGAGTACGGCCACCCCGGGATCTGCTGGTCCTGGTTACGGCTCCGGCCGTGCACGTGACAGAACAGCCGGTCGGGGCTGGTCGCCGCGTCCGGACGCAGCCACGGGCTGACGTCGACGGCAAGCATGAGCCGTCCCTCGCGCGAACGGGACAGCGGCAGGCCCGCCACGGCCGTGCGCAGCCGCTGCACATCGATGCCGCCCGCGTTGAGCCCGTCGTACATCGCGCCGTGCCCACGCCGGTGCTCCGGCGCCAACGTCAGGTCCACCAACGTCTTGACCGGCCCGTCGGTACACAGCAACGCGTCGGTCAGCTCGAACAACGCGTCGGCCCGACCGGTCAAACACCGGTAGAACTCCCGCCGGAACCTACCCAACTCCCCGAACGCGACCGCCACGGCAGCATCAGGCACACTGATCATCCAGACAGCCCTTGGTCATAGATCTTCTTCCCTCGACAAGAAGAAGGATCAACCAAGGGCTGTCCCCATGATCAGTC
>NZ_BONQ01000261.1 GCF_016862795.1 Dactylosporangium siamense | reverse complement strand
GTAGCTGAACATCACCTGGAACAGCGGCGTGCGGGACCGGTCGCGCTCAACACCAACCTCATCAACCAACGACTCAAACGGCAGATCCTGATGCGCGTAGGCGGCCAGAGTCTCGGCCCGGACCCGCTCGAGCAGCTCGGCGAACGTCGGATCACCCGACAGATCCGTACGCAACGCCAACGTGTTCACGAAGAACCCGATCAGACCCTCGACCTCCGACCGGTTCCGGTTCGCGATCGGCGTGCCGACCACGATGTCGTCCTGTCCGGTGTAGCGGGCGAGGAGGACCGAGAACGCCGAGAACAGCGTCATGAACATCGACGCGCTCACGGCGCCGGCCAGAGTCCGGAGGCCCTCGGTCACCTCCGACGGGATGGCGAACCCGATGACCGCGCCCTCGGCCGTGCGCACCGGCGGCCGTGGACGATCGGTCGGCAGCTCCAACGTTGGGGCACCGGCGAGTCGGGTCCGCCAGTAGGCGAGCTGGCCCTCGAGGACCGCTCCGGTGAGCCACTGGCGCTGCCATACCGCGAAGTCGGCGTACTGCACCGGCAGCGGCCGCGGCAGGCCGTCCACCAGCTCGCGGCGCACGATGCCCGCGGACCACTCGTCGGCGGCGACGTGATGCATGCCCAGGGCGAGCACCCGTTCGCCGTTGTCGAGCCGCAGCAGGGTGGCCCGGAATGGCGGGTGCGCCGCCAGATCGAACGGCACCAACGCATCGGCCGCCAGCCACGCTTGCAGCTCGTCGGCGGCCAGCTCCACCACCGGCGGCTCGAACCGCTCCGGCGCCGGGTCGATGTGCTGCCACGGCACGCCATCGGCGTCGGCTACGAGGCGCGTGCGCAACACTTCGTGCCGGGTCACCAACGCGGTCAGCGCCGCGGTGACGTCGAGCTCACGGGGCAGCTTGAACCACATGGGGGCGTTGTACTCGACCGAATCCGGATCCAGGCGGTGCAGGAACCACAGCCGCTGCTGCGCGAACGACAACGGCAACGGCTCGTTGCGATCCACCGCCACGATCGGCGGAGCGGCGGAGCCCGCCGCCCCATCCAACACCGCAGCCAACCCAGCCACCGTCGGCGCATCAAACAACGCCCCCACCGGCAACTCAACCCCGAACACCGAACGGATCCGCGACACCACCTGCGTCGCCAACAACGAATGCCCACCCAAGACAAAGAAACTCTCGGTCGCCCCCACCCTGTCCACGCCCAGCAACTCGGCCCACATCCCCGCCAACAACTCCTGCACCGGCCCGACCGGCGCCACAAACACCTCACCCGCGCGCGCCGCATCCGCAGCCGGCAACGCCGCCCGGTCAACCTTCCCGTTCCGCGTCAACGGCAACGACGACAGCTCCACAAACACACCCGGCACCATGTACTGCGGCAACCGCTCACCCACGAACTCCCGCAACCCCTCAGCCTCGCCCACCACATACGCGACCAACCGATCCCCATCCGCCACCACCACCGCGTCGTCGACACCGGGACGCGAGCGCAGCACATGCTCGACCTCGGCCGGCTCGATCCGGAACCCACGCACCTTCACCTGCACATCC
>NZ_BONQ01000260.1 GCF_016862795.1 Dactylosporangium siamense | reverse complement strand
CAGCCCTGCACACCGACATTGCCCTGGCGGTGTTGTTCGACCACCCGACCGTTGCCGGGCTCGCCGCAGTGCTTGACGCCGCGACACGGACCGGGCCGGCGGCGCCGCCGATCGTCCCCGTCGACCGTGGCCGGCCGTTGCCGTTGTCGTTCGCGCAGCAGCGGCTGTGGTTCCTGCAGCAGTTGGAGCCCGACTCGACCGAATACAACGTGTACCGACCCATGCACCTGACCGGGGCCCTCGACGTGGACGCGCTGGGCGCGGCGTTGAGTGGGCTGGTCGAGCGGCATGAGGTGCTGCGGACCCGGCTGGTCGTCGACGCCGACGGCGTGGCGTGGCAGGTGATCGACCCGCCGGCGCCGTTCGAGCTGCCGGTCGTGGACCTCAGCGGCGACCCGGACCCGATGAATGCGGTGCGGGACCGGATCGCGGTGGATGCGGCGGTGCCGTTCGATCTGGCGGTCGGTGTGATCCGGGGCGTGTTGTTCCGGCTGGGGCCGGACGATCACGTGCTCGGGCTGTCGATGCATCACATCGTGTCGGACGAGTGGTCGGCGGCGATTCTGCACCGTGAGCTCAACGCGTTGCATGCCGGCGAGGCGCTGCCGCCGTTGCCGGTGCAGTACGCGGACTTCGCAGTCTGGCAGCGTGAGTGGCTCGCCGGTCCGGTGCTCGAGAGCCAGTTGGAGTACTGGCGGGCGCAGTTGGCGGGCGCGCCGGCGTTGGAGTTGCCGACGGATCGGCCGCGGCCGGCGGTGCGGTCCACGGCGGGTGACGTGGTGGAGTTCGAGGTGCCGCGGGCGGTTGCGGAGGCGTTGCGGGAGGCGGCGCGGGGGAGCGCCGCGACGATGTTCATGACGCTGCTCGGGGCGTTCGCGGTGCTGCTCGGCCGGTATTCGGGCCAGGACGACATCGTGGTGGGCACGCCGATCGCGAACCGGAACCGGGCCGAGGTCGAGGGGCTGATCGGGTTCTTCGTCAACACCCTCGTGCTGCGCACCGACCTGTCCGGCGACCCGACGTTCGCCGAGGTGTTGGGTCGGGTGCGGCGGACCGCGTTGGAGGCGTACGGGCGCCAGGACGTGCCGTTCGAGAGGCTCGTCGACGACCTCGTAACGGTGCGGGACCGTTCGCGGACCCCGCTGTATCAGGTGTTCTTCGTCTACGCCGAGGCCGGCGACGACGACGGCGCCGCTGAACTGCCGCTGGCGCACGAGACGACGACGTGCGACGTGACGTTGACGATGGCCGAGTCGGCGTCCGGCGACCTGGCCGGTGCGGTCGAATACGCGACGAGCCTGTTCGAGCGGGAATCGATGGAGCGGTTCGCGGAGGCCCTGACGGAGGCCCTGGGGCAGCTGGCGGCGGCGCCCCGGGTGCCGTTGTCGCAGCTGCCGGCGGTGGAGTTGCCCACGTGGCAGCACGGTGCGGCGCTGCCGGAGCCTGTGGCGTCGGGTGTGCACGGGTTGATCGAGCGGTGGGCGGTGCGCACACCGGACGCGGTGGCGGTCGAGTGTGGTGCGGAGCGGCTGACGTTCGCGGAGTTGGACGCGCGGGCGGAGCGGTTGGCGGCCGTCTTGCAGCGGCAGGGTGTTGGCGCGGAGTCGGTCGTCGGAGTGTGCGTGGAGCGTGGCGTCGGGG
>NZ_BONQ01000259.1 GCF_016862795.1 Dactylosporangium siamense | reverse complement strand
AAGCGCAGCGTGGCGGATCAGTCGATCCGGGTGGATGTGGATCTGCTGGACAAGTTGATGAATCTGGTCGGGGAGTTGGTGCTGACCCGGAATCAGTTGATCCGGGCGATCGGGTCGGTGGCGGATCCGGGGATGACGCGGACGGGTCAGCGGTTGAATCTCATCACTTCTGAGTTGCAGGAGTCGGTGATGAAGACCCGGATGCAGGCGATCGATCATCTGTGGTCGAAGTTGCCGCGGGTGGTGCGGGATCTGTCCTCGACGTTCGGTAAGCAGATCCGCCTGGCGCAGGAGGGGAAGGAGACCGAGCTGGACCGGTCGCTCCTCGAGGCGGTGAAGGATCCGTTGACGCACCTGGTCCGCAACGCGGTCGATCACGGTATCGAGAGTCCCGAGGAGCGGGTGGCGGCGGGGAAGAATCCTGAGGGCACGTTGACGTTGCGGGCGTACCACGAGGGTGGGCACGTGATCGTGGAGGTGCGTGACGACGGGTCGGGGATCGATCCGGACAAGATCGCGCGGATCGCGGTGGAGAAGGGTCTGGTGTCGCGGGATCAGTTGGCGACGATGGATCGTCGGGAGATTCTGGCGTTGGTGTTCCGGCCGGGGTTCTCGACCGCGAAGGCGGTCACGAACGTGTCCGGTCGTGGTGTGGGTATGGATGTGGTGAAGACCAACATCGAGCGGATCGGTGGTGCGGTCGATGTCGACTCGGTGGTGGGTCAGGGCACGACGTGGCGGCTGACGATTCCGTTGACCCTGGCGATCATTCAGGCGTTGACGATCGAGTGCGGTGACGAGCGGTACGTGATCCCGCAGGTCGCCGTGCACGAACTGGTGTATCTGGACGGGCAGTCGGGGCGGGTCGTCGAACACGCCATGGACGCCCCCGTCTACCGGCTGCGCGGCAAGCTCCTGCCGCTCGTCTACCTCGACGACATCCTCGGCCTCGCCCGCGACGGCGAACACGACAAGGACGTCTACGTCGCCGTGCTGCAGGCCGAGGGCAAACGCTTCGGGCTGGTCGTGGACCGGGTCCTCAACACCGAAGAGGTCGTCGTCAAGCCGCTCACCTCACGGTTCAAGGACATCGGCACCTACGCCGGCGCGACCCTGCTCGGCGACGGCCGGGTCGCCCTCATCCTCGACGTCGCGTCCCTCGCCCGGCGCGCCCACCTCGCCGCCGGCGCGGAACGGGCCGACGGCGACACCACCGTCCGCCGCAGCGGCGGCAACGGCGACCGGCTCCTCATCGCCGGCGTCGGCGACCGCCGCGTCGCCATCCCGCTGGACATGGTCACCCGGCTGGAGGAGTTCCCGGTCGAGCGGATCGAACGCACCGGCAGCCGCGAAGTGGTGCAGTACCGCGACCAGATCCTGCCGGTGCTGCGCCTGTCCCACCTGCTCGGCGCGTACGAGACCGAATCCGGGCCGACGGTCCCGGTCGTCGTCTACACCGAGAACGGCAGGTCCGTGGCCCTCGCCGTGGAGAAGATCCTCGACATCGTCGAAGAGGGCCTGGACGACTCCCGCCGGGACTTCGGCGACGACGGGCTGCTCGGCTCGGCCGTCATCCAGCAGCGGGTCACCGAGCTCCTCGACGTGCGCCGCGCCATCCTCGCCGCCGACCCCCTCTTCCACACCAAGATCGAC
>NZ_BONQ01000257.1 GCF_016862795.1 Dactylosporangium siamense | reverse complement strand
CTCTGGCACAAGTTCCGTGATCGGGCTGTGCGCTGATCAGGGTCGGTTGAGGATGCGTTTGCGGAGGAGGTCGAGTTTGGCGCGGCCGAACATCTGACGCTTGATCATCTTGATTCGGTTGACGGTTCCTTCGACGGCGCCGGAGTTCCAGTGGTGGGTCAGACCGGCGACGACGGCGTCGTAGTCGCGCATGAGTCCCGCGGCGAAGCCGCGGATCTCGGGGAACGGACTGTTGGTGGCTTCGTTGATCCAGGTTTCGAGGCGTGCGCCGCCGCGGCTGCGGACCAGGTGGGTGAAGCCGTGTGCCAGGTGGGTGAGGGTGTCGAGGTCTGAGCATTGTGCGCGTGCTTGCTTGAGACCGGCCCGGTCGTCTTCGCTGAGTCGCGCGTCGGGTCGCATGATCCATGCGGTGATATGTCGGGTTGGCGGAGTGGGTGGTGGGGCGGGGACACGCTCGTGACCGCGAAGCTCGGTGATGAACCGCTGCAACGTGCGCAAGGTTCCTCGGTAGCCGCGGTTGCGGACGTCGGCGAACATGGCGCGGGTGTCGGTGTCCCCGGCGTTGTAGCGGTCGTTGAGATGGCTCTTGAAGGGGTCCAGCGGGCCGCCGCCGCGGGGTGGGTTGGCCCCGATCAGCGGTTCGGGCGTCGGGGCGCGGGCGTATCTGCGGACCGTGCCGCGGGCCAGGCCCAGACGCCTTGCGATCTCTTTGATGGCGATGCCCTCATCGAGCAGGGTGTGCACGGCGTCGTGGCGGCTGCGGGTGTTCTGCGCTCGCCGTCCCGCTGGCGGTAGCGGAGCGCTGGGCGTCAGCGCGGGTTCGGGTTCGGGTTCGGGTTCGGGTTCGGGTTCGGGTTCGGGTGGATTGTGCAGGCAGCGACGGTGCTGGGCGACGACTTTGTGCACGGCTTCGCTGAGGTTGTGCGTCAGGTGCCAGCGGTCGGCGACCTGGATCGCGTCCGGGGCACCGCGGGTGGCTGCGTCGGCGTAGGCGCCGGCCCGGTCCCGGCAGATGATCTCGACGCCGGGATGCTCGGCGAGCCAGTTGGCGAGGGTGTCCGCGTCACGGTCGGGGAGCACGTCCACGGGCTGGTGGGTGTCCATGTCCAGCAGGATCGTGGCGTAGCGGTGGCCGCGGCGCTGCGCGAAGTCGTCGACGCCGAGCACGCGGGGCGTATGCATCGGCGGGTCGGGAATGCTGCGGATGGCGCGGAGCAGCGTCATCCGGCTGACCGGCACCGCGAGCTGCCCCGCCAGCCGGGACCCTGGCCGGCCACCCAATGCCAGCGCGACCGCCTGCATCAGCTCCGCCGCCAGGTCGGTGCGCCGGCCGTGTCGGGTGGTTACCTGGGGCACCTGCTCCACGAAAGTCGTCCGCGCGCACGTGGGCTGACGGCAGAAGAACCGGCGGACGGTCAGGTCGAGCCGGACCTCACGGCCGCCGAGCGCGGCGTCCGCCAGACGCCGCACGTAGCGGCTGTGCGCCCGGTCAGAGACATATCCGCAGGCCGGGCACTTCGCCTGCCCTGATGCGGTCACGGCCTCAAGCCGAACGACGGCGCCGGTCAGCCGTACCCGCTGCAACCGCACGGACGCCAGGTGCGGCAGCAACGCCGCCGCGAACTCCACAAGGGACACACAAACTGATCAACGTTAGTCGATCACGGAACTTGTGCCAGAGCCC
>NZ_BONQ01000256.1 GCF_016862795.1 Dactylosporangium siamense | reverse complement strand
GTTGCCGTTGTCGTTCGCGCAGCAGCGGTTGTGGTTCTTGCACCGGTTGGAGCCGGAGTCGGTGGAGTACAACACGCCGTTGCCGATCTGGCTGCCGGGTGGTGTGGATGTGGACGTGTTGGCCCGGGCGTTGGCAGCGTTGGTCGGTCGGCATGAGGTGTTGCGGACGCGGTTGGTGGCGGATGCGGACGGTGTGCCGTGGCAGGTGATCGACCCGCCGCCCATGCGGTTTGAGCTGCCGGTCGTTGAGGTGCCGGCGGCGGAGGTGGAGGCGTGGTTGGCGGCGGACGCGGGGGTGCCGTTCGACCTGGAGGCGGGCCCGCTGTTCCGGGCGACGTTGTTGCGGGTGGGCGGGCAGGAGCATGTGCTGGCGTTGGCGATGCATCACGTGGTGGGTGACGAGTGGTCGGCGGGGATTGTGCGCCGTGAGCTTGATGCCCTTTACCGCGCGGAGGAGCTGCCGCTGCTGCCGGTGCAGTATGCGGATTTTGCGGTGTGGCAACGCCGGTGGTTGACCGGTGATGTGTTGGAGGGTCAGCTGGGCTATTGGCGTGAGCGGCTCGAGGGTGCGCCGGTGTTGTCGTTGCCGGCGGATCGTCCGCGTGCGGCGGTGCGGTCGTCGGCGGGTGCGGTGCTGGACTTCACTGTGCCGGCTGATGTGGCCGAGGGTCTGCGGGTGTTGTCGCGGGCCGCTGGCGTGTCGATGTTCATGACGGTGTTCGCGGCGTTCAATGTGTTGCTGTCGCGGTACTCGGGTCAGGACGACATCGTGGTGGGGACGCCGATCGCGAACCGGAACCGGGCTGAGGTTGAGGGGTTGGTCGGGTTCTTCGTCAATACGTTGGTGTTGCGTACGGATCTGTCCGGCGATCCGACGTTTGTGGAGTTGTTGCAGCGGGTCCGCGCTGACACTTTGGCGGCTTATGCGCATCAGGATGTGCCGTTTGAGCAGTTGGTGGATGAGTTGGGTGTGGTTCGGGATCGGTCGCGGAGTCCGTTGTTTCAGGTGTTGTTCAACTATTTCGGGTCGGTTGAGGGCGATGCGGGGCCCGGTGGTGGTGGTGGTGGTGGTGGTGTCGAGCGGGTTGATCATGTGGTTGGTGGGGTGGATCTTCGGTTTGTGGTGGCGGAGCGGGTGGGTGGGTTGGTGGGTTCGGTGGAGTACAGCACGGCGTTGTTCGATGACGGTCGGATGTCGCGGTTGGTTGGTCATTTTGTGACGTTGGTGTCGGCGGTTGTCGCTGATGGTGGCCGGCGGTTGTCGGCGTTGCCGTTGTTGGACGGTGCGGAGCGTGCCATGGTGCGGTCGTGGGGCGTCGGCGAGGCTCCGGGCGAGGCTCTGGGTGAGGTGCCGGGTGAGGTGTTGGTGCCGGAGTTGGTGGCGGGGTGGGTGGCGGCGAGGCCGGACGTTGAGGCGGTCCGGTGTGGCGGCGAGTCGTTGTCGTATGAGGAGTTGTGGCGGCGGTCGGGTCGGTTGGCGAATGTTCTGCGTGGGGTTGGGGTTGGTGCGGAGACGGTGGTGGGTGTGTGTCTGCCGCGGGGTTCGGATTTTGTGGTGGCGGTGTTGGCGGTGTGGCGGGCTGGTGGTGCGTTCCTGCCGTTGGATGCGCAGTATCCGGTGGCCCGGTTGTCGATGATGTTGGCTGATGGTGGTGTGTCGGTGTTGGTTGGTGTTGCTGACACGGTCGATGTGTTGCCGGTGGGTCGGGTCCGGGTGGTGTTGGTGGATGATCCGGTGGTGGCGGTGCAGCCGGTGGTGGTGCCGGAGGTGTCGGTGCGGCCGGATCAGGTGGCGTATGTGATGTTCACGT
>NZ_BONQ01000255.1 GCF_016862795.1 Dactylosporangium siamense | reverse complement strand
GTCGCCGGTCCCGATCAGGTCATGCAAGCCCGCGACCAGCGGAACATCCACGGTGGGAGCATGCAGCGGCGGCTCGGGCGCGAACGACAGACGCGACAGCCGCACCGCCGGGTCCGCCGCGACCTGCGCCAGCAGGTGCTGGACCTGGTCGGACATCCTCACGATCGTGTCGGAGTTGAACAGGCGCGTCGCATACTCCAACGCCACCATCAACCCGCCGCCGGACTGCTCCGACACCATCAAGCGCAGATCGAACTTCGCCAACGCCTCCTGCGGCTCGCCCGGCTCGCCGTCCTGGTTCGTGAAGTAGTTGAACAACACCTGGAACAACGGCGTCCGGGACCGATCCCGGTCCGCCGACAGCTCATCGACCAGGCGCTCGAACGGCACATCCTGATGCGCGAACGCCGCCAGGGTCCGCGACCGGACCCGACCCAATACCTCCGCGAACGTCGGATCACCCGACAGGTCCGTGCGCAGCACCAAGGTGTTGACGAAGTAGCCGATCAGACCCTCGACCTCGGCCCGGTTCCGGTTCGCGATCGGCGTGCCCACCACGATGTCGTCCTGACCCGAATAACCGGACAGCAGCACCGTGTACGCCGCGAACATCGTCATGAACATCGACGCACCCGCACCACGCGACACCACACGCAGACCCTCAGCCACCTCCGCCGGCACCGCGAACTCCAGCAGCGCGCCCTCGGACGAGCGCACCGCCGGCCTCGGGTGATCCGTCGGCAGGTTCAGGGTCGGCGCGTCGGCCAGCGCCTCGCGCCAGTAGTCCAACTGGGTCTGCAGCGTCTCACCGGACAGCCACTGGCGCTGCCAGACGGCGAAGTCCGCGTACTGCACCGGCAGCGGCGGCAGCTCCTCCCCGGCCAGCAGCTCGCGCTGCAGGATGTCGGCCGACCACTCGTCGCCGACCACATGGTGCATAGCGAGCGCCAGCACGTGCTCGTCGGCGGCGATGCGCAGCAGGGTGGCCCGGAAGAGCGGGCCGGTGGCCAGGTCGAACGGGATCGTGGCGTCCGCCGCCAGCCACGCCTCGACCTCGCGGGCGGGCACGTCCACGACTGGCAGCTCGAACCGCTCGGGCGCCGGGTCGATGACCTGCCACGGCACGCCGTCGGCATCCGGCACCAACCTCGTACGCAACACCTCATGCCGGCGCACAAGACCCGCCAACGCCGCACCGAGAGCGTCGACGTCCAGGTCGCCTCCCGACAGCGAGATCGGCATCGGCAGGTTGTACTCGACCGACTCCGGCGCCAGCTGATGCAGGAACCACAGCCGCTGCTGCGCAAACGACAACGGCAACGGGCCAACTCGGTCCACCGCCACGATCGGCGGCGCGGTGGTCCCCGACGCCGCCTCGACAACCGCAGCCAGCCCGGCCACCGTCGGCGCATCGAAGACAGCCGCTACGGGAACCTCAACCCCGAACACACCCCGAATACGCGACACCACCTGTGTCGCCAACAACGAATGCCCGCCAAGGGCGAAGAAGTTGTCGGCCGCCCCGACCCGATCCATACCCAACAACTGCGCCCAAACCCCCGCCAACACTTCCTGCGTCGCGCCCCGCGGCGCCACAAACGCACCAGTCGGCCGCGACGCAGTGACGGCGGGCAGCGCCGCCCGGTCCACCTTGCCGTTGCGGTTCAAGGGCAACGCGGTGAGCTCAACAAACACGGCCGGCACCATGTACGACGGCAGCCGGGCACCCAGGAACTCCCGAAGCCCGTCCGTCTCGCCTACCAAGTAGGCGATCAGCCGGTCCCCGTCGGCGACCACTACAGCGGCGGACACTTCCGGGTGTCCGAGCAGGACATGCTCGATCTCGCCCGGTTCGATCCGGAACCCACGCACCTTCACCTGGTCATCGGAGCGGCCCAGGAACTCCACCTGACCGTCGGCACGCCAACGGGCCACGTCACCCGTGCGATACAACCGGGCGCCGCCACCGGACGGATCGGCGAC
>NZ_BONQ01000254.1 GCF_016862795.1 Dactylosporangium siamense | reverse complement strand
CGCGGGTCGTCACCCGGATCCGGACGGTCCTCGACACCGACCTGCCGCTGGCCACGCTGTTCGACCAGCCGACGATCCGCCTGCTGGCCGCGGCGCTGGACGACGTCGAGCCGGCGGCCGTCGCGCCGCCGATCGTGCCGGTGGGCCGGGACGCGCCCTTGCCGCTGTCGTACGCGCAGCAGCGACTGTGGTTCCTGCACCAGCTCGCCCCCGCCTCCCTCGACTACACCATCGCCATGCCGATCGACCTGTCGATCGAGCTCGACGTCGACGCGCTGCGCGCCGCCCTGGGCGCGCTGGTCGAGCGGCACGAGGTGCTGCGGACCCGGCTGGTGGCCGGCGCCGACGGGGTGCCGTACCAGGTGATCGACCCGGCCTCGGGCGTCGAGCTGCCGGTGATTGACCTGGCGAGCGAAGCCGATCCGGCGGCCGCCGCGGCGCGCCTGATGACGGCCGAGACCAACATCCCCATCGACATCGAGGCCGGCCCGCTGTTCAGGGCCACGCTGTATCGCATCGCCCCCGACCGGCACCGGCTGCTGCTCCTGATGCATCACGTCGTGACGGACGACTGGTCGGCGGAGATCATGCAGCGCGAGTTGGGGGTGTTGTACGCCGGAGAGGTGCTGCCGCCGCTGCCGGTGCAGTACGCCGACTTCGCGGTGTGGCAGCGCGAGTGGTTGTCGGGTGCGGTGCTGGACGGCCAGCTGAGCTATTGGCGGGAGCGGCTGTCGGGTGCGCCGGTGTTGGAGTTGCCGACGGATCGGCCGCGGCCGGCGGTGCGGTCGTCGGCGGGTGACGTGGTGGAGTTCGAGGTGCCCGCGGAGGTGGTAGCGGGTCTGCATCGGGTCGCGGGTGCGGCTGGTGCGACGATGTTCATGACGTTGCTGTCGGTGTACATGCTGGCGTTGAGCCGTTACAGCGGTCAGGACGACATCGTGGTCGGCACGCCGATCGCCAACCGCAACCGGGCCGAGACCGAGGGCCTGATCGGGTTCTTCGTCAACACCCTGGCGTTGCGCGTCGACCTTTCCGGCGACCCGGCGTTCAAGGAACTGCTGGGCCGCGTCCGGCAGGTCGCGCTGGAGGCCTTCCGGCACCAGGACGTCCCGTTCGAGCAGCTCGTCGACGAGCTGGTGACCGAACGCGACCGGTCCCGGACCCCGCTGTTCCAGGCGCTGTTCAACTACGTCGACGCCACCGCACAGGACGGCGACGAGGCCCAGGACGGCTCCGGCCTGGCGCTGGCGGACGCCGTGGTGGCGAAGTTCGACCTGCGGCTGGTGTTGGCCGAGCACGGCGGCCGGTTGATGGGCGGCGTGGTGTACGCCACGGCGTTGTTCGACCGGTCGACGGTGCAGCGGCTGGTGGGCCATGTTCTGGAGCTGCTTGCCGGTGTGGCCGAGGGCGGTGCCCGGCGGCTGTCGGCGCTGCCGTTGTTGAGTGCGTCGGAGCAGGCGGAGTTGGTCCGCTGGAACGAGACCGGCATGGCTGTGCCGGCGGTTGGTGGTGTGCATGAGCTGGTCGGCGGTTCGGATGCGGTGGCGGTGTCGGCGGGCGGGGTGGAGCTGACCTACGCCGGGTTGCAGGAGCGGTCGAACCGGCTGGCGCATGTGTTGCGGGCGGTTGGTGTGGGTGCGGAGTCGGTGGTGGGTGTGGCGGTGGGGCCTGGTGTGGATGCGGCGGTGTTGATTGTGGCGGTGTGGAAGGCCGGTGGTGCGTATGTGCCGTTGGATGCGGGTCTTCCGGCGGCGCGTTTGGTGGACATGTTGGGTCAGGCGCGGGTGTCGGTGGTGCTGGGCTCGTCAGATCTGGTGGATGAGCTGCCCGTTGGCCGTCTGCGCACGGTGGTGGTCGACGACCCGGCGACCGAGGCGTGGATGGCGGGGATGCCGTCGGACGCTCCGGCGGTGGTGGTGCGCCCGGATCAGGTGGCGTATGTGATGTTCACGTCGGGTTCGACGGGTCGTCCGAAGGGTGTGCAGGTCACGCACCGTGGCCTGTTGGCCTACGTGACCGGGGTGATGGACCGCTT
>NZ_BONQ01000253.1 GCF_016862795.1 Dactylosporangium siamense | reverse complement strand
GGCGAGCCCGGCGCCCCGCAGGAAGAGGCCGTGCCGACGCCGGCCTTGTACGACCTGAGCCTGACCATCGCCGAGACCGGAACCGGCCTGTTCGGCGGGCTCGAGTACAGCACGCAACTGTTCGACGAGGTCACCGTCCGGCGGATGATCGGGCACCTGTCCACGTTGCTGGAGTCGGTCGCGTCGGCCCCGGATCGGGCGTTGTCGCAGCTGCCGATGCTGAGCGCGGCGGAGCTGGGCGACCTGGAGCTCTGGAGTGGAACCGCGCTGGACCCGCCGGCGGTGTCCGGCGTCCATGAGCTGATCGCGGGGCACGACGGGTCGGCGGTGGCGGTGTGGGCCACGGACGAGCAGCTGACGTATGCGGAGCTGGACGAGCGGTCCGGTCGGTTGGCGGCCCGGCTGCGCGGGATGGGTGTGGGCGCGGAGACGGTGGTCGGGTTGTGTCTGCCACGCGGGGCCGACCTGGTGGTGGCGATCGTGGCGGTGTGGAAGGCCGGCGGTGCCTATCTGGCGCTCGACGCGCAGTATCCGCCGGAGCGGCTGGCGTTCCTGCTGACCGATGCCGGGGTGTCGGTGCTGGTCGCGGACCGTTCAGTGGCCGGTTCACTGCCGGAGGTGCTTCCGGCCGTGCTGTGGTGGGACGCCTGGCCGGCCGCGACCGCGCCCGACGTTGACGTCAACCCGGCACAGAGCGCGTGTGTCATCTACACGTCGGGGTCGACGGGCCTGCCCAAGGGCGCCGTCGTGTCGCACGGTGCGCTGCTCGGGGAGTTCGCGGCGTGGTCGGCGGCGCACTTCCGCTCCGGCGACCGGCTGCGCTGGCTGACGCTGGCCAGTGCGAGTTTCGATGTGTTCACCGGTGATGTGGTGCGGGCGCTGGGGGCCGGCGGCACGTTGGTGGTGGGTGAAGTCGGCGCTCAGCTCGACATCCCGCGGTGGTGCTCGTTGCTGCGCGCGCAGGAGGTGCAGGCGTTCGAGTCCGCGCCGCGGTACGTCGATGAGCTGGTGGACCACCTGGAGCGTGGCGGTCTGGCGTTGCCGGCGTTGCGGCTGGTCGTGGTCACGACGGATGTATGGCGATGGGAGTCGGCGCAGCGGGCCCGTCGGGTGCTCGGCGCCGGGGTGCGGGTTCTGACCGCGTATGGGGTGACCGAGGCAACGATCGACTCGACGTTCTGGCCGGTGTCGGAGCGCTCCGAGGACCAGGGTCCGGTGCCGATCGGCGGTCCGTTGCCGGGGGTGCGGTTGCAGGTGTTGGACCGGTATCTGTCCGCGGTGCCGGTGGGTGCGGTCGGCGAGTTGTTCATCGGCGGGGTCGGGCTGGCGCGGGGATACCTGGGCCGGCCGGCGTTGACCGCCGAGAGGTTTGTTGCGGCGGCTGGCGGCGGCCGGTGGTATCGGACCGGTGACCGGGTCCGGCGCGGCGTGGACGGCGGTCTGCTGTTCCTGGGCCGCGCCGATGACCAGGTGAAGGTGCGGGGGTTCCGGGTCGAGCCGGGTGAGGTCGAGCACGCGCTGGAGGGTCATCCGGCGGTGGCGGCGGCGGTGGTTGTCTCGGACGGTGGGGACCGGCTGGTTGCCTACGTGGTCCCGCGCGGCGCACTGGCGGTGGAGCAGTTGCGGGCGTTCCTGGCCGGGCGGCTGCCGGAGTATCTGATCCCGGCGGTGTTCGTGCAGCTGGCGACGTTGCCGTTGACGCCGAACGGCAAGGTCGACCGGGCCGGCCTGGCGGTGGTGGACGGAAGCCGGCTGGAGCTGTCGGGTGGATACGTGGCGCCGGTCGGGGCGGTGCAGGATCTGCTGGCCGGGATCTGGGCCGGGCTGCTCGACGTGGAGCGGGTCGGTGCCACCGACAACTTCTTCGACCTCGGCGGGCACTCCCTGCTGGCGACCCGGGTGGTGTCGCGGATCCGCGCGGTGCTGGAGGTCGAAGTGCCGGTGGCGGCGCTGTTCGATGCGCCGACGGTGGCGGGGTTGAGCCGGGTGATCGAGGCGGCCGCCCCGGGGATGGTGGCGCCGGCGATCGTGCCGGTCGAGCGGGGCCGGCCGTTGCCGTTGTCGTTCGCGCAGCAGCGGTTGTGGTTCCTGCACCGGCTGGAGCCGGGTTCGGTGGAGTACAACATGCCGATGGCGGTCCGGTTGCCGGGCGACGTCGACCGGGAGGCGTTGATCGCCGCGTTGACGGCG
>NZ_BONQ01000252.1 GCF_016862795.1 Dactylosporangium siamense | reverse complement strand
TTCGGGTCGGCGTTCCACGCCGCGATCCAGGCGTCGACGTCGGTTTCCAGGTTCGCGACGCTGCGGTGGGTGGAGCGGCGGAGTTTGCGGTTGGTCAGTTCGGCCAACCAGCGCTCGACGAGGTTGAGCCAGGACGAGTAGGTCGGCGTGAAGTGCAGGTGGAATCGGGGGTGCTTCAGCAGCCACTGCTGGATGGCGGGTGTCTTGTGGGTGGCGTAGTTGTCCAGGACGAGGTGCAGGTCCAGGTCCGGTGGGGTGGCGCGGTCGATGGTGCGCAGGAAGCGCAGGAACTCCTGATGGCGATGTTTGCGCTGGGTCTGACCGATGACGTTGCCGGTGGCGACATCCAGGGCGGCGAACAGGCTGGTGGTGCCGTGACGGATGTAATCGTGGGTCTGCCGGCCAGGCGTGGCGGGCATCATCGGAAACACCGGCGCCGTGCGGTCCAGGGCATGGATCTGAGATTTCTCGTCCACCGCGAGGACCATGGCGGCGTCGGGCGGGTCGAGATACAACCCGACGATGTCGCGGACCTTGTCGATGAACAGCGGGTCGGTCGGCAGCTTCCAGTTGTCGACCTGGTGCGGCTTGAGTCCGATCGCCCGCCAGCTTCGGGCGACGGCCATCGCCCATGTCGAACAATCGATCAATGAATCAACGACTCAGCACACTGGCTGCCCCACCGCTCCGCGGCGGGTCCCGCCGGGGGATTCTCACCCCGGACCCCCAATGCTCGCTGCGCTCGCACAGCCTGCGCCGGAGGCGCGGCTGAGACCATGGCGCTGCATCGACGCCGGATGAACGGAGCAAGTACGGAATCCTTACCTCGAATTCACGTTCGGATCGGGTTTCGAATTTCTTCAATTGCTATGGTAATTCTCGTCCATCGATGAACGGAGGCATCGTTGAAAAAGGTAATCGTCCGTGCTGCGGTCGGGCTCACCGCAATGATCGCAGTGCTCGGGCTGGTCCCGAACGCGGCTCAGGCCAGTGCAACATCGCATCAGTTCACGTATTCGTCGCCCTACTACGAGTACTACGACTCCACCGGCCGCCTGACGGGTCAGGTGACGTATTCCACAGGAAATCCGATGGCGTGGAGCTGGCGGTTCTCTGCCGGCGTGCAGGCACTCGCGCCAGGCGCCGTGATGACTTGTGACGCGTGGAATCTGGACGGCAGCACGCTGACCTCGTATCACGACAACCACTCGGGTATCCCGGTCGGATATCTGTGGCATTCGACGGTTCCGTGGAATCCGATCGGACACAACATGCGGCTGGTCGGTTCGTGTTCGTTCCAGTCCCCGGGCGGTCTGGTCAACGCGGGTTTCACATTCGATTACGTGGTCAGCAACGCCGGCCTGCCGATCGCGCCCGCGGGTGCGACTCGCGAGGTGAGCGTCACGACGACGGTCCAGATCACCCCGAATCCGTAAGCTAACGTCGTCCCAATGGCAGACCTTCTCGTCTGGCTCGTGGCCGGCCCGCCGTCACTCGGCGCGCCGGCCACGATCCAGTCCGCATGCAGCCTGGTCGGGCACGATCTCATGACAATGGCAGAACTCGATGCGGCACTGCCGGATGCGACGTGGCAGGCCGCGCCCCGATCAACCGATGAACCGGTTCCGGACACGTTCTGGACCGTGGGGCTGGGTAGCGGTCCCGAGCGGAGGTTCAGCTTCGGCCTGAACACCGAGCTGAGTGCGGTGCAGAGCGCCGTTTCCGTGGCGAATGCCGTCCAGGACCATCTCGCCGGATACGAAGGAATGCAATGGCCGGAGTGCCCCGGGCATCAACATCCGATGGCCGCCCGGATCGTCGATGGTTCCGCCGTCTGGGTGTGCCGCTCGGAAGGCCGGCGCATCGCCGAGATCGGACAGCTGCACACGATCGCATAGCAGGCGGGTGGACGCCCCGACGCCCCGGCCGCCCAACGCCGCGAACGAGCCCGCGTCCGCTCCGAACGACGACGCCGCTGGGGTCAGCCCGCCACCCGAGCGGCCTGACCCCAACCCGGCCGACGATTCCGGTCACAGCACTGGTAGGGCTTTGTCAGGTCTGTCGTCGGTTGTCGCGGCGTAAGGGTTTCACTTGCGGTGGCTCGGCGACTCGCGGGTTCCCGTCGCCGGAGTCGTCGCCCACCTGGTCAACGAGTTCCTGGTGCATGGGCGGCGCTGCGCCGGGACGTCGTCGTCGGCGGGCGCCGTCCGTGGCGGCTGCCGGCGTTCC
>NZ_BONQ01000251.1 GCF_016862795.1 Dactylosporangium siamense | reverse complement strand
CCCGCGTCACCACCCGGATCCGGACGAGGTTCGGTGTCGAGCTGCCGCTGGCGGCCGTGTTCGAGCTGCCGACCGTCCGTGAGCTGGCGGCCACGATCGAGGCCGCCATCCTGGCCGAGATCGAACAGATGTCGGACGAAGAAGTCCACCAAAGTCTTGAGCGGCATTCGGAAGCGCGACGCGACGAGGACGGGGTTTCTCAATGACCATGTCTGCTGCTGATCTTCTGCGCGAGCTGGAGAGCCGGGGGGTCCGACTTCATCTCGTTGGCGGTCGGCTGCGGGTGACGGCGCCGCGGGACACCCTCACCAAGGAGCTCCAGGACCTCCTGCAGCTGCATCGTGCCGCGGTGGTCGAGCTGCTCGAGGCCGGCGCCGGCGCGCGGGACGGGCGCATCCCGCCCGCCGACCGCGACGGACGGCTGCCGCTGTCGTTCGCGCAGCGGCGGCTGTGGTTCCTGCACAAGATGGACCCGGACTCCGCCGACTACAACGTCTCGGTGCAGATCCAGGTGCTCGGCGAGCTCGACCTCGCGGCGCTGAACGCGGCGCTGGGCGCGCTGGTCGAGCGGCACGAGGTGCTGCGGACGCGGCTGGTCACGGCCGACGACGGGCTGCCGTGCCAGGCCGTCGACGCGCCGAGCCCGATCGAGCTCGCGTGCGTCGACCTGTCCGGCGAGCCGATGCCCTGGGCCGCGGCCGAGCACCTGGTCGCCGGGGACCGGGCCGCGTCCTTCGACCTGGCCACCGGCCCGCTGTTCCGGGCCTCGCTGTACCGGCTCACGGCCGAGCAGCACGTCCTGAGCATCTGCCTGCACCACGTGGTCGCGGACGAGTGGTCAGTCGCCATCATCCGGCGCGAGATCCGGCAGCTGTACCAGGCGTTCCGGGCGGGCGAGGAGTCGCCGCTGGCGCCGCTGCCGGTGCAGTACGCCGACTTCGCCGTGTGGCAGCGGCAGTGGCTCTCGGGCGAGATCCTCGACAGCCAGCTCGGCTACTGGCGCGACCGGCTGGCCGGCGCCCCGACGTTGGAGCTGCCGACGGATCGGCCGCGGCCCGCGGTCCGTTCGTCGGCCGGCAACATGATCAAGTTCGACATACCCGAGGCGGTCACGGCCGGCCTGGAGGACCTGTCGCGGCGCAGCGGCGCGACGATGTTCATGACCCTCCTGACGGTGTACACCCTGGTGCTGAGCCGCTACAGCGGTCAGGACGACATCGTGGTGGGTACGCCGATCGCGAACCGCAACCGGGCTGAGACCGAGGGTTTGATCGGGTTCTTCGTCAACACCTTGGCGTTGCGTGTGGATCTGTCGGGCGATCCGACGTTCGAGGAGCTGCTGGGTCGGGTTCGGCAGACGGCGTTGGATGCGTACGGGCACCAGGACGTGCCGTTCGAGCAGCTGGTCGACGAGCTGGTGACCGAGCGGGACCGGTCCCGGACGCCGCTGTTCCAGGTGCTGTTCAACTACTTCCCGGAGACCGCGCTGTCCGACGTGCCGGGCGGCGTGGTGGCCAAGTTCGACCTGCGGCTGGTCGTCGGCGAGGACCGCGGCCGGCTCTCGGCCGGCGTCGAGTACGCCACGGCGCTGTTCGACCGGGCGGCGGTCCAGCGGCTGGTCGGCCACGTCCTGGAGCTGCTCGGCGCGGTCGCCGCGGACGGCGGCCGCCGACTGTCGGCGCTTCCCCTGCTGAGCGCCGCCGAGCGCGCGGAGCTGGTCCGCTGGAACGAGACCGCCGCGGCCCTGCCCGGCGCGGCCGGGGTGCACGAGCTCATCGGCGGCTCGGACGCGGTCGCGGTGTCGGCGGGCGGGGTGGAGCTGACCTACGCCGACCTGCAGGACCGGTCGAACCAGCTGGCGCGCGTGCTGCGGGCGGTCGGGGTCGGGCCGGAGTCGGTGGTGGGCGTTGCGGTCGGGCCTGGCGTCGACGCGGCGGTGTTGATTGTGGCGGTGTGGAAGGCCGGCGGTGCGTATGTGCCGTTGGATGCGGGTCTTCCGGCGGCGCGTTTGGTGGACATGTTGGGTCAGGCGCGGGTGTCGGTGGTGCTGGGTTCGTCGGATCTGGTGGATGAGCTGCCTGTGGGTCGCTTGCGTACCGTGGTCATCGACGACCCGGCCACCGAGGCGTGGCTGTCGATGATGCCGGCCGTCCCGCCGTCGCTGACGGTGCGCCCGGATCAGGTGGCGTATGTGATGTTCACGTCGGGTTCGACGGGTCGTCCGAAGGGTGTGCAGGTCACGCACGGGGGCCTGTTGGCCTACGTCACCGGGGTGATGGACCGCCT
>NZ_BONQ01000250.1 GCF_016862795.1 Dactylosporangium siamense | reverse complement strand
GCGTTGTCGTTGAAGATGTTGCAGTTCTGGTAGATCTCCACGAACGCGGATCCGCGGTGTTCGGCCGCCGCGCGCAGCACCGACTGCAGGTGTTTACGGTCCGAGTCGATGGTCCGGGCCACGAACGAAGCTTCCGCGCCCAGCGCCAGGGAGATCGGGTTGAACGGCGAGTCCGCCGACCCCGCCGGCGTCGACTTGGTGACCTTGCCGATCTCCGACGTCGGTGAGTACTGCCCCTTCGTCAGGCCGTAGATCTTGTTGTTGAACAGCAGGATCTTCAGGTTGACGTTGCGGCGCAGGGCGTGGATCAGGTGGTTCCCGCCGATCGACAACGCGTCGCCGTCACCGGTGACGACCCACACCGACAGGTCAGGCCGGGACACCGACAGGCCACTGGCGATCGCGGGGGCGCGGCCGTGGATGGAGTGCATGCCGTAGGTGTTCATGTAGTACGGGAACCGTGAGGAGCAGCCGATACCGGAGACGAACACGATCCGCTCACGCGGGATGTTGAGTTCGGGCATGAACGACTGGACGGCGGCGAGGATGGCGTAGTCGCCGCAGCCGGGGCACCAGCGCACCTCCTGGTCGGACTTGAAGTCCTTCATGGTGAGGTTGAGCGCTTCAGGCATTCTTGACCACTTCCTCCAGCACGGTCTCCAGTTCCGCGGCGGTGAACGGCAGGCCGCGGACCTGGTTGTAGGCGATCGCGTCGATCAGGAACTTCGAGCGGATGACGCCGGCGAGCTGGCCGAGGTTCATCTCCGGGATGACGACCTTGTCGTAGGCGGCGAGGACCGCACCAAGGTTGCGCGGCATCGGCGAGAGGTGCCGCAGGTGCGCCTGGGCGATCGGCAGGCCCCGTTGGCGCAGCGCGCGGGCGGCGGCGCCGATCGGCCCGTAGGTGGACCCCCACCCCAGGACCAGGACCCGAGCGTTGCCGTCGGGGTCTTCGACCTCCACGTCCGGCACCTCGATGCCGTCGATACGGGCGGCGCGGGTGCGGACCATGAAGTCGTGGTTGGCGGGGTCGTAGGAGATGTCACCGGTCTTGTCGGCCTTCTCCAGGCCACCGATGCGGTGTTCCAGGCCGGGGGTGCCGGGGACCGCCCAGGGGCGGGCGAGGGTGACCGGGTCCCGCAGGTACGGCAGGAACGTCGTACCGTCCTCACCGTTGGGTTCGGTCGCGAACTCGGTGCGCAGGTCCGGCAGGTCCGCGACCTCCGGCAGCCGCCACGGCTCGGAGCCGTTGGCGATGTACCCGTCCGACAGCAGGATGACCGGCGTGCGATACGTGAGCGCGATCCGGGCGGCTTCGATCGCGGCGTTGAAGCAGTCGGCGGGGGACCGGGGTGCGATGACCGCGACCGGGGCTTCGCCGTGCCGGCCGTACAACGCCATGTTCAGGTCGGCCTGCTCGGTCTTCGTGGGCAGGCCGGTCGACGGCCCGGCCCGCTGCACGTCGATGATCAGCAGCGGCAGCTCCAGCGCCACCGCGAGGGAGATCGTCTCGCCCTTCAACGCGACGCCGGGCCCGGACGTGGTGGTGACACCGAGCGCGCCGCCGTAGGCCGCGCCGAGGGCGACGCCGATCGCGGCGATCTCGTCCTCGGCCTGCACGGTGGTCACGCCGAACTTCTTGTGCTTGG
>NZ_BONQ01000249.1 GCF_016862795.1 Dactylosporangium siamense | reverse complement strand
GGGAGTACATCCAGGACAGCAGGCCGAGCGCGAACATGTTCTTGGCGCGTTCGGCGTCCTTCTTCGACACGCCGTGTGACTCGAGGGCCTTCACCGTCATCGAGGTCAGCCCGACGGGGGCGACGGCCCATCCGTCGAGGGAGCCGTCCTCGAGGGGGTTGGCGGCGTAGCCGACCTTGGCCAGGTTGCGTTTGGTGAACTCGTCGGTGTTGACGATGATCGAGGCGCCCTTGGGCAGGTCGGCGAGGTTCGCCTTGAGCGCGGCGGGGTTCATCGCCACCAGGACGTTGGGCGCGTCACCGGGGGTGAGGATGTCGAAGTCGGCGAAATGGACCTGGAAACTCGACACGCCCGGCAGGGTGCCGGCGGGCGCGCGGATCTCCGCGGGGAAGTTGGGCAAGGTCGAGATGTCATTGCCGAGCTGCGCGGTTTCCGATGTGAACCGGTCACCGGTGAGCTGCATGCCGTCGCCGGAGTCGCCAGCGAACCTGATGACCAC
>NZ_BONQ01000248.1 GCF_016862795.1 Dactylosporangium siamense | reverse complement strand
CTCGCTTGAACCCGGTCGTGCCGACCCCGTCGTACAGGCCGGTTTTGCGGCCGAGTTCGTCGTACTTCGTGGTCGTGCTGCTGCCTGGACGTGCGTCGGTGACCGTGGTCGGCCGACCGGCCAGGTCGAAGCTGGTGTTGATGGTGCCCTTGTCCGGGTCGGTGGTGGAGACGACCTGGCCGAGCAGGTTGTAGTTGGTGGTCCAGGTGTTGCCGGACTGGTCGGCCGTGGTCCGCAGCCGGTCAAGGAGATCGTAGGAATAGGTGGTGGCGTGGTAGCTGCCGGTGGGGGTGCTGCCGAGGTATTGGCGTAGTTCGGTGGTCTTGCCGCGGCCGTTGACGTAGGTGGTAGTGGGGGTGCCGCCGGCGGGTGGCGTGACGGTGGTGAAGTTGCCGTCGTACGCGGTGGTGGTCTGCCACTGCAGGGTGTTGACGGAGTACAACGCGTCGATGGTCTGCCGACCGAGGCTGTCGTAGGTGTAGCGGTGCTGGTTCTTGACACCAGGGTCGGTGTCGTTGAACCCGGCGAGCGCGGCCGCCGGCGCGTTCACGTTCCAGAACGTGGTGGTTTTGCCGGTGAGGCCACGTCCGTCGTACTGGGTGTCGGTGACGATCCGGCCGCCGTTGGCCTGCGGGGCCTGGCTCTGGTGTTGCCGTTGCCGCAGGTTGCCGTCGTACACGTCGTAGCTGGTGATCCCGTTGCCGTTCGGGCCCAGCACGGTCGTGGCGATCGAGGTCGGCGACGGCGCAGCGACGGTCCACAACGTGTACACGTAGTGGGAGTCCGGCGTGCCGGTGGCTGTGCGGTTGAGCCACACGTCGGTGCGCCGGCCCAGCGGGTCGTAGACCGCCGTGGTGGTCTTGTTGTTGGCATCCTTGATCGCGACTGGTACGCCGCGGGCACCGTCCGACGTGATGGTCGTGGCGTGCCCGAGCGGATTGGTCGTCACGGTCGTGACAACCGGAGCGTCCACGGCGGGGGTGTACTGGATCGTGGTTTTGTGGGCGTTGTCGTTCATCGGGTCACGGGTCCATACGACCCGGCCGTAGCTGTCGTAGCCGGTGTTGGTGGTGTTCTGCCAGCTCAGGACCGGGCTCATCGGCACGCTGTAGTCGACGTTGCTCAGCGCGTCGACCTTGGTCACGAGGCCCTGGCCGACTGGACCGGTGCCGGTGGTGTTGCCGTCGTAGTAGGTGAACGTCCCGCCCTGGTAGTGGCCGGGCCCATACACGTTGCAGTAAGTCTGCAGGGTCTGCCGCTGGTAGTTGACGTGGTAGCGGCCGCTGCTCGGGTCGACACTGCGGTCGGCGTAGGTGATCTCGGTGCAACGGTCGTCGGTCGAGTCGGCCTCGTCACCGTAGTCGCGGATCAGGGTCGGCAGGGTGTAGCTGTCCGTGGTGGTGGTGGTCTTCGTCCACCGCCACCCCTCGACCCCCGCCGGGCTGGTGGTGTGGGTGCGAGTGCGGACCTCGGTCTCAGCGAAATTGTTCGCGACCAGGTTCCCCATCCCGTACGCCAGGTCTCGCATCGCGACGGTGCCGTAGCCGTAGCTGTGCAACGTCGAGGAGTACGCCAGCCCACCCGGACGGAACGACGTCTCCTCCCGCAGCTTCCCACGCAGCACGTTGACATCGGTCGTGGTGCCCTGCGAGTCGGTGATCGTGGATGCGCGAGCACCACCGGTGTCGCTGGCCCGGTCACCGTTCAAACCGCGGTAGTACAGCGACGAGGACACCGACTGCGTGCCGCCGACCGGCCCGGTCGTGGTGGTGACATCGGTGTAGCCACGCCAGTCCGACCACGACCGCCGCGACAGCGGCGACGTCTCGTTCGCATCATGGCCCCACAACACATTCGTCGAGGAATGCGTCAGGCTGTAGGTGTAACTCGTCAACACCGGCAGCGCGGTCGCATCAGCCAGGTCCGATTGCTGCACCGCGGTCACCACATATTTGTGGAACCAGCCGAACCCCGCCGTGCCGCCCTCCGGTGACCAGTACTGCGGGAAACACCGATAGATGTTGTTGTTCGCGTTGCCCTCGGGGATGCTCGTCGGGCTGCAGTCCGTTCCGGCGTAGTACACCGTCACCAGACCACCGGTGCCGTTCTCGATGCTGCCCAGCCGGAACCGGCGCAGCTTCAGCACACCAGCAGCGAGGTTGTAGTCGACCCGGTTGTCCAACGCGCCACCACCGAACGCCATCGGCGGCTCCGACAACGAAGTGCTGCCCTTGAACCCGGTGTGCTGCAACCCCTCCAACCACAACGCCGCCGGACTGGCATCACCCGGATTCAGGAAGTCATGATCGAGGGTCCACCGGTCGACGTTCTGGTAGGTGGGCGGGTTGGTGGCCGCATCCGTCAGCACCTTCGTGGTGACTGATGCCAGCGACCACTGCATGAAGTGCGCCGGGCTGGTCT
>NZ_BONQ01000247.1 GCF_016862795.1 Dactylosporangium siamense | reverse complement strand
CCTGGGTGGCGAGGAGTGAGTGTCCGCCGAGGTCGAAGAAGTTGTCGTGGATGCCGATGTTGTTGATGCCGAGGGTGTCGGTCCAGATGGTGGTGAGGGTGTGTTGGGTTGGTGTGGTGGGTGGGGTGGGTGTGGTGGTGAGTTCGGGTCGGTTGTGGTCGGGGTTGGGGAGTGCGGTGTAGTCGATTTTGCCGTTGGTGGTGTGTGGGATGGTGTCGAGGTGGATGTAGGTGGTGGGGATCATGTGGTCGGGGAGTTGGTCGGTGAGGTGGGCGCGGAGGTCGGTGACGGTGGGTGGGGTGTCGGTGGTGGGGTTGGTGACGAGGTAGGCGATGAGGCGTGGTCCGTCGTTGGTGATGACGGCGTGGTTGATGGTGGGGTGTGACTGTAGGGCGGTTTGGATTTCGGTGGGTTCGATGCGGTGGCCGCGGATTTTGATCTGGTTGTCGATGCGGCCGAGGTAGGTGAGGAGTCCGTCGGGGCGTTGGCGGGCGAGGTCGCCGGTGGCGTACATGCGGCTGCCGTCACTGGTGAACGGGTCGGCGATGAACCGGTCGGCGGTCAGGTCGGGTCGGTTGCGGTAGCCGCGGGCGAGGCTGGGTCCGGCGACGTGGAGGTGGCCGGGTGTGCCGGTGGGGACTGGTCGTAGGTTGTGGTCCAGGAGGTAGAGGCGGGTGTTGGGTAGGGCGGCGCCGATGGGGACGGTGCCGTCGGTGAGGTGTTCGGGGTGGAGCAGGGTGGCGGCGACGCCGATGGTGGTTTCGGTGGGTCCGTAGTGGTTGGCGACGGTACGGCCGCCGCCGCCGGCTGTGGTGTTGGTGGTGGTGGTGAGGAGGTGGTGGGCGAGGTCGAGGGGGGTGGCTTCGCCGCCGAGGATGAGCCCGCGGTTTGGTGTGATGTGTTCGGGGCCGAGGGCGGTCAGGTGGGACGGGACGATTTTGGTGTAGTTGATGGTGTCGGGGATGGTGGTGGTGGTGTGGGGGTCGTGGAAGTGGGCGGTGCCGCCGGTGGTGAGGGCGGTGTAGAGCAGGGTGTTGGCGAAGTCGGTGTTCGGTCGTTGCAGCAGGGCGTAGCTGGCGCCGGGGGTGCCGATGCCGATGGCGTCCGGGACGGTGGTGAGGTAGTTGACCAGGCCGCGGTGGGTGACCTGGACGGCTTTGGGTTGTCCGGTCGACCCGGACGTGAACAGCACGTAGGCGACCCGGTCCAGGGTGGCGGCCGACGCCGGAGTTGGTGGGTGGTGGAGGTGCTGGTCGATGTTGGGGTCGTCCAGTCTGATGGTGCGGAGGCGGCCGGTGGGGAGGTCGGCGAGGGTGTCGGTGGTGCCGAGGATGAGGGTGACGCCGCCTTCGGTGAGCATGTGGGCGGTGCGGCGGGTGGGTTGGGTCGGGTCCAGGGGGAGGTAGGCGCCGCCGGCGCGCCAGATGGCCAGCACGGCGGTGGTGAAGTCGGTGCCGTGTTCGGTGGCCACGCCGATGACGGACTCGGTGGTGACGCCGGCAGCGCGCAGATGGTGCGCGAGTTGGTTGGCCCGGGTCTGCAGCTGCCGGTAGGTGAGGGTGTGGCCGTGGCTGGTGACCGCGATGGTGTCGGTGGCGGTGTCGATGAGGGCCTCGACGCCGGTGACGGCCGGGACACCGCGGTGGGTGACAGCCGGTGATGTGGTGTGCAGCGGCAGTTGCGACAGTCGGATGTCGGTGTTGCCGGCGACGGCTGCCAGCACCTGTTGGAGGTGACCGATGAGCCGGTGGATGGTGGCGTCGTGGAAGAGCCGGGTCGCGTAGTGCACGGCGCCGCCGCCGGACTCCGACATGATCAGCCGCAGGTCGAACTTGGCCAGGGCTTCCCGGGTCTGTTCCGCGCCGGCTGGGTCGCCGTCGGTGAAGTAGTTGAACAGGACCTGGAACAGCGGGGTGCGGGAGCGGTCGCGGTCGGTGCCGAGTTCCTCGACGAGACGTTCGAACGGGACGTCCTGGTGGGTGTAGGCGGCCAGCGTGTGCGTGCGCACCCGGTGCAGCAGTTCGGTGAAGGTCGGATCGCCGGTCAGGTCCGTGCGCAGGACCAGGGTGTTGACGAAGTAGCCGATCAACGGTTCGGTCTCCGCCCGGTTCCGGTTCGCGATCGGGGTACCCACCACGATGTCGTCCTGACCGGTGTACCGGGCCAGCAGCACGTTGAACGCCGCGAACACCGTCATGAACATCGACACACCAGCGGCCCGCGACAACACCCGCAGGCCCTCGACCACGTCCGCCGGCACGACAAACGTCGACACGGCACCCGCCGAAGACCGCACCAGCGGCCTCGGCCGGTCAATCGGCAACGCCAGCACCGGCGCACCCTCGAGCCGCCCACGCCAATAGCCGAGCTGCCTGTCCAGCACGTCGCCGGTCAGCCACCGCCGCTGCCAAACAGCGAAGTCGGCATACTGCACACTCAGCGGCGGCAACTCACGGGCGTGATAGAGCGCATCAAGCTCACGATGCAGGACCGTCGAGGACCACTCGTCG
>NZ_BONQ01000246.1 GCF_016862795.1 Dactylosporangium siamense | reverse complement strand
CGGTGGTGAGTTGGTCGGTGGTGTGGAGTACGCGACGGCGTTGTTCGACGCGGCGACCGTGGAGCGGTTCGTGGGGCATCTGCAGCGGATCCTCGAAGGGGTGGCCGCCGATGCTGGCCGGCGGGTGTCGCGGCTGCCGATGCTGTCCGGGGCCGAGGTCCGGGATTTGGCCGTGTGGTGTGACGGCGGGGACGCGGTGCCGTGGGGTGGCGCGGTGCACGAGCTCGTCGCGGCCCGGGCGTTGGCCGACCCGGACGCGGTGGCTGTGCGTAGCGGCGCGGTGCAGCTGACCTATGGGCGGCTGGTGGAGCGGGTCGGGGTGTTTGCGGGGCGGTTGGCGGCGGCGGGTGTCGGGCCTGGGTCGGTGGTCGGGTTGCGTCTGGAGCGTGGGCCTGATCTTGTGGTGGCGGCGTTGGCCGTCTGGCGTACCGGCGGGGCGTATCTGGCTCTGGATCCGGATCTGCCGGCGGAGCGGTTGTCGTTCATTGTCGCTGACAGTGGTGCGTCGCTGGTGCTTGACGGGCTTGACGGGCTTGACGGGTTCGACGGCGTCGACGATCCGGGTTCGGTTGTGTTGGCCGGTCAGGTGGCTTATGTCATGTACACGTCGGGCTCGACGGGTCGGCCGAAGGGCGTTGCTGTCACGCACGGCAACCTGGTGTCGTTGCTGGCGGCGATGGTGTCCCGGCCGGGGCTTACCGACCGGGATGTGCTGCTGGCGGTGACGACGTTCGGGTTCGACATCGCCGGCCTGGAGCTGTTCGGCCCGTTGGTGTGCGGCGGTCAGGTTGTGATCGCGGACCGGGATGAGGTGCGTTCGCCGCGGGCTCTGGCCCGGTTGATCGACGCTTGCGGCGTTACTGTCATGCAGGCCACGCCGGCGACGTGGCAGATGCTGCTCGACGACGGTTGGGTGGGTTCGGCGGGGCTGCGGGCGTGGTGTGGTGGTGAGGCGCTACCGGCGGCGTTGGCGGCGGCGTTGGCCGGGCGGGTCGCGGCGTTGTGGAATATGTACGGCCCGACGGAGACCACGGTGTGGTCGGCGTGTGATCTTGTGACGTCGGATGGTCCGGTGACGCTGGGCACCCCGATCGCGGGGACCCGCTGGTATGTCGTTGACCGGTGGGGTAATCAGGTGCCGGTCGGGGTGGCCGGTGAGTTGGTGATTGCCGGTGCGGGTGTCGCTCGTGGCTATCTCGGCCGGCCGGATCTGGCTGCGGAGCGGTTTGTCGCTGACCCGATCGCGGGTGACGGCACGCGGTGGTATCGCACGGGTGATCTGGTGCGGTTGCGGTCTGACGGCCGGCCGGAGTTCCTGGGCCGTGCCGACCATCAGGTGAAGGTGCGTGGGTTCCGGGTCGAGCTCGGCGAGGTTGAGGCGGCGTTGCGGGAGCTGCCCGGGGTGGCGGGCGCGGTCGTTGTCGCTGATGAGCGGCAGCGGTTGGTGGCGTATGTGGTCGGTGCTGCTGTCGATGCTGTGGCGTTGCGGTCGCGGTTGCCGGAGTACATGGTCCCGTCGGTGTTCGTGTCGTTGCCGGCGTTGCCGTTGTCGGCGAACGGCAAGGTCGACCGGGCGGCGCTGCCGGCACCGGACCTCTCGCGGCCCGCCGACGCGTTCGTAGCGCCGGAGGGTCCGGTGCAGGAGGTGCTGGCCGGGATCTGGGCCGAGGTTCTCGGCGTTGAGCGGGTCGGCGTCCATGACAACTTCTTCGCGCTGGGCGGGCACTCGCTGCTGGCCACCCGGGTCGTGTCGAGGGTGCGGCTGGCGTTCGAGGTCGAGCTGCCGGTCGCGGCGCTGTTCGACACGCCGACCGTCGCCGAGCTGGCCGAGATCCCGGCGCTCGCGGCATGTGCGCCGGTGCCCGTCGAGAACGCCGTCGCACCGGCCGCGACGCCCATCGTGCCGGTGGGACGCGACGGGCAGCTGCCGTTGTCGTTCGCCCAGCAGCGGCTGTGGTTCCTCGCCCAGCTGGACCCGGACTCGGTCGAGTACAACACGCCGATGCCGATTCCCCTGCCCGACGACCTCGACGTGCCGGCCCTGGTCGCGGCGTTGGGCGCATTGGTCGGGCGGCACGAGGTGCTGCGGACCCGCCTGGTGGCGGACGCCGACGGCGTGCCATGGCAGGTGATCGACCCGCCGATCTTCCGCTTCGACCTGCCGATCGTCGAGGTGCCCGCCGCGGAGGTGGACGCATGGCTGGCGGCCGACGCCGTGGTGCCCTTCGACCTCGCGGCAGGTTCATTGTTCCGGGCGACACTGCTGCGGGTGGATGGACGCGAGCATGTGCTGGCCCTCGCGATGCACCACGTGGTGGGCGACGAATGGTCGTCGGCGATCCTGCGGCAAGAGCTCGATGCACTCTATCGCGGGGAGCGGTTGCCGGAGTTGCCGGTGCAATACGCCGACTTTGCAGTCTGGCAACGGCAGTGGCTGACCGGCGAGGTGCTGCAGGCGCAGCTGAACCACTGGCGGGACCGCTTGGAAGGGCTGCCGGTGCTGGAGCTGCCGGCCGACCGCCCGCGCCCGCCGCAGCGGTCCACGGCCGGGGCGGCGATGGCGTTCACCGTGCCACGCGAGGTGTCCGAGGGCCTCCGGGCGCTGTCCCGGGCCGCTGGTGTGTCGATGTTCATGACGGTGTTCGCGGCGTTCAATGTGCTGCTGTCGCGGTACACCGGTCAGGACGACATCGTGGTGGGCACCCCGATTGCCAACCGGAA
>NZ_BONQ01000245.1 GCF_016862795.1 Dactylosporangium siamense | reverse complement strand
TGTTGAAGGAGCTGCCAGATTTGGGTGTTCGTCAGACCGGCGAGGCCGGGCGCATCAGCCAGGATGCCGGGTTCGGCGATGAGCCGGCCGGGGACGGGGGCGTCGGCGAAGCAAGCGAGGAGGCGCAGCAGCGGTCTGGCTTGCGGCATGTCCCGGCTTTTGAGCAGGTCGAGCGAGCGTTCCCAGGTGTCGTTGACCAGGGCGAGCAGCGTCGCCTCGCTGCCCGGCGCGGCGGGTGCCGTGTCGAGCGTGGTGGTGTATTCGGTGAAGGTGTGGATGGTGTCCGGTCCAGTGGACCAGGGCGGGATCATGGCGGCGTTGCGGAGGTACGCGCCTGCGGTACGCAGGGCCAGCGGGAGCCCGCCGAGCCGGGCGGTCAGGTGGGCCGCATCGGCCGGGGTTCCGGCGGCGGAGCCGGCAAGTTCGGTGAGGATCTGGGCGCCGTCCGCGGCCAGCAGGTTAGTGATGTGGTGCGAGATGATCCAGTCAGTAGCCCAGGTGACCGCGGTACGGTCCCGACTGGTGACGACGAGCATGCCGGATGCCGGAGTCGGGCGAAGCCAGCCGTTGGCGTCGGTGATGGCGCCGCCGGGCGGTCCGAGAACATGGTCCGGGTCGTCGGCATTGTCCAGGACGAGCAGCCACGGCGTCGTCTGCATGGTCAGGTGCCGCCAGAGCAGGTCGGGCAGGCTGGAATGAGCGAGCACACCGGGATCGGCGCCGAGGTAGACGGCCAGGGCGCGCATGCCGTCGGTGAGGAGGTCTGCGGTAGCGGCGCTGATCCACCACGCTGGCCCGCCGGTGCGTACGGCGTGGCGGACCAGTTCCCGGGCCACGGTCGTCTTCCCGCACCCGCCCATGCCGACCAGTACCCGCACACGAGGCAGACGGGCCGGGTCGTCGTACACATCGCGCAGTTCGCGGAGCAGGTCGTCGCGGCCCCGGACGGTCGGCTCGGCCGGACCGCGGCCGGTCGGCGGGCTCAGCGGTGCTAACAGCGCCCGTCGAGCCGCCTCCGTGGTGATCGTGACGTTGCCGCTGGCTGCGATTGCCAGCGACCCGCGGTCGGCGTGGACGTCCTGCGTGATCCGAGCCGGCTCGGGGACGGGTTTACTCATCGTGTCTGGCTAGCGCTGTCAACGGTTCACGTCGCGGCCGGCCTGGATGACGGTGCTGCCGCGGTCGGCGCGGGCGTGTTGCGTGATCGTCGTGCCGGCAACGGGCGTGGGGAGTTGGGCTGCGACCTCGTCCACGAGGGCTTGGAACGCGGCGGCCAGGTCCGGGTCGGTGCGCAGCCGGGCCTTCAGGGCACCGCGCAGTTCGCCGAGGGCTTCGCCGGCCGCGTGGTCGCCGTCGGCGTGGTCGATCGCGGCGCGGGCCTCGTCGAGCTCGGCCAGGGCCTGTTCCTCGAGCGTGGCGTCGCCGTTGCCGAACAGCCGCCCCAGCCGGCCCCGGACCGCGGGCCACACATCGGCGGCCATTGCCGCCACGATGGTCGCGGCGCCGTTCTGCGCCAGCGCAACAAGATCGAATGGCATCGGGATATCCTCCGAATCGGTGGGCATTTCCAGCGTCAGGCGAGGGCATTCCGGGATTCGAAAAGTCGCGCCACTCCAGGCTGGATTATTGACGCCACCAGTTGTACTCCTGCGGCACAATGACCGCCATGTCCACCCCGCACGGCGGCGCTATCCAGCAACGGCAGGCCGGCACCGCCGATCGCGGCGGCCAGGTCTGGCAGGCAGGCCGCGACTACATCGACAAGCAATTCATTCTTTCCGGTGAATCCGGGGGTGATAGTCCGGCATACGACATCACGCCCCCGATGGACCTGATCGACCACGCCGTCCACGGTCGCGACGAAAGCATTGATCATCTCCACGAGGCGGTGATGGCCGGAAACGGGCAAGTGCACATCGTCGCGGGCATGGGTGGATGCGGCAAGACCACTGTCGCACTGGAGATCGCGCGCCGGGCCGGGACGCGTATGCCGGTGTGGTGGGTCTCCGCCGCCACCCCCGACACGCTCAGCAACGGCCTACGCCAGGTCGCGCTGACGCTGGGCGCCGCCACCACACGTGTGTCCGTCGCGTGGGAGTCGGCCGACACGGCGGTCGACCTGTTCGCCACCGCCCTGCTCGCCACGGCCGGGCCGTTCCTGCTCATCGTCGACAACGCCGACGACCCGGCCATGCTCGGCCGCCACGGCAGCCCGCCCGGCACCGGCACCGGATGGCTACGCTCCGGTAGCCGTGGGACCGTCCTGGTCACCACCCGCGACATCCGGCAGAGCACCTGGGGCGCCTGGATCGTCCACACGCTCAGACCGTTGCCCGACGACCACGGCGCCCGCATTCTCACGGACCTGGCCCCGTCGGCCGCCGGCACCGAGGCAGACGCCCGGCGCCTGGCGCACCGGCTGGGCGGCCTCCCGCTCGCTCTTCACCTGGCCGGCACCTATCTGCGCAGCACCGCCGGTGCCGCCCCGTGGCCGGGCATCATCCGCCGGTACAACGACTACCGGACTGCTCTCGACACCCATCCCGTCGCGGCGCTGGATCGCAAACCCCTCGGCAGCCTCCCCGCCGCCCGCGAGCCCCGCCAGGTCATGACCGCTACCTGGGAGATCTCCCTCAACCTCCTGACCGGGCAGGGCATGCCGCTGGCCCGGCCGATCCTGCGGCTGCTCGCCTGCTACGCCGACGCGCCCCTGCCCTACTTCGCCCTCCTCGACCCCGCCATCCTGAGCACCTCGGCGCTGTTCTGCGGCTGCGACCAGCAACAGCTCGCCGAAGCCATCCACGG
>NZ_BONQ01000244.1 GCF_016862795.1 Dactylosporangium siamense | reverse complement strand
TTTGTCCGGCGGCGTCCTACTCTCCCACACTCTCTCGGGTGCAGTACCATCGGCGCTGGAGGGCTTAGCTTCCGGGTTCGGAATGGGACCGGGCGTTTCCCCTCCGCTATGGCCGCCGTAACTCTATGAACCTGTCAACCCCGCACACCCAACACATGGTTGGGGTGCGTCCGGTGTTGGTTCAGAATCACACAGTGGATGCGTTGTCATTAAAGCTTTGTGTATGAGGTCAAGTCCTCGGCCTATTAGTACCGGTCAGCTCAAACCTGTTACCAGGCTTCCACTTCCGGCCTATCAACCCAGTGGTCTAACTGGGGGCCTTAACCCTCAAGGGGTGGGATACCTCATCTCGAAGCGAGCTTCCCGCTTAGATGCTTTCAGCGGTTATCCCTTCCGAACGTAGCCAACCAGCCGTGCTCTTGGCAGAACAACTGGCACACCAGAGGTTCGTCCGTCCCGGTCCTCTCGTACTAGGGACAGCCCTTCTCAAGTATCCTACGCGCGCGGCGGATAGGGACCGAACTGTCTCACGACGTTCTAAACCCAGCTCGCGTACCGCTTTAATGGGCGAACAGCCCAACCCTTGGGACCTACTCCAGCCCCAGGATGCGACGAGCCGACATCGAGGTGCCAAACCATCCCGTCGATATGGACTCTTGGGGAAGATCAGCCTGTTATCCCCGGGGTACCTTTTATCCGTTGAGCGACACCGCTTCCACCTGCCAGTGCCGGATCACTAGTCCCGACTTTCGTCCCTGCTCGACCTGTCAGTCTCACAGTCAAGCCCCCTTGTGCACTTGCACTCAACACCTGATTGCCAACCAGGCTGAGGGAACCTTTGGGCGCCTCCGTTACATTTTAGGAGGCAACCGCCCCAGTTAAACTACCCACCAGACACTGTCCCTGAACCGGATCACGGTCCGAAGTTAGATACCCAAATCCAACAGAGTGGTATTTCAAGCTTGCCTCCACAACCACTGGCGTGGCCGCTTCACAGGCTCCCACCTATCCTACACAATCGAATTCGAGTACCAATGTCAAGCTATAGTGAAGGTCCCGGGGTCTTTCCGTCCTGCCGCGCGTAACGAGCATCTTTACTCGTAGTGCAATTTCGCCGGGCCTGTGGTTGAGACAGTGGGGAAGTCGTTACGCCATTCGTGCAGGTCGGAACTTACCCGACAAGGAATTTCGCTACCTTAGGATGGTTATAGTTACCACCGCCGTTTACTGGCGCTTAAGTTCTCCGCTTCGCCCTCACGGACTAACAGGTCCCCTTAACGTTCCAGCACCGGGCAGGCGTCAGTCCATATACATCGTCTTACGACTTCGCATGGACCTGTGTTTTTAGTAAACAGTCGCTTCCCCCTGGTCTCTGCGGCCACCAACCGCTCCACCAGCATGTGGTCTCACCATCGGTGGCCCCCCTTCTCCCGAAGTTACGGGGGCAATTTGCCGAGTTCCTTAACCACAGTTCGCCCGATCGCCTCGGTATTCTCTACCTGACCACCTGTGTCGGTTTGGGGTACGGGCCGCTCGAAACTCGCTAGAGGCTTTTCTCGGCAGCATGGGATCACTGACTTCGCCTGAAACGGCTCCGCTTCACGTCTCACCCTCAAGCAGTGCGGATTTGCCTACACTGCGGGCTACACGCTTGCCCCGGCACAACCACCGGCCGGGTCCAGCTACCCTCCTGCGTCACCCCATCGCTTGCCTACTACCACCCAAGTTCCCAACATCAACCCATCCACCCGAAGGCTTCAAGGCATCCGGAGGTTAGTACAAGTGGGTCCGGCATGGACGCTTCTACGCGGGTACGGGAATATCAACCCGTTATCCATCGACTACGCCTCTCGGCCTCGCCTTAGGCCCCGACTCACCCAGGGCGGATTAGCCTGGCCCTGGAACCCTTGGTCATCCGGCGGCAGGGTTTCTCACCCTGCTTTCGCTACTCATGCCTGCATTCTCACTCGCGTCACCTCCACGGCTGGATCACTCCGCCGCTTCACCGGTGACACGACGCTCCCCTACCCATCCACACACCTGGACCTCACCCCGAAAGGATCAGCCGGGTTATCATGTGAATGCCACAGCTTCGGCGGTGTGCTTGAGCCCCGCTACATTGTCGGCGCGGAACCACTTGACCAGTGAGCTATTACGCACTCTTTCAAGGGTGGCTGCTTCTAAGCCAACCTCCTGGTTGTCTATGCGACCCCACATCCTTTACCACTTAGCACACGCTTAGGGGCCTTAGCTGGTGATCTGGGCTGTTTCCCTCTCGACTACGAAGCTTATCCCCCGCAGTCTCACTGCCACGCTCTCACTTACCGGCATTCGGAGTTTAGTTGACTTCAGTAAGCTTGTAGGCCCCCTAGGCCATCCAGTGCTCTACCTCCGGCAAGAAACACGTGACGCTGCACCTAAATGCATTTCGGGGAGAACCAGCTATCACGGAGTTTGATTGGCCTTTCACCCCTAACCACAGGTCATCCCCCAACTTTTCAACGTTGGTGGGTTCGGCCCTCCACGCGGTCTTACCCGCGCTTCAGCCTGCCCATGGCTAGATCACTCCGCTTCGGGTCTAGGACACGCGACTGAACGCCCTATTCAGACTCGCTTTCGCTACGGCTCCCCCACACGGGTTAACCTCGCCACGTATCACTAACTCGCAGGCTCATTCTTCAAAAGGCACGCCGTCACCCCTGCTACAAGTAACAGGACGCTCCGACGGATTGTAGGCGCACGGTTTCAGGTACTATTTCACTCCCCTCCCGGGGTACTTTTCACCTTTCCCTCACGGTACTCGTCCGCTATCGGTCATCAGGGAGTATTTAGGCTTACCAGGTGGTCCTGGCAGATTCACGGCAGATTACAGGAGTCCGCCGCTACTCGGGAACACACCAACACAGATCCAGGATTTTCGCCTACCGGACTCTCACCGTCTACGGTGCCGCTTTCCAGCGAACTTCGACTAACCCAGAATTTTCTGACTGTGCAACCGCATGGCAGCGCGATTCAGACATGTCCCACAACCCCGCACACGCAACCCCTGCCAGGTATCACACGTGCACGGTTTAGCCTCTTCCGCTTTCGCTCGCCACTACTCACGGAATCACTGTTGTTTTCTCTTCCTGCGGGTACTGAGATGTTTCACTTCCCCGCGTTCCCTCTACCTGCCCTATGTGTTCAGGCAGGAGTGACACCACATGACTGGTGCCGGGTTCCCCCATTCGGACACCCTGGGATCACAGCTCGGTTGACAGCTCCCCCAGGCCTATCGCGGCCTCCCACGTCCTTCATCGGCTCCTGATGCCAAGGCATCCACCGTACGCCCTTAAAAACTTGACCACAAAAAGCTTTAAAGATGCTCGCATCCACTGTGCAATTCTCAACCAACACCAAACCC
>NZ_BONQ01000243.1 GCF_016862795.1 Dactylosporangium siamense | reverse complement strand
AGCACCGTCATCGACACGGTTGCCGCGTTGCGTCGCGCCAGCGCCCGAAGGGCCGAGGCCACCTCGGCCGGGACGTCGAAGACGACCCGGTCGCCGTTGACGGTCCGCACCGCCGGGCGGGGGCGGTCGGTCGGCAGCTCCAGCACGGGCGCGCCGGTGAGGCGGTCCCGCCAGTAGGAGAGCTGGCGGTCGAGGACCTCGCCGCGTAGCCAGTCGCGCTGCCAGACGGCGAAGTCGGCGTACTGGACCGGCAGTGGCGCGAGCGGCGACGGTTCGCCCCGCCGGATCGCTTCGTACAGCGCGCCGAGCTCGTCCTGCAGGATCCGCATCGACCACTGGTCCGACACGACGTGGTGCATGCAGAGCCCGAGCACGTGCTCGTCGTCGCCGAGGCGGTAGAGCACGCCGCGCAGCAGCGGGCCGGTCGCCAGGTCGAACGGGGTCGCCGCGTCGGCCGCGATCCGCCGGTCGGCCTCGAGCGCCGGGTCGGCCGTCCCCGTCAGGTCGGCGACCTCGAGCCGGAAGTCTGCCGGCGCCTCGACGACCTGGATCGGATGGCCGGCGTCGTCGGCGACGAGCCGCGTGCGCAGCACCTCGTGCCGCTCGACCAGTGCGGTGAGGGCCGCCCCCAGCGCGGCGACGTCCACGGGCGCGGTCAGGCGCAGGGGCACGGGCATGTTGTATTCGACGGCCGCGGGGTCCAGCTGCTGCAGGAACCACAGCCGCTGCTGCGCGAACGACAGCGGCAGCGGCCGCTCTCGGCCCACGGGCACGACGGGCGGCGCGGCGCCCGCGTCGGCCCCCTCGACCAGCTCGGCGAGGCCGGCCACGGTCGGGCGGTCGAAGAGGGCGGCGAGGGGCAACTGGCGGCCGTAGACCGCGACGATCCGCGACATCACCTGCGTGGCCAGCAGCGAGTGGCCGCCGAGGGCGAAGAAGTCGTCCGTGACGCCGACCCGGTCCAGGCCGAGCACGCCGGCCCAGATGCCGGCGAGGGTCTCCTGGTGCGGAGTGCTCGGCGCGCGGTAGCCGTCGAGGCCGGGCCGCCCGGCGCCGGGCTCGGGCAGGGCCGCCCGGTCGGTCTTGCCGCTCGGGTTGAGCGGAAGCTCGGACAGCTCGACGAACGCCGCCGGCACCATGTACTCCGGCAGGTCGTGGCGCAGGTGCCGGCGCAGTTCGTCCGTGGACGGCACACCCCGCTGCGGGTCGGCCGGCACGAGGTATGCGATGAGCCGCTGTTCGCGGTTGTCGGCCCGGGCCACCACGACGGCGGTCGCGACGTCGGGGTGAGCGGACAGCACCGCCTCGATCTCGCCCAGCTCGATCCGGAACCCGCGGATCTTCACCTGATGGTCGGTCCGGCCCAGGAAGTCCAGCCGCCCGTCGGCCCGCCACCGCACGATGTCGCCGGTCCGGTACAACCGCGAACCGTCGGCGGCGAACGCGTCGGCGATGAACCGCTCCGCCGTCAGATCCGCTCGATCCCGATAGCCGCGAGCAACGCCGACCCCGCCGATGCACAGCTCCCCGACCGCGCCGACCGGCGCCGGGCGCAGCATCGCGTCCAGGACAAGGAACTGCGTGTTGGCGATCGGCGCGCCCAGGTCCACACCCGCGCCGGGCTCGAGCCGGCGGCACGCGGACCAGATCGTGGTCTCTGTCGGCCCGTACATGTTCCACACCCCGGCGGTGCGCTCCAGCAGCGCCTCTGCCAGGGCGACCGGCAACGCCTCGCCACCGCACAGCACCCGCAGCCCGGGCGCGCCCGCCCAGCCGGACTCCACCAACATCCGCCACGTCGCCGGCGTCGCCTGCATCACGCTCGCCCCGGACCGCTCGATCAGGCCCGCCAGCAGTTCGCCGCTGCGGGCGGTGTCCCGATCGGCCACCACAACCGTGCCGCCGACCGTCAACGGCAGGAACACCTCCAACCCGGCGATGTCGAACCCGAACGTCGTCACCGCCAGCAGCACGTCATCCGCACCCAGACCCGGCTCCACCGCCATGCTGGCCAGGAAGTTCACCACATTGCGCTGACTGACCTGCACACCCTTCGGCCGCCCCGTCGACCCAGACGTGTAGATCACATACGCCAATCGATCCGCCGACGCCTCCACCACGGGCCGGTCGGCCGGCTGCGCCGGCAACGCCGGATCGTCCGGGCGCACCAGCCGCACCCCGCCGGCCAGCACCTCGGCCACCGCACCACGGCCCAGCAGCACCGTGGCCGCGCTGTCCGACAGCATGTAGCTCAGCCGGTCCTCCGGATGGTCCGGATCCAGCGGAAGGTACGCCGCACCGGCCTTCCACACCGCCAACGCCGCGACAACGAGGTCGACTCCTCGCTCCAGACACACGCCGACGACCGTCTCCGGACCCGCCCCCGCCGAGCGCAGCAGATGCGCGAGACGGTTGGACCGGTGCTCCAACTCCGCATACGACAGCTCCTGCGCGCCGGACACCACGGCCACGCCTGGGCGCTCGATGATGAGATCCGCGACACCCGACACCGCCGGCACCGGACGGCCGGTCTCGTTGCGGACCGCGAGGTCACGCGCCGCCGTTGCCGACACCGGCAGCGCGGACAACCGCCGGGCCGGGTCCTGCGACAGCCGAGCCAGCAGGTCCACGAACTCCTCAGCGAGCCGCTCGATCGTGACCCGGTCATACAACGCCGTGCTGTACTGCAACGAGCCCCGCACGGTGTCACCGGCCTCGCCCAGCGTCACACCGAGGTCGAACTTGGCATCCTCGATCACCTCACCGTCGAGACCTGCCTGCCCACCGTCGGCGTCCTGCGGCGACTCCGGCCCGGCCGTGACGTAGTTGAACAGCACCTGGAACAGCGGCGTGCGGGCGCGGTCCCGCTCGACCACCAGCTCGTCGACCAGCCGCTCGAACGGCACGTCCTGATGCCCGAAGGCCTCCAGCGCCGTCTGCCGCACCCGGCCCAGCAGCTCGGCGAACGTCGGGTCGCCGGACAGGTCGGTGCGCAGGACCAGGGTGTTGACGAAGAAGCCGATCAGGCCCTCGACCTCGGCCCGGTTCCGGTTGGTGATCGGGGTGCCGACCACGATGTCGTCCTGACCGGCGTACCGGCCCAGCAGCACGGTGAACGCGCCGAGCAGGGTCATGAACATCGTCGCGGCGCTGCCCCGGGCCGCCTCCCGCAGCGCCTCGGCCACGTCCCGCGGCACCTCGAACTCCACCACGTCGCCGGCCGACGAACGCACCGCCGAGCGCGGCCGATCCGTGGACAGCTCGAGGACGGGCGCGCCAGCCAGCCTGGTGCGCCAGTAGTCCAGCTGGCCTTCCAGCACCGCACCCGACAGCCAGTCACGCTGCCACGCGGCGAAGTCGGCGTACTGCACCGGCAGCGCCGCCAGCGGCGACGGCCGGCCCTCGCGGAACGCCCGGTACAACGCGTCCAACTCGTCGCGCAGAATCCGCGCCGACCACTCGTCCGACACGACGTGATGCATCGACAGCCCGAGCACATGATCGTCCGGCCCCAGCCGGAACAACACGCCCCGGATCACACCGACCGCCAGATCGAACGGCACCGCCGCATCCGCCGCGATCCGATCACGCACCGCGCCCATCGGATCCGGCTCGCCGCTCAGGTCCACCAGCTCCAGCGGGCACCCGCTCGGCGGGTCGACGACCTGCCAGGGCACCCCCTCGGCGTCGGCGACCAGCCGGGTCCGCAGCACCTCGTGCCGCTCCACGATCGCGTCCAGCGCCCCGCGCAACGCGGACACGTCCAGCTCCCCGGCGATGTGCATGGGTCGGTACACGTTGTATTCGGTCGAGTCGGGTTCCAGCTGGTGCAGGAACCACAGCCGCTGCTGCGCGAACGACAACGGCAACGGCCGGCCACGGTCAACGGGGACGATCGGCGGCGCCGCCGGCCCGGTCCGCGCCGCATCCTCCAGCACCCCCGCCAACCCCGCGATCGTGGGATGGTCGAACAGCACCGCCAACGGAATATCCGTGTTCAACGCTGCCGCCAGCCGCGACACCGCCTGGGTGGCCAGCAGCGAG
>NZ_BONQ01000242.1 GCF_016862795.1 Dactylosporangium siamense | reverse complement strand
GTCGGTGGTCGCGTAGTTGAACAGCACCTGGAACAGCGGCGTGCGAGACCGGTCCCGCACCACATTCAGCTCGTCGACCAACCGCTCGAACGGCACATCCTGATTCGCGTACGCAGCCAGGGTCTCCGCCCGCACCCGCGCCAACAGCTCGGTGAACGCCGGATCACCCGACAGATCCGCACGCAACACAAGCGTATTGACGAAGAACCCGACCAGATCCTCCACCTCCGCCCGGTTCCGGCCCGCGATCGGCGTACCCACCACCACATCGTCCTGACCGGCATACCGACCCAACAACGCCGCAAACGCCGCGAACACCGTCATGAACATCGACGCACCCGCCGCCCGCGACACCGCACGCAACCCGTCCGCCACCCCCCGCGACACCCCGAACTCGATCACCGCACCAGCAGCAGACCGCACCACCGACCGCGACCGATCCGTCGGCAACTCCAACGCCGCCACCCCAGCCAACCGCAACCGCCAAAAGTCCAACTGCCGCGCCAACACATCCCCGACCAACCACTGCCGCTGCCACACCGCGAAATCCGCATACTGCACCGGCAACGACGGCAACACCGCACCCTCATACAACGCACGCAACTCACGCCGCAGAATCCCCGCCGACCACTCATCACCAACCACGTGATGCATCGACAACACCAACACCGGCTCATCCCGCAACACCACCGCCCGGAACAACGGACCAGCCGCCAGATCGAACGGCACCTCCACACCGACCTCGTCCACCACCCGCAGGTCAAACCGCTCCGGCGCCGGATCAACAACCTGATACGGCACACCGTCGGCGTCGGCCACCAACCGCGTCCGCAACACCTCATGCCGGGCAACCAACGCCGTCAACGCCGCAGCCAACACCTCCCGGTCGACATCACCCGGCAGGTCGACCACCATCGGCATGTTGTACTCAACCGAGTCCGGCTCCAGCTCCGCCAGGAACCACAACCGCTGCTGCGCAAACGACAACGGCAACCGCTCACCCCGACCCACCGACACCATCGGCGGCGCCACCACCCCCGGCGCAGAAGCCTCCACCGCCAACGCCAGCCCGGCCACCGTCGGCGCATCGAACAACACCGCCACCGGCACCTCAACCTCAAACACCGCCCGCACCCGCGACACCACCCGCGTCGCCAACAACGAATGCCCACCAAGCGCGAAGAAGTTGTCGGCGGCCCCGACCCGGTCCACTCCCAGCAGCTCGCCCCAGATCCCGGCCAGCACCTCCTGCACCGGCCCCACCGGCGCCACGAATCCGCCCGCCAGCTCGGGCCGTAGCCCGTCCACAGCCGGCAGCGCGCCCCGGTCGGTCTTCCCGCTCGGGTTGAGCGGCAGCTCCGACAGCTCCACGAACACCGCCGGCACCATGTACTCCGGCAGATCACGGCGCAGCCACCGCCGCAGCTCATCCATCGACGGCACACCCCGCTGCGGGTCCGCCGGCACCAGATACCCGACCAGCCGCTGCTCATCAGCCCGCGCCACCACAACCGCATTCGCCACATCCGGATGCTTGGACAGCACCGCCTCGATCTCACCCAGCTCGATCCGGAACCCGCGGATCTTCACCTGATGGTCCGTCCGACCCAGGAAGTCCAACCGCCCGTCGGCCCGCCACCGCACCACATCACCAGTGCGATACAACCGCCCACCATCGGCGGCAAACGGATCGGCGACGAACCGCTCCGCCGTCAGATCCGCCCGACCCCGATACCCGCGAGCAACACCGACACCGCCGATACACAACTCCCCGACCGCCCCGACCGGCGCCGGCCGCAACGCCGCATCCACCACATACACCTGCGTGTTCGCGATCGGCGCGCCCAGATCGACACCGCCGCCGGGCCGCAGCCGACGACACGCGGACCAGATCGTCGTCTCTGTCGGGCCGTACATGTTCCACACCCCGCCGGTGCGCTCCAGCAGCGCCTCTGCCAGGGCGACCGGCAACGCCTCACCACCGCACAACACCCGCAGCCCGGGCGCGCCCGCCCAGCCGGACTCCACCAACATCCGCCACGTCGCCGGCGTCGCCTGCATCACCGACGCGCCCGACCGCTCAATCAACCCCGCCAACAGCTCCGCACTACGCGCCGTGTCCCGATCCGCGACCACAACCGTGCCGCCGACCGTCAACGGCAGGAACACCTCCAACCCGGCGATGTCGAACCCGAACGTCGTCACCGCCAGCAGCACGTCATCCGCACCCAGACCCGGCTCCACCGCCATGCTGGCCAGGAAGTTCACCACATTGCGGTGACTGACCTGCACACCCTTCGGCCGCCCCGTCGACCCGGATGTGTAGATCACATACGCCAGCCGATCCGCCGACACCCCAACCTCCGGCCGGACCGCCGGCTGCCCGGCCAGCGCCGGACCATCCGGGAGCACCTCACGGACCCCGCCGGCCACCGGACCACGACCGACCACCAGCGCGGCCCCGCTGTCCGACAGCATGTAGCTGAGCCGGTCCTCCGGCTGGTCCGGGTCCAACGGCAGATACGCCGCCCCCGCCTTCCACACCGCCAGCGCCGCCACCACCAGATCCAGACCCCGCTCCAGGCACACCCCGACAACCGTCTCCGGGCCCACACCCTCTCCCCGCAGCAGGTGCGCCAGCCGGTTCGACCGCACCTCCAGCTCCGCGTAGGAAAGCTCCTCCGCACCGGACACCACCGCCACACCCGCACGGTCCACGATCAGATCCACGACCCCGGACACCGGCGGTACCGCCCGCGCCGTGTCGTTCCACGCCACCAAGTCCACCGCCGTGGCCGCCGACACCGGCAACGCCGACAGACGCCGCGCCGGAGCCTCCGACAACCGAGCCAACACATCCACAAAGTCCACGGCCAGACGCTCGACGGTCTCCGCGTCATACAGGGCGGTGCTGTACTGCAGCGAACCCCGAACCGTCTCCCCGACCTCACCGACCGTCACCGCAAGATCGAATTTCGCGTCTTCGATCACCTCACCGTCAAGCCCGGGGCCCTCCTGCCCCGACTCCCGCGCGGTGACGTAGTTGAACAGCACCTGGAACAACGGAGTCCGCGAACGATCCCGCTCCGTCACCAGCTCGTCGACGAGCCGCTCGAAGGGGATGTCCTGGTGGGTGTACGCGGCCAGGGCCTCGTCGCGGACCCGGCCCAGCACCTCGGCGAAGGTCGGGTCGCCGGACAGGTCGGTGCGCAGCACGAGGGTGTTGACGAAGAACCCGATCAGCCCCTCGACCTCGGCCCGGCCCCGGTTCGCGATCGGCGTGCCCACCACGATGTCGTCCTGACCGGCGTACCGGCCAAGCAGCACGGCCAGGGCACCGAGCAGGGTCATGAACATCGTGGCGCCGCTCTCGCGGGCGGCCGCCCGCAGCTGCGCGGCGACCTCCGCCGGCACCTCGAAGTCCACGACCGCCCCGGCGGCCGAACGGATCGCGGCCCGCGGCCGATCGGTCGGGAGCTCGAGCATCGGCGCCCCGGTCAACCGGGCCCGCCAGTAGTCCAGCTGCCCCTCGAGCACCGCGCCGGACAGCCACGCGCGCTGCCACGCCGCGAAGTCGGCGTACTGCACCGGCAACGGCGGCAACACCTCACCGGCATACAACGCACCGAGCTCGTCGCCGAGGATCCGCCCCGACCACTCGTCCGACACCACGTGGTGCATGCACAGTCCGAGCACGTGATCGTCCGGCCCCAGCCGGAACAGCACGCCCCGGATCACGCCGGTGGCGAGGTCGAACGGCACCGCCACGTCCGCCGCGATCCGCTCGCGGACCGCGGCCATCGGGTCCGGCTCGCCGCTGAGGTCCACGACCGGCAGCTCGAACGGCGCCGGCGGGTCGATCACCTGCCAGGGCACCCCGTCGGCGTCGACGACCAGACGGGTCCGCAGCACCTCGTGCCGCTCCACGATCGCGTCCAGCGCCGCGCGCATCGCCGGGAGGTCGAACGCGCCGACGATGTGCATGGGTCGGTACACGTTGTATTCGGTCGAGTCGGGCTCCAACTGCTGCAGGAACCACAACCGCTGCTGCGCGAACGACAACGGCAACGGCCGCCCACGGTCGACGGGAACGATCGGCGGCGCCGCCGGCCCGGTCCGTGTCGCGGCGTCGAGCACTGCGGCGAGCCCGGCAACGGTCGGGTGGTCGAACAACACCGCCAGGGCAATGTCGGTGTGCAGGGCGG
>NZ_BONQ01000241.1 GCF_016862795.1 Dactylosporangium siamense | reverse complement strand
GGCCGCATGGCAGCGTCGAGCACGTGCAGCCGGGTCCCGCCGAAGGGCGTGCCGATCGACGCCGGCCGGTCACCGCCGGTAGCCGTTCCCGCGGAGGCACACACCGTCGCCTCGGTCGGGCCGTACGCGTTCAGCAGTCGGACCCGGTCCGCCCACACCGCGGCCAGCCCGCCGTCCAGCTGCTCGCCCGCGCTCACCAGCGTGCGCAGGCCGGCCAGCTGCTCCGGACGCAGCACTGCCAGCAACGACGGCGGCAGTGTCGCCACCTCGACGCCGCTGTCCCGCACCAGGTCCGCCAGCGCCGCCGAGTCGGCGCGGTGCCGATCTTGCGCGATCACCAGACGACCGCCGCCCGCCAGCGCCATGCACAGGTCCCATACGGAAGCGTCGAACCCGAACGACGCGAACAGCAGCACCGCGTTGCCGGCGCCGAGCAGGTCCCGCTGGCCCGCGACGAGGGCCGCCAGGCTCCGATGCGTCACCTGCACGCCCTTCGGACGGCCCGTCGAGCCCGACGTGAACATCACATATGCCGTCTGATCCGCCAACACACGCGGCAGCGCCGCCGGGCCCGGCTCCACGTCTTCGAGCCACGTGACCTCGACGCCGGCGTCGCGCAACCCGTCCGCGAACCCGCGGTGGCCCAGCACCAGCGACGCGCCGCCGTCGGCGACCATGGCGGCCAGCCGCTCGGGCGGGTGCACCGGGTCGAGCGGCAGGTAGGCCGCGCCGGCCCGCCATGCCGCCACGATCGCCATCACCATGTCCACACCCCGACGCAGACAGAGCCCGACCACATCGGCTCCAGCCAGCCGCCCCGCCAGTGCCCCGGACCGCCGCCACAGCTCGGCGTATGACAGCGACTCGTCGCCGCACTGCACTGCCACGGCGTCCGGGGACGCCGCCGCCCACGCACCGATCTGTTCGTGGATCGTCTCCACCGGCGGCAGCTCCATCACGGGAGCGCCCCACATCGACAGGTCCGCCAGCTCGCCGGGCGTCAGCAACGGCAGCTGCGACAACCGCACATCCGTCGCGCCCGCCACCGCCGACAGCAGTCGCTGGAGATGATCGACCAACCGCGCCATCCGCGGCGCGTCGAACAACGCGGTGCTGTATTGCACCGAGCCCTCCAGGCCCGACGCGGCCTCGCCTACCGAGACCGACAGGTCGGACTTGACCGGCAGCGCGGCCGAGCCGTCGTCGCCGTCGCCGTCGCCGGTCGCGTAGTTGAACGAGGCCTGGAACAGTGGGCCGCGCGAGCGGTCCCGGACGACGCCCAGCTCGTCGACCAGCTGCGCGAACGGCACATCCTGGTGCTCGTATGCGGCCAGGGTGTCGGCGCGGACGCGCTGCAGCAACTCCACGAAGGTCGGATCGCCGGACAGGTCCGTGCGCAGGACCAGCGTGTTGACGAAGAACCCGATCAGGCCCTCGATCTCGGCCCGGTTCCGGTTCGCGATCGGCGTGCCGACCACGATGTCGTCCTGACCGGTGTACCGCGACAGCAGCACATTGAACGCCGCGAACACCGTCATGAACATCGACACACCGACCGACCGCGACACCGCACGCAGACCCTCGACGACATCGGCCGGAACGACGAAGTCCAGCACCGCACCCGCCGTCGACCGCACCGCCGCACGCGGGCGGTCCGTCGGCAGCTCGAGCACCGGCGCGCCCGTGAGCCGCCGGCGCCAGTAGCCGAGCTGACGCTCCAGCACCTCACCGGTCAGCCACTGCCGTTGCCAGACGGCGAAGTCGGCGTATTGCACCGGCAGCTCCGGCAACCGCTCCCCGCGGTAGAGCGCATCGAGCTCCCGCCGCAGGATCGCCGACGACCATTCGTCGCCCACCAGGTGATGCATCGCCAGCGCGAGCACATGCGACCGCGCTGCGACCCGCAGCAGTGTCGCCCGGAACAATGGTCCTGCCGCGAGGTCGAAGGGCACCACGGCGTCGGCCGCCAACCACGCGTCCACCTCCGCGGCGGGCACGTCGACGATCGGCAGGTCGAAGCGGACGGTCGGCGGGTCGATCACCTGCCACGGCACACCTTCCGCGTCCGCCACCAGGCGGGTCCGCAGCACCTCGTGCCGCCCGACCAACGCGCCCAACGCCGCGACCAGGGCCGGCACGTCGAGGTCGCCCGGCAGGCGGATCGACATCGGCGTGTTGTACTCCACCGAGTCCGGGTCCAGCTGGGCGAGGAACCACAGCCGCTGCTGAGCGAACGACAACGGCAGCAATCGGTCGCGGCCCACGAACACCACGGGCGGGGCTGCCGTCGTCGGGTTTGCGGCCTCGATCACCTCGGCCAGTTCGGTGATGGTCGGGGTGTCGAACAGTGCCGCGACCGGCAGTTCGACACCGAACGCGACCCGCACCCGCGACACCACCTGCGTCGCCAGCAACGAATGCCCACCAAGCTCAAAGAAGCTGTCACGCACCCCAATCCGATCGACACCCAACACCTCAGCCCAGATCCCCGCCAACACCTCCTGCACCAGACCCGCCGGCGCGACAAACACACCATCCCGCCGCGACACATCCGGCGCCGGCAACGCCGCCCGATCCACCTTCCCATTCACCGACAACGGCAACGCCGGCAACGACACAAACACCGACGGCACCATGTACTCCGGCAACCGCCCCCGCACCAACCCCGGATCCACCACACCCACCACATACGCCACCAACCGGTCCCCATCCACCAGCACCGCCGCCGCCTCCGCACCCGCAGCCACCAACGCGTCCTCCACCTCACCCAGCTCCACCCGATACCCACGCACCTTCACCTGACGATCAACCCGACCCACGAACACCAGCTCGCCATCCACCCACCGGCCCAGGTCACCGGTCCGGTACAACCGCGAACCGTCACCCGCGAACCGGTCCGCCACAAACCGCTCCGCCGACAACACCCCCCGACCCGCATACCCCCACGACAACCCGCCACCACCAACGAACACCTCACCAACCACCCCCGCCGGCACCGGACACAACCACCGGTCCAGAACCCACACCCGAACCCCCGGCAACACCCCACCAACCACACCATCGGCGACCAGCCCCGACCCCGACACCACACCGAACGTCGAATCGACCGCCGCCTCCGTCACCCCATACCCAACCAACAACCGCACCCCCGCACCCAGCACCGCCCGCGCCCGCGCCGCCGCGTCCACCCGCCACCCATCCGTCGTGACCACCAACAACCGCAGCCCCTCCACCGCTACACCCAACCCCACCAACCCATCCACATACCGCGGCGCACACTCCAACGCCTCAATCCGCGAACCCCGCAACAACTCCGCGAACCGCACCGGGTCCACCTGCGCGCCCGGCTCCCCCAACACCAACGTCCCACCCGAACACAACGCCCGCACCACATCACCGGTGAACACGTCAAACCCCGCCGCCGCCAACGACAACCACCGATACCGCGCCCCGCCCGGGAAATGCGCCACCGACCAACCCGCGAACACCGACAACAACGCGCCATGCGACACCAGACTCGCCTTCGGCCAGCCCGACGAACCCGACGTGAACACCACACACGCCAACCCCAACCCGCCCACCACCAGCGGCTCCTCCCCACCAACCGGCGGCACCTCGTCCAACACCACGTCGTCCAGCCACACCACATCGACCCCGGCCGCGGCCAGACCGTCCGCGACACCCCGATGACCCAACACCAACGACGCACCCGAATCAGCCACCATGAACGACAACCTGTCCGGCGGATTCATCGCATCCAGCACCACATACGCGCCGCCCGCCCGCCACACCGCCACCATGGCCACCACCAGATCCACACCCCGACCCAGACACAACCCGACCACCGACCCCGCGCCCACCCCCGCACCACGCAACCACACCGCCAAACGATTCGCCCTCGCCGCCAACCCGCCATACGTCAACGAGTCCCCGCCACACTCCACCGCCACAGCACCCGGATCAGCCGCCGCCCACCCGGCAATCCGCTCATCCAACCCGCCCGAGGGCACCTCGACGTCGGTGCCGACACCCGACCACGACCGCAACGACGAAACCTCGACCGGCGTCAACCACGACAACTCCGACACCCGGACCCCCGCACCGCCGGCCACCTCAGCCAACACCCGCTGCAGATGCCCGACAAACCGCTCCACGGTCGCCGCGTCGAACAACGCCGTCGCGTACTCCACACCACCGACCAACTCACCACCA
>NZ_BONQ01000240.1 GCF_016862795.1 Dactylosporangium siamense | reverse complement strand
ACAACCACTGCCGCTGCCACACCGCGAAGTCCGCGTACTGCACCGGCAGCGCCGGCAGCACCGCCCCGGCGTACAACGCGTCCAGCTCGCGGCGCACGATCTCCACCGACCACTCGTCGCCGACCACGTGATGCATCGCCAACGCCAGCCGGTACCCACCATCCGCCAAGCGCACCAGCGTCGCCCGGAACGGCGCACGCGCCGCCAGATCGAACGGCTCTTCCGGACCCAACTCATCCACCACCGGCAGCTCGAACCGCTCCGGCGCCGGATCGATCACCTGCCACGGCACCCCATCGGCGTCGGCCACCAGCCGGGTCCGCAACACCTCATGCCGGGCCACCAACGCCGCCAGCGCCCCCGCCAGCGCCTCGACGTCAAGGTCGGCGGGCAGCCCGATCGACATCGGAGCGTTGTACTCGACGGAATCCGGGTCGAGCCGGTTGAGGAACCACAGCCGCTGCTGCGCGAACGACAGCGGCAGTGGGGCGGAGCGGTCGACGGGCACGATCGGCGGCGCCGCCGAACCGGGGCGTGCCGCGTCCAGCACCGCGGCCAGGGCCGCCACCGTCGGCGCGTCGAACAGCGCGGCGACCGGCAGCTCGAGGCCGAACACGGCCCGGATGCGGGACACCACCTGCGTCGCGAGCAGCGAATGGCCGCCGAGGGAGAAGAAGTTGTCGGCCGCGCCGAGGCGGTCTGCGCCCAGCAGGTCGGCCCACACCTCGGCGAGCAGCTCCTGCACCGGGCCGGCCGGCGCGACGAACGCCGCGCCCGAGCGGGCGGCGCCGGGGGCCGGCAGCGCGGCCCGGTCAAGCTTGCCGTTGGGCGACAGCGGCAGCGCCGCCAGCTCGACGAACACGGCCGGCACCATGAACTCGGGCAGGCGTCCGCGCAGCAGGCCGCGCAGCTCGTCGGGGTCCGGTGCGCCGGCCGCGGGATCGGCCGCCACGACGTAGGCGACGAGCCGGTCCCCGTCGGCGAGCACGACCGCGGCCGAGAGGCGCGCGTGGGAGGTGAGTGCGTGCTCGATCTCGCCGGGCTCGATGCGGAAGCCGCGAACCTTGACCTGCGCGTCGGACCGGCCCAGGAACTCCAGCTGCCCGTCGGGGCGCCAGCGGGCGCGGTCGCCGGTGCGGTACAGCCGCGACCCGTCGGCGGCGAACGGGTCGGGGACGAAGCGCTGGCCGGTCAGGTCCGGGCAGCCACGGTACCCCCGGGTGAGGGCCGGCCCGCCGAGGTACACCTCGCCGGGAATCCCGACCGGGACGGCCTGCAGGTAGCGGTCCAACACCCACAGCCGGCTGCCGGGCAGCGGCCCGCCGATCGGCACCGGCCCGTCGCCGGCGGCCAGCCCCGCCAGGTCGCTGTAGGTGGAGTCGATCGTCGCCTCGGTCACGCCGTAGGCGGTCAGCAACCGTACGCCGGGGCCGAACACCGCGCGGGCCCGGACGGCGGCCGGGACCCGCCACACGTCGGTGGTGACCACCAGCAGCTGCAGGGCCGGCAGCTCCGCGCCGGTGCGCTCGAGGTGCTCGACGAGGTCGTCGACGTAGCGCGGGGCGCACTCCAGCGCCTCGATGCCGGCGTCGGCGAGCAGCCGCGCGAACCCGGTCGGCTCGACCTGGTCGCCGGGGTCGCCGAGGACCAGCGTGCCGCCGGAGCACAGGGCCCGCACGACGTCGCCGGTGAAGACGTCGAAGCTGACGCTGGCCAGCGAGAGCCACCGCAGCCCGAGGGCGGAGGTCAGGTGCGCCTGGGCCCAGCCGGCGAAGACGGCGCGCAGCGAGTCGTGCGGGACCAGGCTCGCCTTCGGCCGGCCGGTCGAGCCGGACGTGTAAATCACGCAGGCCAGCCCGGCGGGCTCCGCGGAAACCGCCGGTGGCTCGGCCTGGGCGCGCGCGATCCCCGCGGCGGTCTCCGGGTCGTCGAGCCACACCGTCACCGCGTCCCTGGCCAGGCCGTCGAGCCAGCTCGCGCCGTCGGCGGCGCCGGCGACCGTCGCCGCGTGCCCGACGAGCACCGAGACGCCGCCGTCGGCGACCATGAACGCGAGCCGCTCGGCCGGGTAGGTCGGCTCGAGCGCCAGGTAGGCGCCGCCGGCCTTCCACACCGCGAGCGGCGCCACGACCGCGTCGACCCCGCGGCGCAGGCACAGGCCGACCACGGTCTCCGGGCCCACCCCGAGCGCGCGCAGATGGTTGGCCAGCCGATTCGACCGGTCCTCCAGTTGCTGGTATGTCAGGCTCTCCCCGCCGGCCACCACCGCGGCCGCATCCGGGTCGAGCAGCACGCGGTCTTCGATCAGCCGGTGGATCCCGCCGAGTTCGCCGGCCGGCAGCGCCTCGCCCCGCCAGCCGGCCAGCTCGTCGAGCTCGCCGGCGGTCATCCACGGCACGGCCGACAGCGGACGCTCGGCGTCCGCGGCGAGGGCCCGCAGCAGGGTGCTGAGGTGGCCGATGAGCCGCCGGATGGTCGACTCGTCGAAGAGCGCCGTGGCGTACTCCACGGCGCCGACGAGCCGCCCGCCGCGCTCGCCGAGCGACAGCGTGAGGTCGAACGGCGCCGGCATCTCCCGCGCCGGGCCGCCGGGCTCGCCGTCGTCCGGCTGCCCCTCGCCGAGATAGTTGAACAGCACCTGGAACAGCGGCGTGCGTGAGCGGTCCCGCGGCCCGCCGAGCTCGTCGATGAGCCGCTCGAACGGCAGGTCCTGGTGCGCGTACGCGGCCAGGGTCTCGGCCCGCACCCGGCGCAGCAGCTCGGCGAAGGTCGGGTCGCCGGAGAGGTCCGTGCGCATGACGAGGGTGTTGACGAAGAAGCCGATGAGGCCCTCGATCTCGGCCCGGTTGCGGTTCGCGATCGGGGTGCCGACGATGATGTCGTCCTGGCCGGTGTACCGCGAGAGGAGCGCCGCGAACGCCGACAGCAGTGTCATGAACATGGATGCGCCGGCGCCCCTGGCCGCCGTCCGCAGACCGTCGGTCACCTCGGGTGGCAGGGTGAACTCGACGAGCGCGCCCGCCGAGGACCGCATCGGCGGCCGGGGTCGGTCGGTCGGCAGGTCCAGCGGCGCCGCGCCGGCCAGCCGCTCGCGCCAGTAGTCGAGCTGCCGGGTGAGGACGTCGCCGGTCAGCCACCGCCGCTGCCAGACGGCGAAGTCCGCGTACTGCACCGGCAGCGCCGGCAGCTCGACGCCCGCGTACAGGGCTTCCAGCTCGCGGCGCAGGATCCCGGCCGACCACTCGTCGCCCACCACGTGGTGCATCGCCAGCACCAGCGTGTGCTCGCCGTCGGCGACGCGCACCAGCGTCGCCCGGAACGGCGGCGCCGAGGCCAGATCGAACAGCGGCGCCGCGTCCGCGGCGGACGCCACGACCGGCAGCTCGAACCGCTCCGGCGCCGGGTCGATCACCTGCCACGGCACCCCGTCCGCATCCGCGACCAGGCGCGTCCGGAGCACCTCGTGCCGAGCCACCAGCGCCGTCAACGCCGACGCCATCGCCTCGACGTCGACCGTGCCGCGGATGGGGATCGACGTCGACAGGTTGTACTCCAGCGAGTCCGGCTCCAGCTGGTGCAGGAACCACAACCGCTGCTGCGCGAAGGACAGCGGCAGTGGCCCACCACGCTCCACCGCCACGACCGGCGGCGCGATCGTCCCCGCCGCAACCTCGACGGCCGCCGCCAGCCCCGCGACGGTCGGGTTGTCGAACACGGCCGTCACCGGCACCTCGACGCCGAACAACGCCCGAACCCGCGAAATCACCTGCGTCGCCAGCAACGAATGCCCGCCGAGGGCGAAGAAGATGTCGGTCGCCCCGACCCGCTCCACACCGAGCAACTCGGCCCACACCCCGGCCAGCGCCTCCTGCACCGGCCCGACCGGCTCCACGAACACCGACGACGCCTGCACCGCGCCGGGAGCCGGCAACGCCGCCCGATCCACCTTCCCGTTCGCCGACAACGGCAGGTCGGTCAGCTCCACGAACACCGCCGGCACCATGTACTGCGGCAACCGCCCACTCACCCACTCCCGCAACCCGTCGGAAGCGCCGACCACATACGCCACCAACCGGTCCCCATCACCCACCACCACAGCCTCGGCGACGTCCGGATGCGACCGCAGCACATGCTCGACCTCACCCGGCTCCACCCGGAACCCACGCACATTGAGCTGCCCGTCGGACCGGCCCTGGAACCACAGAAGCCCGTCCTCACCCCGCCGCACCACATCCCCGGTCCGATACAACCGCGAACCATCACCCGC
>NZ_BONQ01000239.1 GCF_016862795.1 Dactylosporangium siamense | reverse complement strand
CCAACGCCGACGCCTTCGACACCACCGGCGTCACCGGCACCGACGCCCCCGCCGCCGGCGCAGCCGGCACCGGCCACGACGGCCCCTGCGCCCGAGCCGGCAACACCACCACCGCCGACCCGACCAGCACACCGCACACCGCCGCCGCCAGCACCCGCGACCGCCGCAGCGCACCAGCACGCCAACGACGAACCAACCACAACGACATCGACACCGGCATGACGCCTCCCCGTACACAGCGCACACCCAAGTCCGCAACCAGACCCGGATCGAACGCAACGTACGGGCAGCGATCACCGCCACACAAGATGTGACGATCGTCGATCACTCGGCGTCAAAGTCGCCAAGCCGTGGGCATCACACCGCAATACGCCGCCCACCTGCACACTAACCGCAACCGCCCACCCAAAGATCAGCCGATCATTGAGCACGAAGCGTGCAGTCCGGCAAAGCTCCCAAACGCAACGATTAGACCCTCTCGTGGCAAACCAGAAACCTCGGCACCCAACCGGCCAACGCTCACGGGAGATCAGGGCGACGCACGCCATCAGCCATGACACAGCCAAACCGAGCTCCTCGCCTCGTGGGGAGGGTTAGCCACGGCGGCACCACAACGACGGCAGCGGTGTCGCTGCTGCTCATAACGGCGGTTTGCTCGGCCCGACGCCGAGCCCACGACAGCAAGATCGACCCAGCTCTCCGCCTCGAAAAACGGAGCTTTGTCGGCAGCGCATACTTCGACTCTGACCTACTGGCCAATGGCGCCTAGCGTTCCCGCTTCAACACTTTGATGATGGGCTTGCCATTCTGGGTTAGAGTTCTGGTGCCGATTGCCGCCGGAATGGCCGCTGTCGCAGGACTTTGGGTAATGCGACGCTGGACGCTGCGTGACCGCACCAAGTGGATCGAACTGTCACGGAGATCGAATTCAGTAGATATGTCGCCTATCCCGCTATACGGTGTCGAATTCCTTGAGCGGGCTCGACAGACACTGGAAAATGCCGCAACGCCCGAACTGCTACATGCGGACGAACCGACAACGCCTGCCCGCGCCTGGCTTCAAGTTGATCCTGTCGATCCTGTGGAACGCACGGTTCGACGAATGTACAGCGAGCTAATGCGCCCGCCAGCAATCGTGACTCGCCTGACGGCGTTCCGGGCTCGTTTCGTCACCCGTGGCGGCATTTTCCGTCTGATGTTCCCCGGGTTGAATGGAGTAGGTTTGGTTGGATTTTCGCGCCTGTCGCTCGTTGGAGAGAGACGTGCCGAGAAGTTATCCACCAGAGTTCCGTCGCAAGGTTCTGGACCTGCTCAAGGCCGGTCGTAGCGTCGCGCAACTGGTCCGGGATCTGCAGGTCAGTGATCAGACGATCTATACCTGGCGTCGGCAGGAGCTCATCGACACCGGCCAGGTGCCGGGTGTTACCTCCAGTGACCATGCCGAGCTGGTCGCGGCGCGACGTCGGATCGCTGAACTGGAGACGGAGCTCGCGATCCATCGCCGGGCAACGGAGTTGCTCAAGGAGGCGGTGCTCCCAAAAGACCGGTACGCGGCGATCGCAACGATGGCCGCTGAAGGGTTTCCGATCGAAGCGTGCTGCCGGGTGACGGAGGTGTCGGTGTCCGGGTTCTTCGCCTGGCGCAGCCGGCCACTGTCTGCCCGGGCGCTGCGGCATCTCTGGCTGACCGAGCAGATCCGTGAAGTCCACGCCGCATCACACGGCGTCTACGGCTCTCCGAGGGTACACGCCGAGCTCAGGCTGGGTCGCGGCATCGTGGTTGGACACGGCTCGGTCGAGGTGCTCATGCGCCGTGCCGGCATCGTGGGTCTGCCAACGCGCAGAAGGTTCCGGCCGAAGCCGGACACACCGACCGCCGCGGACCTGGTGAACCGGAACTTCACCCGGGACGCGCCGAACCTGCTGTGGGTCACCGACATCACCGAACACCCCACCCGTGAGGGCAAGGTCTACTGCGCCGTCGTGCTGGACACGTTCTCCCGCAAGGTGGTCGGCTGGTCCATCGACTCGACCCAGAACGCCGCCCTTGTGACCAACGCGCTGAGCATGGCCATCACCAACCGCCGCAGCACAGCGACTGTGATCCACTCCGACCACGGTGTGCAATTCACGTCCTGGACCTTCACCCGCCGCGTCCACCAAGCAGGGCTCATCCCTTCGATGGGCACCATCGGCGACTGCTACGACAACGGCATGATGGAGTCGTTCTGGGGTCGCATGCAGACCGAGTTACTCAACCGCCGTCGGTGGAAAACCCGCATTGAACTCGCCAACGCTATATTCGAATACTTGGAAGTCTTTCACAACCGGCAACGCCGGCACAGCGCCCTCGGCATGCTCGCCCCCGCCGAGTTCGAAAGACTCCTTCCCACCATCCTGTCCGTGGCATGAGACCAACCGTGACGGCTCCACAGAACCCGGGGAACATCAACCGCTCCATCAAAGCGGGGGAAGCTCATCGTCCACCCCAACCGAACCGCTGTAGATATCTGAACGAGCCGCAGCGTACGGCCGCTCCGGTGGCCCAGGCCCTGCGCCCGGGCCACCGTAGCCACGATCATCGCCCAATGACGGCGTTGAACAGCACCATGGCGCCGCCGCTGGCACCACCTCCGACGAGTACGCCGGCGGGCAGCGATTGTCCGGCAAGGTGGGCGAGGACGCCTGCGGCGATACCCGCGGCCACGGCGAGCAGCAGGATGACGGCGGCGCGCAGGCTGAGCAGCGTCCCGGACTCGCGAGGACTGATGAACCGCTGGGTCACCGGGTCACCGTCCCTGCGGCGGCGTTGAGGCGCTCGCGCAGCTTGCGGCCTTCGCGCTGGAGCTTGGTCTGCACCCGGGTGGCGAACTTCGGGTCCACACCCGCCGCCGCGGCCGCCAACCGCCACGTCATCCCGTCGCCACCCTCGGCGTAGGCCATCGCGACTGCGCGCTCGCGGTCGTCGAGGTGGGCCAGGACGCGATCGATCCGCGGGTCGTGCCAACCGCCGACCCTGCCGAGCGCCACGGCCTCGGTCGGGTCCGGCGCGGCGTGCATGTCGAGCATGGTGAGCGTGCCCGCCGGCCCGGCGGCCCAGGCCACGGGCGCGTCCAAGGAGGCCACCAACCGGCCGCCGATCTGCCGCTCGGCGATCGGCCGGTGTACCTCGTGCTCGCGGTTGACTCGCTCACGCAATCGCCCCCGGAAATCAACGCCCGATGGCTCGTCGATCCAGGTGTCGTCGAGCAAAGCTGCCACGGTAGCGTCGACCCGGCTGCGCGGCATCGAGGAGAACCCGAGCCAAGTGCGGCCGAACTCGATGACAGCAGTCTCCGACTCAGGGTCCGCCAGGATCTTCGTGCGGACCCCACAGCGGCCGCGTACGCCTCGGCGGCGAGCAGCCGGTCGGGCCCGATCTGCCCGGCCAAGGACCGCCAGTTCCAGAGCAGGTCACGGATGCCGTCCGACAACGACTTCGGCCAGATGAGGTTCAAGTGCGACGACAGCTGTCGCTGGTTCCACTTGCGGAACAGGTCGATTGCCGAGTACGCCGGCAGCAGGTCGGCTCGCGTCGGCAACGTCGGCGCAAGCGCTTTGAGAAGCCGGGCCTCGGCGACCGGGAAGAGGCGGGGCGGCATGCCGACGAGCGCAAGGCTGGTCTGGTGCAGCTTCGCGGGCGCGGGTACGGCCGCGACCTGGCCCAGGGCTGGGACTGCGGCCTCGACCACCTGCCGGACCGCCGACGCGGGCAAGGTCGTCGCAGCGACGGCGCGGAGCCGTGGGGCGGCCGCCCGCAGCAACGGCCGGGCGGCATCGGCGAGGTTCAGCCACCGGGACAGCTCGGCCGGGCGCATACCCAGCATTCGTGCCAGCTCAAGGCGGGAAATCGGCTGATGCGACGAGTTGTCCGCCTGAGGATCTCCGGACGATGCACAGTCGGGGCCCGGCTGCAGCGCGTCGAGGTCCAAGCGCGGCGCCTACTCGACGCTGGTGCGGTCGGCCGGGACGGCCGAGCCATGGTGGGCCTGGTCGGTCATGATCCTCGTGCTCCTCAATTCGAGTCAGTGCGGGTGTCTCACCCTTCAGCCACGGGATCCGCCCCGACTCGCAATAAATCTTGACCGACTTCCAAGATCTTTTAGCCTCTGCACCAGGCAGCCCGCGCATCGTGTGCTCGGACGACCTGCAAGGACTGTGATCGCCGGTCACCACTGCCGGCCGGTAAGGAAGCCGGAGGATCCGGGCAAGGCGTCGGCGCTTGCGGGTGATGGTGAAATCCAAAACGAGGTGCAGGTCACATACTTCCAGCATGGTATTG
>NZ_BONQ01000238.1 GCF_016862795.1 Dactylosporangium siamense | reverse complement strand
GGCCGTCACGCTCAGCAGTCAACCGACATCACCGCGGACGCCGCCGGCGCCGCCGGGGGTGGTTCGGAAGCAAACGGTTCGGGCACCGCCCAGGACCCGGCAGTTACCACGGAGAACGTCTCGCTCGCTGCCCTGTTGAGTGAGGCGAAGTTCACCAACAATCCCGTCGAGGTGGCGCAACGTCGCACCGCGACGGCGCAGACCTTCATCAACCCGTCCGGCACCTACACCACCAAGGAGTTCGCCGCTCCGGTGCGCGTCAAGCAGGACGGCAAGTGGGCCGACATCGACACCACGCTGGTCCGCGACGCGAACGGCGTGGTGCGGCCGAAGGCCACCACCGTCGACGTCAGCTTCTCCGGCGGCGGCAAGGGCGACCTGCTCACGATCAAGGGCATCGGCGGCACGTTCGCGCTGACCTGGCCGACAGCCGTGCCGAAGCCGACCCTCGACGGGCCCAACGCCACCTATGCCGACCTGCTGCCCGGCGTCGACCTGCGGCTCACCGCCCAGCGCGAAGGGTTCAGCAAGGTCTTCGTGGTCAAGAACCGGGCCGCGGCCGACAACCCGGCGCTGCGCAAGCTCACCTTCGGGCTGCGCACCAGCGACCTGAAGATCACCTCGGCGGCGGACGGCGGCTTCAACCTCGTCGACCGCGACGGCAGGTCGGTCCTCATCAGCGACGCACCGATCATGTGGGACGAGCCGGTCATCCCGACCGGGCTGAGCACGTGGGAGGCGGAGCTCGTCGAACCAGCCCACCACGCCACGATGCGCTCGGTGCTCGGCAAGGACCAGCTGTCGATCGAGCCCGACCAGGCGATGCTGGCCCGCACCGACCTCAACTTCCCCGTATACATCGACCCGTCCGGCAACGTCACCAACAACGGCAACTGGACACACATCAACAAGGCCAACGGCGACTCCTCCTACTGGACGACCGACCGGGACCGGGCCAAGGTCGGCTACTCCGGCTACGCCACCACGAAAACGCCGTGGCGGTCCTACTTCCTGTTCGGCGTGAGCAACCTCGCCGGCAAACAGCTCACCAACGCGGCGTTCTCGATCACCCTCGACCACTCCGCCAGCTGCGGCGACACCCAGGTGATGCTGTACGGCACCAACAACGTCAGCTCGGCCGCGTCGGTCACCTGGAACAACTCCAGCGGCAGCAACATCTGGGCGACGCACATCGCCAACGGCTGGGGCCACGCCAACGAGGACACCGGCTGCGGCGGCCAGGCAGCACCCGACATGACGATGTGGATGGGCGGCAACGACTACCCACTGGTCCGCCAGCACATGCAGCGCGCCGCCAACGGCGAGTTCGGCGCCCAGATCACCTTCGGCATCAAAGCCGTCGACGAAAGCCAGAAACTGCAATGGAAGCAGTTCCACCCATGGACCGCAGCCCTGACCTTCGAATACAACACCACCCCCGACGTGCCCCAGGAACTCAACACCGTCCCAGCGACCACGTGCGGCCCGGAGAGCAAACCGACCCGGCTGCCCGCAGCGATGCAGAACACGAAGTTCAGCGCCCTGCTCCTGGACAGCGACGCCAACACCGTCCACGGTGACCTGCAGGTGCTGCTGGGCAACACCGAAACCGTGCAACACAGCACCAGCACCGTCGGCGTGGCCAACGGCTCCGCGATCTCCTGGCCGGCCACCCCGGCCGGGATCCTGACGGCCAACACGGTCTACTCCTACCGGGCCCGCACCGGCGACGGGGTCGGCAACAGCCCATGGAGCAACCGCTGCTACTTCATCATCGACACCACCGGACCGTCGGTGCCGACGATCAGCAGCACCGACTTCCCCGACGGCGACCCGGTCAAGGACGTCGGCCAGACCGGCAGCGTGCTGCTCAAACACGCACCCGCCGACACCGACATCGCCGGCTACGCCTACGGGTTCGCCGCGGACAAACTGACCGGGTGGGTACCCGCCGACAGCACCGGCAACGCCACCATCCCGGTCACCCTGTGGACCGACCCCGACACCGGCTACGCCAGCAGCGAACTGTACGTACGCTCCGAGGACTTCGCCGGCAACCAGAGCATCACCACCACCAACCCGTACCAACTGATGGCGAACGACAACGGTGCCGTGCCGCCGAAGAAACGCGGCGACGTCAACGGCGACGGCAAGGGCGACATCTCAGCGATCATCGACGCCGGCGGCGACCGGCTACGGGCCTGGACACTGACCTCCAACGGCCTCGACGTCGACAACAACCTCGACTTCTCCACCCAGACCGTCGGTTGGGACACCGGCCGCGACGGCTCCTCGTTCGTCACGATGCGCTTCGTCACCGGCGACTTCACCGGCCCCGCCGGAGCGCCGGACGGACTGTCCGACCACGCGCTGTTCCGGCAGGACCCCGACCGGCTGATCCGCATGTACCTGCTGACCGCCCGCGGCAACCGCTTCGACATCCTGCAGGACCCGGTCTGGACCAGCCCGTCCACGCCGGTCGATCCACTGTGGAACATCGCCAACCTGCGGTTCATGCCCGGCGACTTCGACGGCGACGGCAAAGCCGACGTCGCGGCCGCCCGCGGCGACCTGACCGGCAACGGCTCAACCATCTGGGTGTGGAAGCAGAACCCCGGCTCGGCCCAGTACACCGCGACGCAATGGGCGAGCATGCCGGCACTCAACATCACCACCTCCACCCCGGTCGGCGCCGACCTCGACGCCGACGGCGACACCGACGTCACGTTCATGAAGGCCGACGCCGTCGACACCATGTCAGCGCTGGTCTACCAGTCCAACGGAGCCGCGCAGAC
>NZ_BONQ01000237.1 GCF_016862795.1 Dactylosporangium siamense | reverse complement strand
CTTCCGTGACAGCTCGATCGTCGGCACCACCGAGCTGCACACGGCCCGCAACTCCGGCACCGGCTTCACCGCGACGCCGCTGATGGTGCGCAGCTGGACGGTGTCGGAGAAGCCCGAGCGGCGGGCCGCGTGGCGCTTCGACGACCCGGGCAGCGGCACCGCCGTCTTCGACGAATACGGCGACTACCCGGCGAAGGTCTACGCCGGCGGGACCCGAGTCAATGGTCGCAAGTTCTCCACCGACCCGAACGACCGGGCGCTGTCGCTCAACGGCACCACCCAGTGGGCGGCCACCAGCGGCGCGGTCGTGCGGACCGACCGCAGCTTCACCGTCGCGGCCTGGGTACGGGTCACCACGACCAACCATTGGCAGACGGTGGTCGGTGCGCAAGGCAGCTGGCAGTCCGGCTTCTACCTGCAGTGCACCGTCGACGGCCAGTGGCGCTTCGTGTTCGCCAACGACGACGTGGCATCCCCGACGGGATATTCGTTGGCGCAGGGCAAGACACTGGCACAGGCCAACACCTGGACCCACATCGCGGGCGTCTACGACGGGGACACCGGCACGATCAAGTTCTACGTCAACGGCGTTCTGGAGGGCACCGGCATCCGGGCGACCCCGTGGAACGCCTGGGGCCCGGTCCAGATCGGCCGAGCCG
>NZ_BONQ01000236.1 GCF_016862795.1 Dactylosporangium siamense | reverse complement strand
CCACAACACGGGGAGCAACCATGAACAGCACGAAGCCATGGCGCAACTGGGCCACCACGGCCGCGCTCGGTGCCGCGCTCGTCGCCGGCTCGGCGGCGCTCGGCGCGCCGGCCGCCGCCGCCGCCTCAGCGCCGCAGCAGCAGCGCGAAGCGGACGCCGTAGCACAGGCCCGGCGCACCGGACAGGCGGTCGAGATCGTCGCCCGGCGCACCGCGACCACCGAGGTCTACGCCAACCCGACCGGCTCCTACACGCTGAAGTTGCACGCCCAACCGGCGGGACTCAGGTCCGACGACCCCCCGCCGGTGACGGCGGTCAACAACTACAACTGGACCCACATCAACCAGACATTCCCCAACACCTCGTACTGGACGGCGGAACGCAACCAGGCCAAGGTCGGCTACTCCAGCTCCCAGAAGGCCCCGTGGCGGTCGTTCTTCCTGTTCGACGTGCCCGCCGAACTGGCCGGCGCGCAGATCGTCAACGGCACCTTCTCCATCACCCTGGACAACTCC
>NZ_BONQ01000235.1 GCF_016862795.1 Dactylosporangium siamense | reverse complement strand
CGTTGCTGGCGCGCACGGGTGTGGGTTCGGCAAGTGTGGTCCCGTCGCTGCTCGGCCAGCTGGACCCGGCCGCGGTGCCCGGTGTCGACACGTGGGTGGTGGGTGCGGAACGGTTGAGTTCACAGCTGGCCGGGGTGTGGTCGGGTCGTGCGCGGCTGGTGAACACCTACGGTCCGACCGAGGCGACGGTCATGGCGACCATCGGTGACTGCCCGCCCGGTCAGACGACCGCGCCGTCGATCGGGACACCACTGGGCAACGTGCGCGTGCGAGTGCTCGACCGGTCGTTGACCCCCGTTCCGGTGGGCGTACCGGGCGAGATCTACATCGGTGGCTCGGGTGTGGCCCGTGGGTATGCGGGTCGACCGGAGCTGACCGCGGAGCGGTTCGTCGCGGCCGAGGCCGGCGGCCGGTTGTACCGCTCGGGTGACGTGGCCCGCTGGCGCGCCGACGGCACCCTCGAGTTCGTCGGCCGAGCCGACGAGCAGGTGAAGGTGCGCGGCTTCCGGATCGAGCCGGCCGAGGTCGAGCACGTGCTGCGTGCGCACCCCGCGGTGACGGACGCGGTGGTGCTCGCCGACGGGGAGCGGCTGGTCGCCTACGTGGTCGGCGAGGCCGACGGGCTGCGGGACTGGGCGGCCGGTCGGCTGCCGCAGTACATGGTGCCGGCCGTGTTCGTGGAGCTGGCCGGGCTGCCGCTGAACCGCAACGGCAAGGTCGACCGGGCGGCGCTGCCGGCCGTCGACGGCGCGCGGCCGGAGCTCGGCGGGTACGCGCCGCCGCGCGGGACCACGCAGGAGGTCCTCGCCGACGTGTGGGCCGAGCTGCTCGGCGTCGACCGGGTCGGGGCGCACGACAACTTCTTCGCGCTCGGCGGTCACTCGCTGCTCGCCACCCGGGTCGTGTCGCGGGTCCGGAGCGTGTTCGGGGTCGAGGTGCCGGTGGCGGCACTCTTCGACGCCCCGACGATCGCCGGGCTGGCGTCGGCGATCGACGCGGCCGCGCCCGGCGATGCGGCGCCCCCGATCGAGCCCGTCGAGCGCGGCGAGCCGCTGCCGCTGTCGTTCGCGCAGCGGCGGCTGTGGTTCCTGCACCGGCTCGAGCCGGACTCGGCCGAATACAACGTCTCGATGACCATCCGGTGGCCCGGCGACCTCGACGTCGACGCCCTCGCCGTGGCCCTCGCCGCGCTGGTCGACCGGCACGAGATGCTGCGGACCCGGCTCGTCGACGACAACGACGGCGTGCCGTGGCAGGTGATCGACCCGGCGCCCGAGCGGTTCGCGCTGCCGGTCGTCGACCTGCCCGCCGACGGGGTCGAAGCCTGGCTGGCCGCCGACCGGCAGGCGCCGTTCGACCTCGCCGCCGGGCCGCTGATCCGGGCGACCGTGCTGCGGCTCGCCGCCGGCGAACACGTGCTCGCCCTCGCCATGCACCACATCGTGAGCGACGAGTGGTCGGCGGTCGTACTGCGCCGCGAGCTGGCCGCACTGTACGCGGGAGAGGTCCTCGCCGAGCTGCCGGTGCAGTACGCCGACTTCGCCGCCTGGCAGCGCCAGTGGCTGACGGGCGACGTCCTCGCGGCGCAGACCGGGTACTGGCGGGGACGCCTGGCCAGCACGCCGACCCTCGACCTGCCGACCGACCGCCCCCGCCCGGCGGTGCGCTCGGCCGAGGGCGTGGCCTTCGAGTTCGCGGTGCCGCCCGCGGTGGCCAACGGCCTGCGGGCGGCGGCGCGCGACGCCGGCGCGACGATGTTCATGACGGTCCTGTCGGCGTTCGGTCTGCTGCTGTCGCGGTACTCGGGCCGGGACGACATCGTGGTCGGCACGCCGATCGCCAACCGGAACCGGGCCGAGATCGAGGGTCTGATCGGCTACTTCGTCAACACCCTCGTCCTGCGCACGGACCTCTCCGGCGACCCGACGTTCGCGCAGCTGCTGGCCCGCGTCCGGTCGGATACCCTGGCCGCGTACGCCCACCAGGACGTGCCGTTCGAGCACCTGGTCGACGAGTTGTCCGCCGACCGCGACCGCTCCCGGACCCCGCTGTTCCAGGTGCTGTTCTCCTACGTCGCCGGCGACGGCGCCGCCCTGGATCCCGGCGTGATCGAGGTCCCCGCCCTCTACGACCTCACCCTGACCGTGCGCGAGTCCGGCGCCGGCCTGGTGGGCTCGCTGGAGTTCAGCACGGCACTGTTCTCGTTGCCGCGGATGCGCCGCCTGGCGGGCCACCTCGGGACGGTGCTGGCCGCGGTGGCGCAGGATTCGGGCCTGCGGCTGTCGCAGGTGGACCTGTTGACGGCCCGGGAGCGGGCCGAGCTGTCGTCGTGGAACGACACGCCGGTGGTATTGCCCGATGTGGACGGTGTGGATGCGTTGATCGATCCGTCGGGTACCGGGGTGGCGGTGCGCGCGGGTGACGGCGAGTTGTCGTATGCCGAGTTGTGGTCGCGGTCTGGTGCGTTGGCGGGTTGGTTGCGGTCGGTGGGTGTGGGTGCCGAGTCGGTGGTCGGGGTGCGTCTGCCGCGTGGTGTGGATCTTGTGGTGGCGGTGTTGGCGGTGTGGCGGGCGGGTGCGGCGTATCTGGCGTTGGATCCGCAGTATCCGGTGGATCGGCTGGAGTTCATGGTCGCGGATGCGGGTGTGGAGGTGGTGATCACTGAGGAGCATCTGTCTCTCGAGGCGCCGTTGGTGGGTTCGGTGCGGCGTGGTGCGGCGTGTGTGATTTACACGTCGGGTTCGACTGGTGTGCCGAAGGGTGTGGTGGTGCCGCATGCGGCGTTGTTGGGGGTTTTCGCCGGTTGGTCGGGTGCGTATTTGGGTGGTGCTGGCCTTCGTTGGTTGAGTCTGGCGAGTGCGAGCTTCGATGTGTTCACCGGTGATGTGGTTCGTGCTCTGGCGTCGGGTGGGACGTTGGTGCTGGGTGAGCCGGGTGTGCAGTTGTCGGCGCCGCAGTGGTGGCGGGTGTTGTCGGATGAGCGTGTCGAGGCGTTGGAGTGTGCCCCGCGCTATCTGGATGATCTCGTCGACTACCTGGAGCGGACCGGGGTGTCTCTTCCGGCGTTGCGGCTGGTCGTGGTGACGACGGATGTGTGGCGGTTGGAGTCGGTGGCGCGAGCGCGGGCGGTGTTGGGTTCTGGGGTCCAGCTGGTGACGGCGTACGGGGTGACGGAGGCGACGGTCGATTCGACGTTTACGCTGGTGGATGGTGGTGTTGGTCCGGCGCCGGTGGGTGGTGCGTTGCCGGGTGTGCGGTTGCATGTGGTGGATGCGGCGTTGGGTGTGGTGCCGGTTGGTGTTGATGGTGAGCTGGGGATTGCCGGGGTCGGGTTGTCGCGGGGGTATCTGGGGCGGCCGGCGTTGACGGCGGAGCGGTTTGTCGCGGATCCCTTT
>NZ_BONQ01000234.1 GCF_016862795.1 Dactylosporangium siamense | reverse complement strand
TGCGGGTGATGGTTCGCGGTTGTATCGGACCGGGGATGTGGTGCGGCGGGGCGAGGACGGGCTTCTGTGGTTCCAGGGCCGGTCGGACGTGCAGCTCAACGTGCGCGGATATCGGGTGGAGCCCGGTGAGGTCGAGCACGTGTTGGTCGCGCATCCGGCGGTGTCGGCGGCGGTGGTGGTCGCTGATGGGGATCGGTTGGTGGCGTATGTCGTTGGCGCTTCCGATGGGTTGCGGGAGTGGGTGAGTGGGCGGTTGCCGCAGTACATGGTGCCGGCGGTGTTCGTGGAGCTGACCGAGTTGCCGTTGTCGGCCAATGGGAAGGTCGACCGGGCGGCGTTGCCGGCGGTGGGCGCGGTCCGGCCGGTGTTGGCGTTTGTGGAGCCGGTCGGCGCGGTGCAGGAGGCGTTGGCGGGGGTCTGGGCGGAGCTGATCGGGGTGGATCGGGTCGGGGCGACCGACAACTTCTTTGCCCTTGGTGGGCATTCGTTGCTGGCGACGCAGGTGATTTCGCGGGTTCGGGCGTTGTTCGGGGTTGAGGTGCCGGTGGCGGCCGTGTTCGACAGTCCGACGGTTGCTGGGCTGGCGGCGGTGGTCGAGGCGGCGGCGGGGACCACCGCGCCGCCGATCGTGCCGGTGGGTCGGGATGTGGTGCTGCCGTTGTCGTTCGCGCAGCAGCGGTTGTGGTTCCTGCACCAGTTGGAGCCGGACTCGCTGGAGTACAACACGCCGATGACGGTCCCGTTGGACGGCGCACTCGACGTGGACGCGTTGGTCGGCGCGCTGACGGCGCTGGTCACCCGGCATGAGGTCCTGCGCACGCGGCTGGTCGTTGACGCGGACGGTGTGCCGTGGCAGCTCATCGACCCGGCGTCCCGTTTCGATCTGCCGATGGTGGAGATCGCGGCCGAGGATGTGGACGCGTGGTTGACGGCGGATGCGGCTGCGCTGTTCGATCTGGCGACCGGTCCGCTGTTCCGCGCGACGTTGCTCCGTGTGGCTGCGGATCGGCATGTGTTGGCGATCGCCATGCATCACGTGATCAGCGATGAGTGGTCGACGGGCGTCCTGTTGCGTGAGCTGGAGGCGTTGTATTCGGGCATGGAGCTGCCGG
>NZ_BONQ01000233.1 GCF_016862795.1 Dactylosporangium siamense | reverse complement strand
GACACCTGCACCTCGTCGAACGTGAACACCTCACCGTCACACACCACCGCCGGCGCGTCGCCGGTCCCGATCAGCTCATGCAACCCCGCCACCACCGGCACATCCACGGTGGGAGCATGCAGCGGCGGCTCCGGCGCGAACGACAACCCGGACAACCGCACCGCCGGGTCCGCCGCGACCTGCGCCAGCAGGTGCTGGACCTGACCGGACAGCCTCGCGATCGTGTCGGAGTTGAACAGGCGGGTCGCATAGTGCAGCGCGATCGTCAGGCCTCCGTCGGCCCGCTCGGACGCGATCAGGCGCAGGTCGAACTTGGCCACCGCGTCCCGGGCGTCACCGACCTCGGTCGTGAAGTAGTTGAACAGCACCTGGAACAGCGGGGTCCGGGACCGATCCCGGTCCGCGGACAACTCGTCGACCAGACGCTCGAACGGCACATCCTGATGCGCGAACGCCGCCAGGGTCCGCGACCGGACCCGCGCCAGCAGGTCGGTGAACGTCGGATCACCGGACAGGTCCGTGCGCAGCACCAAGGTATTCACGAAGTAGCCGATCAGGCCCTCGACCTCGGCCCGG
>NZ_BONQ01000232.1 GCF_016862795.1 Dactylosporangium siamense | reverse complement strand
GACCACGATGTCGTCCTGACCCGAATACCCGGACAGCAGGACGGTGTAGGCGGCGAACATCGTCATGAACATCGACGCACCGGCATCGCGCGACGCTGCCCGCAAGCCGTCCGCGACCTCGGCCGGCACTGCGAACTGCAGCACCGCGCCTTCGGACGAGCGCACCGGCGGCCTCGGGTGATCTGTCGGCAGGTTCAGGGTCGGCGCGTCGGCCAGAGCCTCGCGCCAGTAGTCCAGCTGGGTCTGGAGCATCTCGCCGGTCAGCCACTGGCGCTGCCAGATCGCGTAGTCGGCGTACTGGACCGGGAGGTCGGGCAGGCTCGCACCCGAGTAGAGCGCCTCCAGCTCGCTCTGCAGGATGTCGGCCGACCACTCGTCGCCGACCACGTGGTGCATCGCGAGCGCCAGCACGTGCTCGTCCGCGGCGACCCGCACGAGCGTGGCCCGCAGCGGCGGCCGCGCGGCGAGGTCGAACGGGATCGCGGCGTCCGCCGCCAGCCACGCCTCGACCTCGTGGGCAGGCACGTCCACGACCGGCAGCTCGAACCGCTCGGGCGCCGGGTCGATCACCTGCCACGGCACGCCGTCGGCATCCGGCACCAACCTCGTACGCAGCACCTCATGCCGGCGCACAAGACCCGCCAACGCCGCACCGAGGGCACCCACATCCAGGTCGCCTCCCGACAGCGGGATCGGCATCGGCATGTTGTACTCGACCGACTCCGGCGCCAGCTGATGCAGGAACCACAGCCGCTGCTGCGCAAACGACAACGGCAGCGGTCCGCCACGGTCCACAGCCACGACCGGCGGCGCCGTCACCCGGACCCCGGCAGCCTCGATCGCCGCCGCCAACCCCACAACGGTCGGCGAGTCGAACACCACCGCGACCGGAATCTCGACATCGAACAACGCCCGGACACGCGACACCACCCGCGTCGCCAACAACGAATGCCCACCCAACGCAAAGAAGTTGTCGACCGCCCCGACCCGCTCAACACCCAACAGATCGGCCCACATCCCGGCCAACACCTCCTGCACCGGCCCCACCGGCGCCACGAACACCCCGCTCGGCCGGGTCGCCTCGACTGCCGGCAACGCCGAGCGATCCACCTTCCCGTTCCGGTTCAACGGCAACGACGACAGCTCCACAAACACACCCGGCACCATGTACTGCGGCAACCGCTCACCCAGGTACGCGCCCAGCCCATCGACATCGCCGACCACATAGGCCACCAACCGATCGCCGTCCGCCATCACCACCGCGTCGGAAACACCCGGGTGCGACCGCAGCGCATGCTCGACCTCGGCCGGCTCGATCCGGAAGCCACGCACCTTCACCTGCTCATCCGAACGACCGATGAACTCCAACGTCCCGTCCGGCCGCCAACACGCCACATCACCGGTCCGGTACCACCGAGCACCGGCCTCACCCGCAACGAACCGCTCCGCCGTCAACTCCGGCCGGCCCGCATACCCCCGCGCCACACCGGCGCCGCCGATGTACACCTCACCCGGCACCCCGACCGGAACCGGGCGCAACGACCGGTCCAACACCTGCACCCGCACATTGCCCAACGGCACCCCGATCGACGGCGCACCCTCCTCACCCGGCGCACACCGCATCGTGGTGGCCATCACCGTCGCCTCAGTCGGACCATACGTATTGACCAGCCGCACCCGACCCGACCACACACCAGCCAACTGCTCACTCAGACGCTCCGCACCCACCACCCACGTGTCCACGCCGGGCACCGCGGCCGGGTCCAGCTGGCTCAGCAGCGACGGGACCACGCTCGCCGAGCCCACCCCGGTGCGGGTCAGCAACGCCTGCAATGCCACCGGATCCGTGCGTTCGCCCGGCTCCGCGATCACCAGCGTCCCGCCGTGGGTCAGGGTTGCGACCACGTCCAGGACCGACGCGTCGAACGAGAACGACGCGAACTGCAGCACCGAACGACCCGGCTTGATGTCCAGGGTCGCGGCCAGCTGTACCGCCAGGTTCACCAGGCCGCGGTGGGACACCACCACGCCCTTCGGCACGCCGGTCGAACCCGACGTGTAGATCACGTACGCGGCCTGATCCGGGTGAACCGGCGGAACCTCGACGTCCGCGGCGGCGGTGACGATCGAGTCCAGGACCACCGACGCACCTGCGTCCTCGACCATGAACGCCTGGCGCTGCCGGGGCAGATCCCTGTCCAGCGGCAGATAGGCCGCCCCCGCCAGCCACGTGCCCAGGATCGCGATCAGCATGTCCACGCCGCGCCCGAGTCGGAGGCCGACCACCGACTCCGGGCCGACGCCGATCGACCGCAGGTACGACGCCACGCCGCCGGCCCGCGACCACAGCTCGCCGTACGTCAGCGTCGCGTCGCCGCAGCGCGCCGCCGTCGCGTCCGACGGCCAGCGGTGCATCAGCTCGAGCACGCTCGAGCCAGGCAGGTCCAGATCCCGGCCCGACCACGCGGCCAACCCGACCGCCTCGGCCGCATCCAGCAACGGCAGCCGCGACACCGGCACCGCCACGTCCGCCGTGACCGCGGCGAGGAGCCGCTGGAAGTGGGCGATCAACCGGACCATCCGGTCGGCGTCGAACAGGGCGGTGCTGTACTGCACCGAACCCACCAGACCGCCGTCGACCTCACCGATCGCGAGCGCCAGATCGAACTTCACCGGCACCGGCTCCGGGTCGGTCCCCACCTCGATCGCGGCCGCGTCGGTGGCGTAGTTGAACAGCACCTGGAACAGCGGTGTGCGGGAGCGGTCGCGCTCCACCACCAGTTCGTCGACGAGCTGCTCGAACGGCAGGTCCTGGTGCGCGTACGCGCGCAGTGTCTCGCCCCGCACCCGGCCCAGCAGCTCGACGAACGTCGGGTCGTCCGACAGCTCCGTGCGCAGGACCAAGGTGTTGACGAAGAACCCGATCAGGCCCTCGATCTCGGCCCGGTTTCTATTCGCGATCGGGGTGCCGATCAGGATGTCGTCCTGGCCGGTGTAGCGGGAGAGGAGCACAGCAAACGCGGACAGCACTGTCATGAACATCGACGCGTCCGCGTTGCGCGCCACGGCCCGCAAACCGTCCACCACGTCTGCCGGGACCGCGAAGCCGATCGCCGCGCCCTCCGTCGAGCGCACCGGCGGCCGGGGCCGGTCGGCCGGCAGTTCAAGCGTCGGGGCGTCCGCCAACCGGTCCCGCCAATAGCCGACCTGGGCCTCCAGCACGTCACCGGTCAGCCACTGCCGCTGCCAGACGGCGAAGTCGGCGTACTGCACCGGCAGCTCGGGCAGCTTCTCCCCCGCGTACAGCGCCGCGAACTCGCGCAGCAGGATGCCGGTGGACCACTCGTCGCTGATCACGTGATGCTTCGCGATCACCAGCACGTGCCGATCCTCGGCCAAGCGAACGAGGGTGGCCCGGAACAGCGGTCCGGCGGCCAGGTCGAACGCCTCCTCCGGACCTGGCTCGTCCACCACTGGCAGCTCGAACCGCTCCGGCGCCGGGTCGATCACCTGCCACGGCACCCCGTCAGCATCCGGGACCAGCCGCGTGCGCAGCACCTCATGACGGCGGACCAATTCGGCCAGCGCATCCGCCAACCGCTCGACGTCGAGGTCACCGTCCAACGGGACAGCCATCGGCGTGTTGTACTCCACCGACTCCGGCTCCAGCTGCTGCAGGAACCACAACCGTTGCTGCGCGAACGACAGCGGCAGCCGCGTGCCGCGGTCGACCGGCACGATCGGCGGCGCCACCGAGCCCGACTCCGCGTCAACCACTGCCGCCAGCCCCGCGACCGTGGGCGCGTCGAACAGCGCGGCGACCGGTATCTCCGCGTTGAACGCGAGCCGGACACGCGACACGACCTGGGTGGCGAGGAGTGAGTGGCCGCCGAGGTCGAAGAAGTTGTCGCGGACGCCGACCCGCTCGATGCCGAGCAACTCCCCCCAGATCCCGGCCAGCAACTCCTCGGTCGGCGTCTGCGGCGCGGTGTAGCTGTCGGCCAGTTCCGGTCGTTCGCTGCCGGGTGC
>NZ_BONQ01000231.1 GCF_016862795.1 Dactylosporangium siamense | reverse complement strand
CCGTTTTCGGTCCGCGGGTCCGGCTCGTCACGGCGTACGGCGTAACCGAGGCGACGGTGGACTCGACGTTCGGGTTGGTGGAGCCGGGCGAGGGACCGGCGCCGGTCGGTGGTGCGTTGCCGGGTGTGCGGTTGCACGTGGTCGACGCGGCGTTGGGTGCGGTGCCGGTCGGGGTGGATGGCGAGTTGGGGATTGCTGGTGTTGGTGTGGCGCGGGGCTATTTGGGGCGGCCGGTGCTGACGGCGGAGCGTTTCGTCGCGGATCCCTTTGCCGGTGATGGTTCGCGGTTGTATCGGACCGGGGACGTGGTGCGGCGGGGCGAGGACGGCCGGCTCTGGTTCCAGGGTCGTTCCGATCTGCAGCTGAATGTGCGTGGGTTCCGGGTGGAGCCTGGTGAGGTCGAGCATGTGTTGGTGGCGCATCCGGCGGTGTCGGCGGCGGTGGTCGTCGCTGATGGGGATCGGTTGGTGGCGTTTGTGGTCGGCGCTTCCGACGGGTTGCGGGAGTGGGTGAGTGGGCGGTTGCCGCAGTACATGGTGCCGGCGGTGTTCGTGGAGCTGACCGAGTTGCCGTTGTCGGCGAACGGGAAGGTGGATCGGGCGGCGTTGTCGGTGGTGGGTGTGACGCGGCCGGCGTTGGGGTTCGTGGCGCCGCAGGGGGCGACGCAGGAGGCGTTGGCGGGGGTCTGGGCGGAGCTGATCGGGGTGGATCGGGTCGGGGCGACCGACAACTTCTTCGCCCTCGGCGGGCATTCGTTGCTGGCGACGCAGGTGATTTCGCGGGTGCGGGCGTTGTTCGGCGTCGAGGTGCCGGTGGCGGCCGTGTTTGACAACCCGACCGTCGCGGGGCTGGCGGCGGCCGTCGAGGTTGCGGCGGGGACGATCGCGCCGCCGGTCGTGGCGGTGGAGCGTGGTGGGCCACTGCCGCTGTCCTTCGCGCAGCAGCGGTTGTGGTTCCTGCACCAGCTGGAGCCGGACTCGCTGGAGTACAACCTGATGGTCCCGATCGCCATCGACGGCGAGCTGGATCTGGAGGCGCTCGGCACGGCGCTGACGGCGCTCGTGGCCCGGCATGAGGTGCTGCGCACCCGGCTGGTGACCGACGCCGACGGGGTGCCGTGGCAGGTGATCGACCCGGCGCCGGAGCGGTTCGACCTGCCGGTGGTGGACGAGCTGGGTCCCGACGAGCCGTTCGACCTGGCGGCCGGGCCGCTGTTCCGGGCGACGCTGCTGCGGGTTGCCACCGACGAGCACGTCCTGGTGCTGGTCATGCACCACGTGATCGGCGACGAGTGGTCGGCCGGGATCCTGCGCCGCGAGCTGGACGCCCTGTACGCGGGCGCCGACCTGGCGGACCTGCCGGTGCAGTACGCGGACTTCGCCGTCTGGCAGCGGCAGTGGCTGACCGGCGAGACCCTCGAGGCCCAACTCGACTACTGGCGGGAACGGCTGGCCGGGCTGCCCACGCTTGAGCTGCCGGCCGACCGGCCGCGGCCGGCGGTGCGCTCGGTTGAGGGCGCCGCGATCCGGTTCACGGTGCCCGAGCGGGTCGCCGACGGGCTGCGCGCGGTCGCCCGAGCCGGCGGCGCGTCGATGTTCATGACGGCGCTGTCGGCGTTCACCGCGCTGCTCTCGCGGTACACCGGCCAGGACGACATCGTCGTCGGCACCCCGATCGCGAACCGCAGCCGGGCCGAGGTCGAGGGCCTCATCGGCTTCTTCCTCAACACGCTCGTCGTGCGCGCCGACCTGTCCGGCGACCCCACGTTCACCGAGCTGCTGAGCCGCGTCCGGGCCGGGACCCTCGCCGCGTACGCGCACCAGGACCTGCCGTTCGAGCGGCTCGTCGACGAGCTCGAGGTGGCCAGGGACCGTTCCCGCACGCCACTGTTCCAGACCCTGTTCACCTACGAGACGGCCGACGGGCCGGTGGGCGCCGCCGATGACGACGGGTCGATCGCGGATCACGTCGCTGCGGCGCCGGCGACCTTCGACCTGTCGGTGTCGCTCGGGGAGGCCGCGGACGGGCTGGCCGGCGTGATCCGATACAGCACGGCGCTGTTCGACGCCGACCGGATGCGCCGGCTGATCGGGCACTTCCAGCAGGTCCTGGCCGCCGTGGCCGCGGAGGCCGACGACCTGCGGGTCTCGCAACTGCCGCTGCTGACGCCCGAGTGGGACGCCGGCGCGGCCGCGCCCGCCTGGGCCGGCAGTGTGGACGAGCTGGTGGCCGCGCGGTCGGCGCGTCAGCCCGGTGCCGTGGCGCTGGTCAGCGGCGAGGATACGGTGTCGTACGCCGGGCTCCAGGACCGCGTCGGGCGCCTCGCGGGTCGCCTGCGCGCCGCCGGGGTGGGCGCGGAGTCGGTGGTCGGCATCTGTGTGGAGCGCGGGATCGACATGGTCGTGGCGGCTCTGGCGGTCTGGCGGGCCGGCGGTGCATACCTGCCCCTGGACCCGCAGCACCCGGCCGACCGGCGCGCGTACATGCTCGCCGACAGCGGCGCGGCGGCGCTGATCAGCGACGGGCCGGCCGACACCGACGTGCTCGTCGTGGCGCCGGGCGACGCCACCGCTCCGCCGGTGCCGGAGCCGGCGGCAGTGCGGCCCGGCCAGACGGCGTACGTCATCTACACGTCGGGCTCGACGGGCCGCCCGAAGGGCGTCGTCGTCTCCCACGGCAACCTCGCGGCGTTCCTGGCGGCGATGGGCGAGCGCCCGGGCATGTCCGCCGCCGACGTTCTCCTGGCGGTGACGACGTTCGGGTTCGACATCGCGGGGCTGGAGCTGTTCCTGCCGCTCGTGCATGGTGCGCGGGTCGTCATCGCCGGGAACGATGTGACGCGCTCGCCGCGGGCGTTGGCGGCGCTGGCGGACACGTCCGGGGCGACGGTGCTGCAGGCGACGCCGGCGACGTGGCAGATGCTCGTCGAGGACGGCTGGGCGGGCTCGCCGCGGATGCGCGCGCTGAGCGGCGGCGAGGCGTTGCCGCCTGCGCTCGCCGAGGCGCTCGCTGGGCGGGTCGGCGCGCTGTGGAACATGTACGGCCCGACCGAGACCACGGTCTGGTCGGCCTGCGAGCCGGTGCCGGCGGGCGCTCCGATCACGTTGGGCGAGCCGATCGCCGGCACGACATGGCACGTGCTCGACCGCTTCCTGCAGCCGGTCCCGGCCGGGGTGCCGGGCGAGCTGTACATCGGCGGCGCCGGCGTCGCCCGCGGCTACCGCGGCCGGCCCGAGCTCACCGCGGAGCGGTTCATCGCCGACCCGTTCGGTGAGCCCGGCGGGCGCCTGTACCGGACCGGGGACCAGGTGCGGCGACGGACCGACGGCCGGCCCGAGTTCCTGGGCCGGGTGGACCACCAGGTGAAGATTCGCGGGCACCGCATCGAGCCCGCCGAGATCGAGGCCGTGCTGCGGTCCGCCGCGGGTGTGTCCGCCGCGGTCGTGGTGGCGCTCGACGGCCGGCTGGTCGCCTACGTCGTTGGCGAGACCGGCGGGCTGCGGGAGTGGCTGGGGCAGCGGCTGCCGGAGTACATGGTGCCGTCGGCGCTCGTCGAGCTGAGCGCGTTGCCGCTGAACTCCAATGGCAAGGTCGACCGGGCCGCGCTGCCGGCACCCGACATCGCCCGCATGGAGCTCGCCGGTGCGTACGTGGCGCCGGAGGGGACCACGCAGGAGCTGCTGGCCGGAATCTGGGCCGGCATCCTCGGCGTCGGCCGGGTCGGCGCCGCCGACAACTTCTTCGCCCTCGGCGGGCACTCGCTGCTGGCCACGCAGGTCGTCTCGCGGGTGCGGAGCGTGTTCGGGGTCGAGGTGCCGGTCGCGGCGCTCTTTGACGGCCCGACCATCGAAGGCCTTGCGGTCGTGGTGGACGCGGCCGGCCGGGCCACCGCGCCACCCATCGTCGCCGTCGAGCGCGACGCGCCGCTGCCCCTGTCGTTCGCGCAGCAACGGCTGTGGTTCCTGCACCAGCTCGACCCGGACTCGGCCGAGTACAACACGCCGATGTTCATCCGGCTCACGGGCGAGCTCGACGTCGAGGCGCTGACCGGGACGTTGACCGCGCTGGTGGCCCGGCACGAGGTGCTGCGCACGCGGCTGGTGGCCGGCGCGGACGGCGTGCCGTATCAGGTCATCGATCCGGCACCGGAGCGGTTCGACCTCCAGGTGGCGGACGAGCTGGGTCCCGAGGCGCCGTTCGATCTGGCGGCCGGGCCGTTGTTCCGGGCGATGCTGGTGCGGGCGGCCGCGGACGATCATGTGTTGGCGCTGGTGATGCATCATGTGATCAGCGACGAGTGGTCGGCCGGCATCCTGCGGCGCGAGCTGGACGCGTTGTACGCCGGGGAGGAGCTGCCGGCGCTGCCGGTGCAGTACGCGGACTTCGCGGTGTGGCAGCGGCAGTGGCTGTCCGGAGACGTCCTGGAGGGGCAGCTCGGCTTCTGGCGGGACAAGCTGGCCGGCGCGCCGACGCTGGACCTGCCGACCGACCGGCCACGCCCGGCGGTGCGCTCCTCGGCGGGCGCGGCGATCGGCTTCACCATCCCGCCCGAGGCGACCGACGGACTGCGCGCCCTGGCGCGCGACGCGAGCGCGTCGATGTTCATGACGCTGTTCTCGGCGTTCGCGGCGCTGCTGGCCCGGTACTCCGGCCAGGAAGACGTGGTGGTCGGCACGCCGGTGGCGAACCGGAACCGGGCCGAGATCGAGGGCCTGATCGGCTTCTTCATCAACACCCTGGTGCTGCGCACGGACCTGTCCGGTGACCCGACGTTCGCCGAGCTGCTGTCGCGGGTCCGGTCGGAGACCCTGGCCGCGCACGCGCACCAGGACCTGCCGTTCGAGCGGCTGGTCGACGAGCTGGGTGTGGAGCGGGACCGCTCGCGGTCGCCGCTGTTCCAGGTCCTGTTCAACTACTTCACCGCGGCCGACGCCGAGCCCACCGAGCCCGTCGGGCGCGCCGCGATCGACCTGCTGGGCGGCGTCGACCTGCGGTTCGTCGTGTTGGACCACGGCGACTCGCTGACCGGAACGGTCGAGTACAGCACGGCGCTGTTCGACGACGACCGCATTTCGCGGCTGGCCGGGCACTTCGTGCGTCT
>NZ_BONQ01000230.1 GCF_016862795.1 Dactylosporangium siamense | reverse complement strand
CCGTCCGCCACCTCGACCGGGATCGCGAACCCGATCGCCGCACCCTCCGACGAACGCACCGCCGGCCGCGGCCGATCGGCGGGCAGCTCCAACGTCGGCACCCCAGCCAACCGGTGCCGCCAATAGCCGCGCTGACCCTCCAGGACATCACCGGACAGCCACTGCCGCTGCCACACCGCGAAGTCGGCATACTGCACCGGCAACGGCGCCAGCACCGCCCCGGCGTACAACGCCTCGAGCTCACGCAGCAGGATGCCGGCCGACCACTCGTCGCTGATGACGTGGTGCATCGACAGCGCCAGGACGTGCTCGTCGGCGGCGATGCGCATCAGCGCGGCCCGGAACAGCGGCCCGGCCGCGAGGTCGAACGGCTCCTGCACCGGCAGCACGTCCACCAACGGCAGCTCGAACCGCTCCGGCGCCGGGTCGATCACCTGCCACGGCACCCCATCCGCACCGGCGACCAGCCGCGTGCGCAGCACCTCGTGCCGGGCCACCAGGGCCGTCAGCGCGCCGGTCAGCGTCTCGACGTCGAGGTCGCCGTCGAGCGGCACCGTCATCGGCGTGTTGTACTCCACCGATCCCGGGTCGAGCTGCTGCAGGAACCACAGCCGCTGCTGCGCGAACGACAACGGCAGCGGGCCGGTGCGCTGGACCGGCACCAGCGGCGGGGCGGCCGCGCCGGGCGACGCCGCGTCGATGACCGCCGCCAGCGCCGCGACGGTCGGGGCGTCGAAGACCGCCGCGACCGGCACCTCGACCCCGAACCCGGTCCGGATCCGCGAGACGACCCGGGTGGCGAGCAGCGAGTGCCCGCCGAGGGCGAAGAAGTCGTCGGTGGCCCCGACCCGGTCGACCCCGAGCAGGTCGGCCCACAGCTCGGCGAGCCGGCGCTGGGTCGCCCCGGCCGCCGGGACGAACTCGCCGCCGAGGTCGGGGCGGGCGCCGTCCGGGCTGGGCAGCGCGGCCCGGTCGACCTTCCCGTTCGGGCTCAGCGGCAGCGCGGCGAGCTCGACGAAGACGGCCGGGACCTGGTGCTGCGGCATCCGCGCGGCGCACCAGGCCCGCAGCTGCTCGACCGTCGGCGGCTCGGCGCCGGCCGCCGGGACCAGGTAGGCGATCAGGCGCTCGCCGGCTGGGTCGGCGGTCACGACCGCCGCGGCGACGGCGGGGTGCGCGGCCAGGACGTGCTCGACCTCGCCCGGCTCGATCCGGTAGCCACGCACGTTGAGCTGCAGGTCCAGCCGGCCCTGGAAGAGCAGGGCGCCGTCTTCGGCGCGGCGGACACGGTCGCCGGTGCGGTACAGCCGCGAACCGTCGGCGGCGAAGGGGTCCGGAACGAACCGTTGCGCGGTCAGGTCGGGCCGGCCGGCGTAGCCCCGGGTGATGCCGGCGCCAGCGATGAACAGCTCGCCGTCGACGCCTGCGGGTACCGGGCGGAGCCGGCCGTCCAGGACGTGGAGGCGGACGCCCGGCAGCGGGCCGCCGACCGGGACCGGGCCGTCGAGGACGTCCGGGCCGTCGAGGACGTCCGGGCCGTCGAGTGCGTGGCTGGTCGAGTCGATGGTGGCCTCGGTGACGCCGTAGGCGGTCAACAGCCGGACGTCCGGGCCGAGGACGCGACGGGCCCGCTCGGCCGCCGCGCCCTGCCACACGTCGGTGGTCACCACGACGTGGCGCAGCCGCGGCAGCCGCCGCCCGGTGCGCTCGACGAAGTCGACCAGGTCGTCCAGGTACCGCGGCGCGCACTCGAGGGCCTCGACCGCCTCCTCGGACAGCAGCTCCCACCACTGCGGCGCCGCCAGCTGGGCGCCGGGGCTGCCGATCAGCAGGGTGCCGCCCGATCCCAGCGCCCGCAGCAGGTCGCCGGTGAACACGTCGAAGCTGGCGCTGGCGAGGGTGAGCCAGCGGTACCCGGCCGGGCCGAAGTGCGCGCCGGTCCAGCCGGCGAACACACCGAGCAGCGCGGCGTGCGGCACCACGGTGCCCTTGGGCCGGCCGGTCGACCCGGACGTGTAGATCACGCAGGCCGCCTGCCCGGCGTCGGTCGTGTGCCGGTCGGCGAAGTCAGCACCACCGGCCGGGTCGTCGACCCACACCGTGGCGGGGACCGGGGGCAGCGCGTCGGCTACCGCGCGGTCGGCGACCACGACCGCTACGCCGGCGTCGGCCACCATGAATGCCAGCCGCTCGGCCGGATACTGCGGGTCGAGGGCCAGGTAGGCGCCGCCGGCCCGCCACACCGCCAGGATCGCCGCCACGAGGTCGACCCCGCGCGGCAGGCACACGCCGACCACGGTCTCCGGGCCCACGCCCGCCGCCCGCAGCCGGCCGGCCAGCTCACCCGCCCGCGCCCACAGCTGTGCATACGTCAGCTCCCCGACGACGTCGCCGGCGACGGCCCGCACCGCCGGGTGGTCGCCGGCCGCCTCGACCCGGGCGCGGATCAGGGCGTCGACCCCGGCCGGGCCCGGCCGGGCGGCCTGCGTGGCGTTCCAGCGGGCGAGCAGCTCGCGCTCCGGGCCGGTGAGCAGCTCGATCTCCGACAGTGGCCGCCGCGGGTCCTCGGCGACTGCGGCGAGGACCGTGGTCAGGTGTCCGGCCAGCCGGCGGATCCGGGCCTCGTCGAAGAGCCGGGTGCTGTACTCCAGCGAGCCGACCAGCCCCTGCCCCGCCTCCCGAAGCGTCACGGTGAGGTCGTAGATGGCGGGTACCGGTACCAGAGCATCCGACACGACCGGAGCACCGACGCCGTCCGCGGCCGCCGCGTAGGCGAACAGCACCTGGAACAGCGGCGTGCGCGACCGGTCGCGCTGGGCGCCGAGCTCGTCGACGAGCTGCTCGAACGGCAGGTCCTGGTGGTCGTACGCGGCCAGGGTCGAGGAACGCACCCGCCGCAGCACCTCGGCGAAGTCGGGGTCGCCGGACAGGTCCGTGCGCAGGACGAGGGTGTTGACGAAGAAGCCGATCAGACCCTCGATCTCGGCCCGGTTACGGTTCGCGATCGGCGTTCCCAGCACCACGTCGTCCTGGTCGGCGTGCCGGCCGAGGACCACTGCCAGCGCCGACATCGCCACCATGAACATCGACGCGCCGGCCTGACGGGCGACCGCCCGCAGCCCGTCGGCGACCTCGGCCGGCACGCCGAACGCGACCGACGCGCCCTCGGCGGAGCGCACCGCCGGGCGGGGGCGGTCCGTCGGCAGCTCCAGCACGGGCGCACCGGCCAGCCGCTCCCGCCAGAAGTCGGCCTGCGCCCGCAGGACCTCGCCGGTCAGCGAACGGCGCTGCCAGAGGGCGAAGTCGGCGTACTGGATCGGCAGCTCCGGCAGGCCCGCATCGGTGCCGTCGCGGAACGCGGCGTGCAGCGCCGCCAGCTCACGGCGCAGGATGCCGTTGGACCACTCGTCGCCGACCACGTGATGCTTGGCGATCGCCAGCACGTGCCGCTCGGCGCCGAGGCGCAGCAGCGTCGCCCGGAAGACCGGGCCGGTCGCCAGGTCGATCGGCGCCTGCCGGTCGGCGACGAGCCACTCCCGGGTCGCCGCCTCGGGGTCCGGCGCGCCCGACAGGTCGACGACGGGCAGGTCGAACGCCGACGGCGGATCGATGACCTGATACGGGACGCCGTCCTCGTCCATGATCAGCCGGGTGCGCAGGACCTCGTGCCGGGCCGTGAGCGCCCCCAGCGCCCGGCCCAGGTCCCGGGCGTCGAGCGCGCCGTCGAGCGGGATCGCGCTCGGCGAGTTGTACTCCACCGAGCCGGGATCAAGCTGGGCGAGGAACCACAGCCGCTCCTGGGCGAACGACAGCGGCAGCCGCCCGGTCCGCTCCCTCGCGACCAGCGGCTCCTCGCGGCGCGCGCCACCCGACCCGGCCTGCACCAGCGCGATGAGCTCGTCGCGATGGTCCCGGATGAGCCGGCTCAGCTCGGGCGTGAGCACGTCCTTGGCCGCGACGCCGCTCAACTGGCCGTCGGCGACATAGAGGCGTACGCCGCGACGGGCCAGTTCTTCGAGCAGTTCGGCAGCGGAGATGCTCATCGCACGACACCCTCTTCGTCGGCTCGGGCCCATCCGGAATCGAACCGGCCCGGATTACAGCGCCCAGCGCACACCGCCGCGCCCGGACAGTTGTTCGGGCGCGGCGCATGGAGAGCTGTACAAACCGTGGCACGGAGGCGAACCGTCCGGAAGGCGTCACCAGGAGGGCGTTAGATGAGCCCCATCGAGGCTCCATCCGGCCTAGGACGTGGCGAACATCGGCTGCAACCCGGCCGGCAGCTGCTTGCGGCACTCCTCCTGCTCCGGGACGGCGGGCCGGGTCTTGTCCAGCAGCGAAGCCGACTGCCCGGTGAGCAGGAACGTGCCGTCATCGCGCGGGTCGGGGAAGTCGGCCACCCCGGCGTTGCGCATGCAGGCCGCGAACTGGCGCAGTTTCGCCATGTCGTCGGACGTCAGCTTGGGCTGCGTCTGGCCGCCGCCGGACTTGGCCTGCCGGGCCAGGTCCGCGCAGGCGTCCGGAACGGTGCCGACCGCGTCGGGGAAGTCCCACGCGCCCTGGTCGTTCTTCACGGGGTCGCGGAAGTTCGGCTGCCCGTTCTCGCGCAGGCACTTCGCGAAGTTCAGCGCCGCGGCCTGCCCGTCGGGCGTCGCCGACGCTGTGGCCTTGGGCGAGCCGTTGCCGGCGTCGCCACCGCCGCAGCCGGCCAGGACGATCGTCGCCGCCCCGGCCACCACGAGCAGGCGCGTTGCGGTCAGGATGCGTGAGGTCATGTTCCCAGAATCCCGCCGCCGGCCAGCGGCCGCTTCCCCTAAAAGTTCGCGCGCCCGGCGGAATTTGAGGGAGGATGCCGCCCCATCGCTCAGAACCGGAACTCGTCGAACTCGGCGCCCTCCGCAACGACGCCGGTGAGTGCCCGCCGGATCTCCTCGGCCAGCGCACCGACCGTCGGATGATCGAACAGCGCCGCAACGGCCAGCTCGGCGTCGAGCCCGGCCCGAATCCGCGACACGACCTGGGTGGCGAGCAGCGAGTGCCCGCCGAGCTCGAAGAAGTTGTCGTGCACGCCGACCCGCTCGATCCCGAGCACCTCCCCCCAGATCCCGGCCAGCAGCTCCTCGGTCGGCGTCCGCGGCGCCACATAGCTGTCGGCGAGGTCGGGCCGCTCGGTTCCCGGCCCGGGCAGCGCGGCCCGGTTGAGTTTGCCGTTGCCGGTCAGCGGGATCGCATCGAG
>NZ_BONQ01000229.1 GCF_016862795.1 Dactylosporangium siamense | reverse complement strand
GCCGAGGCCGACGCCCCCGGCGACGAGGTGCACGAGAAGCCGGCGGCCTACGACCTGAGCCTCACCGTTGTCGAGACGGCGACGGGTCTGGTCGGCGGGCTCGAGTACAGCACGCAACTGTTCGACGAGGCGACCGTCCGGCGGATGATCGGGCACCTGTCCACGTTGCTGGAGTCGGTCGCTGCCACCCCGGATCGGGCGTTGTCGCAGTTGCCGATGCTGGGCGCGGCGGAGCTGGCCGGTCTGGAGGCCTGGAACGACGCGGTGTTGGAGCTGCCGGCACTGTCCGGGGTGCATGAGCTGATCGGGGCCAATGACCGGTCGTCGGTGGCGGTGCGGGCGGGTGATGTGCAACTGACGTATGCGGAGCTGGACGAGCGGGCCGGCCGTCTGGCGGCGAGGTTGCGTGAGTGGGGTGTGGGTGCGGAGTCGATCGTGGGGTTGTGCCTGCCCCGCGGCGCGGATCTGGTCGTGGCGATTGTCGCGGTGTGGAAGGCGGGCGGCGCGTATCTGGCGTTGGATCCGCAGTACCCGGCGGAGCGGTTGGCGTTCCTGCTGAGCGATGCCGCGGCGGAGGTGTTGGTCGCGGACCGTTCGGTGGCCGACGCTCTGCCCGCGGAGCTGCCGCCGGTGTTGTGGTGGGACACGTGGCCGGCCGCGGCCGCGCCCGACGTTGACGTCAACCCGGCACAGAGCGCGTGTGTCATCTACACGTCGGGGTCGACGGGCCTGCCCAAGGGCGCCGTCGTGTCGCACGGCGCGCTGCTCGGGGAGTTCGCGGCGTGGTCGGCGGCGCATTTCCGGGCCGGTGAGCGGTTGTGCTGGTTGACGCTGGCGAGTGCGAGCTTCGACGTGTTCACCGGTGACGTGGTGCGGGCGCTCGGTTCGGGTGGCACGTTGGTCGTCGGCGAGGTCGGCGCTCAGCTGCAGACCGCGGAGTGGTTCGAGGTGTTGCGGTCGTCGGGGGTGCAGGCGTTCGAGTCAGCGCCGCGGTATGTCGATGAGCTGGTCGACTTCCTGGAGCGCGGCGGTCACGTGCTGCCGGAGCTGCGGTTGGTCGTGGTGACGACGGATGTGTGGCGGTGGGAGTCGGCGCAGCGGGCCTGCCGGGTGCTCGGTGGCGGGGTGCGGGTGTTGACGGCGTACGGGGTGACCGAGGCGACGATCGACTCGACGTTCTGGCCGGTGTCGGGGCGCTCCGACGAGCAAGGTCCGGTGCCGATCGGCGGTCCGTTGCCGGGGGTGCGGTTGCAGGTGTTGGACCGGCATCTGTCCGCGGTGCCGCAGGGTGTGGTCGGCGAGTTGTTCATCGGCGGGGTCGGGCTGGCGCGGGGATACCTGGGCCGGCCGGCGTTGACCGCCGAGCGGTTCGTCGCGGCCGGGGGTGGCGGTCGGGTGTATCGGACCGGTGACCGGGTGCGGCGTGGTGCCGATGGTGGCCTGCTGTTCCTGGGTCGCGGCGACGATCAGGTGAAGGTGCGTGGGTTCCGGGTCGAGCCGGGTGAGGTCGAGCACGCGCTGGAGGGCCATCCGGCGGTGGCGGCCGCGGTCGTGGTCGCCGATGGCGAGGATCGGCTGGTCGCCTATGTGGTCCCGGCCGGTGTGCTGGTCGTGGAGGAGCTGCGGGCGTTTCTGGCCGGGCGGTTGCCGGAGTTCCTGATTCCGGCGGTGTTCGTGGAGTTGGCGGGGTTGCCGTTGACGCCGAACGGCAAGGTCGACCGGGCCGGGCTGGCGGCGGCGGGTGGCAGCCGGCTGGGGCTGGCCGGGTTTGTTGCTCCGGCCGGGGCGGTGCAGGAGTTGTTGGCGGGGATCTGGGCGGAGTTGCTGGGTGTTGACCGGGTCGGGGCGGGCGACAACTTCTTTGAGCTTGGTGGGCACTCGTTGCTGGCGACGCGGGTCGTGTCGCGGGTGCGGTCGGTGTTCGAGGTCGAGGTGCCGGTGGCGGCGGTGTTCGACGCGCCGACGGTGGCGGGGTTGAGTCAGGTGATCGAGGCGGCCGGGCCGGGGATCGTGGCGCCGGCGATCGTGCCGGTCGAGCGGGGCCGGCCGTTGCCGCTGTCGTTCGCGCAGCAGCGGTTGTGGTTCCTGCACCGGCTGGAGCCGGGTTCGGTGGAGTACAACGTGCCGGTCTTCGTGCGTTTCGACGGCGGGGCGGATCTCGGTGCGTTGCGGGCGGCGTTGGCCGCGTTGGTGGCGCGGCATGAGGTGTTGCGGACGCGGCTCGTCGCGGATGAGGGTGGCACGCCGTGGCAGGTCGTGGACCCGGCGGGCGAGGTGCCGGTGCGTGTGGTGGATCTGCGGGGTGAGGCCGATCCGATGCCGGCGGCGGAGCGGGTCGTGGTCGAGGAGCTGGCTCGGCCGTTCGACATGGCCGCCGAGTGGTTGATCCGGGCCACGGTCGTGCGGCTGAGCCCGGGCGAGACCGCGCTCATGCTGATGCTGCACCACGTGGCCTCGGACGAGTGGTCGGCGGCGATCCTGCGGCGCGAGCTGCTGGCGTTGTACGCCGGGGAGACGCTGGCGCCGCTGCCGGTGCAGTACGCCGACTTCGCGGTCTGGCAGCGGCAGTGGCTGACCGGTGACGTCCTCGAGGGGCAGCTCTCCTACTGGCGCGAGCGGCTCGCCGGCGCGCCCGTGCTGGAGCTGCCGACGGACCGGCCGCGGCCGGCGGTGTGGTCGCCGGCCGGCGACGCGATCCGCTTCGACGTCCCCGAGGCGGTGGCCGAGCGGCTGCGGGCGGTGGCCCGGGACGCCGGCGCGTCGATGTTCATGACCCTGCTCAGCGCGTTCACGGTGCTGCTGTCGCGCTACAGCGGCCAGGAGGACGTCGTGGTCGGCACCCCGATCGCCGGCCGGAACCGGGCCGAGATCGAGGGCCTGATCGGGTTCTTCGTCAACACCCTGGTGCTGCGCACCGACCTGTCCGGGGACCCGACGTTCGCCGAGCTTCTGGCCCGGGTCCGGGCCGACGCGCTGGCGGCGTACGACCACCAGGACCTGCCGTTCGAGCGGCTGGTCGACGAGCTCGAGGTGGTCCGGGACCGGTCGCGCACGCCGCTGTTCCAGGTGCTGTTCAACTACTTCTCGGCCGGGGAGGCCATCGCCGACGACGGCGGATCCGAGCTGGCGTCGGACGAACCGGCCCGGTTCGACCTGCGACTGATTCTCGTCGACGACGGCACCCGGTTGGCGGGCGAGGTGGAGTACGCCACCGCGTTGTTCGACCGCGGCACGGTGCGGCGGCTGGTCGGGCACCTGGCCGAGCTGCTGACCGCGGTCGGGGCGGACGCGGACCGCCGGCTGTCGGACCTGCCGCTGCTGACTGAGGCCGAGGCGGCGCGGCTGGCCGGTTGGAACGACACCGCCGCGGCGCTGCCCGCGGCGGGCGGGGTGCAGGAGCTGATCGCGGCGCGGGCGGCGGAGCACCCGGACGCGGTGGCGGTCGAGTGCGGCGACCGGGCGTTGACCTACGGGCAGCTGGAGGCGCGGGCGAACCGGCTGGCGCACCTGCTGCGCGCGGCCGGCGTGGGCGCCGAGTCCGTCGTCGGGGTCGCGGTGGAGCGCGGCGTGGAGATGGCCGCGGCGATCGTGGGTGTATGGAAGGCGGGGGCGGCGTACCTGCCGTTGGACGTGTCGTCGCCGGCGGACCGGCTGGCGTTCATGCTCGACGACGCGGGCGCCTCGATCGTGGTCGGCACGGCCGCGGTGATCGACGAGCTGCCCGTGGGCCGCCTGCGCACGGTCGTCCTGGACGCGCCGGGCACGGTCGCGGCGCTCGCGACGATGCCGGACACGGCCCCCGCGATCCGGGTCGACCCGCGGCAGCTGGCCTACGTCATCTACACCTCCGGCTCGACCGGCCGGCCCAAGGGCGTGCAGGTGCCGCACGGCGGCGTCGTCAACCTGTGCGTGGCCCAGCAGCGCGAGTTCGGCGTCGCCGCCGGCGAGGGCGTCCTGCAGTTCGCCTCGCTCGGCTTCGACGCCTCGGTCTGGGAAATGATCATGGCGCTCGCGGCCGGGGCACGTCTGGTGGTGGCCGAGTCGGGCGTCCGCTCGCAGCCGGGCGAGCTGGCCCGGGTGGTGGCCGCCGGCGACGTCCGGGCGGCAACCCTGCCGCCTTCGCTGCTGTCGGTGCTGGCGCCGGAGGATCTGGCCGGGCTGCGCACGATCGTGGCCGCCGGCGAGCGCCTCGACGTCGAGGTCGCGCGGCGATGGGCCGGCGGGCACCGGCTGATCAACGCATACGGGCCGACCGAGTCCACGGTGTGCGCGTCGATGGGGGTGTACGACCCGTCGGTCGCGGGCGTCCCGACGATCGGCGTCCCGATCGTCAACGCGCGGCTCCACGTCGTCGACGGGCCGCTGCGACCGGTGCCGGCCGGAGTGTCCGGGGAACTGCTGATCGGCGGCGCCGGGGTCGCCCGCGGCTATGCCGGACGGCCCGACCTGACCGCGGAACGGTTCATCGCCGACCCGTTCGCCGGCGACGGGTCGCGGCTGTACCGCTCCGGCGACGTGGTGCGGTGGCGGACCGACGGCCAGCTCGACTACCTCGGCCGCGCCGACACCCAGCTGAAGGTCCGCGGGTTCCGCGTCGAGCCCGGCGAGATCGAGACCGTCCTGCTCACCCACCCGGCCGTGACCGCGGCCGTGGTGACGGCCGACCCCGGCGACCCCGGCCGGCTGGTCGCCTACCTCGTGCCCAGCGACGTGACCGAGGGCATCGGCGAGCCGCAGCGGTTGCGCGAACACCTGCGCCAGCACCTGCCGGAGTACATGCTGCCCGCGGTGTTCGTGGAGCTCGCCACGATCCCGATGACCGTCAACGGCAAGGTCGACCACCGGGCCCTGCCCGGCCTCGACGGCGCCGTCGGCCTCTCCTCCGGCGCCGCGCCGCGCAACCCCACCGAGACTCTGCTCGCCCGGATCTGGGGCGAGCTGCTCGGCCTCGAGCACGTCGGCATCACCGACGACTTCTTCAGCCTGGGCGGACACTCCCTGCTGGCCACCCGGCTGATGTCACGGATCCGGGCCGCCCTCGGCGTCGAGCCGGACCTGTCCACCCTGTTCGAGCACCCGACCATCGAGCACCTCGCCGCCGTGCTCGACACGCTCGCCCCCGCCGACGCGCCCCCGCCGATCACCCCGGTGGACCGCGACCGCCCGCTGCCGTTGTCGTTCGCGCAGCAGCGGCTGTGGTTCCTGCACCGGTTCGAGCCCGGTTCGGTGGAGTACAACATGCCGATGGCCGTCCGGCTGCCGGGCGACGTCGACCGGGAGGCGCTGGCGGCCGCGTTGACCGCGC
>NZ_BONQ01000228.1 GCF_016862795.1 Dactylosporangium siamense | reverse complement strand
AGGATCAACAACGCGGCACTCATGGCCGCGACGACGGACGTGGTACGTCTCACGTGTGCTCCTCGGGATGGGGTGTTGGGGTGCGTGCCTCAGCGACGGCGCAGTGATCCGACCGCGACGGCGATGAGGATGATCAGGCCCTGGACGGTCGACCGGAGGGCGCCGGAGACGCCGTAGAAGTTCAGGAGGGCGAAGAGCGTCTCGAGGGTCAGTGCGCCGAGCATGGCGCCGGCGACGGCGCCTCGACCGCCGCCGAGGACGACCCCGCCGAGGACGACGGCGGTGATGGCGCCGAACTCGAGGCCGGCACCGGCCTGGAACGACACGCCGCTGTAGCCGCCGAGCAGGATCGCGGCGACGGTGGCGAGGACGCCGCTGAGCACGAACGCGATCGTCTTGGTGCGCCAGACCCGCACGCCGGTGAGCTCGGCGGTCCGCGGGTTGCCGCCGACGGCGACCAGGGTGCGGCCGAAGTCGGACCGGGTGACCGCGATGGCGACGGCGGCCACGCCGAGCAGGACGAGCAGCGCGTAGGGCACCCGGCCGAGCAGCGGCACGTCCTCGAACGCGCGCCGGCCGAAGCGGCGGAACTCCTCGGACAGGCCGCCCTTGGGCGCGCCGTCGGACCACAGGTACACGGCGCCGACGAGGATCAGGTACATGCCGAGGGTCGTGATGAACGACGGGACCTTCAGCAGGGTGGTGACGAGGCCGTTGATGAGCCCGACCACGATGCCGAACGCGAGCACGACGGCGATGACCGGCCAGGTCTTGTCGGGGTCGCTGTCGATGAGCCGGGCCGCGACGACGACCTGCGCGGTGACGAGCGACCCGACGGACAGGTCGAACTCGCCGGAGACGATGACGAAGTACTGCCCGGCGGCGAGCAGGATGATGGGCGCGGACCGGCCGATGAACGACAGCAGCGACGCCGGGGCGAAGAAGTCGGGCTGCCGGATCGCGACCAGCACCAGCAGGATCGCGAGGATCCCGAGGATGGGCGCGATCCCGCCGGGCTTCAGGAGGTTGACCCTGCGGCGGGCCGGCGTCTCTGCAACGGTGGTCGTCATGCCGCCGCCTTCCGGGTCGCAGTGCGGCGGCGGTGCATCCGCCGGGCGTAGACGGCCACCGCGGCGATGATGATGACCCCGCGGATGACCTGCTTGAAGAACGCGTCGACCTCGAGCTGGTTGAAGATGCTGTCGATGCTGGCCAGCAGCAGGACACCACCGACGGTGCCGAGGACGCCGCCGCGCCCGCCGGCCAGGGCCGTGCCACCGAGCACCACGGCGGCGATGGACTCGAGGTCGTAGAGGCCCTCGACGCCGACGCGGGGCGCGCCGGAGCCGAGGCGGCTGGCGAGGTAGATGCCGGCGAGCCCGGAGCACAGCGCGCACAGCACGTGGGCGGTGATGAGGATGCGGTCGTTGCGGACGCCGGAGAGCCGGGCCACGTCCGGGTCGCCGCCGACGGCGATGAGGTGGTGGCCGAAGCGGGTGTTGCGCACCACGAACCAGGCCGCCGCGGCCACCGCGAGCAGCAGCAGGAACGCGACCGGGACGGGTCCGACGCGCTGGTAGCCGAGGCCCTGCACGAACGCGTGCGCGGTCTTGCCGGCCGGGCCGTCGTAGCCGTTGTCGAGGTAGCCCTTGAGCAGCAGCCCGACGCCGACCGTGGCGATGAACGCGTTGATTCGCAGCTTGGTCACCAGCAGCCCGTTGACCAGCCCGATCGCCGCGGCGACGAGCAGCACCAGCCCGACGGCGGGCAGGATGTTGCCGTCCTTACCGGCCATCGTCTCGGCCGCGACGAGGGTGCTGATGCTGATCACGTATGCGACGGACAGGTCGAGCGAGCCGGCGAGGATGACCAGGGTCTGCCCGACGGCGACGAGGCCGAGGCCGGTCGCCACGTGCAGCAGGCTGACCACGGTGGACTGGTTGAACAGCGAGCCGCCGTCGATGGCGACGACGATCCACCCGATCGCCAGGGTCAGTGCGAGGGCGATGTAGACCCCGCGGGCGGGTCCGGCGGCCGAAGCCTTGAGCCGGATCGCGGTGGTCTTCGCCGGTACCGGCGGGGCCATGGTCATGCCGCCACCTCCGCTGCGCTCATGATGACCAGCTCCTCGCTCCGCTGCGGGCCGTTCATGCCTTCACCTCTTCGGTGGTCACGGCGCCGGTGGCGAGACCGACGACGTCTTCCTCACTCGCGCCGGCGGGCAGTTCCCCGGCCACGGCCCCGTCCCGCATGACGACGATCCGGTCGCTCATGCCGAGCAGTTCGGGCAGCTCCGACGAGATCATCAGCACGGCCGCGCCGTCGCGGGCGAGCTTGCGGACCAGGTCGTGGATGGCGGACTTGGCGCCGACGTCGATGCCCCGGGTGGGCTCGTCGAACAGCAGGATCTTCGGCCCGAGCGCGAGCCAGCGGGCCAGGACGACCTTCTGCTGGTTGCCGCCGGACAGGAAGCGGATCTCCTGGTCCTCGCCGGCGGCGTGCACCTCGACGGCGGTGAGCAGCTCACGGACGTTGGCGGTGCGGTCGGCCCGGCCGCCCATCGAGAAGAGCCCCGACGGGAACACGGCACGCCCGGCGAGCAAGGCGTTGTCCAGGACCGACTGGCCGCCGACGATGCCTTCGGCCTTGCGGTCCTCGGTGACGTAGGCGATGCCGGCCCGGATCGCGGCACGGGGCGAGCGCAGCTGCACGGGCGCGCCGTCCAGCTCGACGGTGCCGCCGGTGAACGGGTCGGCGCCGAAGATCGCCCGGGCGAGCGCGGAGCGGCCGGAGCCCTGCAGGCCGCCGATGCCGAGGATCTCCCCGGCGCGCAGCCGCACGTCGACGCCCCGCAGCTTGTGGTTCGTTCCACTGTGGACGGCGAGGCGGACCGCGCCGAGGTCGTCCGGCGCCGCCCTGGGCGGGAAGTAACCGGCCAGCTCCCGGCCGACCATGTGCTTGACGAGCTGGTCGCCGGTGGTGTCCTTGGTGGCGAGGGTGGTGACCCGGCGGCCGTCCTTGAGCACGGTGATCCGGTCGGACAGGTCGAACACCTCGGCGAGGCGGTGCGAGACGTAGAGCAGGCCGATGCCGCGCTCCTGCAGGCGGCGCACCAGCGCGTAGAGCAGCTCGACCTCGTGGTCGGCGAGGGCGGCGGTCGGCTCGTCCATGATGAGCAGGCGCGCGTCGAGGGCGAGGGCCTTGACGATCTCGACGACCTGCTGCTGGGCGACGCCGAGCCGGCCGACCTTCACGCCGGGGTCGAAGGACGTCTCGCCGGCGGTGGCGAGCAGCGCCGCGGTGCGCTCGTGCATGGCCTTGCGGTCGACGAGGCCGCGGCGGACCGGTTCGTGGCCGAGGAAGACGTTCTCCGCGACGGTCCGCTCGGGCAGCAGGTTGAACTCCTGGTGGATGATCCCGATGCCGGCGGCCTGCGCGTCGCGCGGCCCGCGGAAGTGCACGGCGCGCCCGTCGAGCTCGACGGCGCCGCCGTCGGGGGTGTACACGCCGGAAATAATCTTCATGAGGGTCGATTTGCCGGCGCCGTTCTCGCCGACGACCGCGTGCACCTCACCCGCCCGCACGTCGATATCGACATCGGCGAGGACACGGACCCCGAGGAAGGACTTGCCGATCCCGCGCAACTGCAGCAATGGCGCAGCCGGCGTTTCAGGTGTTTCAGGCATCGCAAACCCCTAACTGACCGTAACCATCGAAGACGGCCGTGATCGCGGTCGAGCATCGGTGGAGCACGTAGCGTGGGGACTTTCGCCGTTGAAGCCCAGAACTTTTGCTGGTTTCGACTAAAGGTGGCGGAGAGCAGACTAAATGTTTCGATGTTCGGCCGCAACGGCGCAACGCCACCGAAACAAAGCCGTAGCCTGACCTCCACCGATCGACTGAGTTCGACCGGCCAAACGGACGAGGCCGGTGAGAGCGCTCCACCGGCCGAGCGGGCCGGAAAGCGCCGCCGACCTGCTCGTACCCGCCAAAATATTGACTTCCGGAGATGGCTCCAGCACGCTGGGCGGCGCAGACACGGCTCGGAAACCGTGAGCGTGACTGTCCGTCGCGGCCGGCGGCAGTCGATCCGTCCGGAATCTCATGCTTCACGGAACCCTGTGCAGCCACCGGGCCGATGTGTCGTGCACTCATGACCGGAAACGTTCGAGACGTCGCTGAATCGCTCCCGTGAAAATTGTTATGCGCATTCGCGCAATGGACCGCCCCGCGGTGGGATCTTGACACCATCGCCTTCCGTCGCCACTGTGATGGGCCGATGCACGACCTGCGCATTCATGACAGCGATTGTGGGACCTGACATGCCCGGCGGACCGGCACCCAGGCTGCGGAAGCCGTCCTCTGTACCACCCCTGACGTTCCGGGGTGACTATGCGCCGCTGGTCATCGCCGCGCAGGCCGGCAGCAGAGACGCACGTGACGAGTTGATCTCGGCGTGCCTGCCGCTGCTGTACAACATCGTCGGCCGGGCCGTGGGCCGGCCCGCCGACGTGGACGATGTCGTGCAGGAGACATTGTTGCTGGTGCTGCGGGACCTGCCGGGCCTGCGCAATCCCGAGAGCTTCCGACCGTGGCTGGCCGCTGTGGCGATGCACCAGATCGGCAGACACAGGGACCGCTGGCAGTCCGCGGCAGCGCGGACCACGGTGATCGAGGAGGCGGCCGACGTCGCGGACAGCGCGGCGGACATCGAGCGCACGACAGTGCTGCACCTGCAGCTCGCGGAGGAGCGACGCCAGCTGTCCGAGGCGAGCCGATGGCTGGAGCCGGACGACCGGACACTGCTCTCGTTGTGGTGGCAGGAAACGGCGGAACTCATGAGCCGCGCCGAGGTGGCCGAAGCCATGGGGGTGAACGTCGCTCACGCCGGTGTCCGGCTGCAGCGGATGCGCGAGCAGCTGGAGCGATGCCGGGGAATCGTCAGCGCCCTCGCCGCCGAGCCTCGCTGCGCCGGCCTGGACACCCTCGTGTCCGGATGGGACGCGCAGCCGTCGACCGTCTGGCGCAAACGGATCGCCCGACACATCCGCGACTGCGCCGTCTGCACTGGGACCACGGCAGACCTGATCAGGATCGAAAAGATCATCACGGCCCTCGCCGTGCTGCCCGTCCCGGCCACGCTCATCGCTGCGCTCATGGCCAAAGGCCTGCTTCCGGCGGCCGCCACGGGCGCGGCGAGCTCGATCGCGCACGCCGCCTCCGGCGTCGCCGCGACCGGCACCGCGCACTTCTCGCTGACCGGCAAGCTCGCCGCCGCGATAGCGGCACATCCCATCGTCTCCCTCATCGCGGGCACGGTCATCGTGGCCGGTGTCGTCGTCACACCGATCGCGGTGTCCACGCCACCGGCGGCACCCACGCCCACCCGCGTCGCGGTCGCACCGCCGACACCGCCGCGACCACCGGCCACCACCGGATCCACAACCAAAGGAGCGGCACCGGTCACCCGCGGGCCCACCGCATCTTCGACACCGGAGCCAAGCCCTTCGGTCACCACGCCGATCACCGGGCGGACATGGACGCTGACCGCGGAGCACAGCGGCAAGCTCATGGACGTCGAGGCGCATTCCGTCGCCGATCGGACCCCGGTCCTTCAATGGCCCGGGACCGGCGCCGACAACCAGCGGTGGCAGGTCATCGACGCCGGCGGCGGCACCGTCATGCTCAAGGCCGTGCACTCCGGCAAGTGCCTGGACGTCGCCGCCCGCTCCACCACCGCAGGGGCGTACCTGCAGCAGTACCGGTGCAACAACGACGACAACCAGAGGTTCACCATCGAACCGGCACCTGTCGCGACGCCGGCACCGACCCCGACAGCGACCGGGGTTGCCTACGTCATCAAGAACGTCCTGAGTGGACTGTGCATCGACGTCTTCGGCAACGCGGCGACCGACGGTGCGCGGCTGGTGCAATGGACCTGCCAGGGCACCACCAATCAGCAGTGGCGATTCACGCAGGTCTGACCTTACTTCCAGCGTTGC
>NZ_BONQ01000227.1 GCF_016862795.1 Dactylosporangium siamense | reverse complement strand
ACCCGGCTTCGCGGCGGCCTTCGCAAGACGGCGGCCGTAGGCGGCACCGGACCGGATCTGGACCTGGTCCTCCGCGCCACCGAGCACCGTTGCCAGCAGCGGCAGGCCGGTCTCGTCGACGTCGATGAGGCCGCCCCACCGGGCGGGATGTTCGAGAGCGGCGACCCGGCCGAGACCCCACACGGCGCGCTGCGCGGGATCCGTGGCGGCGTCGCGGGTCACGCACCACAGCGGCGCACCGACGCCGGCCTGCACGAGGGTAAGCGCTTCGGCGGCGTCGGCGGGCGCCGCGACGACCCCCGCGAACGGGCCTGCCGGGAGGTCAACCGGCGACGGAACGGTCACCGTGTCGATGCCTGCGGCGGCCAGCGCGGCGGCGATCTGGGGAGCGCCGACGACGAGCCAGGTGCCGTTGAGTGTCGTGGTGTCGCTGGGCAGTGCCGTCCACGTCTCGTGGTACAGCCAGCCGTCCACATTGGACTGCCGCCGCTGCCGCCACGATGTGAGTGCCGGGACGATGGTGTCGGCGTCGACGCCGAGGAGGTCGCTGAGGTCGCCGGACTCAACGGCCGCCCAGAACTCGGTGTCCGGTTGCGCCCGGTGGCGGGGCGTGGGCCAGTACCGCTGCCGCTGGAACGCGTAGGTGGGCAGGTCGACGCGGCGGGCGCCCGCGAAGAGCCGCGTCCAGTCCGGCGACCAGCCGGTGACGTGTGCCTGCGCGACGGCCGTCATCAAGGTGAGGGCTTCGTCGCGGCCCTTGCGCATGGCGGGAATGCCGTCCACCAGCGCGGACAGCACCCCGTCGGGGCCGACCTCCAGGAACCTGGTGACGCCCTTCGCCTGCAGCGCCTCGGCGGCGTCGGCGAAGCGGACCGTGCCGCGGACCTGACGGACCCAGTACTCCGGGTCGGTGACCTCACCCGTGGACGTGGCCGCGATCGGGACCGCCGGCGGGTTGAACGTCACCGTGGACAGCACCTCGCGGAACGCGTCCAGCATCCCGTCCATCCGCGCCGAATGGAACGCGTGACTCACCTTCAGCCGACGCGTCTTCTTGAAATGGGCGGCGACCGCCACGACCGCGGCCTCGTCGCCGGACACGACGACCGCGTCCGGGCCGTTGACCGCAGCGATCTCGGCACCGTCGACCAGCACCGCCCGGACCTCGTCCTCGGTGGCCTGGACGGCGACCATCGCGCCGCCGGCCGGCAGCGCCTGCATCAACCGGCCGCGGGCCTCGACCACCTTGCACGCGTCCGGCAGGGACCAGACCCCGGCGACGTGCGCCGCCGCGAGTTCGCCGATGGAGTGACCGAGGAGGAAGTCGGGCTTGAGACCCCACGATTCGAGGAGCCGGTACACCGCCACCTCGACCGCGAACAGCGCCGGCTGCGTCCACCGGGTCTCGTCCAGCTCCGTTCCGTCGACGTCGCGCAGGCCGTCGATGTGCGCGCAGACCTCGTCATACGCTGCGGCGTAGGCCGGGAAGGTCTCGTAGAGGCCGCGGCCCATACCCGCGCGTTGCGCGCCCTGGCCGGTGAACAGCATCGCCGACCCGCCGGCCCGGACGCTGCCGCGGATCGCGGTGTCGCCGAGCTGGACGGCGCGGTGTTCGAGCCCGGACCGGCCGGTCGCGAGGGAGTAGCCGACGTCGAAGGGGTCCGCGGCCGGTATGTCACGCAAGCGCTGGAGCTGCGCGTCGAGGGCTTCGGGCGTGTGACCCGAGGCGAGCCACGGCACCACCGGCAGCGAGACCCGTGGCGTCTCGTCGGCGGCTTCGGCGGCGGGTGGCTGCTCGAGGATGACGTGGGCGTTGGTGCCGGAGACCCCGAACGACGACACGGCGGCGCGGCGCGGCCGGTCGACGGCGGGCCAGGTCCGGGTCTCGGTGAGCAGCTCGACCGCGCCCGCGGTCCAGTCGACGTGCGACGAGGGTGCGGTGACGTGCAGGGTGCGGGGCAGCTGCCCGTGCCGCATCGCGAGGACCATCTTGATGATCCCGGCGACGCCGGCCGCGGCCTGCGTGTGGCCGATGTTGGACTTCACCGATCCGAGCCACAGTGGCTCGTCGCGACCCTGCCCGTAGGTCGCGAGCAGCGCCTGGGCTTCGATCGGGTCGCCGAGGCCGGTGCCGGTGCCGTGCGCCTCGACGGCGTCGACCTCGGTGGCGGCGATCCCGGCGGCGGCGAGCGCGGCGCGGATGACGCGCTGCTGCGCGGGGCCGTTCGGAGCGGTGAGGCCGTTGGAGGCGCCGTCCTGGTTGACGGCGGACCCGCGGACGACGGCGAGGACGGGGTGGCCGTTGGCGACGGCGTCGCTGAGGCGTTCCAGGAGCAGGACGCCGGCCCCCTCGCCCCAGCCGGTGCCGTCGGCGTCGTCGGAGAACGCCTTGCAGCGCCCGTCGACGGCGAGGCCGCGCTGGCGGGAGAACTCGACGAACACGCCCGGGGTCGACATGACGGTGACGCCGCCGGCGAGGGCGAGGTTGCACTCGCCGCGCCGAAGCGCCTGCGTCGCGAGGTGCAGCGCGACCAGCGACGCGGAGCAGGCGGTGTCGACGGTGACGGCGGGCCCTTCGAGGCCGAACGTGTAGGACAGCCGGCCGGAGACGACGCTGGCGGCGTTGCCGGTGCCGAGGTAGCCCTCGACGTTCTCCTCGGCCTGGGTGAGGAGGTTCAGGTATTCCTGCCCGTTGGTGCCGACGAACACGCCGGTGGGGGTGCCACGCATGCGCCGCGGGTCGAGGCCGGCGCGTTCGAAGGCCTCCCAGGACGTTTCGAGCAGCAGCCGCTGCTGCGGGTCCATGGCGAGGGCCTCACGCGGCGAGATGCCGAAGAGGCCGGCGTCGAAGTCGGCGGCGTCGTCGAGGAACCCGCCGACGCGGGTGTAGGTGCTGCCGGGCCGGTCGGGGTCGTCGTCGAAGAGCGCGCCGAGGTCCCAGCCGCGGTCGGCCGGGAAGTCGCCGATGGCGTCCCGGCCGTCCAGCAGCAGCTGCCACAGGTCCTCCGGTGACGTGACCCCACCGGGGAACCGGCAGCCCATCGCCACGATCGCGATGGGTTCCTGCTGGGCCGCCTCCAGGTCACGCAGCCGCTGTCGAGTCTGGGCGAGGTCTCCGGTCACCCACTTCAGATAGTCCCGGAGTTTGTCCTCGTTCATGACAACCCCACCCGTCGCCCGGGCTCACCTCATGACCGACCGAGCTCCTCGTGGATGAACGAGAAGAGCTCATCGTCCGTCGCCGCATCGAACTGCAGTGAGGTGGCCGATTCTGATTCTGCCGCGCGTGCCTTGTCGAGCTTCGAAAGCATCACATGCAGGCGGGTGCGGACGGCAGCATGCAGATCATCCTCTGGGGAAATCACCGAAATCAGGGCCTCGACCTTGTCGAGGTCGGCGAGGATCGGTAGCTGGGGGTTTTCCGGTGCGCCGCCGTTCGCCTCGCCGAACAGGTGCGCCGCGAGGACCGCTGGCGTGGGGTGGTCGAAGACGGCGGTGGCGGGCACCTTGAGGCCGGTCCTGGCGGCGAGGCCGTTGCGGAACTCGACGGCGGTCAGGGAGTCGAACCCGAGGTCCCGGAACGCGTGCTCGGGGGCGACGAGCTCGGCCCCGCTGTGCCCGAGGACGGCGGCGGCCTGCTGCCTGACCAGGTCGAGCATGCCGGCGAGGTCGAGCCGTGCGATGCCTTCGTCGCGGACCGGCGGGGCGTAGAGGCCGGTGATGAGGGGTGCGGGCCGGACCGTGGTGAACGCGGGCCCGAACGTGTCCCAGTCGATGTCGGCGACCACCACGGTGGCGTCGCCGCCGACGCGGCTCAGCGCGGTGACGGCGGTGGCCGGGTGCATGGGCCGGACGCCGCCGCGACGGTGCCGGTCGCCCAGGTCACCGGCCATGCCGTCACCGGCCCACGGTCCCCACGCGATCGACACGGCCGGCAGGCCCACGGCGCGACGCTGCTCGGCGATCGCGTCGAGAGCGGCGTTCGCGGCGGCGTAGTTGCCCTGCCCGGCGGACCCGACGGACCCGGCGAACGACGAGAACAGCACGAACGCGTCCAGCCGCACATCCCGGGTCGCGGCGTCCAGGTGGAGCGCGCCGTCGACCTTGGCCGCCATGACGGCGGCAAGCCGCTCCGGGGTGAGCGCGTCGATGACACCGTCGTCGACGATGCCGGCCGCGTGGATCACCGCGGTCGGCGCGTACTCGCCGATGAGGCCTGCGGCCACGCCCGGCTGCACGATGTCGGCGGCCACGATCTCCACACCGGGGATGTCCAGCTCAGACATGCCGGGCGCGTCGGGGCCGCGGCGGCTGACCAGCACGATCCTGCTCGCGCCCTCGGCGGCGAGCCACCGGGCGACGTGCACGCCGAGGGCGCCGGTGCCGCCGGTGACCAGGACGGTGCCCGACGGGCGCCAGCCCGGCTTCGCGGCGGCCTTCGCGAGCCGCCGGCCGTACACGATGCCGGACCGGACCTCGACCTGGTCCTCGGTGCCGGTCAGCACCGCTGGGAGCAGCGGCAGGTCGGCTTCGGCGATGTCGACGACACCGCCCCACCGGCCGGGGTGTTCCAGTGCCGCGATCCGGCCGAGGCCCCAGACCGCGCGCTGCGCGGGGTCGGTGGCGGCGTCGCGGGTCACGCACCACAAGGGCGCGTCGATACCGGCCTGCACGAGGGTGAGGGCCTCGGCGGCATCGGCGGGTGCCGCGACGACCCCCGCGAACGGGCCCGCCGGGAGGTCGGCCGGCGAGTCGACGGTCACGGTGTCCGCGCCGGCGGCCTTGAGGATGCCGGCGAGCGCGGTGTCGCCGGCCGGCGCGACGACCAGCCAGGTGCCGTCGAGCGTCGCGTCGTGGCCGGGCAGCGCGACCCACGTGTCGTGGAACAGCCAGCCGTCCACGTTCGACTGGCGTCGCTGCCGCCACGAGGTCAGCGCCGGGACGATGATGTCGGCGTCGACGCCGAGGAGGTCGCTGAGGTCACCGGACTCGACGGCCGCCCAGAACTCGGTGTCGGGCGCCGTGCTGCGGCGTGGCGTGGGCCAGAACCGCTGCCGCTGGAACGCGTACGTGGGCACGTCGACCCGGCGGGCGCCCGCGAAGAGCCGCGTCCAGTCCGGCGACCAGCCGGTGACGTGTGCCTGCGCGACCGCGGTCATGAGGGTGGCGACCTCGTCGCGGTCCTTCCGCATGGCGGGGATCCCGTCGACCATCGCGGACAGGATGCCGTCGGGGCCGACCTCCAGGAATCTGGTCACACCCCTGGCTTTGACGGCCTCGGCGGCATCCGCGAACCGGACCGTCCCGCGAACCTGACCCACCCAGTACCCCGGATCGGTCACCTCACCGGCCGACGTCACCGCGATCGGGATCGCCGGCGGGTTGAACGTCACCGTGGACAGCACCTCGCGGAACGCGTCCAGCATTCCGTCCATCCGCGCCGAGTGGAACGCGTGACTGACCTTCAGCCGCCGGGTCTTCGCGAACCGCGCAGCCACCGCTTCGACGGCGGCTTCGTCGCCGGACACCACCACCGCGTCCGGGCCGTTGACCGCGGCGATCTCAGCGCCGTCGACCAGCACCGCCCGCACGTCCGCCTCAGCCGCCTGGATCGCGACCATCGCGCCACCACCCGGCAGCGCCTGCATGAGCCGGCCGCGCGCTTCGACCACCTTGCACGCGTCCCGCAGTGACCAGACCCCGGCGACGTGCGCCGCGGCGAGCTCGCCGATCGAGTGGCCGAGGAGGTGGTCGGGTGTGAGTCCCCACGATTCGAGGAGCCGGTACACCGCGACCTCGACCGCGAACAGCGCAGGCTGCGTCCACTGCGTCTCGTGGATCTGGTCGCCGTCGACCTCACGCAGGCCCGGGATGTGGTCGCAGACCTCGTCGTACGCCTTCGCGTAAGCCGGGAAGGAATCGTAGAGACCGCGGCCCACCCCGGACCGCTGCGCGCCCTGACCGGTGAACAGCATCGCCGACCCGCCGTCGCGGACCTGGCCGCGAACGACGGCGTCGCCGAGCACGACGGCCCGGTGGTCGAACGCCGACCGGCCCGATGCGAGGGAGTAGCCGACGTCGACGGGGTCGGCGGCCGGAGCATCCCGCAGGCCCTCGATCTGCGCCTCAAGCGCCTCCGGGGTCCGTGCCGCGAGCGGCCACGGCACCACCGGCAGCGGGCTGGGCGCCGGGGCCGGCTCGACCGGCGGCGCCTCCTCGAGGATGACGTGGGCGTTGGTGCCGGAGATCCCGAACGATGACACGCCCGCGCGGCGGGGGCGGCCGGCGTCCGGCCACGGCTGGGTCTCGGTGAGCAGT
>NZ_BONQ01000226.1 GCF_016862795.1 Dactylosporangium siamense | reverse complement strand
GCCGATGTCGGCGTTGGCCGCGTCGACGACCTTGACCCGCGGCCCGACCTTCACCACCCGGTCCTCCGTCGCCAGGCGGGTCAGGTCGACCTCCTGGACGAACAGGTCGTGATACGGCGCGACGATGTACGTGCGGCCGGTGGCCGGGTCGTCGAACAGGGAAGCGTCGCAGCCCTCGCCGGAGTCGCTGATGTGGGTGTACGGGCCTTCCACGCTGTCGGCGACGCCGAGGAACATGTGATACCCCCACTGCCCGCCGATGTTGTAGCTTGCGGAGATCCAGTTGTCGGCGGTGAACGACAGGTAGTACTTCGCGCCGACCTTGCGGATCTCCGGCGCCCAGAAGCGGTGCTTGTAGGGCGAGTTCACCGGCAGGTCCGCCGAGCGGATCAGCCAGCGCACGAACGTCCACGTGCGCAGGTCGGTCGAGCGGTACAGCGAGATCCCCGGCGACGAGTTCAGGTCCGGCTTCGCCGGGTCGGCGGCGGCCCGGTCGGTGAACGGGAAGTTCGTGTAGACCATGTAGTAGGCGTTGCCGTCCCGGATGATCGCCGGGTCCCGGACCTCCTCCGTGCCGGTCGCCGGCGGCGGTTTCGGCAGCAGGATCGGGTTGGCGTAGGACATGCCGGTGCCGTCCTGCCGGGCGAACTCGACGTCGTCGACGTAGATCCACTGGTAGGCGTCGGCGTCGGAGTAGAAGCCGAGCCACGCGGTGCCGCTGCTGACCGCTACGGTCAGGCTGATCCGGGTGTACGTGTTCGTCGCCGGGACCGGGGCGTTGACCGTTGCCCCGCCGTGGTTCTTGACCTCCATGTAGGCGAGCCGCTGCCCGCCGCTGGAGCGCACCCACGCGCTGAGGACGTAGGTGCCGGCGGGCAGCGCGGTGCGGATCTGGTACGTGTACGACCGGTACGCCGCGGTGCCCCACTGGGTGAGGTGCAGCGCGCCGGTGCGGGCGCCGCCGTTGGGCTCGGTGTAGGAGTTGGCGGCGCCCTCGGCCTCGCTCCAGCCGGCCGGCGTCTGGGTCGGGGCCGGGTCGGCGTCGAAGCTCGGGTTGCTGATCAGGTTGGCGGCGGCCTGCGCGGATTGGGCGACGCCGACGAGCGCGCCGGTGGCGAGCAGGGCGGCAAGGAGGTGGCGGACGAGGTTCATGGCGGTGGCCTCGTTTCCTGACGTCAGGTCCCGGCAACCGCGGCGCCGAGGATTCCCCGACGGCTCAGCTCGTTTGATTCTGTTGGATCTGGCGATGCGATACGCAAAGTCAACGCCTCCTCTGGAGGATTGCGAAGCAATGCGGTTACGTTCGCGCAGTAATCAACGTATGTCAACACTTACACATGTCGATATTGGCGAAGAGGACTGCCGGGCCTGGGTCACGGGGTCAGATAGCAGGACTTGGCGACGCCGAAGATCGGGTCGCGGCCGAACGCGGTGCCGGTGCAGGCCGTGCCGCCGGTGAACGTCTGGTACACGAACCGGCCGCCCGCACCGAACGCGACGGTTCGGGTGCCGGTGAACGAGCAGGTTCCCCGTTCCGCCGCACACACCGTGGCGTACCCCGCCGGCGCACCGGTCCGCACGTAGCACGCCTTGGCCACGCCGCTCACCGGGTCGCCGAACGTGCCGTTGCCGCAGGACAGCTGGCCGGACGCCGCGGTGTACGCGAACGCGCCGTTCGCGCCGTACGCCACCGTCCGGACGCCGGTCACCGTGCAGGTGCCGTTCTCGGCGGCGCACTGCGTCCAGCCCGGCGCGGGACCGCCGGCCGGCGGCGTGTAGCAGGACTTCGCCACGCCGAACAGCGGGTCGCCGAAGACCGCGTTGGCGCACGCCGTGCCGCCGGTGACCAGCCGGGTGGCGAACGCGCCGTTCGCGCCGTAGGCCACCATCCGCGGACCGCTGAACGAGCAGGTGCCGTTCTCGGCCGCGCACGTGGACCAGCCCGACGGCCCGCCCTGCGGCGCGGAGTAGCAGGACTTCCGCACGCCCACTGCCGGATCGCCGAACGTCGCGGCGGTGCAGGCGGCACCGGTGGAAACGGTCTTGGTGACGTAGGCGCCGGCGCCGAACGCGACGGTGCCCGCAGCGGTCACCGGGCAGGTCTCGCCGTCGCCGGCGCACCGGGTGTACCCGGCGGGCAGGTCGGCCGGGTAGCTGATCCCGGTGGCGGTGACGTCGTGGCCGCCGGCGCTCACGCCGGTGAGGTAGACATACGCGTGGTCCTGGCTGGCGCCGGTGAGTCCGGCCCCGCCGAGGAACGCGCCGTCGGCCCACACCACGGTGCCGTTCACCGACACGGTGACGTTGCCGCCGCCGAGCTTCGGCACCCCGATCGTGCCGACCGTCCCGTTTGGACTGTCCACATGGGAGGTGAAGGTCCCGGCACCGACGTCGCGCGACCAGGAGCCGTTGAGCGCGCCCTGTGGCAGCGTGATCCGGCCTTCGACGGTGCTCAGGTCGCCCGGGTGCGGCACGAACCGCCACGAACCGAGCTGCTTGTCCGGCGCCAGGCCGAGCACGCTGAACGTCAGCGCCGAGGTCGGTCCGGTGGCCCAGCCGTGCGCCAGGCTCAGGTAGGAGCCGCCGTAGTCGAAGGTGCCGTCGTTGTTGAAGCCCTCCCAGAACGTGCTGCCCGTCCCCAGTGGACTGTTGAGCATGTAGCCCCACTCGCGGCGGATCAGGGCGAGTCCGTTGTGGTCGTCACCGGCGGCGAAGTGCGCCTGCACCTCCATCGAGCCGGGGAACGTGCCGATCGCGTTGCCCTTCTCCGGCGTCGGTGCGCCGAACTGGTTCCAGCGCGAAGCCAGGTTGCCCGCGATGCTCTGCGCCTTCGCGAGCGTGTCGGTCAGGCCGAACCAGACTGCCAGGGAGTTGCCGTCCTGTGGATACATGGTGCTGCCCGGACTGTCGCGATACAGGTCCACGGCAGCGTCCCAGAGCCGCGCGTTCGCCGCGGTCTTCAGGGTGGCGGCCCGGCTGCGGTACGTCGCGGCGAGCGCGCTGTCGCCCTCGGCGGTGGCGAGGACCGCACCGCCGGTGAGCGCCTCGTAGAGGATCGCGTTGGCCTCGATGTTCTCGCCGCCCTGGCCGCTGCGGGCCCAGTCGGCGGTGCCGGTGACGCTGAGCAGGCCGTTACCGTCGATCTTGCCGCAGATGAACGTCATGGCCTGCTTGTACTGCGCCCAGATGCCGTCCAGCCAGGTCTTGTCACCGGAGTACAGGTAGTACGACGAGGTGCCCACGAGCGTCCAGGTGTGGTACGTGTCGGAGCCGTAGAAGTTCACCTGCGGCCCGGCGTAGGGCAGTTCGCCGCTGGCGCTCTGGTGCTGGAACAGCGTGGTGAGCGCATTGCGGGTGGAGATCAGGTCGTTGGTGGAGGCGTACTGCGTGGGCAGCGAGATGCCGAGGTCGCCGGGCCAGACGGTGCGGTCCCGCTTGGCGCCGTCGACCAGCACCGACGTGCCGACGCCGACGGTGGCGCCGTTGTTCCAGCCCGACCCCGGCGGACCCCAGACCCGCCCCTCGGTGGGCGAGATGGTGTTGGTCTGCACGGTGTACGCGCCGGCGGCCCAGATCCGGTTCAGCAGGTCGTCGTCGGAGCGGAAGAAGTTCGGGTAGGCGCTCGGGTCGGCCTTGCCCGGCGCGAACGTGATGGCCAGTGAGACGCGATCCAGATCCACCCAGCCGGCGCTGCTCAGGAACACGGTCAGGTACCGGAAGCCGCCGCGCTGCTGGGCGGCCGGGGTGGTGTACGTCGTGGCGCCCCCGACCGTGGTGGTCAGCGCACCGTCGGCGCCGCCCCCGCCGTTGCTTGCGTCGCTCGACGTGCCGACGTACTGGGACGACTCGCTGAACGCGAGCCCGACCTGCTGGTTGGCCCCGCTCGCCCCGGCGAAGTGCAGGGTGACGTGCCCACCGACCTCCTTGCCGAAGTCCAGCGACAGCGCGGCGCCGGCTCCGGACAGCCGAGTGGACGAACCGGAGAGCACGTTCTGCGGGTTGGTGACCGAACCGGTGGTTCGGAACACGGCGACCGGCGCCACCGTCCGCGAGGTCGGCGAGTAGTTGTACGAGGGTGCGGCCGCCGGGACCGCGGCCGCCGGGACCGCGGCCGCCGGGACCGCGGCCGGCGGGGCGGCGACGGCCGCGACCGGGCCCGGCATGGCGGAGGCCGCGAGCAGGAGCACGGCCGAAGTGACCAGCCAGCGACGCGCCATGGTGCCTCCGCTTGAAACGATTCAAGTACCCGGGTATGGCGCTTATGTTGCGCCAGGGTTACCAGCCTGTCAACGGTCGCGGTTGGCTGCGCCCGGTTCACCCGGAGGTGAGCTGCCGCCGTGCCGCCTACAGTGGGTCAGTGGACGCTCGTTTCGACTCGGCGGGTTCGTTGCGCGCTGCGTACCGTGCGGTGAACTGGGCGGAGACGTCGCTGGGTCCGGTGCCGGCGTGGACGCCGACGCTGCACACGGTGCTGGATGTTGCGCTGCGGACACGGTTCCCGGTCACGCTGTTCTGGGGTCCGCAGTTCGTCCTGCTGTACAACGACGCGTACGTGCAGCTGATCGGTGACAAACATCCGGCTGCGCTCGGGTCGCCGGCCGCGACGGTGTTCCCGGAGATCTGGGACACCATCGGCCCGATGCTGACCGGCGTACGGGTCACCGGGCAGCCGAGCTGGTCGCAGGACCTGCGGCTGTTGATGGACCGGCACGGCTTCGCCGAGGAGTGCTTCTTCACCTTCTCCTACTCCGCCGTCCACGGCCGCGACGGGCACGTCGAGGGCATCGTCGACATCGCCGCCGAAACCACCACCCAGGTGCTGCTCAATCGGCGGCTGGCGGTCCTGGCGACGCTGACCGACCAGCTGGCCGGCCTGGACGACCCCGCGATGATCGCCGAGCGCGCCACGCGGGTGCTGCAGGACGACCCGTTGGACTTCCACGCCGTGCTGTTCCTGCCCGCGGACGCCGACCTGAGCCTGCTGCCAATGGCCGGGCGTGCCGCCGGTGCCGGTGACGACAGTCTGGTCCTGACGTCCACCGGCGCGGGCGCGGTGGCGGTGCTGCCGCTGACACCAGCGTCACAGGCCGGCGGCCACGCTCCGGCATTACGCGCAGACCTGAACCCGCACCTGGTCGTCGACGACGATTGCCGGAGGTTCCTGCGGCTGCTCGCCGCGACCCTGACCCAGGCGTTCGCCCGGGCCCACGCCCGCCAGACCGAGCGACGCATTGCCGAGCTGGAGCGGGATCTGTCGCAGAAGCTGCAGGACAGCCTGCTCACCGAACCGGCCCGCCCCGCCCACCTGCGGGTCGCGGTGCGCTATCAGGCCGCCACCGAGCAGGCTCACATCGGCGGAGACTGGTACGACGCGTTCCCGCTCCCCGACACCGCGCTCGCCCTCGTGGTCGGTGACGTCACCGGCCACGACCACCACGCGGCCGCGGTGATGGCACAACTGCGCAACCTGCTGCGCGGCATCGCCTACACCATCGAGAAGCCGCCCGCCCTGGTGCTGCAGGACCTCGAGGCCACCATGCTCGGCCTGGGCGTCGACGCCTTCGCCACCACGGTGCTGGCACGCGTCGAGCGCGGCACCGCGCCGGCCGGCGCCTGGACGCTGCGTTGGTCCAACGCCGGACATCCGCACCCGATGCTGCTGCACCCCGACGGCACCGTCACCATCCTGCGCACCGTCCCCGAACTGCTCCTCGGCACGGGCACCCCCATCTGCCGAACCGACCACACCACCGAACTGCCAGCCGGCAGCAGCCTCATCCTGTACACCGACGGGCTGATCGAACGTCCCGGCACCCCACTCGACGAGGCCATGACCGACCTCGCCGCCGCCCTCAGCCATCACCAACAGCTGACCGTCGAAGAGCTCTGCGACTACCTTCTCGCCCGATACGGCCACACCGCCACCGACGACATCGTCATCCTCGTCGTGCGGACACCCCACTGATCACAGCGGCCGCCGCGCCGACGGCAGCTGTCTGCGAACCGCGTGGTCGCCGATCTGGCGGTACCGAGCAACAGCCAAACGGGTGCCCGACTTGTCCGGTTCGAAACGTTGTGCAGTTCTGCGGTGACGCCGTGTAGTTCGGGGGTGTGACGTCTGTCATTGGACGTTGATGTATCAGCGGCGTGCGCGCGGAGTTGTCGCGGGTGAGGTGGTAGCGGCGCGTAATGGATCTTCCAGGTTCTTCCCTGGATCGGCGGTCATCACTATCGTCCTGCCTGCATGATCGCTGCGGGGGAGGCACGCATGGTGGGTCGTCGGGACGCATTCTCGGTGCACGGGTCGGGGCGTGGCCGGGTGTGGCGGTGGTTGACCGCCATGCCAGTGGGTGCGTTGTTGGCCTCCGTGGTGGTGGCGTTGCCGGCGCATGCCGCGCCTGCCAACCCGTCTGGGGCGGTGAATCCTCAGCAGCGTTCGGTGGCGGTGTCTGGTGTGCCGGGCCGCGCGCGGCCGGCGATGGAGTCGGACAAGGCAGCATCGGGGAAGGTGCCGTTGCCGGTGTGGCCGGTGGCCGCGTCGGCGGTGGTGCCGGTGGCTGGAACTG
>NZ_BONQ01000225.1 GCF_016862795.1 Dactylosporangium siamense | reverse complement strand
GACAGTCGCGCGGACGACCACGGCACTCCTCCGATCATGGGCGAGGGCGGGAGATCGCTGCTTCGACGCTGGTACTCCCCGGTCCACGGACAGCCCCACCGCGCTCCGACCGAGCGCGACGTCAATCCGCAACAGGCCGGGTGGCCGCGGCGGCCTCGATCAGGCTTTCGTGATCGGAGTGGGCGGGTGGTGTCACGCGCGGGTGGGGTTGGCGGCGAGGTGGGACACGTAGGGGACCGGAGAGGGGGTTGGCGGGTTACGTTGCCTGGCGTGACTGGGTGGTGGCGGGATTTCGGGGCGGCGCGGTTTGGGCGGCCGGCGTCGCCGCGGCCGATCGCCCGGCCCGGGCTGCTGGCCCGGCTCGACCGGGCGTTCGCGAACTCGGCGACCTCGCCAACGCCGCAGCTGACGCCGGAACCGAGGCCGGGCCCGGAGCCCGACCCAGGCCCGGCGCGCGAGGCGGACCCAAGACGAGAGGCGGGCCTGGAGCACCGGGCGGACCCGGAACGCGTGGCGAACTTGGAGCGCGCGGCGGACCTGAACCGCGAGGCGGGCCGGGAGCGCGAGGCGGACCCCAGCCGAGAGGCGGACCTGAAACGCGAGGCGGGCCCAGAGCGCGAGGCGGGCCTGGAGCGTGAGCGGGACGGTGGGTCGGTGCTGGTTGAGGGTGGGCGTGGGGTTCAGCCGGTGGTGGTGGTTGTGGCTGGCAGTGGGGCGGGGAAGAGCACGCTGCTGCAGCAGTGGGCCGAGGCGCGCGGTGCGGTCCTGGTGCAGCTGGAGGACGGGCGGGTGCCGGCGGTTGGCACGGGTGCCGTGACGGTGCTGGACGGGGTGGAGCGGCTGGCTGTCGATGGGCCCGAGTGGCGGAGCATCGTCAAGCTGGTCGGGGTTGTGCCGCTGGTGCTCAGTGGGCGGGAGCCGATTCCGGTGGCGGCCGTGGATCGGCTCGGGGCGGGGCATCTGGAGTTTGCTGAGGATGAGACGTATCAGGTGCTGGCGGCGGCGCTGGCGGATGCGGCGGGGGCGGATCGGCTGGCGCCGGATCTGCACCTGTTGACCGGGGGGTGGCCGGCGTTGGTGGGGTTGGCGGCGGCCTGGCTGGCGCGGCTGCCGGTGGCGGAGCGGGGGGCCAGCCTGCGGCAGCTGGCCAGGGTCGACGGGCCGTTGCGGGATCACCTGGTCGGGGTGTTGCTGCAGGCGTTGCACCACGATGAGCGGGAGTTCGTGCGGCGGCTGGCGCATCTGCCGGCGATCGACGCCGCGACCGCTGACGCGCTGGATCTCACGGAGGATCTGGGTGGGTTGCCGCCCATCGTGCTGCCGGTGTACGGCAAGGGCGGGCGCTACGGCGTGCCGGAGCCGCTGCGGAAAACGATCCAGCAGCGCCTGCCGTTGGCTGAGCAAGAACGGCGGGCGCTGCTGGAGGCGTTTCAGGGGATGTAGTCCTCGAGGAGGGCGGGGGTGAGGCCGGCGGCCTTGATGGCCTGGAGGGCGGCGATGAAGTCGTCGACGAAACGGTCGCGGAAGTGCATCAGGATGATGTCGCCGCGCTGGACCGTGTTGCCGGACTGGTAGCGCACGATGCCCTTGTCGACGGTTTCCTTCCAGAAGAAGGCGGCGTGCATGCCGCAGTCGTGGGCGGCCTTCAGCGTGGTGTCGTCCTTCTCGCCGTAGGGCGGGCGGAAGAGGACGGGGCGGCGGCCGTACCACTGCCCGAGCTTGTCCGCGGAGTCGCAGATCTCTCGGCGCTGGACCGTGTAGGACTTGCCTTTGAGGTTCTGGTGGGTGACCGTGTGCGCCTCGATCACGGCGCCGGCGTCCTGGAGGCGCTTGAAGTACGGCGGGTCGCTCTTGATCGCGTCGATCATGAGGAAGAGCGTGACGGGCACGCCGGCCTGCTTGATGAGCTCGAGCGCCTCGGGGCGCTTGATCTGGCCGTCGTCGATGGTGATGAACGCGACGGGCTGCTCGGTCGGGATGCGGGCGTAGTACTGCACCGACGCGCCCTCGGGCAACTCGACCTTGTCGGCCCTGGGTGGGCGGTCGAACTTCGGCAGCCGGTCGGCGTAGCTGGTGCCGGCGGGTGGTGCCGCGGCGGTCTGCGTCTTGGTCGGCTTCGCCGAAGGCGAGGAAGAGGCGGAAGCAGAAGGCGAGCCGGACGGCGCTGCGCCGGCCGGTGACACCGGAAACGCGCTGGATGAGGCCGGCTGCGATCCGCCGGCCGCTGTCCACTTGGGACTGCCGGACGGGGACGCGCCGCAGCCGGCCAGCGTCGCGGCGGCGATCAGCGCGGCGACGGCCCGGCGTGCCCGGACATGAAGGATGAGCACGCCGCCGAGCCTATCTACGGACGCGCGTGATCGGAGGCCCGGAAAGTGTGGGAAAAACTAGATGAACCGGCTGCAACCTTCGCCATCACCCGGGGAGCGTGAACGTCCCCGCCCGCTCGCGGACCAGCCCGTCGTCGAGCAGCCCGGCGAGCGCCCGGCCGCGTTGGACCTCGTCGTCCCAGACCAGGTCGAGGCGCGCGGCGGGCACCGGATCGTCGCTGGCCCGCAGGACGGCGAGGAGGAGGCCGCGGACGTGGCGGTCGGTGCCGTGGTACCGCTGGGTGCGCCGGCTCGGTCCGGTGGCGGGAGGCGACCCGGCGATACGCCAGGCGCAGGTGGCCGACAGTGGACAGTCGTCGCAGCGTGGTGTCCGGGCGGTGCAGATCACCGCACCCAGCTCCATGAACGCGACCGACGCGCGGGCCGCCGCCTCGTGGTCCTCGGGCAGCAGGACCTCGACCGCCCGCAGGTCGGCGGGGGTGGTCGCGGCGCCGCCGTCGGCCGTGCCGTCGACGGCCCTGGCCACGACCCGGCGGACGTTGGTGTCCACGACGGGGTGGCGCTGGCGGAAGGCGAACGCGGCGACCGCCCGGGCCGTGTACATGCCGATGCCCGGCAACGCGAGCAGCGCGTCGACGTCGTCGGGCACCTCGCCGTCGTGCCGTTCCACGATCGCGGCGGCGCAGGCGTGCAGGCGCAGGGCGCGTCGCGGGTAGCCGAGCCGGTCCCAGGCGCGGATGGCCTCGCCGGGTGGGTCGGCGGCCAGGTGCGCGGGCGTGGGCCAGCGCTCCATCCAGCGGCGCCAGGCGGGGTCGACCCGCGACACCTGGGTCTGCTGCAGCATGACCTCGCTGACCAGCACACCCCACGGCGTCGCGTCGGGCTGCCGCCAAGGGAGGTCACGGGCGTTGGCGTCGTACCAACGGGTGACGGTCTGTGCGATGGCGAGAGAGGCGATAAGGAAGGATAAGCCAGGTGAACGAGTACGCCGTCACCGTCATCGGCCACGACCGCCCGGGCATCATCGCCGACGTCGCGGAGACCCTCGCCGGGCTGGGCCTGAACCTCACGGACTCGACGATGACCCGCCTGCGCGGGCACTTCGCGATGACGCTGGTCTGCGCCGGGTCCGTGTCCGCCGGCGACGTCGAGTCGGCGCTCGCACCGCTGACCGCCGGCCGGACGCTCCTGGTCACCGTCCGCGAGGTCGGCGAGGATCTGGTCGAGCCGCCGCGCGGTGAGCACTACGTGCTGACGGTGCACGGGGCGGACCGGCTCGGGATCGTGGCGGCGCTCAGCCGTACCGTGGCGGCAGCGGGAGGCAACATCACCGATCTGACGACCAGGCTGGCCGGCAATCTCTATGTCGTCGTGGCCGAGGTCGACGCGCCCGGGGCGATGTCCGACCTGGCCACGGCGATCGACCGGGTGGCGGGCGAGCTCGGGGTCGAGGCGACGCTGCGCCCCGCCGAAGCGGATCTGATGTGACCGTCCTGCAGGTCGTCCAGGCGCCGGCCGCGGTGCTGGGCACGGCGGGCAAGACCGTGGACCCGCTCGCCGCCGACGTCGTCCAGCTGGCCACGGACCTCGTCGACACGATGCGGGTCTCACCCGGCTGCGTCGGGCTGGCCGCGCCGCAGGTCGGCGTCGGCGCGCAGGTGTTCGTGGTCGACGTGACCGGCCATCCGAAGGCCCGCACCGTGCACGGCACGCTGGTGCTGTGCAACGCCCGGGTGGTCGAGGCGTCGCAGTGGCAGAAGGGCCGCGAGGGCTGCATGTCCGTGCCGGACCTCACCGGTGACGTGAAGCGGGCCAGCCGGCTCGTCGTCGCCGGCCAGCTTCCCGGCACCGGCGAAGAGATCGAGATCACTACCGACGCGTTCGAGGCGAGGGCTTTACAGCACGAGATCGACCATTGCTCTGGGTTACTGTTCCTTGATCGTGTTGCCGGCGCGCATGCCGTTTACGCCCGCAAGGTCTATCTCTGAGCGGTCTACACGGCGCGCCGCCCCGTTCGCTACCCGTTCCCTCGATACGGTGAGTGCATCATGAAGCTGACGGTTGGCCCGCTTCCCGCTGGCGTGTACTGGCGGCGTCGCGCCATCATCGGCGGGGCGCTGCTCATCGTGGTGCTCCTGCTCTGGACGCAGTGCTCCGGGCCGGATCCGAAGCGGACCCCGTCCTCGGCGAAGACGCCGGCCGCCCCTGTCTCGGCTGACCCGACGCCCACGCTGCAGACCCCGACCACCGGTGATCCGGTCGCACCGACCTCGGCGGCGTCCTCCGCATCCTCGGCGCCGGTTGTCACCTCGACGGTGCCGGTCTGCGCCGACGCCGACCTCAGCCTGGCCGCGTCGCCGGAGATGCCGGTGCAGTTCCGCGGGGCGTACCTCAAGTTCACGCTCAAGATCAAGAACATCTCGTCCCGGGACTGCACCCGTGACCTCGGCGCCGATTTCCAGGAGCTGTACCTGCAGGTCGGCGCCCTGAAGATGTGGTCGTCGGACCACTGCGACGCGCCGCACGGCAGCCAGCCCACGACGCTCAAGCCGTCGATCGAGGTGTCGTTCTCGACCAACTGGAACGGCAAGGCCAGCAACAACGGCTGTGTCAACCGGGAGATCCCGCCGGCGGGCAAGTATGAGCTGGTCGGCCGCCTGGACACCAAGTTCAGCGCGCCGGTGCAGGTCCAGCTGACCTGAGCCTCTTAGACGTACCGTTCCAGGATTGAGGCCTCGGCCAGCCGGCTCAGGCCTTCCCGCACGCCGCGCGCCCTGGCGTCGCCGACGCCGTCGACGGCCTGCAGGTCCTCCACGGTCGCGCCGAGCAGCCGTTGCAGGCTGCCGAAGTGCTCGACCAGCCGGTCCACGACCATGGTGGGCAGCCTCGGCACCTTCGCCAGCAGCCGGAACCCACGCGGCGACACGGCGGCATCCAGCGCGTCGCTCGCCCCGGGATATCCCAGCGACTTCGCGACCGCGACCAGGTCGATGAGCTCGGTCGCCGTCAACGCGTCCAGCTCGTCCAGCGCGTCGTCCGACGAACGGCTGCGCCGCCCCGACGGCAGGTAGTCGCGGATCACCAGCGTGCGATCCGCCTCGACGCCGGCCATCAGCTCTTCCAGCTGCAACGCCAGCAGCCGCCCATCGGTGCCGAGCTCCACCACGTAGCCCGCGATCTCGTCCGCGATCCGGCGCACCATCTCCAGCCGCTGCACCACCGCCACCGCGTCGCGCACGGTGACCAGATCCTCGATCTCCAGCGCCGAAAGGGTCCCGCTGACTTCGTCGAGGCGCAGCTTGTATCGCTCAAGCGTCGCGAGTGCCTGATTCGCCTTGGACAGGATGGCGGCCGAGTCGTCCAGCACATGCCGCTGCCCGTTGACATACAGGCCGATGATCCGCATCGACTGGCTGACGGAGATCACCGGGAACCCCGCCTGCTTGGCGACCCGCTCCGCCGTGCGGTGCCGCGTCCCCGACTCCTCCGACGGGATCGTCGGGTCCGGCATCAGGTGCACCGCGGCCCGGACAATTCTCGTGCCGTCACTCGACAGGACGACAGCACCGTCCATTTTGCACAGCTCGCGGAGCCGCGTCGCGGAGAACTCGACGTCCAGCGGGAACCCGCCCGTGCACAACTGCTCGACCACCTTGTCGTAGCCGAGCACGATCAGGGCGCCCGTGCGCCCCCTCAGAATGCGCTCGAGCCCGTCCCGCAGCACCGTCCCCGGCGCCATCAGGGCAAGCGTCGCACGCAACGGGTCGGCGACGGCCCAGGCCCCGTTGAGGCCGGTATGGGAACCGCCCCTGCTGGGCTCGCGGTCGATCGGCACCCGCACAGTCTACGGATGGTCGGACATCCAGTGCTGGTGCGGTATCGACCCAGCCCGTAGAGTGGGCCGACGCCATCAGCCGATGGATCGTAGTTGATGTCTGCGCGCAGTCTGTGAGGTCCCACCGGTGGCCGGTCCGGAGCGGATCGAGTGGCGGCGCAGTTTCCCGTCCCGCTCCCTGGTCACCCTGGCGTGGTACATCCTCTCCGCAGCCCTTGCCGTCGGCCTGGTGCGCGGCCTCTTCGCCGACGAACCGTCCGTTCTCCCCTCGGGCGCCTCCAACCCGCTCGCCGCCCTTCCTCTGTGGACCGTCTTCCTGGCTGCGCTCGGCGCGGTGCCGTTCGTCCTCGCCGTCGCCCGCCGCCCCCGAGTCGGCGCCAACCACTTCGCCCTCACCGTCCGCCCCGGCTGGATCCGGACGCTGGTCCTGCCGTGGTCGCGGGTGGCGCAGGTGACGCTGATGGAGATCGGCGGGGAGCGGTACCTGCTGGTGCGGCTCAGGGCGGGCCTGGACCGCACCGGCACCAACCCGGCCTGGCTGGACCAGAACGTCATCCGCGAGCTGTCCAAGACCCCGTCGAAGCGTGCCAGCGGCTTCGACGTCGCGGTCCGGTTGCGCGACTTCGTCGGCGGCCCGGACGGCCAGCTGGCGGCGCTGGCCGCGTTCGCCCCGGACCAGGTGCTGATCGCCAACCACCTGAACCCGTCCCGCGGCTGACCTTCCGGCGGCGCGTGCGTCGTGCTGCGTGCGTCGTGCTGCGTGCGTCGTGCTGCGGACCGGCTCCGCCGGTGATCGACCGATCATCGAGGAGGTCAACTTTGGGGCGGGGAAGAGCCGCAAGCACCGGCAATCATGAACTACCTGGTGGATTGCTGGTCGCCGGTGGCCAGTGATCGACCAGGTAGTGCGGTGTGCCGGGCCGGCCTGAACCCGTCGCGTGGCTGACCCGCTTCCGGCATCGCGTGCTGCAGGCTGCGTGCTGCGGACGGGCTCGGTCGGTGATCGAAGGACGGCGCCGGTCGCCTGGGTGGCCAGGTCGCT
>NZ_BONQ01000224.1 GCF_016862795.1 Dactylosporangium siamense | reverse complement strand
GTGCCGGCGTCGGCGGAAGGGCCCTGGGCGTCGTGCGAATGTCCGTGAGAAAGCGTGGAGGGGTGGGGGCGTGGAGACGCCCCCTGCGCTTCACGCTTTCACCGAAACGCGGCGGCGGACGCGGTCGTGATCCAAGGCGCCCCGGCCGCTCGTACACCACCACAGCGGACCCGACCCCGCACTTTCCTACCAGCCCGAGTGGAGAGATCGGGCGCTGCGCTTCCCCAGGCCCGTCGTGGTCGAGCGCTCTACCTGGTTGGAGTGGGGTGGGGGCTACTTGGAGCGGCCGTGGACGAGTTTTACCACCTTCAGGACCTGCTTCATGGTTTTCGGGGTGCGGTCGAAGGTCGTGATGGCCAGCAGGGTCGGGGCGCGGCGCTTCACGATGGCCTTTGCGCGGGTGAACTCGCGCAGGCCGTCCTCGCCGTGGATGCGGCCGAAGCCGGAGCCGCCGACGCCGCCGAAGGGCAGGGACGGCATGCCGGCGAAGGTGAGGGCCGAGTTGACCGACGTCATGCCGGAGCGGACGCCGCGGGCCAGTTCCAGGCCGTGGGACTTGGAGAAGATCGAGCCGCCCAGGCCGTAGCCGGTGCCGTTGGCGCGTGCGACCGCCTCGTTGGCGTCCTTGACCCGGGCGATGGTGAGCGTGGGGCCGAAGGTCTCCTCCTGCACGGCGGCGGCGTCCTCCGGCACGTCGACCAGGATCGTGGGGCTGACGAACGGCGGGCGGACCGCCTCGGCGCCGCCCAGGACGGCGCGGCCGCCGCGGGTCAGGGCGTCCTCGATGTGGCGGCGGATGATGTCGATCTGCGAGGGCATGGTGATCGGGCCGAGGTCGGCGGTGCCCTCCTCGCCGACGGTGAGCTTCGCCGCGCGGGCGACCACGCGGCCGAGGAACTCGTCGTAGACGCCGTCGGCGACGTACACCCGCTCGATGCCGACACAGGTCTGGCCCGCGTTGGTCAGGCCGCCCCAGACGCACGCGTCGGCGGCGGCGTCGAGGTCGGCGTCGGCGGCGACGATCATGGCGTCCTTGCCGCCGCATTCCAGGAGGACCGGGGTCAGTGTCTCGGCGGCGGCGGCCATGACCTTCTTGCCGGTGGCGGTCGAGCCGGTGAACGCGATCTTGTCCACGCCGGAGCGGCACAGGGCCCCGCCGACGTCGCCCATGCCGTGCACGATCTGCAGGACGGGGTGCTCCGGCACGACCTCGGCGAACCGGTCGACGACCCACTGGCCGACCGCGGGCGTGTACTCGCTCGGCTTGAACACCACGGCGTTGCCGGCCGCGAGTGCGTACCCGATCGAACCCATCGGCGTCAGCACCGGGTAGTTCCAGGGCCCGATGACGCCGATGACGCCGAACGGCAGGTACTCCAGGTATGAACTGTGCTCGGTGAGCAGGATCGACGAGCCGACCTTGCGCCGCCCGAGGACCTTGCGGGCGTGCTTCGCGGCCCAGGCCACGTGGTCGATCGCGGCGATCGCCTCGACGAGGGCGTCCGCGGTGGGCTTGCCGCCCTCGCGGTGCATCAGCTCGGCGAGTTCCTCGAGGCGGTTGGTGAGCACGCTGCGGAAGGCGAGGAGCCGCTTGCGCCGGCCGGTGAAGCCGAGTCCGGCCCACCAACCCGCCGCGTCCCGGGCCCTGGCGACCGCGTCGGTGACATGATCAGGAGAGGCCACCGGGAAGCGGCCGACCTCTTCGCCGCTGGCCGGGCTGGTCGAGATCAGCGAGCCCTCGTCGATGGCGGGGACGCCGGGAGTTCGCGTGGCGGTCATGGCGCGAGTGTAAACCCGGAAATTACTCACGAGTAGCCCCGAAATCCACGCAGGGAACCGGAGGAAATCATGAAGGTCGAGACGCTGACGGTGCCCGGGGCCACGCTGCACTACGAGGTCCGTGGCAGCGGACCGGTCGTGTTGCTCATCTGCGGCGGCGTGTACGACGCCGAGGGGTTCACGGGTCTCGCCGAGGCGCTCGCCGAGGATCGGACCGTCGTCACGTACGACCGCCGCGGCAACTCGCGCAGCCTGCTCGACGGCCCACCCGCGGTGCAGTCGGTCGACGAGCACGGCGACGACGCGTACCGGCTGCTCGCCGCCGTCGGGGTCACCGAGGACGAACCCGCCGACGTGTTCGGCAACAGCTCCGGCGCCGAGATCGCCCTGGAGCTCGCGGCCCGGCACCCCGCGCTGGTCCGGACGGTGGTGGCGCACGAGCCGCCGGCGTTCGAGCTGCTCGCCGACGCCCCGCACTTCCGCGACCTGATCAAGCGGGTGGAGGAGACCTTCCACCACGACGGCTGGGAGGCGGCGATGGGTGTCTTCGCCGCGGGCGTGGAGATGTCGCCGTCGGACGAGACGCCCGCGACGGGGGACCTGCCCTCGGCCGAGGCGATGGCGCGGATGCAGGACAATTTGCCGTTTTTCGTGGGGTACGAGGTGCCGCCCTTCGGCGTGTGGGTGCCGGACCTCGACGCCCTGCGGGCCGGCACCGCCCGGATCGTGCCGGCGGTCGGCGCCGCCAGCGCGGGCGAGGCGCCGCACCGCGCCGGCGAGGAACTGGCGTCGCGGCTCGGGGTCGCGGTCGCGGAGTTCCCCGGCGGCCACGGCGGCCACGGCAACGCCGCCGCGTTCGCGCCGCGGCTGCGTGAGGTGCTGGCGGCCTAGGGTCTTACGGCGCGTGTTCCTTCAGGATCCGCTCGGCGACGGTCATCGGATCGGCGAGCCGCCCCTCGGCGTGCGCGTCGATCCACCGCTGCTGGCCGGGGAAGTAGGTGCCGGACGAGGCCGCGCGGCGGATGTTGTCCTGCATGCCGGTGTCCATCTGCCCGGGGTCGACGCTGGCGACGGTGATCCGCTCGTCGTCGGCGACCTGGGAGGCGACCGCCTCGAAGAAGGTCTCGCCGCCGGCCTTCGTGGTGCAGTACAGCGACCAGCCGTCGATGATCCGGTGCGCGGCGCCGGAGGAGATGAACAGCACCCGGAGCCGTGCGTCGCGGGGGGCCGCGCGCAGGAAGCTGTTGGTCAGCACGACCGGAGCCGTCAGGTTGACCGCGATCGCGTGCGTGATCGCCTCGGTGCTGAGCTTGCCGACGGCGCCGATCGGGTCGACCACGGCGGCGTTGTGCAGCAGCACCGCCTCGTCCGCGTCGCGCAGAAACGCCCGCAGCGTGTCGTGGTCGGGCAGCCAGTGCGCGTCGGCGACGTCGGTGGAGAAGAGTGTGATGTCGCCGGGCCGGTCATCACGGCCCTGGCGTTGTTCTGGGGTGAAGTGCCGGCCGACCGCCAGGATCCGATCGCCGCGCGCGTTGCACACATCGAAGAGGGCGGCGCCCAAGCCGCGGGACACCCCGGTGATCACGACGGCACGCATGCGGTCACTCTATTCCTGTCCGACCACGCGCCGACAGGCTCTGTGGTCCCGATGCGGTGACGGCTTTCCGGCTGCAGGTCGGATTGCGTTTCAGGCGCGCGCCTTCGGCACCGGCGGGCCTTTCGGCGCGCCGGGACAGGTCGAGCCGAGCCGGTCGGCGACCGCGCCGAGCGCGTCGGCGAGCGCTGCGGTCTGTGCCGCGTCGAGGTGGTCGAAGATCAGCCGCCGCACGTCGGCGACGTGGGCGGGGGAGACCTGCTCGGCGAAGCGGCGGCCGGCGTCGGTGACCCGGGCGATGCTGACCCGCCCGTCGCACGCGTCGCCGGTCACCTCCACGTAGCCGAGGTCGACCAGCTTGCGCATGCGGTGGCTGAGCCGGCTCTGTGACATGTTCATCTGCGCCGCCAGCTCCGACAGGCGCAGCCCCTCGTCCTCGTTGCTGAGCGCGGCCAGCAGTCCGTACTCCACGTGCACCAGCCCGTGCGGGCGGAACGTGCGCTCCAGCTCGGGGAAGCCGACGAGCACGACGGCCAGCAGCGACAGCCAAGCGCGCCGCTCGGTGTCGTCCAGCCATCGTGTCTCGTCGTTCATGCCGTCCATGGTGCCTGGCGCCCGTGCGTCGCGGCCAACGCCACGTCCGATACGCGTCAGAACCGGCCGATCGCGATGACCAGCGCGAGCGCGCCGAGCACCAGGTTGATCGGCACCACGCTGTACTCCTTGGCGCGCACGTGGTCGACGATTGCGAGCAGCATCACCACGAGCAGCCCGACGGCGGCGAGGGGCGTCAGCACCGGGGCGATGTCGGTGGCCCACGGCAGGATCAGGCCGAGGCCGCCGAGCAGCTCCGCGACGCCGATGAACTTGATCGTGCCGGCGCTGTAGCGCTGGGTCCAGGTCATGTTCGCGGGCAGCTTCTCCTTCGGCTGCGTCGCCTTCATCAACCCGGCCGCGATGAACGCCGCCCCGAGCAGGCCCTGCAGGATCCACAGAACGATGTTCATGGTTTCCTTCCGGTAAGTGTTTTAATCTTCAAGTACATGGTGCGGCCTTGGTACTTGAAGCGTCAAGCACTACCTGCATCCCCGTCGGGTGAGCGTGCTTCACCTTCGGGCGGCACACGGTGGGCCGCATGAGTGCGACATCGACAACGGGCCGCCAATCCGGCTGGGTCACCGGCTTCGCCGTCTTCGGCGGCAGCATGATGGTCGTCATCGGCATCTTCCAGATCGTGGTCGGCCTGACCGCGATCTTCGAAGACACCTTCTACGTGCTCACCGACAACTACCTCTTCGGCTTCGACGTGCAGACCTGGGGCTGGATCCACCTGGCCCTCGGGGTGGTGGTCGCCGCGGGCGGCGTCGGGGTGCTCGCCGGCCAGGTCTGGGCCAGAGTGCTCGGCATCGTGCTCGCCGCGATCAGCGCCGTCGCCAACTTCCTGTTCCTGCCGTACTACCCGCTGTGGTCGATGCTCATCATCGCGGCGGACATCGCAGTCATCTGGGCCCTCACCAAGTACGACCGGAACATGTGGGCCGACAACATGTGACCGACCAATCCGGAGTGTCACGATGCGGTGATGCACGTCACCACCCGTGGCCCGGTCGGCGGCCCTCCGGTTCTGCTCATCCACGGCAACTGCTCATCGTCCGGGTTCTGGGAGCCCCTGCTGCGTCACCTGCCGCAGGACTGGCGGATCGTCGCGCCAGACCTGCGCGGGTACGGCGGCAGCCCGGCGCTCGGCGTCGACGCCACCCGGGGCCTGCGCGACTTCGCCGACGACATCGCGCCGCTGCTGGCCGGGTTCGACCGCCCGCCGGTCGTCGTCGGGCACTCGCTCGGCGGCGGCGTCGCGCTGCAGCTGCTGCTCGACCACCCTTCGTCGATCGCGGCGCTGGTCCTGGAGGCGCCGGTCTCCCCGTACGGCTTCGGCGGCACCCGCGATCTGGCGGGTACCCCCACCACACCGGACTTCGCGGGCACCGGCGGTGGATCGGCCAACCCCGACTTCGTGCGGCTCCTCGCGGCCGCGGACCGCGGCACCGACGAACAGGCCTCACCGCGCAACGTCATGCGCGCCTTCTACGTCGCGTCGCCCGACTCCTTCGGTGACGACGAGGAACTGCTGCTGGACACCATGCTCTCCACCGCTGTCGGCGACGACAACTACCCCGGCACCGGCTCGACCAGCGAGAACTGGCCCGGCGTCGGCCCCGGCGACCGCGGGGTGCTCAACACGCTGTCACCGCGCTGGCTCAACCTCTCCGGCATCGTCGACCTGCCGGTCAAGCCCCCGATCACCTGGATCCGGGGCGACCAGGACGCCATCGTGTCCGACGCCTCGTTCTTCGACCTGGCCCAGCTCGGCAAGCTCGGCCTCGTCCCCGGCTGGCCCGGCGAGGAGGAATGCCCGCCCCAGCCGATGATCGGGCAGACCAGGGCCGTGCTCGCCGCGTACGGCCCGTACACCGAAGTCGTCTACGGAGGCTGCGGCCACTCCCCGCACATCGAACGCACCGCGGAGTTCGCCGCGAAATTGGCGGAGGTGGTCGCGTCCGCCTAGCCTCATCGTCGTGGATGTGACCGATAGCTCGGGCCTGGTGGCCTTCATCGCTGGTGCCGCGGTGCTGATCGGAGTCGTCGGCGTCCTGATCCCCATGCTCCCCGGCCTGCTCCTGTGCTGGGCCGGGGTCATGGTGTGGGCCCTCTTCGGCGGTCACGGCGGCACCGGCTGGACCGTCGCCGTCGCCGTCACCCTGGTGCTCGCCGTCGGCTTCGCCGCGAAGTACCTCGTCCCCGGCCGCAACCTGAAACGCGCCGGCGTGCCCAACCTGACCCTGTTCCTCGGCGGCGTGGTCGGCATCATCGGCTTCTTCCTCATCCCGGTCGTCGGCCTGGTCCTCGGCTTCGTCCTCGGCGTCTTCGTCGTCGAGCGCATCCGCCAGCACGACAACACCCGCGCCTGGCAGTCCACCAAGCACGCCCTCAAGGCCGCCGGCGTCTCGATGCTGATCGAGCTCGCCACCGCCCTGGTCATCGCCGGCATCTGGATCGGCGGCCTGCTCGTCGCCTGACCCGCTCTCTTGCCCTGGCGCCCTTTGCCCCGGCCGTTTTTGTCAGGGGGTCGGCTTAGCATGGCGGCATGGAAATCGGGCAGCACATCGATGCGCTGGAGCGTGCCGGGCTCGACTTCGTCGACGCGGCGGAGAAGGCGGGCCTCGACGCCGCCGTCCCGACCTGCCCTGACTGGACGGTCCGCGACCTCGTCCAGCACGTGGGCTACGTGCACCGCTGGGCGACCGCCTACATCCGCGACGCCCGCCCCGCCGTCCTCACCGACGACGAGGAGGAGGGCGCCGTCGGCCCCATGCCGGCCGACCCCGACCTCGTCCCGTGGTTCCAGGCCGGCCACGTCGCCCTCGTCGACCAGCTCCGCGCCGCCCCCACCGACCTGACCTGCTGGCACTTCCTCCCCGCCGACTCCCCGCTCTCCTTCTGGGCCCGCCGCCAGGCCCACGAGACGATCATCCACCGCGCCGACCTCCATGCAGCCGTCGGCCAACCCGACAGCGTCGCCCGCGACCTCGGCGTCGACGGCATCGACGAGCTGCTCATGGCCTTCTACGCGACCCGCGGTCGCCGCCTGCGCTGCGACGAGCCCGCCGTCCTCGCCGTCGACGCCGCCGACGCCCCCCACTCATGGACCGTCCGCATGGGCCCCACCGGCGCCGAGATCACCCGCGGCACCCCAACCACCGCCGACTGCACCCTCCGCGGCCCCGCCAGCGACCTGTATCTCGCCCTGTGGAACCGCCGCACCACCACCGACCTCCACGTCCACGGCGACCCCGCCGTCCTGGCCCTTTGGCGCGACCGCGCCACCATCCGCTGGACCTGACCCCTCCACCCGCTCCGCGGGCTCTGCGCTCCGCGGGCTCTGCGCTTTGCGGGTTCTGCGCTTTGCGGGTTCTGCGCTTTGCGGGTTCTGCGCTTTGCGGGTTCTGCGCTCTGCGGCTCTGCGCTCTGCGGCTCTGCGCGCTGCGGCTCTGCGGGGTCTGTGCGCTCCACCCGCCTCCTCCGTCAGCTCCGTCGGCCGCCTTCGCCCGCAGGTCTCCCGTCGGGCCGTGTCC
>NZ_BONQ01000223.1 GCF_016862795.1 Dactylosporangium siamense | reverse complement strand
TCAACGCCGACGCCTTCGACGCCACCGGCGTCACCGGCACCGACGCCCCCGCCGCCGGCGGATAAATATTTGCCTCGACACAGTCATTCATAACCGACCGCAACGCCTTGGCCAGTCTGATCGCTGGTTCACGTCGGCCGCCGCGCCCGCCGGCGGAGTACACGAACCGGTGAACACGCCCTCGGGGCAACGCCGCCAGCTGCCATAATTTGAACAAAGTCGATGTCCGAAACGGAAAGGCCGACCATGCGTGCTCCACTGACGGGAATGCCCTGCGATCCGACCCACCCCTTCCCGGCACCGGCATCCGAGGATTGGATCGACTCGATGGAGTTCGGCGCCGTTCGGCGGCAGCCCCACACGAACGTCTACGCGACGGAAGACACCGATACCTCACCCACGTGGCGGCTGATAGGTGCATGGGTATGGGATACAACCTGCCGTGAGGAACACCTCGTCCAGGTCGCGCAAAGTTCGATCCTGAGTACACATCTGATCGCCGTAGCGATGCTGTCACGCAAGGACGTAGACGTCCTCAGCGCCCTCAGTTTCGAGCACATCGGCGCCAACGCCGCCATCGAGGCGCTGCTCAGCATCGGCCTCGAACGAGCGCACGACGAGGTCAAGCTCCTCGCCGTTGAGGAGCGCCGCAAAACACTCGTGGAATGCGTGGGCCTGATCCTGAAAGGCTTTACCGGCCTGCAGGTCGACATCGCCGCTCATTACCCCTAGCCGTACGTGTCACGAAGGCACCGATGCGTTGTCCGAGCGAATGGCACAGCAGATCCGGTATCCCGTGCCGCGTCGGATGTCGCCCGCGAGTTCGGTGAAGCCGCTGTCCTCCGTCACAGCCGTGGACTTCGCCCACTGGTTGACATGGATGTCGACACGAGGTCAGACCACGACAGAACCCCGCGGCAGCACTACCAGGTAATGACCGTTCCAACGTTCGCGACCGAGTCGGATGCGCGCTCCGCCAGCAGGCCCGTTCACCCTGGTCCTGATGTTGCATCGGTCGCTCAGCGGTCGCGTCCTGGGGACCTTGATTTAGAGTTTGGGCAGCCCTGCCTCTCCCTGGTGTCCGCCCCGGAGGGGTAGGGCCCCCGGCCGCAGCGGTCCGATACCGACTGAACCCGCCCACCGGGAAGGGCCGTTGGACACTCGACGATCAGCCCCCGGCGCTCACCCATCGGAGGGCGCGCGTTCCAGGCGGAACGCCGAGCGCAACCGCTCGCGGAGTTCGACGAGGTGCTCGCCCTTAGGTCAGGAGATGGCCGCAGCCGGTGGAGTCAACGAGGAGCCGTTCTACGGCTATCAGGATCGACGCTTGGATCGGGGAGGCTGTTGTTCGAGGTTGACCTGCACACATGGGTTGGTCTCCGTTGTCTGCAGTTCATGCAGCAGGGATGCAGGTTCACGACGCCGAACTAGCGGACCATAGTTATGCCGCCCGAGCGAAGGAGCGGGTCTGGGTGGCCTAGGAGTCCGTCGACCGCATTGTCGAGCAGCTCTTGGAGCGTTCGGCTCTGTGAACCCCAGAGCCGGTGGGCCGCACGGGCGGCTCGGGGGCACCGTTCGAGGTCGTAAGACTCCAACCCGCCAGCACTTTGAGGAATGTCCATCCATTCAGAGTGCCGCGCCGGGCGCGTTCGGCTGTCAGCAGACCGGCCAGGAAGTCCATCGTCTCGTCGCGTACCGGCAGGGTCGCGGTGTATGTGACACTCATCGTCGGCGCAGAGCCCCAAGTGAAGTTGATCTGTGAGAGGACCACCTTCATACCGGGGTTCTGCGTCTTTTCGTTGCACCACAACAGGTTCCGGCGTGTCACCCGCCACGCAACCGGAGATCACCCAGCGTCAGCACGCCGTTGCGCGGAATGGCTCAATGGCCGAAACCACTGCCGCGCGGCTGCCCCACTAGAAATCACGCCAGGAGTACTTGGCAAACAATGCCGGTGGATCCAACGCTTCTTCCAGGATCTCCAGGCCTCTTCTTCTCGTGGTGATCGCCGCTCGGGGAATCGAGGTGGGTTGACCGCTAGATTCGATCGTCCACCGTTCTTCGCCGTCCTTAATTTCGTCGTCCCAAAGCAGATAGAAGCATCGCTCGTACATGAGGGCGATGAATGATGAGCTATGGCCTGCAGAAACCATCAAGGTGTCCTCTGGATACCCTTGAGGCTCCCAGGTGAACATTGATGACTTCGAATCAATAGTGTCATCATAAGCGTCACGAATCTCCGCCATCGGCACGAGCCTCGGCTCTCGCCGGGGATGCCACGTCTCAACTTTGATCATCTCGGCCTCCTAAAACAGCCCAGCAGGCGGCTCACCAGGAATCACTTTGGTACCACCTCTCAAAATATACCCCTCAAATCCTTGAGCAGTGCGAACATACAGTATGTCCAGGTCAAGCAAGTTCACAATCCCGCCTAGGCCGTTGCCCGCACAGGGACCACAAAGTGGCACATCTACGAACCATCTGCCGACACCTCCTGTGTACCCCAAAGATCGGGCTTCAGCTCCTGCCATTCCTTCCGCATGTTGAAACCATGTTATTTCGTTAACTCCACCTTTGCCCTCGGGACGAGGCCACGGCCGAGCGAACTGCCCGTTCTTCCCATAGGTTGTTCCTCGTCCTTCAATGTCGAGTCGCCCGAATGCGAAATTATCGTCTGCCCCTTTTGTCGTCCCTGCGCCGGCGTTGCTCCTGATCCTGGCCAGGTCCTCCCACGGATCGTCCTCCGGGTTAGCCGTCCGGAAGACCGGCGGCTTCCTCGGCGGCTTGCCTCCTCCCCCTCCTCCCTTTTTTCCTCCTCCAGCTGGCGCCGGCTCAGGTAGACCGAGGTCGAGTTCAAACTGATACTCATAGTTTCTAGCCTTGCTGCCCTTGAGTTCATCCAGTTGTTCTACCTGCTCGTTTCCGAGCCTCTGGGAACGCGCAGCGTCAACATCGTTCGTCGTGGCACTTTGAGTTGAGGCGCCAGCCTTCCAATAGATTGCACTACTAGTCGTAGATCTTACCTGAAAATTGGTGGTCGTTACTATAGCGGCGGCGACAAACAGCCAAAACCCATCCCAACCCGGAATTGTCAAGGTACCGCTGGCAGACCCGCCGCTTGCCCCGCTGCCACCACTTTCTTGGCGTGTAGCACCGACATTACCGACACCGGGTGCACTGCCCATCATTACGCCGCCGCTCTCTGCGCCGGAATGTATGAGGCCACTGGGGTCGCTGTAGACGATGGGGCTGTGCGCCGAGTAGGCGTATGCGTTGTAGGTGACAGGGTCACCTGTAGACAGCACCGGGTCGGGGCTGAGGAACGTACCGAGATTGGGGTCGTATTCGCGGGCACCGACGTCGAGCAAGCCGGTTGAGGCGTTGTTTTGCTTGTTGAGGAAGCCGCGGTCGTTTGGCCAGGCGCCTTGAGTGGCACGGTCGGCGCCGTACGGCGTGTACCAGCGGCGTTGCACCGTGCCGGTCGTGGAGTTGACGGTCAGGTTGGCGCTGCCCTGATGGTCGGCCGCGAGCCACGACACTCCATCATTGGTGCGAACCGCGACGCTGGCGCCGCCGTGGCTGTATTGGCGGGTTGCGGTGACGGTGCTCGCGCCGGTGAGTTTGTATTCCTGTCCTGCGGCGTACAGGGTGGTCCCGCCCGGTTCCTTGCGGATGAGCAGGCCACCGCCGGCGTCGTAGAGGTGGGTTGTGGTCTGGTCGCCGCCGGCAGCATGGACGGTAGCGGCGGCGAACTGGTTCTCGCTGTTGTAGGTGAAGTCGGTGACGACACCGTTGATGGTGCGTTGCTGGGTGTTGCCGGCGTTATCGTAGGTCATCGAGTCGGTGCGGACAGCCGCTCCGCTGTAGTCGACCGACGTGGCGCCGTGAACGCGGGCAGCGCCGACGGCCGGGTAGTGGAAGATTCGGTTCGTTGTGTTGCTGGCGCTGATGCGGTGGGTGTCGGTGGTGCGCCGGCCGCTGGTGTCGAAGGTGTACGTGTCCCAGTACGGATATTTGCCGGAGCTGGTGACAGCTGAAGCGGCTGGGGCAGCAAGGCAGGCGTCGGCAGCGGTCCACGCGTCTGTAAGTCGGTGCTGGCCGTCGTACTTGTAGCACTGGGATTGGCTGTCGGTGCCGTCGGTGATTCGGGTGATGTCGCCGGTGGCGGTGTAGGCGTAGCCGTCGTTTTGAACAGTGGTGAACTGTCCGGGTTGAGCCTGGTTGGGAAGCAGCGATTGGACGCTGGTAAGGCGCATGGTGGCCGGGTCGTAGAAGTACTGGCGGGTGAGCTGGGAAGCTCCCGAGGCGCCCTGGACCCGCTGTTTGAGTTCGCCGAATTCGCCGTAGGTGGCGGAGGTGACGTAGGAGCTCAGTCCGATCGTTGTCGTCGGGGCGTTGAGGTCGTTGTAGCTGTACGTCACGGATTCGGCGGGGAGGCCTCCGCCAGCGGGATACGCCACCGAGGTGAGATTGCCGATGGGGTCGTAGCTGTAGCTCAGTTGCTTCGTGCCGGCGAGGGCGCCCTGGATCATTGGAATTTTCCAGGTTTGCCCGGTGGGTTGGTAGCGTTCGGTGTAGCCGTCGACGCTGAGCGTGTACTGGTCTGCGCCGACCCAGCGGGTGCTGGAGGTCGGCATTCCCTTGGCGAGGGTGTCGTAGGTGTACGTCGCGAGTTTGGTGCCGGTGGTGATCTCCCCAGCCCAGCGGGTTGTTTCCCGGCCGAGCTGGTCGTATTCGTACGAGATCTTCTGGTTTCGGCCATCGACGGTCCAGGTGACCTGTCCGCCTGCGTCGTACTTCGTGGAACTGCTGCCGGTGTCCGGGTCGGTGCTGCTAGTCCGGCGGCCGAGTAGGTCGTAGTTGTTGGTGATCTGGTTGCCGGTGCTGGCGTCGACGACCTTGGTGAGTTGTCCGAGTCGGTCGTAGGTGTAGCTGGTGATCTCCGGCGTGCCGGTGACTGTGCTGGTCGGGTACAGCTTGAGGCTGGTGGTGCTGCCGGATACGTCGAAGACGGTGACGGCGGCGGCGCCGTCGGCTGGTGTGGTGGTGACCCGGTCACCGTCGTAGCTGACGGTGCTCTGCCACAACAGGCTGTTCTGCGACCAGCGGGCGCTGACGGTCGGGCGGTTGAGCAGGTCGTAGGTGGTGCGGACCTGCTTGGTCACGCCGGTATCGGCGAACGCCGCGAGGGTGCCTGACGGTGCGGCACTGTTATAGAAGCTCGACGTCTTCACCGCCAGGCCACGGCCGTCGTACTGGGTGTCGGCGATGACCCGGCCTCCGGCCGCTGCCAGCGACGGGACCTGGGTCTGCCGCGGCCGCATCAGACCGTCGTAGATGTCGTACCTGGCGACCTGGGTGTTCTTCGCGGTGACGGCCTTGGTGGTCACGACGCTCGGGGCGGTGCTGCTGCCGAACGTGTAGGCGTACTCGACGTCCGGCAGGGTGATGGCCGCGGCGACGGACGGGGTGAACGTGATCGCCTTGTTCGTCGCGATGAGGGTCTGGTGGTAGGCGTACTGCGTGGCAGCGGAACCGGTCTGGTTCTCGATGCCGATGGTGGCGGCGTTGCCCTGGTCGTGGCCGTTGGCGTCGATGCCGGTGTAGTTGAACACGATGTTGCCGTTCTCGTGCAACGTGATCGAGAACGTGACCCGGGTACCGCGATTGAACAGGTATGCCTGATACCACTCGATGGTGAACTGCCGATTCGGTGCCGTCCCGGTGACCTGCGTCGCGACCTCTGACTGGCCAATGAGTTGCAAGTCGTCCCAGAACGGGTAGATCGCCGCGTTGGGCAGGTTCGGGTCCGGCAGGGTCGTCGATTCGGAATCGGCGGACTGCCCGGTGAACGACAGCAGCCCGTTGGAGGACAGGTAGGCGCTGCTGTAGGTCTGGCCGTAGAAGCTGAACGCGAACGGCAGGCTGATCTGGGTGTGGGTGTCGTCGCCGGTCAACGGCACCTGCGTGCCGGTGTCGGTGATGTCGGTGAACGTCTGCGTCGCGGTCGTGGCGGTGTAGTTCACCACGGTGCTGTTGTGCGGCTGGAACAGCTTGCGGGTGCGGCCGAGCGGGTCGTATTCGGCGCTGGTGATGTTGCCGTTGGCGTCGGTCACCGACGTCGGCGCGCCGAGCGTCGGGTGCAGGACGCTGGTGGTGGTGTGTCCCAGCGGGTTGCGGATCTCGACCTTCGTCACCGGGCCGCCGGCGGCGGGGGTGTAAGTGGTCGTGGTGTCCCGATCCAGGCCGTCGTAGGACTTTGTGACCCGCCCGTTGGTGTCGTACTCGGCCCGGCCGCCCTGGATCCAGGTCTGCGTACCGCTGGCCACCTGCTGCAGCACGGTCGTTTTCGTCGGCAGACCAGCAGTCGGTGTGGCCCCGTTCGTCGACGAGCCGTCATAGAAGATCTGACTGCCCGACAGGTAGCTGCCGTCGGTCGGTGTTGCGGAGCAGTCGGTCGTCACCGTCTTCGCCGGGTAGGCCTTGAACCACTTCGCGATGTCCGGCGTGGTGTAGGTGATCGTGGTGCACGTGTCGTCGGTTGCCGGGATGTTCCCGGTGGCGGTGCCGGTCTCGCCGAGGTCTTTGGTCTGGGTGAGCAGTCCGTCACTGTCGTAGCTGTACTCGGTGCGTGACCATCGCCAGGTGTTCGACGCGGCCAGGAAGGTGCGCTGTTTGCTGGCCGCGGTGGTGGCGCGGTAGGCGGTGATCGTCCCGGACGGGATCGTGGTGACCCGTTTCGCGGTCTGGGTGACGGTGTAGTCGGTGATCGTCGAGGCGAGCGGGGTCGCACCGTCCAGTGTGGTCTGTTCCCGGACCATGCCCGCAAGAGCTCGCGCGTCGGTGGTCGCCACGGCCTGGCTGTCGGTGACGTTCACGGTGTAGTGGGTGCCGTCGGCTTCGAACCCGTCGTCGTGCAACCCCCGGTAATACAGCGTCTTGGTCTTGCTGGAGTGCGCGTCGTCTGGTCCCTGCTTGACCGTCACGGTGGCGTACCCGACATATTTCGACCAGTTGCGATGCTCCGGCGGGACCATCTCGTTGGTGTCATACGCCCACAGCTGGTTCACGCTGCCGTCGTTGCTGTAGGAGTAGAACGACCACAGCTCCGGAGCGCCGGTGGCCACGTCGATGTCACGGATCCAGGAAAACGTGTACTTCTCGTACCAGTCGTAGCCGGTCCCGTTCCAGGACGGGTAGCACCGGTACGGGTTGTACCGCCAGTTGAACGTCGACAGCAGCGCCTGCGAGCATCCGGACCCCTCGTAGTTGATCACCTGCTGCCCGCCGAGGCCGTTGTCGATCCCCGACAGCCGGAACCGGTACATCTTCTCGGAGGTGTACACCCGGTTCTTCAACGCCGTACCGGCGAACATCATCGCCGGCTCGGCCAGACTGCCGCCGGCCAAACCGGTGTGCTGGATGTTGTTCAGCCACAACACCGAGTTGACTCCGTCGTACGACGGGAACGTGTACGTCATGTCCCACCGGTCCACATCCCGGTAGGCACCGTCGGCCGCGTTCCACACCTTCGTGGTGATCGTGTCTAGCTTCGATGACGTCCAGTACGTCGGCGACCGCTGCGCACACGACGTCCACGCGGGGCTGCAGTACGTGTCCCACGGCACATCCGGCCACGCCGTGCACGTCCCTCCCGAGGAGATACACCGGTTCGACACGCCGAACTGCACCTTCATCGGTGCGCTCGAGGACCCCTCCGACCCGGCCCGGGTGCCGTACTCGATCCGATCCAGGGTGACCGTCATGTCATACGGCG
>NZ_BONQ01000222.1 GCF_016862795.1 Dactylosporangium siamense | reverse complement strand
ACCACCCACCACGACCGGCCGCCTCTACGCAATCAAGCTCAACGCGGGCCGCGACGGCAACGGCGCCCCCCTCCGCGGCTGGATCGTGTTCAGCGAGGTAGGGGTCCTCCTCGGGTTCGTCGACGAGGGACTTGAAGGGGACGGCGCCCTCCGTGCGTTCGGCGACATCGTCAACCTGCACACCGTCCCCACCACGCCCGGTTTCCTGCGCGCCTGCAAGCGCGAGCCCTATACCCCCACCGCGTGAAGCCAAGGTGCGCCCGGCATCACGCCGGGCGCATCGTAAGGTCTGATTAGAACATCGTGCGACGGCAAGCGCGCGATGGCCAGGAACCCAGCACCCACAACGAAGGGCTGTCATGGACGGCACAGCACCTCCCGAGGCTGGCACATGGTTCTTCGTCGGCCGGGTCGAACTCGACACCGCGACGAAGCCCGGCACTCAGATGTCCCTCGCCCACCAGGTCGGCAAGCACCTTGCCGAACTGTTCAACTTCCGACCCGAGACGATCGTCGGCCGCCGGACGGACCTCGGGCCCGACGGCGTACCCGAGCGCGTCGAAGTCGAATACCACGTCAGCGGTCACCGCGTGACCGTGACCAGCGTCCCGAACCGGATCGACCCGGGCATGCGCGACTACACCCTCGCAGTCGGTGGCGAGCCGGTGCCGTACCTCGCGACGTTGTGGCGCCCCGCCGCTGAACTCATCGCCGAAGCGGCCTTCACATCGATTCGCGCCGCGATGCATCGCCCGCGGCACCACCGCCCCGCTCCCCACTGACATGCGCCACGCGGCCGACGGCCAACCCGTGCCGTCGGCCGCACGAACCCCACGCATGACTTCGACCAAGAGGACGCATGGACACCGATACGACCCCGATCCGCTTGCGTTGGCAATACTGCCTCGGCGACCAGGACATCACCACGTGGTTCACCGCCGACTCGACGCGGACGAGGTCCGCGCCTGGGACTACGACTTCTGCTACTCGTCGTCCGGCGCGAGGCCGACAACCGCTGGCGCATCCACAGCAGCGACAGCATCCTCCCCGACAACGTCGACGCCCAGACGTTCGGCGCTCCGGCCGAGGCCCTCGACTACCTCGCCCAGCAGCACGGCCTCACCTACGTCATCACTGACGACGAGCCGTGAGCCCCGCAGTGCGGACGGCCGGGCATCGAGCCCGCCCGTCCGCGCTCCGCCCGGCACTGACCGCACCCGCCCCCTTCAGAAAGGACCTGCGCGATGACCAGCACCATGGAGCCCACCGGCACCGAGCCGGCCGCCATCGACCCCGTGTTCCGGCGGCTGGAGACCGCATCCGTGCCGATCACGCCGACCGGCTCCGCCGAGTACGGCTTCACCATCTACGCCCGCGAACTCGCGCAACAGCTATGCCACACGCTGCACGGCAGCAGCTGGCTCGCGGCCACTCGGTCACCGTTCATGCCGCACCCGCGGGTCGACCGCATCGCGGACGTGACGGTCGTCATCGACCGACGCCACCTCGTGACGGTCCGGCACCTCTCGCCGGCGGGACACGACATGCGCGATACCTGGACTGTCTTCCTGAACTGCCGGCCGATTCCGCACCGCACGTTCCGTGGCGAAGTCCCACATCAGGTCGACCCGATCGTCCGTAGCGTCTGGCGTCACCAAGTCAGTGTCCGCATCGACCCCTGCGACACGCTCGGGTGCACGGCACCGGCGACCGTCGCCAGCTACCGCCATGTGTCGCTGTGCCCTGCCTGCGCCAACCGATTCCGCGAGACCGGGCGTTAGCCCAGCATCGAAAGGCCGCCACCGTCGCACATCAACCCTCCACAGTGGAGGAAACCGGCATCACCTTCCAACCATTGCCGGCAACAACGAAACGGAGCACTGCTGCCATGTCGTTCATCGAGACGATTCCCGGACACGTCCGCGACGCCGTCCTCGCCAGCTTCGAGGCCGACGGCGCCGAGCAGCGCGAATACGCTGGCGACGATCGCGAATTCGCGGTCTGGCTCTACGTCATCGACCGCAGCTGCCGCCGCCGGATCGGTGTCTCCATCTTCGATCTCGCCGACTTCTGCTGGCGCGACCACTTCGACGACGGCGCCACCCCGAAGAAGGCCCTCAGCGCCCGCCCTCGCTGCGGAACTGTGAGCTCGGAACACCATCATGCGTATTCGTATGGTATGATTAGAATATAAGTGGATGGGGGTCGGGAGACGGCAAACTCTCCGGCCCCGCAGCCCGAGGAACCCAGCCCGAAGGAAGCACATGACCAGCATCGAACGCGTCACCGTCCTGCACGGCCACACCGACCAGGACAGCGCCTACCTCGTCGGTGACTACCCGTACGGCCGCATCCTGCGCTGCCAAATCCGCTATTGGATCGAGACCGCGCCGAAAGGCGCCAAGCGCGGCATGCAGCGCTTCGTCTCCCAGACCACCGACCCGAGGAAGCCCGGCACCGTCTGGAACAAGCCCCACCCGGACACCTACGACCGGCTCACCATCATGTACCTCAACAGCGACGACCACGTGAAGCACACCGGCGTCAGCGAGTACGGCGTCACTCCCGAGGGCGACGCGTGGCTCCGGCTGCGCGGCATCCTCGACCAGCTCACCGACGAGCAGCGACGCCTCTACGACGCACTGCTCGCCGTCTCCCGCCGCTCCGCCGCCACCTGGGAGGCGTTCGAGGCGACCGTCGCGGCCATCACCGCCCACATCGCCGACACCGGCGCGGAGCCGGAGGTCACCGACGGGACCTGGATCGACGCCAGTGGCCGCCGCCGCTACCTCGGCGAGCACCAGGTCCCGATGTACCTCGCACTCGCGGACCAGCGCCTCAACGGCTGAGCCGGGCCGCCCCGGCCGGCCGCCGGTGGGCGGCCGGCCGGAGCCAGGACAGAAGGACCAATGCCCGCCGACGCCGACCACCTGGAGGCGGTCGCCGCATTCCTCGACGCCACCGGCCGCGCCGCCGACCTACCCGCCGCCCGCCGCTTCGCCGAAGACCTGCGCAGCACCGCGCCAGATCGGTACACGGCCATCGCCGAGCGCGTGGCCGCCGACGCCGCCGAGAACCTTGCCGCAGGCGCACGCCTACAACAACCCGCTTCGTAAGGTCTGATTAGACATCTCGCTCGAGACGGCAAACCCGAACGAGCAGGAACCCAGCCCGGAAGGCAAAAGCATGACCACCAATCGACGTCTCGACCCGCACGCCCTGCGCAACCTGCAGCCCGAGCTGTACCGGTTCGTCAGCGCGTTCGACAACGAGCCGGAACGCGACTGCGACGCCTACCTCGAGGCCCCCGACCGGCACCCCCTCGCTGGCGACATCGCCGCGCAGCTGGGCAACGCGCCGACCATCGCGACCCAGTGGCGGCAGCGGATCGCCGCCGAGGCCATGCCCGACGGGCACTGGAACACTACGGAGAGCGGCGGCCGCTGCGACCACTGCGGCGCACACCTGCGCTACGTCGCGGTCCTGGAGTACCGGCCCAGCGCGCAGCTCGTCCCGGTCGGTGAAACGTGCCTGGAACACCGCTTCGACGCTTACGCCGGCTACCTAGAGGCGATGCGCGCCGACGCCGACCGGCGGCGGCAACGCCTCGCGCTGCGGGCGCAGCGGCTCGCCTGGCTCGACGCCAACCCCCGCCACGCGCAGGCCGTCGAGTACCTGCTGGCCCGCACCAACGACACCACGCAGCCCGTATCCCGCTTCGCCGACAGCGTCACCGCGCACTGGCAGCGCCCCGGCACCGTGATGCTCAGCCCGCGCCAGGTCGACGCCGCGCTCAGCATGCGCGACCGCGAGACCGCCCGAACGGCAGGCCCTGCCGCCGCAGCGCCCGAAGGCTGCCAGCAGGTCTCCGGCGTGATCACGCGGACGACCGAACGCGATGGGTACCGAGGCCGCCCGACGGTCGTGTTGTTCGTCCGCGACGACCGCGGGTTCACCGTCTGGGTCACCCGGCCGGCCGCCGTACTCCGCACGCTCGGCATCGACCGCGCAACCTACCCCGGCGCCCGGATCACGTTCACCGCCGAACTGTCCCGCTCGACCACCGATCCCGCATTCGCGTTCGCGCGTCGCCCCACCAACGTCAGTGCCGGCCCCGCCCCGCGGCCCGAGCAGGTACGACAGCCCACCGCGGCCTGACCCACGCCCAACCGTCGTGCCGGGGCCGCTCGCGCCTACCGCGGCCCCGCCACATCCCGGACACAGCACGAGACCACACCACCGCTGCGCAGTCCCAAGCAGCGCAGCATGCCGCGCACACGACCTCCCGGGAGCCACCATGCCCATCCCCGAACCAGCCGACCTCATCGACATGCGCGCCCTCCTCAACGCGCTCATCGCCGCCGGCCTCGACGCCGCACTGTTCGACACCGGCGGCAACGTGATGACCATCGGCGTCGCGCCGGTCACCCGCGACGCGGACGACAGAGACCGGTACACGCTGCTGCTGGGGGGCTCGTCCTGGCACCTCGACGGCGGCATCTACGCCGCACCAGGCGACTTCTACATCAGCCCCGACGACGAACACCTCATCCCCGACCTCACGGTCAACACGACCACAGACGTCCATCGCATCGCCGCCGCAACCGCAGCAATCCACCGCCAGCGCACCGCCGGAGCCGTCACGGTCGCCGACATCGGGGACCTGTGAGTCAGGCCCGCCGCCACAGCCCACACAACCCGCCGCACCGTCTCCCGAAGGAGCCACCCATGCCTGAACACAACGAGCCGTTCCGCGAAGGCCCAGACCCCCGGGCGGTCACCGTCCCCGGAGCGTTCCGCCTCCGGTACACCATGGAGCACAACTTCGCCGACGGCTTCACCCGCTGCACCGTGAGCAGCACCGCCGTTCAAGGCGTGTTCGTGCTCGTTCCACATCTCGGCGAAAGCATGTCCAGCTGGAACGGGCCCACACCGTTCCAACTCGACACCGGCCGGTTGGCCATCCTCTGCGGCGACGGACCACCCCACGAAAACCTCCTGTGGCCCCCGCACGACGCGCAGGAGTACCGGCCGCACCGGCCCGTCGTCAACGGAACTCGCATCACCGGCGCCTACACACTCGACATCGCCGACGCGCGGCACGGCACCGACAGGCCGATCACCGCCACCGCGCTCAGCCAGCGCATTCGCGCAAGTGACGGGACCTCCGCGAGCCGGACAAACGCGAACCACGCGACCTGTGTCATGGCTGCACTCACGCGGTTCTGGGCTGACCAGCCCGCACCAGACCTCGACCGGCTCCGGCGCGCCGCCGCCCTCCGCCGCGCGATGGGATGGCTGACCCACCTCGACGACACCCTCGCCGACCTGCGACGCGCCGAGAGCAACCTCTCCGACGCCGTACACACAGTCACCAACGAGCACCGCACCTGCCTGCCCCTCGTCCGGCTCCTACTGGACCTGCAGCACCACGACAACCAGAACCCGGCCACCGCCGCCACCGGCGGCTGACCCGCACCACCCCGTGGTGGGCGCCCGGACGGCAAACCGGCGCCCACCACGCAGGAACCCAAATCCCGCAACGAAAGGAACCAGCCGTGCCGACCCGCACGGCGGCCCCCGGCCGCCCCGACCAACCAGTCGCCCCCCAACACCGCCCGATGTCGCGGCCCGCCGACGGCGAAGTCATGACCCACCCCGCAGCCGCCACGGGTGCGACCTCCACGCCGCTGTTCTACCTCGGCACCCACCAGCCGCACTGGCTCGAAACGGCCCGGGTCCCGCTGTTCGTGTCCCATCGCCGCCTCGCCGGACGACGCACACTGCCCCAGGCCGCCGCACCGTGGGCCCTGGACTCCGGCGGGTTCACCGAACTGTCCGCGTTCGGCGGCTGGCAAACCACCGCCCGGCAGTACGCCGACGCGGTCCGCCGCTACCGCGACGAGATCGGCCTGCTGGAATGGGCCGCGCCGCGGGACTGGATGTGCGAACCGGACATGCTCGCCCGGACCGGCCTGAGCGTCGCGGAGCACCAAGCGCGCACCATCGCCGACTTCCTCGACCTGCGCAGCCTCGCCCCCGACCTACCGTTCATCCCCGTACTACAGGGCTGGTGCCACGGCGAGCACCTCGACCACGCCGACCAGTACGCCGCCGCCTGCGTCGACCTGGCCGAATACCCGCTCGTCGGGGTCGGTTCGGTCTGCCGCCGGCAGAACACCATCCGCGCGTCGCTGCTCTTCGCCGAGCTCGCGCAGGCCACCGGGCTGCGCCTGCACGGCTTCGGGGTCAAGACCACCGGCCTGACCGACTACGGCCAGCACCTCGCGTCCGCGGACTCCCTCGCCTGGAGCTTCGCCGGCCGCCGCGAACCCGGCTGCACCCCGAGCCACGCCAGCGAAGCCAACTGCCTCGGCTACGCCCTCGACTGGCGCGACGCCCTGCTCGCCCGCCTCAACCGCACCAGCCCACCCGCCACCACAGCGACGGCGGCAGCAGCGGCGAACCCAACGGCGGCCGCCGCATGAACACCCACACCGCTACGCAGCTGACCCTCCCGCTCGACCTCCCCACCGCGGACACCGGATGGTGCCAGCGCTGGCGGCTGCGTCAGCCCGGCTGGCAGCACCGTCACCTCGGCGGGTTCGACCCCGACCGGTACACCGTCGCGCTGATCGCCGCCCGGCCCGCACGACTGTTCGTCCTGCAGCACCACTACAGCGCCAGCTGGCCCAAGGCGCAGCTGTGCTACGGGCTGCTCGCCCGCACGCCGGACCTCGACGACTACCCCGACCCGCACCCCACCGCCCGCACCCCCGCGGGCCTGCTCGTCGGCGTGGCCGCGCTGTCCATCCCGATGCACCCGGCCGTGCTAACGAAGCCGTTCCCCGGCCTCGTCCCCAACCGGGAGTCCCTCGACCTCGGCCGGTTCGTCCTGCTCGACCCCGTTCCCGGCAACGCCGAAACCTGGTTCCTCGCCCGCGTGTTCCGCCTCGCCGCCAGCGCCGGGATCGGCGGCGCCGTCGCGTTCAGCGACCCGATGCCCCGCTGCCGCTTCGGCGAGCTCCTCATGGGGGGCCATCACGGCATCGCCTACCAGGGTGGCAACGGCCGGCACGTCGGCACCAGCCGTGGCGGGCCGCTCGTGCTGTTCCCCGACGCCACCAGCATGCCGGCCCGCACCCTCACCAAGATCCGGACCGGCGCCCAGGGCTGGCGCGGCGCCGCCGAACGCCTCATCCTGCGAGGCGCATCGCCCTACACCAGCACGCAGCCCCTCGCGCAATGGCTGCCGCCGGCGCTGACCGCCGCCGGCGCAACCGTCGTGCAGCACCCGGGCACGTTCAAATACGCGTGGCAGATCCGCACCGGCCGCGACGCCCGCATCGCGCTGCCCGCCCTCCCGTACCCGAAACCGCCGACCAGCATCGACGAATTGGTACGGACCGTCCTCGCGGCGGGCGGTCACCGATGACGCCCACCAACGGCAGGCGCCCCGAGGTGGACCAGCCGCAGCTCGCCCTATTCGAACTCGCCACCCATCCCGTCCCCGCGGCACCACGCCGCCGACGCCCCTCATCCGCGCCCGCGGACCCGACCGAGCACACCCGGCGCGTCGCCGCCGCCGTCGACGCGGCCTGGCGTCGCGAACACGGCAGCGGCACCGAGCTGCACATCCCCACCAGCGTCGTCGCCGCGCTGGCACTCATCGCTCAAGCTGACCCCGACGGTCCCGACCTCGCCGACCAGGTCACCGCCCTCGACCCCAACGCCCTCGGCCGGCTCCTGCACCACATCTGGAGATCGTTCATGCTCACCCGCGGTGATCTCGCCGTCCGGGTCGCCCCGCTCGTCGCCTGGCTGCACCAGGGGCCGTCCGACACGCAGCTGACCGGCGCGCACGCCGTCGCCCGCGCCGCCCTGGACGCCGGCCAGCTGCACCTCACCGGTCACCCGGACCGCCGCCACGCCACCGACCTGTTCGGCGAACTGCTCCAGCTCATGCGCGGACCGAAGGTCGCAGCCAGCCGCGGCGCCTACTACACGCCGCCCGGCGCCGCCGACGCCCTCACCCACATCGTTGGCGTCGCCGACGCAGCCCCGGGCGCGTCGATCGCCGACCCGGCCGCCGGCACCGGCATCCTGTTGCTGTCCGCCGCGCGGCGCCTGCGCGAGCACGGCAAGGACCCAGCCGACTTCCGCTGGTACGGCAACGACATCGACGAGCTCGCCGCCGCCTGCCTCGCCGTCAACGACCACCTCTGGGGACTCGGCACCAGCGTGTTCATCGCCGCGACCGACGGCCTCAACCCCGACTGGCATCGGCAGGCAGTCGCCGACCGGGCCACCGGCAGCGACATCGCCCGCGCGGCCCGTGCAGTCGAAGCCGTGAACGCCTTGACCCGGCGCGCTGCCTGACCATCCGACCACGCCGGCCCGGACCACATCGGCCCGGGCCGACGCCGACCGAACGGCACCGACATGGCCGTCACCACCGAGCCCACCACCAACGCCGCCTCAACAGCCGGTAGTATCGGAAGTCCTTTCGTTCGTCTGGTGACGTCTCGTACGCCACCTTCGGATGTTGGGTTCCTAACGGACGGCCGGGTCTTTGCCGGGCCGGAGCCGCAAGGCGCCGGTCGCCGCATCGCGGCGCCCGGTCGTCCGCCAACCCAGCCGCCCCGACGGCCACCCACCCGGGCGCGACCGGCCCGCGGAGGCGCACCGATGGAAATTCGCATCATCGACGGACGCCGCGCGACCGACCGCGCCGGCGCCGCCGAACTCGGCGGCGTCTCCATCAAAACGATCAACCGCAACGCCTCACCACAACACCGCGCCGAAACCGGCTTCCCCGCCCCGCTGCCCGCCCAAGGCCGCCGCGACTGGTACCCGATCGACGGCGATGACGGCCTCGACGCCCACTTCCGCCGCCAACAGCAGCGCCGCGCCGAAACGAACGCCCAAGCCACCCAGGCACCCAACGGCGCCCCCGCCTGGCTCTACGAGGGCGAACCCGACGACGAACTGCCCGCATCGGAGTTCTACCGCGCCGCCGGCATCAACCAAGCCACCTTCGCCGGATACGTCCGCAGGTCAAAACGCGCCTGGGCCGAAGGCCGCGACGGATACCTCCCCAGACCCGTTCACGACGAGCCCGGACCGGTCAGCACCACCACCATCTACTACTTCGCCCGCTGGGCAATGATCGACTGGCTCAACAACCGCCTCGGCAAGGGCGCCGGAGCCGGCCGTAAAGGTCACGGCCGACCGGGCATCAACGACGCCGTGGCTGTACTTACGGCCAACCCCAGCACCACCCCCGACGAACTCGCCACCGCCCTCGATATCGAGCCCGACGGCGCTCGCTACCTGCTGCGCAAAGCCCGCGAACAGCTCGCCGCAGCCGCACAGTAACGGCCCAAAACACAAGCCAGAACCACAAAAGCTGATGACCTATGTCCGCCGTGGTGCAGACCGCTGCTCCCGCGGGCACCGGGCACGAGGACCGCTCGCAGAGCTCGCTCAAAAGCCGTCCTCGCACCCTTCCGGGTCCGCCGTTGGCTCCTGGGCTCAAGGCCGACACGCGACGAGCGGCGGCCTGT
>NZ_BONQ01000221.1 GCF_016862795.1 Dactylosporangium siamense | reverse complement strand
CCCCGATGGTCGTCGACTTCGCCGTCAACCCGGCCGGCCGGTGCAACGACGTGGGATCCTGCGGGATCGACGTGCCGTGGGACCAGTACTGCGTGCAGGCCTCGTGCCCGAACCTGACCAGCCCAGCGTATTTCATGCAGTGGTCGCTGGCGTCGGTCACGACGAAGGTGCTGACGAACCCGGCCACCGCCACGTATCAGAACGTGGACCAGTGGACCCTCGACCACGACTTTCTGAACCCAGGCACCAGCGACACGGCGGCGTTGTGGCTGGAGGGGTTGCAGCACACCGGGTTCAAGGGCGGCGTGTCGCTGGCGGAGCCGCCGATGGCGTTCGGTGGTGGGGCGTTGGACAACCGGGTCGACTACAACCTCGCTGCTGGTGTGCTGAAGCTGCGCCGGTTCCGGCTCGGCAGCATCGAGAACGGCACCGGCGGTCTGCTGACGGTGTACTACGCCGGAACCGACTGCAGCCCGACGAACATCCCCGAGGGCAGCGCGAACAACAACATCTACCGGTGTTTCCCGCAGTACTGGTCACCAGAAGGTGGTACAGCCGGGTTCGGCTGGTTCCACAAGTACGTCGTCACCGCGGTGCAGCAGACAGACATGGCTGACTCGACCGCGCCGCCGGTGTTGACCAGTTACAGCTATAGCCTCACGCATTCCTCGACGAACGTGCTGTGGGGGCACGATCCGTCCGAGACGTCGCCGCTGTCGGTGCGGTCGTGGTCGGACTGGCGTGGCTACACCGATGTCACCACCACGACGGGACCGGTGGGCGGCACGCAGACGGTGTCCTCAGCGTTGTACTACCGCGGTTTGAACGGTGACCGGGCCAGCGACACCGGCGGCACCCGTGCGTCCACGATCACTGACTCGCAGGGCACCACGACCGACTTCTACATGCTGCGGGGGAAACTGCGGGAGGACACGTCGTTCCGGCCCGGTGGGCTGGCGTACTCCTCGACGCTGCACAGCTACGGCTACGGTGCGGTCGCGACACGTCCCTTGGCGTATGGGATGGGGACCCTGGTCGCGAACAACTTTGCCGAGACCGAGACCCGCACCCGCACCCACACCACCAGCCCGGCGGGGGTCGAGGGGTGGCGGTGGACGAAGACCACCACCACCACGGACAGCTACACCCTGCCGACCCTGATCCGCGACTACGGTGACGAGGCCGACTCGAGCGACGACCGCTGCACCGAGATCACCTACGCCGACCGCAGTGTCGACCCGGCCAGCGGCCGCTACCACGTCAACTACCAGCGGCAGACCCTGCAGACCTACTGCAACCTCTACGGGCTCGGCCACTACCAGGCCGGGACGTTCACCTACTACGACGGCAACACCACCGGCACCGGACCGGTCGGCCAGGGCCTCGTCACCAGGACCGACGCGCTGAGCAGCGTCGATTACAGCGTGCCGGCGAGCCCGGTCCTGAGCTGGCAGAACAGCACCAACACCGGCTACGACAGCTACGGCCGGGTCGTGTGGACCCGCGATCCGATGAACGACAACGCCCACAAAACCACGACTCAGTACACCCCTGCTGCGGACGCCCCAGTCACGCAGACGCTTGTCACCAATCCGTTGGGGCATCAGACCACCACGACCATCGACCCGTCGCATGGTTTGCCGACGCTGATCGATGACGCCAACCACAAGAAGACCAACGCCAGCTACGACGCGTTGGGCCGGCTCACCGACGTGTGGCTGGACAACCGGTTGACCACCAACACGCCGAACCTGCACTACAACTACCAGTTCTATTCGCTCTCGCCCGTGACGGCGAACACGGTCAGCACGATCGCACTGGGCCCGAACGGCAACACGATCGTCAGCTATGACATGTATGACGGGAACCTGCGGCAGCGGCAGCACCAGCGCCCGGCCCCGCAAGCCAACACCGGACGGATCATTACCGATACCCAGTATGACGGGCGAGGGCTCACCGCCAAAACGACCACCTTCTGGAACTCAAGCGCCCCCGCCGGTCTGATCGCGAGCTTCGCGGACACCGACGCCGGGGTCAAGAACCAGCACCGCTACACCTACGACAGCCTCGGCCGGCAGACCGTCGACGCGCTGTACTCCGTCAACACCCTGCAGTGGCAGATCACCATCGCCTACGACGGCAACTTCACCACCGTCACACCCCCCGTCGGCGGCATCCCCACCACCGCCTACGTCGACGTCCACGGCAACACCACCGAACTGCGCCAATACCTCAGCAGCACCCCGACCGGCAGCTACCACGCCACCACCTACGGCTACGACCTCCTTGACCGGCTGCGGACCACCGCCGACCAGTCCGGCAACACCTGGACCAGCAACTACAACCTGCTCGGCCAGGTCGTCTCCACCACCGACCCGGACAAGGGCACCACCAACACCAGCTACGACCTGAGCGGCCGGCCGACTACGGTCACGGACGCACGGCCGGGCAGTAGCACGACCACGAAGTACGACGAACTCGGCCGCAAGATCGGCCTGTACGACGGGGTCGGCACCACCGGATTCAAGCAGGCGTCGTGGGCGTACGACACCATCGCCAAGGGACAGCTGACCTCATCCACCCGATACGTCGGCACCGACGCGTTCACCAGCACTATCACCGGCTACGACGACGGCTACCGCCCGCTCGGCACCACGACGGTGATCCCGTCCAGCCTGAGCATGCCGTGGCTGCCGAACGGCTCGTACACGACGTCGATGACGTACAAGGTCGACGGATCCACGGCCACGGTGAGCTACCCGGCGGCGGGCGGCCTGCCTACGGAGACGCTGACCAGCACGTACGACAACACCGGCAAAGCGCTCACCCAGAGCGGCCTGGAGACATACGTCGCTGGGACGAGCTATCACGCCTTCGGCGCCCAGTACCAGCAGGTCCTCGGCTCCGGCAGCAAGCGGGTCCGGCAGACCACTGTCATTGACGAGACCACCGGCCGGCTCACCAGCGCCAAGACCGAGACCGAGAACGCCGCGAACCCCAACACGTGGATCGAGCGGCTCACCGAAGGCTACGGCTACGACGCCGCCGGCAACGTCAAGAACATCACCGAAACCTCGGCCGGGTCGACCGTGTCCAACCAATGCTTCGGCTACGACGCCCTCCGCGAACTCACCGAAGCGTGGACCACGACCGCCACCACGTGCCAGGCCAACCCGTCCGCAGCGGTAGTCGGTGGACCTGACCCGTACTGGACCAGCTACCGGTACGCCACCGGCACCAACAACTACAGCAACGGCAACCGCACCCAGGAGATCCGCCACGCCATCGGCGGCGGCACCGACACCACCCGCACCTACACCTACCCCACCACCGGCAAACGGCACACCCTCACCAAGGTCGACGCCACCGGCGGCAGCACCGGCACCGACAGCTACACCTACGACAACGCCGGCAACACCCTCACCCGCAACATCACCGGCAAACCCGGCCAGACCCTCGGCTGGGACACTGAAGGCCACTTGGCCACCGTCACCGACAGCGCCGGCGTCAGCAGCTACATCTACGACGCCGACGGCACCCGCCTCGTCGCGAAGGACCCTGCCGGGGCAACGGTGTACCTGGCCGGCTACGAACTGCGCAAGGTCGGCAGCACCGTCACCTGCACCCGCTACTATGGCGTCGCCAGCCGCACCCCAGCCGGCCTCACCTGGATCGCCGCAGACCACCATGGCACCGGACAGGTAGCCATCGACGCGGTCACCCAGACCGTCACCCGGCGCAAGACCGACCCGTTCGGCAACCCCCGCAGCGTCGACCCGACCTGGCCCAACACCAAGGGGTTCGTCGGCGGCACCCGCGACAACACCGGACTCACCCACCTCGGCGCCCGCGAGTATGAACCTGCCACCGGCCGATTCATCTCCGACGACCCCATCAGCGACGTGGGCGACCCGCAGCAGCTCAACGGCTATGCCTACGGTAACGGCAACCCCACCTCACTGAGTGACCCGGACGGTCTTGAACCACGCCCCTGGCATGACCCCGGCTACGACCCGGCAACGTGCGCCAACAGCAAGGCAAAAGAATGCCACCCCGCTGACGACACGGACACTAATGGGGACATTGGCAGCGGCCCTAAAGGCAACCAGAATGGCGGACTAACGGAAGAGGAAAAGGCCCTCAAAGACAAGGTCGATGGGATTGCGGAGAACTACGACACCGAGAAGGCGGGCCCGCTCTGTTTCCTGTGGACCTGGTTTGGATGTAAAACGCGCGATCCAAATGAACCAAACACTGCCCAGCAGCACGAGTTCGCTGTGTGTAACTGGATGAGCGTGGAATGGTGTATGTCCGCTAGGGGGTTGTCCGCCGATTCTATTGCTTTGGCTAAGGATCTCAGGAAGAAGTACGGTTGGAGTAAGCGGCAAGAGAACGCCTTCCAGCACGCGTACTGGGTTGCGATGATGAGGGCGAAGGGGGGTCTGTCTGAGGAAGCTATTATGATGATCACGGTAGCGCATGAACTGGACCATCAGATGGACCTGACGACGAAGAAGGCGTCTCCATATGGTGGTAAGGAGTCGCGGATTGATATGAACAACAATGTTGTTGGACTAAAGACGGCTAATCGGCTGATGCAGGCGAAGGGTGCGGGAACGTCTGGAGGTGTGGTGCTGGATCCAAAATTCATTCAGGCCGAACTGGTCGGTATGGTTTCGGCCGGCGGATGCGGCGGCGGGGTCTGTCTGAGTTTTGGATAGCATGACGAGAATCCAGAATTGCGGTCGTCGCTGGGGTGTTCTGCTGATCGTAATGTCATGCCTCGCGACAACAGGTGCGGTGCTGTTCGTTGCTGCAGATGGGTCTACTGAAAGGCGATTCAGTGTTGCTGATGGCCTTTATTCGGATCCGGTCTGGATGGAAGACGGATTTGTCTACTTTCTGTGGCAGGATCTTCAATCGTCGGACGGGTCGAATGAGCTGTGGCGAGTGCGTGCGGATCAACATGCTGAGCTGGTTGCATCGCCACCTGAGTCGTGTGAGGGCGGACAATTTGGAGCCCTGCATGTGAGGCCCGATGGGCGCTTGGGGTACATGCAGCGATGCGCGGGCAGCTCGGAACTCCTCGCGCTAGCTTCAGGTTCCGCGTCGGCAGAACGGGTCCTCGATCTTTCGGCGATGAGTGCCGATAAATTGGACCTAATCTATCAGGTTGTCTGGCTGCCGGGGCGGGCCACCCCTATGGTTGCGAGCAGTGGCTATCAATGTAGCGGCATTGGATATATCGCTGGATCTGACGTACCTGTCGGCGAGGCGGTGCAATTGGATGGCAAAGCGTGGCCCTTGGCGGCAAGCTATTCGCGTCGCCGCGGCGACTGCGTTGACCTAGGCTTGGCCGCCGATCCAATATCATACCCGGGAGGATACGCCTTTTTAGCTGCTCCAACTGCAATCGGAAAGTCCTTGAATGATCGCAAGGATGCCATGTGGAATATATACGTTCATGATGCAATGGATATGGTAGTTAGGAGGGGGGCTGGATACCGCGATCCGCGAGGTATGGTCCGTGCGGATGCTTGCTCCGTGCTGATCTCGGCGGTTCATGACCAAGGGCCTGGCCTGTACCTCGATCGGTTGCTGGGGCAGAAGCCGAGTCGTGTGGTGGCGGGCGCGTTCGGTCTGCTTGCTGTAGCTCCTGATGGTCGCTCCGCAGCGGCGGTCGTCCCCAGGGGCGGTAATGGCGCCAGCGATGCACTTGCGATCGTCGACATTCCTGAGCACCCAGGGTCTCGGCAAGATTCTGGTGAATGCCGAGGTAACTAATTGGCTTCCCTGGATGTCGCATAAGCTCGGCCCACGCGTTGAGCACAGCACGGCCGGCCCGAGCACGTCCTGCACCTGTCGGCCATCCTGCACCGGCACCTGCGCGCCCGGGGCCGCTACCACGACGCCGAAGCCCTGCACCACCAGGCCCTGCTCAACGCCCATGCCACCGGCAACCGCGCCGGCGAGATGGACGCGGTGGCCGGGCTCGATCACATCCACCGGCTGCGCGGCCGGTATCCGCAAGCCGCCGACCATTTCGAGCAGGTGCTGCGGATCGCCGGGCCATCGGTAACGGCGTCAGCGAACGGCAGGCAGTTGGTCGGCATTGACACAGACAAGAAGCACCTGCGGACCATCGACGTGCCATGAGGCCGGCCACGCCCGTCGGTGGTGGATCAGACGTGCCCGTCCAGTTCATGTCGGGTAGCTCGGGTCCTTCGGTCGTCGCGGCGTCGACCAGCACCAGCAGATGAACGTGCCGGAGTTCCGGTCTGCGTAGAGCTCCGACAGGGTGGACTTACCGATTCCTGGCGGGGCGTTCAGATGGATGAGTCGCGATCCGTGGCCCGAGCAACGAAACGCGTCCCGACTGTTCTCTGGACTGCGGACATCATGCCGGCGCTGATGAAGGAGCCGACGACACCGGCGACGCGGCGACGTGGAGAGGCTGCCGTGCCGTAGCGCCGTGGCAGGCGCAGGCGGCCGAGACGGGGACGGCGCCGGTCGGCGTGGCGGCGCGGACGGTGGCCTCGATGTCGGCGAGCATCCGCCGGCGGGCCGGCGCGTCGATGAGGTGACCCCGGACGAACACGCTGTCGATCCTCGTGGTGTTGGCGATGTCGCGCAGCGGGTCGGCGTCGAGCAGGACCAGGTCGGCGACCTTACCCCGCTCGACCGTGCCCTGGTCGGTGCGGCCGAGGCTGCGGGCCGGCTCGAGGGTGGCCGCCCGCAGGGCCTGCAGCGGCGTGAGGCCGGCCCGCACCAGCCAGCGCAGTTCGTCGTGCAGGGCGAACCCGGGCAGCAGGTATGCGGTGCCGAGGTCGGTCCCGGTCATCAGCGGCACGCCCGCCTTCGCCAGTTCGCCGGCGAGGCGCAGCCGGCGGTCGAACAGTTCCCGGCGTTCGGTGCTCTCCTGTGCGGTGCGCCCCTTGAGGTAGATGTTGTCGGTCGCCCATTGCCAGTAGGCCAGCATGTCGGCGCTGGCGTAGCGGAACCGGGGATCGTCGTGCGGCACGTCCTGGGGGACGTCGCAGGTCCAGTGCACGCTGAGCGTCGGCGTCACGTGGGTGCCGTTGCGCGCCAGCCGCTCGAAGACGCGTGCCGCCTTGCCGCGGTCGTAGCTGCGGGCCGCGGCCAGCTCCAGCGGGTGCAGCTTGGTGAACCAGCCGGCGTAGTCGCCGCCGTCGATCGGGGTCTGCGCGATCCCGCGGCGCAGCCGGTCCTCCTCGCTCGAGGTGTCGTACCAGAATTCGAAGAGGTGCTCGATGCTGTGCAGCCCGGCGTCGCTGGCCTCGGCGAGCTGGACGAAGTCGGGGACGTGCCCCAGGAACCGCACGCCGAGCTGCCGGGACTCGGCCGCGATGGCGTGGAATGCCTCGCGGGTCAGGCGGGTGTACGTCTTGATGAACTGTGCGCCGGCCCTCACCTGGTCGCGCACGGCCGCGCGGGCCTGCGGGGCGTCGGCCACCGCGAGGTACGGGATGCCGAGGCCCTCCCACAACGACGGCGAGCCGTCGAGGATCGCGCTGCCGATGGTCCACTGTGGACCGAGGCGGCGGCCCGCGGCGATCTCCTGGCGCCAACTGACGGCGGCGTCGCCCGCCGACATCTCGCGGGTCGTGGTGACGCCGTTGACGACGTACAGCTCCGGGTCGGCGGGGTCGATCCCGACGGCGTGCGTGTGCATGTCGGCCAGGCCCGGGATGAGGTACCTGCCGCGGCCGTCGATCGTCCGTGCGCCGTGCGGCACCGGCACCCGGTGCAGGTGCCCGGCGTCGAGGATACGGCCGCCCCGGATGAGCACGGTCTGATCCCGTCGCGCACCGCCCGCGTCGACGACCGTGACCCCGGTGACCGCGATGAGATCCGCGGCCCCGCCCGCGGCCGCCGGGTTTGTCGGTGCGGCGGACTCGGCGGCGCCCGCCGGGCCGGAACCGCCCAGCCCGGCCGCCGCACCTGCCAGACCCGCCGCGCCGACCAGGACCGTACGCCGTGACAACACCTTCGCCATGATCGCTCCCTCGTCGTGACAACTCGTCACCGACAATGCTCGCGGCGACGTGGTGCCGCGTCAGGGGTGGTTGCACCTCAACTGGGGTGGTGCCACCTCTACCACCGCATGGTCCCGGCTCTGCTGACAGCAGATGCGCTTGGTCCTGAGCGCCCGGCGATCCCATGGTGGATCAGGAAGACCGGACGCGAGGGAGAACGCCATGCAGTACGCCACAGGACTCACCGCGATGCACGCGGGGACGCTCGACGACCAGGTCGCCGCCCAGTTGCTGTACCAGCGGATCATCGTGCTCGGCACGGAGGTCGACGACCAGGTCGCCAACCGGCTGTGCGGGCAGCTCCTGCTGCTGTCGGCGGAGGACCCACGCAGCGACATCAGCCTGTACATCAACTCACCCGGCGGGTCGGTCAGCGCCGGCCTGGCGATCTACGACACGATGCGGCTCATCCCGAACGACGTGAGCACCCTCGCGATGGGGCTGGCCGGCAGCATGGGGCAGTTCCTGCTGTCGGGTGGTGCCCCAGGCAAGCGGTTCAGCCTGCCGCACGCACAGATCCTGATGCACCAGGGCTCGGCCGGCTTCGGCGGCACCGCGGCCGATGTCGAGATCTACGCCGAGCAGCTGGAGCGGATCGGCACCACCCTTGTCAGGCTGATCGCCGAGCACAGCGGACAGCCGGTCGAGACCGTCGAGCGGGACAGCCGACGCGACCGCTGGTTCACCGCCGAGGAGGCCCTGAGCTACGGGCTCATCGACCACATCCTCGAAGAGGTGGCCGACGTCCGTCCCGCGGTTGCGCAGCGGATGGCGGGGCTGGGCGCATGAGCCAGTACACGATCCCGACGGTGGTGGAGAAGACACCGACCGGCGAGCGGGCGTTCGACATCTACTCGCGGCTGCTCTCCGAACGCATCATATTCATCGGCACCGAGATCGACGACGGCGTGGCCAATGTCGTCATCGCCCAGCTGATCCACCTGGAGTCGGAGAACGAGCAGGAGATCGGGCTGTACATCAACTCGCCCGGCGGCTCGTTCAGCGCGCTCACCGCCATCTACGACACGATGCAGTTCGTGCGGTGTGACATCTCGACGATCTGCGTCGGGCAGGCGGCGTCGGCGGCCGCGGTGCTGCTCGCGGCGGGCACAAAGGGGCGGCGTTCGGTGTTGCGGCACGCGAAGGTGACGCTGCACCAGCCGTCGAGCCAGGCCCGTGGCACGCTGCCGGACCTGGCCGTGCAGGCCAAGGAGCTGGCCAAGGTCCGGGCCGAGATGAACGAGATCCTCAGCGAGCACACCGGGCAGCCGGTGTCCAAGATCCGGGCCGACACCGACCGGAGCATGACGCTGTCCGCTTCCGACGCGGTCGCCTACGGCATCGCCGACCAGGTCGTCACCAGCCGCGCGGCCCGCTCCCTGCAGCTGGCACCGGCGGGCTGACCCCGCCGGCCCACCATCGCGGGTAGGTCGACCAGCGGGGGAGGTCGACCACCCGGCAGGCGGGGCAACCGGGCGTGAGCCGCAGCACCCCGGCCGGGACGGTGCCCCGGCATGGCGAGCAGCACGACCCCGGCTGGGCCGCAGCGGGGAACGGTGCCGGGGCGGGTGGTCAGGAGCTTCAGCCTTCCGGTCCGGCGTGCGGGTCGGCGCCCGGGCGAGGCGGTCAGGCGGCGAGCAGCACGACCCCGCCGGGCCGCTGCGCGGGACGGTGCCCGGGCGGGGCGATGGCACCGTGCGCCCCGACCATCCGCAGGTGGATGACGGGGGCGCGGTCGTCGAGCAGATCGCGCCCCACCTCGGCGAGGAGGTCGGCGAGGTCGATGCGCAGGGCGTCGCACACGGCGGCAAGCACCTCGGAGCTGGCCTCCTTGCGCCCTCGCTCGACCTCGGACAGATACGGCATCGAGACGCACGCGTCGCGGGCCACCTCAGCGAGGGTGCGCCCCTGTTCGAGACGGTGGCGGCGCAGCACATCCCCGACGAGCGTGCGCAACAGCGGCCGGGTGCGCCGCCCACCGGCGCCCCCGCTGGCGCCAAGGCGTGCCACGTCCGACATCGGCTCACCATACCCACCACACGGCCGCGCCAGAACCGTGCGAGTGCGGTTCCGCCGGAGGCGTAACCGTCACGGGCGCCGGTCCCGCGCAGCCGCGGAGTCGCTGCGCGGTGTTGCCGGCGGAGTGGGGCGTGACCCTCGGCGCAGTCGGAGCGGGACCGGTTGCCACAGCGGCGGCGAGTTGGCTACCCTCGTCTCGGTAGCCGCCAGGTGCGGCAATCTCATGCGGGTCGACGTGCGCCGATTTTGTTGCAGCTCTTGCACGCGTGCTGGCCGCCGACCCGCAGTCTCCTGAATCGCCCGCACGGCCGGACCAGGCCGCAGATGGTCGCGATCGGATCACCGCGAACGCCGTAGCACCCCCGTAGCGGGTGCGGTGCGGATGCGTCCGCGGGCCGGCCACCGTGCCTCAAGTCCGCCAGTCCGGGCCTGTCGAAAGGAATCCCATTGAGCGACACCACCGACGTCACGTCGGACATCTCCACTGGTCGTGCCACGGCCGAGGCCGGCGCGACGACTCCGCGGCGCGCGGGCACCGGCCTGGCCCGCATGCTGGTGCCTGAGCTGCAGAGCCTGGCCGCCGCGTTGCGCATCTCCGGCACCGCCCGGATGCGCAAAGGCGAGCTGGTGACCGCGATTCAAGCACGCCAGGACAGTGCCGCCCCAGGCGTCGAGGCTCGGACCACCACCACCGAGGCACCACCGGCACGGCCCGAGAAGCCGCTGGTCGAGGCGGCCGGGAGCGACGGGCCGCCGGCCGTGCAGCCCGCCGCTGCGGCGACCGAAACGCCCCGGCCGGAGCGCAACGGCGGGCCCGAACGCACCGCCATCGGGGAGCAGATCGAACGCGCCGATGCCAGGGAGCAAGGCGAGCGGGCCGGTGGCGACCGCAACCAGCGCGGCAACGTCGATCAGACCGAGGACGACGGCATCGGCGGCCGCGGGCGCCGCAACCGTTCCCGGGACCGCCGCCGTGGTCGTGACCGTGACGGTGCGGAGACCAGCGCAGGTCGGGCCGGCAACGAGCCGCAGGTCAGCGACGACGACGTT
>NZ_BONQ01000220.1 GCF_016862795.1 Dactylosporangium siamense | reverse complement strand
ACACACCAGCGGCCCGCGACAACGCCCGCAGACCCTCAACGACATCAGCCGGAACGACGAAGTCCAGCACCGCACCCGCCGACGACCGCACCGCGCCGCGCGGGCGATCCGTCGGCAACTCCAACGCCGGCGCGCCATCCAGCCGCGCCCGCCAATAGTCCAGTTGTGCCTCGAGCACCTCGCCGGTCAACCACTGGCGCTGCCACACAGCGAAGTCGGCGTACTGCACCGCCGGCCGTTGCCCGCCACCGTCGAGCTCCCGGCGCAGGATCGCCGAGGACCACTCATCGCCAACCACGTGATGCATCGCCAGGGCCAGCACATGCGACTGCGGACCGGCCCGCAGCAACGTCGCCCGGAACAACGGACCCGCGGTCAGGTCGAACGGCACCACCGCATCCGCCGCCAGCCACGCCCCGACCTCCGCAGCCGGCACCTCCACGACCGGCAGCTCGAACCGCACCGGCGCCGGGTCGATCACCTGCCACGGCACACCCTCGGCATCCGCGACCAGGCGCGTCCGCAGCACTTCGTGCCGCTCGACCAACCCGGCGAGCGCGGCGACCAGCGCGTCGACGTCCAGCGGGCCCGGCAACGGCAGCGACATCGGCAGGTTGTACTCCACCGAGCCCGGCTCCAGCTGCTGCAGGAACCACAGCCGCTGCTGCGCGAACGACAACGGCAGTGGGCGGTCCCGCCCGACCGGCACGATCGGCGGTGTCGCCGCCGTCCCGGCCGCGTCGACCGCCGGCGTCAGACCGGCGATCGTAGGCGTGTCGAACAGTGCCGCGACCGACACCTCGACCCCGAATGCCAACCGGATGCGCGACACGACCCGGGTGGCCAGCAGCGAGTGCCCGCCCAACGCGAAGAAGTTGTCATGGACGCCGACCCGCTCAACGCCGAGGACCTCGGCCCAGATCCCGGCCAGCACCTCCTGCACCGGACCCGCCGGCGCTACGAACACATCAACCCGCCGCGACAGATCCGGTGCCGGCAGCGCCGCCCGATCGACCTTGCCGTTCGCCGACAACGGCAACGCCGGCAACGACACGAACACCGACGGGACCATGTACTCCGGCAACCGCGACCGCAACGCCACAGCATCGACAGCAGCACCGACCACGTAGGCCACCAACCGCTGCCGCTCATCAGCGACAACGACCGCGCCCGCCACCCCAGGCAACTCCCGCAACGCCGCCTCAACCTCGCCGAGCTCGACCCGGAACCCACGCACCTTCACCTGATGGTCGGCACGGCCCAAGAACTCCGGCCGGCCGTCAGACCGCAACCGCACCAGATCACCGGTGCGGTACCACCGCGTGCCGTCACCCGCGATCGGGTCAGCGACAAACCGCTCCGCAGCCAGATCCGGCCGGCCGAGATAGCCGCGGGCGACACCCGCACCGGCAATCACCAACTCACCGGCCACCCCGACCGGCACCTGATTGCCCCACCGGTCAACGACATACCAGCGGGTGCCCGCGATCGGGGTGCCCAGCGTCACCGGACCATCCGGCGTCACGGGGTCGCACGCCGACCACACGGTGGTCTCCGTCGGGCCGTACATGTTCCACAACGCCGCGACCCGCCCGGTCAGCGCCGCTGCCAGCGCCGCCGGTAGCGCCTCACCACCACACCACGCCCGCAGCCGCGCCGAGCCCGCCCAGCCGTCGTCGAGCAGCATCTGCCAGGTCGCCGGCGTGGCCTGCATGACGGTGGCGCCGGAGGCGTCGATCAACCGGGCCAGAGCCCGCGGCGAACGCACCTCATCCCGGTCCGCGATCACGACCTGGCCGCCGCACACCAACGGGCCGAACAGCTCGAGGCCGGCGATGTCGAACCCGAACGTGGTCACCGCGAGCAGCACGTCCCGGTCGGTAAGCCCCGGCCGGCGTGCCATCGCCGCCAGCAGCGACGCCAGGTTGCCGTGCGTGACGGTGACGCCCTTCGGCCGGCCCGTCGAGCCCGAGGTGTACATGACGTAGGCCGCCTGGTCGGCCGGCACGCCCGGCAGCACGGCCGATCCCGGGTCGTCGAGACCGTCGAGACTGTCGAGCCGGTCGAGCACCGGCGACGCGCCGCTGTCAGCGACGATGAACGACAACCGCTCCGCCGGCAGATCCGGGTCCAGCGGCAGATACGCCCCGCCGGCACGCCACACCGCCAGCGCCGCCACCACAAGATCAGGCCCACGCTCCAGGCGTAGCCCGACCACCGACCCGGGCCCGACGCCCGCCGCCGCGAGCCGCCCCGCGAGCGCCCCGACCCGCTCCACCAGCCGCCCGTAGGTCAGCTGCACCGCGCCGCTACGCACAGCCACCGCGTCCGGGTCGGTCAACGCCCGGGCCGCGACGAGCTCGTGCACCGCACCACCCCACGGCTCCGCGTCGCCGCCATCGCACCACACGGCCAAATCCCGGACCTCGGCCCCGGACAGCATCGGCAGCCGCGACACCCGCCGGCCGGCATCGGCGGCCACCCCTTCGAGGATCCGCTGCAGGTGCCCGATCAGCCGGGCCATCCGGTCGTCGTCGAACAGTGCCGTGCTGTAGTGCACCTCGCCCGTCAGGCCGGCGCCGGCCTCGCCCATCGACACCGTCAGGTCGTACTTCACGGGCCGCCGCGCCGGGCCGGAGCCGTCGCCGGTGGCGTAGTTGAACAGCACCTGGAACACCGGCGTCCGCGAGCGGTCCCGGTCCACGCCGAGCTCGTCGACCAGGTGCTCGAACGGCAGGTCCTGGTTGTCGTAGGCGCCGAGGGTCGCCGCGCGGACCCGGCCCAGCAGTTCGGTGAAGGTGGGGTCGCCGGACAGGTCGGTGCGCAGCACGAGCGTGTTGACGAAGAACCCGACGAGGCCCTCGATCTCCGTGCGGTTGCGGTTCGCGATCGGCGTGCCGACGACGATGTCGTCCTGGCCGGTGTACCGCGACAGCAGCACGTTGAACGCCGCGAACACCGTCATGAACATCGAGACGCCGACCGACCTCGACAACACCCGCAGGCCCTCGGCCACCTCCGCCGGCACGGTGAAGTCCAGCACCGCACCCGCGGTCGAGCGCACCGCCGGGCGCGGACGGTCCGTCGGCAGGTCCAGCACCGCGGCGCCGGAAAGCCGCTCGCGCCAGTATCCGAGCTGGGCGCGCAGCACGTCGCCGGTGAGCCAGCGCCGCTGCCAGACGGCGTAGTCGGCGTAGCGGATCGGCAACGGCTCGAGCGCCGGCTCCCGCCCCGCGCGGCCGGCGGCGTACAACTCGAGCAGTTCCCGACGCAGAATGCCCAGCGACCATTCGTCGGCCACGACGTGATGCATCGCGAGGCCCAGCAGCTGCTCGCCGTCGGCGCCGCGGATCAGCAAGCCGCGGACGAGCGGCCCGGTGGCGAGGTCGAACGGGCGGCTCGCCGCCACCGCGAGCAGGGCCCGCGCGGCGCCGGTCGGGTCGGGCTCGCCGCCGACGTCGGCCTGCAGCAGCTCGACCGGCGACGGCGGGTCGACCACCTGGTACGGCACGCCGTCGTCGCCGGCGACGAGCCTGGTGCGCAGCACGTCCTGGCGCGCCGTAAGTGCCGTCAGCGCGGCCCGCAGCGCCGCCGGGTCCACCGGCTCCGGCACCCGGATGGTGATCGAGGCGTTGTAGTCGACGGAGCCGGGGTCGAGCTGGGCCAGGAACCACAGCCGCTGCTGCGCGAACGACAGCGGCAGTGGCCCGGACCGGTCGATCGCGGCGATCGGCGGCGCGGCGGCCGCGACGGCGAGCTCCTCGAGCACCTCGCACAGCCCGGCGAGGGTCGGCTGTTCAAACAGCGCCTGCAGTGGTACCTCCACCGACAGCGCCGTGCGCAGCCGTGAGACGACCCCCATGGCCAGCAGTGAGTGCCCGCCGAGGTCGAAGAAGTCGTCGTGCAGGCCGACGCGCTCGACGCCGAGGACCTCGGCCCAGACCTGCGCGAGCGTCGTCTGCATCGGCGTCACCGGCTCGGCGAACCCGGTGCCGGCGGCGAGGCGGGTGCCGTCGGGCGAGGGCAGCGCGGCCCGGTCGACCTTGCCGTTGGGCGTGAGGGGCAGCGACGCCAGCTCGACGAACACGGCGGGCAGCATCGGCTCGGGCAGGCTCAGGCCGAGGAACCGGCGCAGCGCACCGGGATCGGGCAGCCCGTCGGACGCCGCGGCGGGCACGACGTAGGCGACCAGCCGGCACTCGGGGCCCTCGCCGTCCGCGACGACCACGGCGGCGGCGACGGTCGGGTGTGCGGCCAGGGCGGCCTCGATCTCGCCCGGCTCGACGCGGTGGCCGCGGACCTTGACCTGTTCGTCCGTGCGGCCGACGAACACCAGCGCGCCGTCGTCGAGGGTGCGGACCCGGTCGCCTGAGCGGTACAGCCGCGAGCCGTCGCCGGCGAACGGGTCGGGGATGAACCGCTCGGCGGTGAGGTCGGGGCGGCCGTGGTAGCCGCGGGCGACGCCGGGGCCGCCGATGTGCAGCTCGCCCTCGACGCCGATCGGCACCGGCTGCAGGTTGCCGTCGAGGACCTGGACGCGGACCTCGTCGATCGGTGTACCGATGGACGGGGCCTGTTCGGCATCCGGCTCGACGTGCCCGGCGGTGGCGCAGACCGCGGTCTCGGTCGGCCCGTAGGCGTTGAGCACGGGCGTGCTGCGGGCCCACTCGCGGGCCAGGCCGGGCGTGAGCCGCTCGCCGGCGGCGATGAGGATCCGCAGACCGGCGAAGTCGTCCGGGCGCAGCACCGCGAGCAGCGACGGCGGCAGCGTGGCCACCGTGACGCCGTGCTCGCCGACCAGGCCCGCGAGCCGGCCCGGCTCGGCGCGGTCGCGGGCGCTCGCCATGACGACCGTGGCGCCCGAGGCGAGCGCCATCGCGGTTTCGGACACGGACGCGTCGAAGCCGAACGACGCGAACTGCAGGACCACGTCGTCGGCTTCGACGTCGAACCGCCGCCGCTGGGCTCGGGCGAGGTTCGCCAGGCCGCGGTGGGTCACCGTGACACCCTTCGGGCGGCCCGTCGAGCCGGACGTGTAGATGACGTAGGCGGCCTGGTCGCCGAGCACCGCGGCGGCGGGCGGCGTCACCGGCGCGGTGGCGACGGCGGCGCGCACGGACCGGTCGTCGACGGCGACGGCGCGCAGCCGGCCGACCGGCAGGTCCGCGATCGCGTCGGCGGTGCCGAGCAGCAGCGACACGGGCGCGTCGGTGAGCATGAACCCCAGCCGTTCGGCGGGATACTCCGGGTCCAGCGGCAGGTAGGCGCCGCCGGCCTTCCAGGTCGCCAGGATCGCCACGAGCAGCTCGGCGCCGCGCTCGAAGCACAGCCCGACGAGCGACTCGGCGCCGACGCCGATGCCGCGCAGGTGGTGCGCGAGCCGGTTCGACCGTTGCTCCAGCTCGCGGTAGGTCAGCCGCTCGCCGCAGTGGATGACGGCGGTGGCGTCGGGCCGGCGGCGCGAGCGCGCGGAGAACAGTTCATGGACGGCGTCGTGCTGCGGGTGTACCGCACGGGCCGCCGACACCGGCAACGGCGTCCCCGGCGGCGGTGCGCCGTGCGACAGCGGGATGCGCGACAACCGGACGTCGGGCTCGGCGGCGACGGTGGCCAGCACCGTCGTCAGGTGCCCGGCCACGCGCTCGACGGTGGCCCGGTCGAACAGGGCGGCGCTGTGGACGAGCAGCCCGCCCAGCTCGTCGGCGCCCTCCCGGAAGCCCAGCGTGAGGTCGAACCGGGCATCCGCGACGCGGACCGGGAACGGCTCGGCCCGTAGACCCGGCAGCGACGTGCGCGGTTCGCCGCCGCGCTCGACGCTCACCATCACCCGGAACAGCGGCGCGCGGTCCCGCCGCCCGGCCGGCTGGACGGCGTCGACGACCTGTTCGAACGGCACGTCCTGGTGGGCGTAGGCGCCCAGCGCCGCACGCCGGACCCGGTCGACGAGCTCGGCGAAGGTCGGGTCGCCGGACAGGTCGACGCGCAGGGCGAGGGAGTTGACGAAGAACCCGACGATGTCCTCGACCTCGGCGCGGTTCCGGCCGGCGAACGGGGTGCCGACGACGATGTCGTCCTGGCCGCTGTAGCGGCGCAGCACGACCAGCGATGCGGCCAGCAGTGTCATGAACATCGTCGCGCCGGTGCGCCGGGCGAGCCGCCGCAGCGCCGGCAGCGCGTCGGCGGGCGCGGTGAACTCGACGCGGCCCGCCTCCGGCGACCACACCGCCGGCCGGGGCCGATCGGTTGGCAGCTCGAGCATCGGCGCGCCGGCGAGCCGCTCCCGCCAGTAGTCCAGCTGTCGCCCGACGGCCTCGCCGTCAAGCCACCGCCGCTGCCAGGCGGCGTAGTCGGCGTACTGCACCGCCAGCGCGGGCAGCGCGGGGGCCTCGGCGCGCCGGGCGGCGTCGTAGAGCGCGGCGAGGTCGCGCCGCTGGACCTGCGCCGACCACTCGTCCGAGACCACGTGGTGCCACAGCAGGGCCAGGACGTGGTCGTCGTCGGCAAGCCGGATCAGGCGCGCCCACACCGGCCGGCCAGCCGCCAGGTCGAAGGGTTCGGCGGCGTCAGCGGCGAGCAGGTCCCGTGCCGCGGCCGGCGGGTCGGCTTCGGCGCCGACGTCGCTGACGCGCAGGTCGAAGCCCGCGGGCGGGTCGACGAGCTGGCGTCCGGCGCCGTCGCCGCCGTCGACCAGCCGGGTCCGCAGGATCTCGTGCCGCGACGCGAGCGCGTCGAGCGCGGATCGCAAGGCGGCGACGTCGAGCGGACCGTGCAACCGGACCGCCTCGGCGTTGTTGTACTCGGTCGAGTCCGGCGCCAGCCGGCTCAGGAAGTACAGCCGCTGCTGCGCGAACGACAGCGGCAGCGGACCGCCGCGCGGCACCGGGGTGAGCGGCGGGGCGAGCGGCGGGGCGTCCGCGGTGGCGCCGCCGCGCTCGACGACGGCGGCGAGCGCCGCGACCGTCGGATGCTCGAAGATCGCGGTGAGCGCCAGCTCGACGCCGAACACGGCCCGGACTCGGGACACCACCTGCGTGGCGAGCAGCGAGTGGCCGCCGAGCTCGAAGAAGTTGTCGCCGGTGCCGACCTCTTCGCGGCCGAGCACCTCCGACCAGATGTCGGCGAGGAGTTCCTCGATGGGGGTGTGCGGGTGGCGGTACACCGGGAAGGAGCCGTTGCGGTCGGTCTCCGGCGTGGGAAGGGCCCCGCGGTCGGTCTTGCCGTTGGGCGTCAACGGCAGCGCGGCCAGCCGCACGAACGCGGACGGCACCATGTGCTCGGGCAGGGTGCGGCCCAGGTGCGCGCGCAGGTCCGCGACGGAGGCGAGGTCGGCGCCGGCCGGGACGAGGTACGCCACGAGCCGGGTCTCGTCGCCGTCGGTGCGGGCCACGACAGCGGCGGCGGCGATGTCCGGCCGCTCGAGCAGCGTCCGTTCGACCTCGCCGGTCTCGACCCGGAAGCCGCGGATCTTCACCTGCTGGTCGGCCCGGCCCAGGAACTCGATGCGCCCGTCGTTGCGCCGGCGGACGCGGTCGCCGGTGCGGTACATCCGGCTGCCGTCCGCGGCGAACGGGTCGGCGACGAAGCGCTCGGCGGTGAGGTCGGGCCGGCCGCCGTAGCACCGGGCCAGGGCGGGCCCGGCCACATGGAGCTCGCCGATCGCGCCGACCGGCACGAGCCCGAGCGCGGGGTCGGCGACGTGCAGCCGCACGTTGGGCAGGGCGTGGCCGAGCGGCACCGGTCCGGCGCCGAGGACGGTGGCGGCCACGCCGATCGTGGTCTCTGTCGGCCCGTAGTGGTTGACCACGGCGACCCGGACGCCGGCCGCGGCGAGCAGCTCGGCGACCAGCGCGGCCGGCGCCGCCTCGCCGCCCAGGACCAGGGTGCGGGCGGGCAGCAGCGCGGCGGCGCCGCGCCGGCCGGCCAGCGCCGCCAGGTGTGACGGCACGATCTTCAGGTAGTCGATGCGGTGCTCGGCGAGGTAGCCGGCGACGGCGTCGGCGTCGCCGGCGACCCCCGGACCGGGCAGGTGCAGGGTGCCGCCGGTGGCGAGGCAGACGAACAGGGTGGTGTTGCCGAAGTCGGTCGCGGCCGGCTGCAGCAGCAGGTAGTGCCGGCCGGCGCCGCCGAGGCGCGCGGGGCCGGCGACGGCGTGCACGTAGTTGACCAGGCCGCGGTGGGTGACCCAGACGCCCTTCGGCCGGCCGGTCGAGCCTGAGGTGTAGATGACGTAGGCGGCCTGGTCGGGGTGGACGGCCACGTCCGGCGCGGCGGCGGGCTCGGCGGCGAGCGCCGCCTCGACCAGGGGGTCGTCGAGGGCGAGCGTGCGCAGCCGGCCCCCGGGCAGCTCGTCCAGGGCGGCCCGGCTGCCGACGACGAGCGCGGCCCGGCTGTCGGCGAGCATGAACGACAGGCGGTGCGCCGGGTAGGCGGGGTCCAGCGGCAGGTATGCCCCGCCGGCCTTCCACACGGCCAGCACGGCGACCACCAGCTCCGCGCCGGTCGCGCACAGCCCGACCACCGTCTCCGGTCCGACGCCGAGGCCGCGCAGGTGGTGCGCCAGGCGGTTGGCGCGCTCGTCGAGCTCGCCGTAGGTCAGCGTGATGCCGCCGGCGACCACCGCGGTGCCGGGGCCGGCGGCGACCAGCCGGTGCGTCCCGCCGGCGGGCGGGACCGGCACGGTCGCGGCGTTCCACTCCGTCAGCTCCCCGCGCTCGCCTGGCGACATGCGGGGCAGGGCCGAAAGCCGGGCGGCCGGGTCGGCGGCGACCGCGGCCAGCAGCGTCCCCAGCCGCTCGACCAAGCGCCGGACGGTGGCCGCGTCGAAGAGGGCGGTGCTGTACTCGATCGCGCCGCTCAGCACGCCGTCGACGTCGTCGAAGACCAGCCGCAGGTCGAACTTGACCGACACCGGCGTCGCGAACTTCGCGAGGGTGATCCCGGCGGCCGGCCCGGCGGCGTCGCCCTGGTTGTAGTTGAACAACACCTGGAAGATCGGCGTGCGGGACCGGTCCCGCTCGGCGCCCATCGCGTCGACGAGCTGCTCGAACGGCAGGTCCTGATGCCGGTAGGCGCCGAGCGCCACCTGCCGGACCCGGCCGACGAGCTCGGCGAAGGTCGGGTCGCCGGACAGGTCGGCACGCAGCACCAGGGTGTTGACGAAGAACCCGATGAGGTCCTCGATCTCGGCCCGGTTGCGGTTGGCGATCGGGGTGCCGACCACGATGTCGTCCTGGCCGGCGTACTGGCCCAGCAGCACGGCATAGGCGGAGAAGAGGGCCATGAACGTGGTCGCGCCGGCGTCGTGGGCCACTGCGCGCAGCCCGTCGGCGACGCCGGGCGGGACGTCGAACTCGACGCGCGCGCCCGCCGAGGAACGCACCGGCGGCCGGGGCCGGTCGGCCGGGATCCGCAGCTCCGGCGCGCCGGCGAGCCGGTCCCGCCAGTAGTCCAGCTGCCGCGCCAGCACCGGGCCGGTCAGCCACTGCCGCTGCCAGACAGCGAAGTCGGCGTACTGCACCGGCAGCGGCGCCAGCTCGACGCCGGAGTACAGCGCCTCCAGCTCGCGGCGCAGCAACGCGACCGACCACTCGTCGGACACCACGTGGTGCGAGCAGAGGCTCAGCACGTGATCGGCCGGGCCCAGGCGCAGCAGCCGGGCCCGCAGCAGCGGCCCGGCGGCCAGGTCGAACGGGCGCACCGCGTCCGCGGCCACCCAGGCCTCCGCCGCCGCCGCGCTGCAGTCCTCGACGACCAGCTCGACGCCGCCGGGCTCGTCGACGACCTGATACGGGCGGCCCTCGTCGTCGGCGAGCAGCCGGGTCCGCAGCACCTCGTGCCGGCGCACCAGCGCGCCGAGCGCGCCGCGCAGCGCGTCCACGTCCAGGATGCCGCCGATCCGCAGCACCAGGGGTTCGTTGTACTCCGGGGAGTCCGGCTCCAGCCGGTGCAGGAACCACAGCCGCTGCTGCGCGAACGACAACGGCAGCGCGCCGTCCCGCGGCACCGGCACGATCGGCGGCGCGACCTCGCCCGGCCCCGCCCGATCGACGCGTTCGGCCAGCCGCCGGACCGTCGGGCCGTCGAACACGGCGGCCAGGTCCAGCTCGACGCCGAAGCGGACCCGAACTCGCGAGATCACCCGCGTCGCCAGCAGCGAGTGCCCGCCCAGATCGAAGAAGTCGTCGTCGATCCCGACCCGTTCCAGGCCCAGCACCTGTGCCCACAGCTCGGCCAGCGCCGCCTCGGTCGCGGTCACCGGCTCCGCGTAGTGCGTCGCGAGCGACGGCCGGGCCGCCTGCGGGTCGGGCAGCGCCGAGCGGTCAACCTTGCCGTTGGCGTTCAGCGGGATCGCCGGCAGCGCGACGTAGGCCGACGGCACCAGGTAGTCCGGCAGCCGGGCGCGCAGGAAGGCCCGCAGCTCGCTGGCGTTCACGGCGGCGGCGGTGACCAGGTAGGCCAGCAGCCGCCGGTCGTCGGCCTCGCCCCGGGCGACCACCGCCGCGTCCACGACCTGCGGGTGGGCCAGCAGCGCCGCCTCCACCTCGCCGGGCTCGATCCGCACACCGCGGACCTTCACCTGGTGGTCGATGCGGCCGATGTACTCCAGCTGCCCGTCGGCGCGCCAGCGCGCCAGGTCGCCGCTGCGGTACATCCGGGCGCCGCCGCCGGAGAACGGATCGGCGACGAACCGCTCCGCCGTCAGCGCCGACCGGCCGGCGTATCCGCGGCACACGCCCTCGCCGGCGATGTACAGCTCGCCGTGTACCCCGACCGGCACCGGGCGCAGGTTCAGGTCCAGCACCAGCGCGCGCACGCCGCCGATCGGCCGGCCGATCGGGGGCGCGCCCGTGCCGCCGCGCTCGCACACCGCGGACACCGACTCGATCGTCGCCTCCGTTGGGCCGTACAGGTTGCCGACCACCACGGTGGCGTTGCGGGCGTGCAGCCGCGCCACGTCGTCGCTCGAGGCGGCCTCGCCGGTGCAGAAGACGTATCGCAGCGACGGCCCGTCCGGCAGCCCCGGATGCCGGCTGAACGGCCGGAACAGCGACGGCACGAAGTGCAGCACCGTGACCCGGCCGGAGGCGACCAGCGACACCACGTGGTCCAGGTCGCGGTGCCGGCCGGGCTCCGCGACCACGACCTGCGCGCCGACGGACAGCGGCCAGAACAGCTCCCACACCGACGCGTCGAAGCTCAGCGGCGCCTTGTGCAGCACCCGGTCCGCCGGGCGCAGCCGCCACTCCTCCTGCATCCGCAGCAGCCGGTTCACCACGCCCCGGTGCCCGACCAGCACCCCCTTCGGCGCGCCGGTCGAGCCGGACGTATAGATCACGTAGGCGAGCTGGTCCGGTTCCGTCGCCCCGGCCGGCGCCGCGGCGGGCTGCGCCGCGATCGCCGCAATGGTCGCGGTGTCGTCCAGCGCCACCACGGTGCCGGCGGGCCGGCCCAGGGCGGCGATCCGCTCGCCGGTGCCGACGAGCACCGATGCGCCGCTGTCCGACATCATGTACGCCAGCCGGTCGGCCGGTTGCTCCGGGTCCAGCGGCAGATAGGCGCCGCCCGCCTTCCAGATCGCCAGCAGCGCCGCCGGCAGCTGCGGGTCGCGCTCCAGCGCGACGCCGACCACGACGTCCGGGCCGACGCCCAGGCCGCGCAGGTGGCGGGCGAGCCGGTTGGCGGCGGCGTCCAGCTCGGCATACGTCAGCGAGGCGCCGGCGCCGCTCACGGCGACTGCGTCCGGCGTGCGCGCCGCCTGCGCCTCGAACAGTTCGTGCACGCCGGCCGCCGGCGCTGGCGGCACCGCGGTGTCGTTCCACGCTTCCAGGACGAGCCGGAGCTGGTCGGCGGGCAGCATGGGCAGCTCCGACAACCGCGCGTGCGGCGCAGCTGCCAGCAGCGTCGCGAGGTGCGCATGCAGCCGGCCGGCGGTCGGCTCGTCGAAGAGCGCCGAGCGGAACCGCACCACCGCCGCGTCGGCGCCGTGCACCAGCGTGACATCCGGCGGGTCCGCCTCCACGGTCGCCAGGACGATCCCTGGCTCCTGGTCGCCGTCCGGACTCTCCGGGCCCGGCCGCCGCGAGGCGTCCTCGAAGACGACCTGAAATGACGCCTGCCGATCGGCTTCGGGCCGGTCGGCGGCGGCCTCGTCCAGGCCTCGTCGCGTGCGTTCGAGCAGGTCGTGCACGCGCGGGTCGCCGGTCAGGTCGGCGCGCAGCGGCGTCCGGGCGCCGGTGCGCGCATCGGCGACGCCGACGACGAAGTCCGACCGGCCGGTGTAGCGGCCCAGCAGCACGAGAAATGCCGTGAGCACGGCGAGACGGTCGCCCGGCAGCGGCGCGAACCGCGCCTCGGCGATCCGCGCGTCGCCGGCGGTAGACCTCGGGCGGTCCGTGGCGAGCTCCAGCGGGTGCCGCCGCACCGGCACCGGCTCGAGGGCCGCCCGGCACGCGTCGGGCAGCCGCGCCAGCACGGAGGCGCCCACCACGTCCGCGTCGAGGTGCAGCAGGTGTTGGCCCGGGCCCGGTTCGGCCAGGCGCCATGCGGTGTCGGGCACGCCGATTGCACGCAGGGACGCGCCCAGTGCGGCGATGTCGAGGATGCCCGTCAATCGAACGGTTGCCCGCACGGCGACTCCAATGCTCGTACCGCATGTCACCGGGGGATGACCCTCGGCAACAAGCACGCTTACACGCGGCCGGAGCAGGAACAAGGCGCGCTACAGGGCCGTGCGGGCGGCCCCCACCGATCGTCCAGCGTCAGTCCAGATCGCGCCGCCGCGCGAGCTCGGCGCTCAACCACGTGCCGGCGAACCGGGCGCCCTCGTCGCCGCGGACGAGTGTGAAATGCGTGCCGGGCGCATCCAGGACCTCCAGCGCAGCCGGAACGACGGCGCGCCACTGCGCGAGCGTCGCGGCGCGCGTGCGCGGCACGTCCTCCTCGGGCAGGAACAGCACCACCCGGCCGTCGTGCCGGATCGAGCGCCGCGCCAGCAGCGCCCGATAGTCGACGCTCGCGAGCGTGTTGAGGATGGCGATCCGCGCCGCCCGCAGCCGCCGCACGTCGCCGTCCCGCACGCCGGCCGCGGCCTCCTCGGCCACGCTCCAGAACTCGAACAGCTCCCGCTCGGCAGCGGGCCGCAGCGGCGTGCCGCCTGCGATCGCGTCGGTGAGCGCGCGCACCAGCCGGAGCGCCGCCTTGCGGCCCCGGCGCCGCCAACGGTTCGGCACCAGGCCGTGCAGCGGCGGCCCGACCAGGAACACGTCGCCGCCCGCCCGGCGCGCCATCTCGAGCGCGACGTATCCGCCCATGGACCAGCCGGCGAACAGGTACGGGCCGGCGGGCCGGATGCGTCGGACGTCCTCGAGGTAGGACCGGGCCATCTCGTCAACCGAGGCGAGGGGCTCCTCGTCGTCGACCAGCCCGCGGGACTGCAGGCCGATGACCCGCTGCCCGTCGGCGAAGTGCCCGGCGAGCGCGGCGTAGTCGGTGACGCCGCCGGTGCCTGAGTGCACGAAGAACAGCGGCGGGCCGTCCGTGCCCTCGCGAATGTCCACTGTGGATGTCGACCGGCCCGTCGCGGCCCGTGCCAGGGTTGCCAGCGCCGCGATCGTGGGGTGGTCGAACAGGTCGGCGATGCTGATCTCGTGTCCGGCGGCGCGGATGCGGGCAACGA
>NZ_BONQ01000219.1 GCF_016862795.1 Dactylosporangium siamense | reverse complement strand
GTCGGCGCCGCGGGCCACCATCCGCAGGCCGTCGGCCACGGCGGCGGGGATCGCGAACTCGAAGGCCGCGCCTTCCGCCGAGCGCACCGCCGGGCGCGGCCGGTCCGTCGGCAGGTCCAGCGTCGGAGCGCCGGCCAGCCGGTCGCGCCAGAAGCCGACCTGGCCCGCCAGCACGTCGCCGGTCAGCCACTGGCGCTGCCAGACCGCGAAGTCGGCGTACTGCACCGGCATCGGCGGCAGCGCCGCGCCCGCGTACAGGGTCTCGAGCTCGCGGCGCAGGATCGGCGCTGACCACTCGTCGCCGACCACGTGGTGCATCGAGAGCGCCAACACGTGCTCGTCCGCCGATACCCGCAGCAACGATGCCCGGAACAGCGGACCGGCGGCCAGATCGAACGGCACCTGCGGACCCAGCTCGTCGACCACCGGCAGGTCGAACCGCTCCGGCGCCGGGTCGATCACCTGCCACGGCACACCGTGCTCGTCCGCGACCAGCCGCGTCCGCAGCACCTCGTGCCGGGCCACCAGTGCGGCCAGCGCCGCGCTCAGCGCCGCGACGTCGAGTTCGCCTTCCAGGGCGATGGTCATCGGCGCGTTGTACTCCACCGAGCCGGGTTCGAGCCGGTGCAGGAACCACAGCCGCTGCTGCGCGAACGACAGCGGCAGCGGCCGGTCGCGGTGCACGGGCACGATCGCCGGTGCCGCCACGCCCGCCCCGGCCGCGTCGACCGCGACCGCCAGCCGGGCGACCGTCGGCGCGTCGAACAGCGCCGAGACCGGCAGGTCGGCCCCGAGCACGGCCCGGACGCGCGACATGACCTGCGTGGCGAGCAGCGAGTGCCCGCCGAGCTCGAAGAAGGTGTCGTTGACCCCGACCCGGTCGACGCCGAGCAGCTCGCCCCAGATCCCGGCCAGCAGCTCCTGTGTCGCCCCCGAGGGGGCCACGAACCCGGCGGCCGACTGGGGCCGCACGCCGTCGACGGCCGGCAGCGCGGCCCGGTCGACCTTGCCGTTGACCGTCATCGGAATACCGGTCAGCTCGACGAACACCGCCGGCACCAGATACTCCGGCAACCGCACACCAAGATAGGCCCGCAACCCGTCGGTCTCACCCACCACATACGCCACCAGCCGGTCCCCATCGGCCACCACCACTGCCGCCGACACCCGCGGATGCGTCAGCAGCACCGACTCGACCTCACCCGGCTCCACCCGGAAACCGCGCACCTTCACCTGCGCGTCCAACCGGCCCAGATACTCCAGCCGCCCGTCGGCGCTCCATCGCACCACGTCGCCGGTGCGGTACCACCGTGCACCGCCGGGCGCCGCGATGAACCGCTCCGCCGTCAGGTCGGGTCGGCCCGCATACGCCCGCGCCACGCCGGCGCCGCCGATCAGCAGCTCGCCGTACACCCCGACGGGCACCGGCCGCAGCTGCGCGTCCACGACCTGGAGCCGGGCGTTGCCGATCGGGCCGCCGATCGACGGCACGTCGCCGTCGAAGTCGGCCATCGACGCGCACACCGTGGCCTCGGTGGGCCCGTAGGCGTTCACCAGCCGGTACCGGTCCGCCCAGCGCCGGGCCACCTCGACGTCCAGCCGCTCACCGGCCGCGATCACCGTGCGCAGCCCGGCCAGGTCATCGGTCTGCAGCACGGCCAGCAGCGACGGCGGCAGGGTCGCGATGCGCACCCCGCCGTCGGCGATCACCCGGGCCAGTTCGGCCGGCTGGGACCGCACCCCGGACTCGGCCACCACCAGCCGCGCGCCGGCGGCGAGGGCCATGACCAGCTCCCACACCGAGGCGTCGAAACCCATGGATGCGAACTGCAGCACGCCGTCGCCGGGGCCCACCCCGAACGCCGCCTGCTGCTCCGCGCACAGGTTGACCAGGCCGGCGTGCGGGACCAGGACGCCCTTGGGCCGGCCCGTCGAGCCCGACGTGAAGATCACGTACGCGAGTTGCCGCGGGTCGATCCGCACGTCCGGCGCGGTGTCCGGCATCGCCGCGATGCCCGGGCCGTCCATCAGCACCGACCGCCACCGGCCCATCGGCAGCTCGTCCACGGCGGCGCCGGTGCCGGCGACGACGGACACGCCGGCGTCCGCCAGCATTCCCGCCAGGCGGTCCGCCGGCAGCGACACGTCAAGCGGCAGGTACGCCCCGCCGGCCTTCCACACCGCCACGATGAGCACCGCCATGTCGATGCCGCGCTCGACCGCCACGCCGACGACCGACTCCGCGCGCACCCCGGCCGCGACCAGCGCGTGCGCCACCCGGTTCGACCGCTCCTGCAGCTGCGCATACGTCAGCCCGGCGCCGCCCGCCGACACCGCGACGCCGTCGCCGGAGCCGAACAGCTCGTGCACCCCGCCCACCGACGGCAGGGCCCGGTCCGTGTCGTTCCACGACGCCAGCCGCGTGGCCTCCGGGCCGCTCAGCAGCGGCAGTTCCGACAGTCGGCGGCCGGCGTCGACGGCCAGCCGGCCCAGCAGCTCCACGAGGTGTCCGGTGAGGCGTTCCACGGTTGAGCGGTCGAAGAGCGCCGTCGCGTACTCCACGGCGCCCGACAGCCCGGTGCCGTCGTCCGTGAAGATCAGCCGGAGGTCGAAGCGGGTGAGCAGGTCGGAGCTGTCGTCGCCGGCCCGGTCCGCCGCCGACGCGAAGTAGTTGAACAGCACCTGGAACAGCGGCGCCCGCGACCGGTCCCGGGCCACGCCGAGCTCGTCGACGAGCCGCTCGAACGGCAGGTCCTGATGCTCGAACGCGGCGAGGGCCTGGGCCCGCACCCGCCCGACCAGGTCCGCGAACGTCGGGTCGCCGGACAGGTCGGTGCGCAGGACCAGGGTGTTGACGAAGAACCCGATGAGGTCCTCGACCTCGGCCCGGTTCCGGTTCGCGATCGGCGTGCCGACCACGATGTCGTCCTGGCCCGTGTACCGCGACAGCAGGACGGTGAACGCCCCGAACAGCGTCATGAACATCGACGCGCCCGCGTCCCGGGCCACGGCCCGCAGTCGCGCGGTGACCTCGTCGGGCACGTCGAACCGGACCGCGCCGCCGGCCGGCGACCATACCGCTGGGCGCGGCCGGTCCGCCGGCAGCTCGAGCAGCGGCGCGCCCGAGAGCCGCTCCCGCCAGAAGCCGACCTGTTCGGCCAGCACGTCGCCGGTCAGCCACTGCCGCTGCCAGGCCGCGAAGTCGGCGTACTGCACCGGCAGCGGCGGCAGCGCCGCGCCCGCGTACAGCGCCTCGAGCTCGCGCCGCAGGATCGGCACGGACCACTCGTCGCCGACCACGTGATGCATCGCCAGGGCCAGCATGTGGCGGTCCGGGGCGATGCGCAGCAGGGTCGCCCGGAACAGCGGCCCGGCGGCCAGGTCGAACGGCACGGCCCCGTCCGCGGCGAGCCAGGCACGCACGGCGTCCTCGGCCACCTCGACGACGGGCACGTCGAAGCGGTCCGGTGCCGGGTCGATCGCCTGCCGTGGTACCCCGTCCTCGCCTGCGACGAGCCGCGTGCGCAGCACCTCGTGCCGCCCGACGAGCGCGGTCAGCGCCGCGGTCAGCGCCTCCGGGTCGAGCTCCCCGTCGAGGGAGATGATCATCGGGGTGTTGTACTCGGCCGAGCCGGGCTCGAGCTCGGCCAGGAACCACAGCCGCTGCTGCCCGAACGACAGCGGCAGCGCCTGCTCCCGGCTCACCGGCACGATCGGCGGCGTCGCACCGCCCGGGGCCGCGTCGTCGACCGCCCCGGCCAGGCCGGCCACCGTCGGCGTCTCGAACAGTGCCGCCACCGGCAGGTCGGCGTCGAATGCGGCCCGGATGCGCGACATGACCTGCGTGGCGAGCAGCGAGTGCCCGCCGAGCTCGAAGAAGTTGTCGGCCGCGCCGACCCGGTCCACGCCGAGCAGCTCGCCCCAGATCCCGGCCAGCAGCTCCTGTGTCGCCCCCGTCGGCGCCACGAACTCGCCGGCCAGCTCCGGCCGCGCGTCGACGGCCGGCAGCGCGGCCCGGTCGACCTTGCCGTTGACCGTCATCGGAATACCGGTCAGCTCGACGAACACCGCCGGCACCAGATACTCCGGCAACCGCACACCAAGATAGGCCCGCAACCCGTCGGTCTCACCCACCACATACGCCACCAGCCGGTCCCCATCGGCCACCACCACTGCCGCCGACACCCGCGGATGCGTCAGCAGCACCGACTCGACCTCACCCGGCTCCACCCGGAAACCGCGCACCTTCACCTGCGCGTCCAACCGGCCCAGATACTCCAGCCGCCCGTCGGCGCTCCATCGCACGAGGTCCCCGGAGCGGTACACCCGGGAGCCGTCCTCGGCCGCGATGAACCGTTCCGCGGTCAGCTCCGCCCGCCCCGTATATCCGCGGGCCACGCCGACGCCGCCGATCAGCAGCTCGCCGGGTACGCCCACTGGCACCGGCCGCAGCTGCGCGTCCACGACCTGGAGCCGCACGTTGGCGATGGGGCCGCCGATCGCCGGCGCGCCACCGTCGTAGACGGCCATCGACGCGCAGACCGTGGCCTCGGTGGGCCCGTAGGCGTTGATCAGCCGGCGGCCGGCCGCCCAGCGGCGCGCCACCTCGCGATCCAGCCGCTCGCCCGCCGCGACCAGGGTGCGGATCCCGGGCAGGTCGGCCGGGTCGAGCACGGCCAGCAGCGACGGCGGGAGCGTGGCGACCCGCACCTCGCCCTCGGCGATCACCCGCGCCAGCTCGGCCGGCTCCGAGCGGACCCCGGACCCGGCCACCACCAGCCGGCCGCCGGCGGCCAGCGTCACCACCAGCTCCGACACCGACGCGTCGAAGCTCATCGACGCGAACTGCAGCACTCCGTCGCCGCCGTTGACCTCGAAGCCGGCCTGCTGCGCCAGGCAGAGGTTGACGATGCCGGCGTGGGGCACCAGCACGCCCTTCGGCCGGCCCGTCGACCCCGACGTGAAGATCACGTATGCCAGCTGCCGCGGGTCGACCCGCACGTCGGGCGCGGTGGCCGGCAGCCCGGCCAGCGCCGCCGTCGTGCCTGGGCTGTCCACCACGACGGTGCGCCAGCGGCCCACCGGCACCTCGTCCAGTGCGTCGGCGGTGCCGGCCACGATCAGCGCGCCGGCGTCGGTGAGCATGACCGCCAGCCGCTCCGCGGGCAGCGACACGTCCAGCGGCAGGTACGCCCCGCCGGCCTTCCACACGGCCAGGATCAGCACCGCCATGTCCGGGCCGCGCTCGACGGCCACGCCGACGACGGATTCCGCGCCGACGCCGGCGCCGCGCAGCAGGTGCGCCAGCCGGTTCGACGCCTCGTCGAGCTCGCTGTAGGTCAGCTCGACACCGCCGGCCGACACCGCCACCGCATCGCCGGTGCCGATCAGCTCGTGCACCCCGCCCACCGACGGCAGGGCCCGGTCCGTGTCGTTCCACGACGCCAGTGCCGCCACCTCGTCCGGCGCCAGCAGGGTCACGTCCGACAGCCGCCCGTCGGCGTCCGCCGCGATCGCACCCAGCAGCCGCACCAGGTGCCCGGCCAGCCGTTCGATCGTCGGGCGGTCGAAGAGCGCCGTCGCGTACTCCACCGTGCCCGACAGCCCGGCCCCGTCGTCCGTGAAGATCAGCCGCAGGTCGAAACGGGTCAGCAGGTCCTCGCGGTCCGCGCCGGCGCGCTGCTCCACCTCGAAGTAGTTGAACAGCACCTGGAACAGCGGCGCCCGGGACCGGTCCCGGGCCACGCCGAGCTCGTCGACGAGCCGCTCGAACGGCAGGTCCTGGTGCGCGAACGCGGCCAGGGCGTCCGCGCGGACGCGGCCGAGCAGGTCCGCGAACGTCGGGTCGCCGGACAGGTCGGTGCGCAGGACCAGGGTGTTGACGAAGAACCCGATGAGGTCCTCGACCTCGGCCCGGTTCCGGTTCGCGATCGGCGTGCCGACCACGATGTCGTCCTGGCCCGTGTACCGCGACAGCAGGACGGTGAACGCCCCGAACAGCGTCATGAACATCGACGCGCCGGCGTCCCGGGCCACGGCCCGCAGCCGCTGCGACACCGCCTCGTCGAGCTCGAAGCCGACCGCGGCGCCCGCCGGCGACCAGACCGCCGGGCGCGGCCGGTCCGCCGGCAGGTCCAGCCCGGGCGCGCCGGCCAGCCGCTGACGCCAGTAGCCGAGCTGCCCGTCGAGGACCTCACCCGTGAGCCACTGCCGCTGCCAGACGGCGAAGTCGGCGTACTGCACCGGCAGCGCCGGCAGCTGCACACCCCGGTAGAGCGCCTCCAGCTCGCGGCGCAGGACGCCCGACGACCACTCGTCGCCGACCACGTGATGCATCGACAGCACCAGCAGGTGCCGGTCGCCGGCCAGCCGGGTCAGCGTGGCCCGGAACAGCGGACCGGCCGCCAGGTCGAACGGCGTCTCGCCGGGCGGCTCGTCCGCCACCGCCGGCTCGAACCGCTCCGGCGCCGGTTCGATGACCTGCCACGGCACACCGTCCGCGTCGGCGACCAGTCGCGTGCGCAGCGCCTCGTGCCGCGCCACCAGCGCCGTCAGCGCCGAGACGAGCGCCTCGGCGTCCAGCTCACCGTCGATGTCGATCGGGATCCGCAGGTTGTACTCCAGCGATTGCGGCTCCAGCCGGTGCAGGAACCACAGCCGCTGCTGCGCGAACGACAGCGGCAGCGGCCCGCCGCGGTCCACGGGCACGATCGCCGGCGCCTCGAGTCCGGGCGTCGCCGCCTCGATCGCCCGCGCCAGTCCGGCCACGGTCGGGGCGTCGAACACCGCCCCCACTGGCACCTCGACCCCGAACACGCCGCGGACCCGCGACACCACCTGCGTCGCCAGCAGGGAGTGCCCGCCCACCGCGAAGAAGTCGTCGTCGGCCCCGACCCGGTCGACGCCGAGCAGCCCGGCCCAGATCCCGGCCAGCACCTCCTGCACCGGCCCCGACGGCGCGACGTACGCCCCGGCCAGCTCGGACCGGACCCCGTCGACCGCCGGCAGCGCCGCCCGGTCGACCTTGCCGTTGCGGTTCAGCGGGATCGCCGTCAGCTCGACGAACACGGCCGGCACCAGGTACTGCGGCAGTCGCGCCGCCACCCACTCCCGCAGCCCGTGGGCCTCGCCGACGACGTAGGCGACCAGCCGGTCGCCGTCGGCCACGACCACCGCCGACGCCACCCGCGGATGCTCGCCCAGCACCGCCTCGATCTCGCCCGGCTCGATCCGGACCCCGCGCACCTTCACCTGGTGGTCGGCCCGGCCCAGGAACAGCACCTGCCCGTCGCCGCGCCACACCGCGACGTCCCCGGTCCGGTACAGCCGGACCCCGCCGGCGGCGGCGACGAACCGCTCCGCGGTCAGCTCCGGCCGGCCGTGATACCCGCGGGCCAGGCCCACGCCGCCCAGGTACAGCTCGCCCGGCACCCCGACCGGGACCGGCCGCAGCGCGGCGTCCAGCACCTCGACCCGCGTGTTGGCGATCGGCGCGCCGATCGGCACCACCGCGCCGCCGCCCGCCCGCGCACACGACCACGACGTCACGTCGATGGATGCCTCGGTCGGCCCATACAGGTTCTCCACCGCGGCGCCGTCGTGCCGGGCCTGGAACCCGGCCACGTCGGCGCCGGCCAGGGCCTCGCCGCTGCAGACCACCAGTCGCAGCGACGCCATGGGCGCCGGCCAGGGCTCGCGGACGAACTCGTGGAACAGCGACGGGACGAAGTGCACCACGCCGACCGCGGCGCGGTCGATCAGTTCGACCAGGTAGGCGACGTCGCCGTGCCGTCCCGGCTCGGCCATCACCATGCGGCCGCCGACGGTGAGGGGCCACACCAGCTCCCAGACCGACACGTCGAAGGTGATCGGCGTCTTGTGCAGCACCCGCTCGCCCGGCTCGAGGCCGTACTGCCGCTGCATCCACCAGATCCGGTTGGCCAGCCCCTCGTGCGTCGAGAGCACGGCCTTCGGGCGGCCGGTCGAACCGGACGTGTAGATCACGTAGGCCAGCCGGCCCGGCCGGAACGCCGGCACCGGGCGCGCCTGCACCACGCCGGCCCGCACGGCGGCGGCGTCGAGCACCAGCGCCGCGCCGCTGTCGGCGACCAGCTCGGCCAGGCGGGCCGGCGGGTACCCCGGGTCAAGTGGCAGGTAGGCGGCGCCGGCCTTCCACACGCCCCACACCGCCACCGCGAGCTCCACACTGCGGTCCAGGCACACGCCGACCACCGACTCGACGCCCACGCCCGAGGCGGCCAGATGGCCGGCCAGGGCGTCCGAACGGGCGTCCAGCTCGCGGTAGGTCAGCCGTTCGGCGCCGCACTCCACCGCCACCGCGTCCGGCGTCGCCGCCACCGACTCCGCGAACGCCCCCAGCACCCCGGCCGTCCACGGCACGTCGGCCGCGGTGTCGTTCCAACCGGCGACGAGGTCGACCTCCGCGGCGTCGAGCATCCGCAGCGCCGACAGCGGCGCGCCCGGGTCGGCGGCCACCTCGGCCAGCAGGCCGGTCAGATGCGACACCAGGCGCAGCATCCGATCCGTGTCGAACAACGCCGTGCTGTACTGCACCGAACCGGCCAGACCATCCCCGGCCTCGGCCAGCGTCACCGTCAGGTCGAACTTCACCGGCAACGGCCGCGGAGCCGAGACTCCAGCCGCCGGCGCCGGCCCCTCCGCGCCGGCGATGAAGTTGAACAGCACCTGGAACAGCGGCGTGCGCGACCGGTCCCGGGCCACGTCCAGCTCGTCGACCAGCCGCTCGAACGGCACGTCCTGGTGCGCGTAGGCGTCCAGCGTCGTCGCGCGGACCCGGGCCAGCAGTTCGGTGAACGTGGGGTCGCCGGACAGGTCGGTGCGCAGCACCAGGGTGTTGACGAAGAACCCGATCAGGCTCTCGATCTCGGCCCGGTTGCGGTTCGCGATCGGGGTGCCGACCGCGATGTCGTCCTGGCCCGTGTAGCGCGACAGCAGCATCGAGAACACGCCGAAGGCCGTCATGAACATCGACGCGCCGGCCGCCCGGGACACCGCGCGCAGTCCCGCGGCGACCTCGGCCGGCACGGAGAACTCGATCGCGGCGCCGGCCGAGGACCGCACCGCCGGACGCGGCCGATCCGCCGGGAGGTCGAGGACCGGCGCGCCGGCCAGCCGCTCCCGCCACGCCGCGAGCTGCGCGTCGAGGGCGTCGCCGGCGAGCCACCGGCGCTGCCAGGCCGCGAAGTCGGCGTACTGCACCGGCAGGGCCGGCAGCTCGAGGCCCGCGTAGAGCGCGTCGAGCTCGCGACGCAGGATGCCGGCCGACCACTCGTCGGACACCACGTGGTGCATGGCGAGCGCCAGGACGTGCTCTTCGGCGGCGACCCGCAGCAACGACGCCCGGAACAGCGGGCCGGTGGCCAGGTCGAACGGCACCTGCGGACCCAGCTCGTCCACCACTGGCAGGTCGAACCGTTCCGGCGCCGGGTCGATCACCTGCCACGGCGCCCCGTGCTCGTCGGCGACGAGCCGCGTGCGCAGCACCTCGTGCCGGGCCACCAGCGCCGTCAGGGCGCCGGTCAGCGCCTCGACGTCGAGCGGACCGTCCAGCGGAATCAGCATCGGCGTGTTGTACGCCACCGACTCCGGCTCGAGGCGCTGCAGGAACCACAGCCGCTGCTGCGCGAACGACAACGGCAGGCGCCCGCCCCGCTCCACCGGCGTGATCGGCGGGAGCGCGACGCCGGGCGCCGACGCCTCGATCGTCCGCGCGAGACCGGCGATCGTGGGGGTGTCGAAGAGCGCGGCGACCGGCAGCTCGACGTCGAAGGCGGCCCGCAGCCGGGACACGACCTGGGTGGCGAGCAGCGAGTGCCCGCCCAGGGTGAAGAAGTTGTCGTGGATCCCGATGCGCTCGACGCCGAGGACCTGGGTCCAGATCCCGTCCAGCGCCCGCTGCACCGGCGTGGACGCGGCCACGAACGCCGTACCGGGCTCCGCGCGTGCCGTGTCCGGCGCCGGCAGCGCCGCCCGGTCGACCTTGCCGTTGCGGTTCAGCGGCAGCGTCGTCAGCTCGACGAACACCGCCGGGACCAGGTACTGCGGCAGCCGCGCCGCCATCCACTCCCGCAGCCCGTCGGCCTCGCCGACCACGTATGCCACCAGCCGGCCCGCGTCGGCGACGACCACCGCCGCGTCGACCTGCGGGTGCGCGGTAAGCGCCAGCTCGACCTCGCCGGGTTCGATGCGGAACCCGCGCACCTTCAGCTGCGTGTCGGCCCGGCCCAGGTACTCCAGCAGCCCGTCCGCGGCACGCCGCACGCGGTCGCCGGAGCGGTACACCCGCGAACCGCCCTCGGCCGCGATGAACCGCTCGGCGGTGAGGTCCGGCCGCCCGGCGTAGCCACGGGCCACCCCGACGCCGCCGATGTACAGCTCGCCGACGACCCCGACGGGGACCAGGTTCAGCGCGGCGTCCAGCACGAGCAGGGTGGTGTTGGCGATCGGCCGGCCGATCGGCACCGTGTCCGCGCCGTCGTCGCCGGCGCGCATCTCGAAGACGCAGCAGCCGACCACCGTCTCCGTCGGCCCGTACTCGTTCACGATCACCGTGTCGGGCGCGTGCTCCAGCCACACCCGGGTCTCCGCGGACGTCAGCGCCTCGCCGCCGACCACCAGCCGCCGGGCGAAGCCGCCCAGCCGGTGCGCGGGCAGCAGTTCGCCGAGCGCCCGCAGGTGCGCCGGCGTCAGCTTCGCCAGGTCGAACCCGCCGATCTCGGTGGCCACGGCGGCGAGCCCGTCCAGGCCGCCGTCGTCGTCGACGAGGACGGCCGCCGAGCCGCACACCAGCGGCACCAGCAGGCTCGTCACGGTGAGGTCGAAGCCGAGGGAGGAGTGCACCGGGGCGCCCAGCTCGCCGCCGGATCCGTAGGCCCCGGCCGCCCACGACAGGTAGTTGACCAGCCCGCGGTGCGTGACCTGGACGCCCTTCGGTGTGCCGGTCGAGCCGGACGTGTAGATGACGTAGGCGAGCTGGTCCGGTTCCACCGCCACCGCGGGCGGCGCCGACGGCGCCCGCGCGATCGCCGGGTCGTCCACCGTGACGGTGCGCCGCAGCCCGGTCGGCAGGTCGTCGAGGGTGTCGGCGTCGCCGATCACGACCGTGGCGCGGCTGTCGGCCAGCATGACCGCGAGCCGCTGCACCGGATACTGCGGGTCCAGCGGCAGGTACGCCCCGCCCGCCTTCCACACCGCCAGCAGCGCCACCACCAGGTCCGGGGTGCGGCGCAGGCACAGCCCGACCACCGACTCCGGCCCCACGCCCAGCCCGCGCAGGTGATGCGCGAGCCGGTTCGCCCGGGCGTCGAGCTCCGCGAACGTCAACCGCACGGCGCCGGACACCACCGCCGCCCGGTCCGGCCCGGTCGCCACCGCCGCCTCGAACAGCTCGTGCGCGCCGCGTACCGGCGGCAGCGCGGCCGCGGTGTCGTTGAACCCGGCCGCCAGATCGTGCCGCTCCGCCGGGGTGAGGACCGGCAGACCCGACAGCGGGGTCGAGCCGCCCGCCGCCACTGCCGCGAGCAACACCTGCAGGTGGGCGACGAGCCGGCGCATCGTGGCATCGTCGAAGAGCGTGCTGTTGTACTCCACCGAGCCACTCAGCCGCTGCGGCCCCTCGACCACCACCAGCCGCAGGTCGAACTTCGCCCGGACGGCGACGGCCACCGACCCGTCGGCCTCCTCGTCGCCGCCGGCCGCGGGGTCCACGATGTAGTCGAACAGCGCCTGGAACAGCGGCGTGCGCGACCGGTCCCGGACCACGCCGAGCTCGTCGACGAGCCGCTCGAACGGCACGTCCTGGTTGGCGTGGGCGGCCAGGGTCACCGCCCGGACCCGGTCCAGCAGCTCGGCGAAGGTCGGGTCGCCGGTCAGGTCCGCACGCAGGACGAGGGTGTTGACGAAGAAGCCGACCAGGCCCTCGATCTCGGCCCGGTTGCGGTTCGCGATCGGCGCGCCGACCGGCACGTCGTCCTGGCCGGTGTACCGCGACAGCAGCACCGCATAGGCCGACAGCACCGTCATGAACATGGACGCGTCGGCGCCGCGGGACAGCGCCCGCAGCCCGTCGAGCACCTCCGGCGGGACGGTGAACCGGATCGAGGCGCCGTCGGACGAGCGCACCGCCGGGCGCGGCCGGTCCGTCGGCAGTTCCAGCGTCGGCATGTCGGCGAGGGCGGCGCGCCAGAAGCCGAGCTGACGGTCGAGGACGTCGCCGGTCAGCCACTGCCGCTGCCAGACCGCGAAGTCGGCGTACTGCACCGGCAGCGGCTCCAGGACGGTCCCGGCGTACAACGCGTCCAGCTCGCGGCGCACGATGCCGGCCGACCACTCGTCGCCGGCGACGTGGTGCATGGCGAGGGCCAGCACGTGCTCGTCCGCCGCGACCCGCAGCAGCGTCGCCCGGAACACCGGCCCGGCGGCGAGGTCGAACGGCACCGCCGCGTCCGCGGCCAGCCACGCCTCGACCGCGTCGCGGTCCACGTCCACGACCGGCACCTCGAGGCGCTCGGGCGCCGGGTCGACGACCTGCCAGGGGACGCCGTCGGCGTCGGGGACCAGCCGCGTGCGCAGCGCCTCGTGCCGCGCCACCAGCGTCGTCAGCGCCGCCGCGAGCGCGTCCGCGTCGAGCGCTCCGGCCAGGTGGACCGACGTCGGCATGTTGTACTCGACCGAGCCGGGCTCGAGCTGCTGCAGGAACCACAGCCGCTGCTGCGCGAACGACAGCGGTAGCCGCTCGCCCCGCCGGACCGGCACGATCGACGGCGCGGACGCAACCGGCGTCGCGGCCTCGACGGCGAGCGCCAGGCCAGCCACCGTCGGCGCGTCGAAGAGCGCCGCCACCGGCACCTCGGCCCCGAACACGGTGCGGACGCGCGAGACCACCCGGGTCGCTAGCAGCGAGTGCCCGCCGAGTGCGAAGAAGTTGTCGGTGGCGCCGACGCGGTCGACCTCGAGCAGCTGCGCCCAGATTCCGGCCAGCACCTCCTGCGTCGCGCCCCGCGGTGCCACGAACCCGTCGAGCTCGGGCCGCAGCCCGTCCACTGCCGGCAGCGCCGCCCGGTCGACCTTGCCGTTGCGGTTCAACGGCAGCGACGTCAGCTCGACGAACACCGCCGGGACCATGTACTGCGGCAGCCGCGCCGCCGCCCATTCCCGCAGCCCGTCGACGTCCCCGACGACGTAGGCGACCAGCCGCTCGCCGTCGGCGACGACGACCGCGTCCGTCACGTCGGGGCGCAGCCGCAGGGTGTGCTCGATCTCGGCCGGCTCGATGCGGAACCCGCGGACCTTCACCTGCTCGTCCGCCCGGCCGACGAAGTCCAGCGTCCCGTCCGGCCGCCAGCGCGCCAGGTCGCCGGAGCGGTACAGCCGGTCGCCGGTGAACGGGTCGGCGACGAACCGCTCCGCGGTCAGGTCCGGCTGGCCGGCGTAGCCGCGAGCCAGGCCCAGACCGCCGATGTACAGCTCGCCGGGCACGCCGACCGGGACCGGGTTCAGCGACCGGTCCAGCACGTGCACGCGGACGTTGCCGAGCGGCCGGCCGATCGGCGGCGCGCCGGCCTCGCCCGGCTGGCAGCGCATGGTCGTGGCCAGCACCGTGGACTCGGTCGGGCCGTACGCGTTGTACATCCGCGACCGGCCCGCCCATGCCGCCACCAGCTGCGCGCTCACCCGCTCCGAGCCGACCACCCACGTGTCGACCCCGCCGGCGGCGGCCGGGTCCAGCTGCCCCAGGAGCGACGGGGAGACGCTCGCAGCGCCGACGTTCGCGCGTGCCAGCAGG
>NZ_BONQ01000218.1 GCF_016862795.1 Dactylosporangium siamense | reverse complement strand
CGAACGCGGACACGAACCGGTTGTGGTCGAGTTCGGCGACGGTGTGGCCGGCTGGCGGGTCGGGTGCGGTGGATGTGGTGGGGTCATCCTTGGGTGCGGCGCGGTCGATGGCGGGTGCGGCTGGTGGTGCGGCGGGGGCGCCGGGTGGGTTGCCGGTGGTGGCGCGGGGTGCGGTGGTGTCGGTGGAGCCGCGGACGTATCGGGCGGAGCAGGCTCGGGCTGGTTCGGCGGCGCCGGGTGGGCCGGCGCGGTTGACGATGTCGGTGGCGGCGCGGCCGGTGGCGGAGCGGGCGCACGTGTCCGGGGTCGTGTTCTCGGCGGCGCGGGCGGATGGTGGCGGTTCGGCGGGTCGGGTGGCGCTGGATGTGTCGTACGCGGGGTTTGCCGATGTGTTCGGTGGCGGGTACGGGTCGCGGTTGCGCTTGGTGTCGATGCCGGGGTGTGTGCTGTCGACGCCTGAGGTGGCGGCGTGTCAGGTGCAGACGCCGGTGTCGGGGTCGGTGAACACGGTTAGCACGCGGGTGGTGTCGGCGGATGCGGTGACGGTTGCCGGCGATCCGGGAGCGGTGGGTTCGGCGCAGTCGGCGGGGGGCGCGCAGGAGCTGACGGTGTTCGCGTTGACGGCGGAGGTGTCGTCGGCGTCGGCGGGGAACTTCGCGGCGACGTCGTTGTCGGCGGCGTATGGCTGGTCGCAGGGCGGGTCGTCGGGGTCGTTCGGTTACGGCTATCCGATCACGGTGCCGGATGGGTTGGGTGGCCCGGAGCCGGACGTGTCGTTGGGGTATTCGTCGGGTTCGGTGGATGGTCGTACGTCGGGGGCGAATGGTCAGCCGTCGTGGTTGGGGGATGGCTGGGACTACTCGCCGGGGTATGTCGAGCGCCGTCCTGTTGTCGAGTGAGAGTCAGATCGAGTCCTCTGGTCTCGCATGAGCCCGTGTATGGGACGGGCCGACGATCGGTACCAGCAGCACCAACTGAGCCCAGGTTGGTCAGCGGCCACGTCAGGACATCAGTTGTCACAATAGCCCTTGTGAGCTATTGTGACGTCATGACGAACATGGGGGGCCGAGGTCCTTCGTACGACTTCTGGCTCCGTGTGCAACGAGAGTTGGACGCGCAAGCAATGACTGTCCGCGAACTCGTCGAGCGTTCGGGTGTTCAACACACTGTTATCGGAAGCCTGCAGTACGCCAGCATTCGCAACCGAAGCGCGCGGCGCCTCAACGTTCTTAAGGTTGCCGAAGCCCTCAGCATTCCCCAGGACGAGGCCCTTCAGCTTGCCGGCCTGACCACTCCTGCGCTCGATCATAGCGTCGACGTTCGGGCAGCGATCCGCTCCTCGTCCGCCTACGACGATGATCAGAAGACGGCTCTCTACCAGCTCTTGGACCTCTTCGACCGCGATCGGGACTTGCGAAGGGGCCAAAGTGAGTCCAAGGCCAGCTGATCGGCCATGAAGACGATCCGTACGGCGGCGATAATCGCGACCGCGTTCTCGATGCGAGCGCGACTCGCAACGGGTCAGCAAGTCCATTCGATCAACGCAACGGCCACAACGCCGAGTAGTGCCAGTGCGGGCGCTCCCGCTGCTTTGCTGGCCACGAGTGCAGCTCCCAAGCCACTGACGGCGATGATCCGATCCGAGCCTCCTGCCCAGCCACCGAGGACGTGGCAGCCACGCCGTCGTCCACGAGCACCGCAGTTCGAGAGCATGGAAAGCCAGTGGGGGCAGTCAAGGGTCCGACTCGGAGTGTTGTGGTGTCGCTGACCTGGATCTTTTTCGCTTCTGCCGTCGGATTCGGAAGCATCGCTGCCGCAATTGCGGTACCAGTCTGTCGGACCATCCGGCACAACAAGCGGGCGAAGGTGTTCGAGCGGACGTTCGACAAGCTCATCGCGACACTGGACGTTCCCGTCGCTGAGGCGCTGACCACCCTTCAGACGACCATACGTGTCCTTGAGCAGGGACCTGCCGAGTCCGAGGTTCCACCAAACCTTCGCGCTGTTGAGGCGCTTGTGCGTAGGACTCCTCGGACCCGCCGACGGAGGTCGCAGCAGGCGATACCAGCATCAGGTCCTGGTCAGCTGACCGGAGGTTGATCGAACCTGATCGACATCGTTTACGCCGCAGGTCGCGCGCGGTCGCCGACTCGCAGATCATCACGCTTCGTGGCGACGGCCGGCACGTTGCACCACTGAAGGCCCGGAGAAGGCGGTCAACGGCACCGTCACGGCCGCAGTACTCGCCCGACCTCGATGACAGCGCACCGGACGTTTCCAGACCTTCGCGGTGAAGGTACGACCAAGCCGGACGACACCGCCAACGGCTAATGCCGCGACTCGATCGCCTCCAGGCCTTCGGAGCCGCGCAGATGTTCACGAATCAACAGATTTGACTATAAGGTGAAGGGTCTTCGACCGCGTTTATCGCGGCGATGAGCAGTCGATCGACTGATTGGAGCGCCACATGACCTCTCCGACCCCCTCCGATCTCGACGAGCTTCTGGGACGAGTCAAGGCGCAAGTGGTCGCCCTTTCAGCAGCTCAGGAGCGGTGGCAGAAGCTCCGGCAGCAAGAATGGCCCGCGGAGCTAACCCAGATCGGCTCTCTGGTGCGGCAGCTACACAGCGCCACCGATGAACTACATGGGACCTTCGGTCGCTTCCAGTAGCCATCGGACCGGATGCGACCACGGTCAGACCGCGGCGAGTGGTCAGTTCCGCTGCAAGCTGATCTGGTGGACCATGCAATGAGCTGAGAGGGCGCTCTGTCACCTGCGAGGTGCCTGACGGCGAGGGAATCGGGGCTCGATGGGCATCGCGGCGTGCGGCTTCTTCCAGGGTTGCTGCGGGTCTTCGGGGTGCGCGAGGCTTCACCCAGGTTGTGTAGCTACAGGCGCGAAGTTCGTGGTCCTCGCGCAGGCAGCACTTCGGTGGGTTCGCTGACGGGTCGCGGCTGCAAGGATTTCCGGTCTCGTTGTTCGCGCGGGCTGGCCGAGAGAAGAATCTTGGCGTTTGCTGGTCTCGTGATCTATCCGTGGCAACGTGCGCCAGCAGCTGACGTCCCGGACACCGCGCGGTCCCTGTTGGGCTGGCGTGTCACTGCAAATGGCGTCACGATTCGCCTGACCGAGGTCGAGGCATACGCCGGCACCGGCGAAGATCCCGCGTCGCACGCCCACCGGGGTCCGACGCCGCGCACCGAGGTCATGTTCGGGCCGGCGGGGCGTGCATACCTCTACTTCGTGTTCGGGGTTCACTGGTGCTTAAACGTCGTGTGCGGACGCGAGGGCGAAGCCGCCGCTGTGCTCCTGCGCGCGGGGGAGGTCGTCGACGGTGTCGATCTTGCTGTCGGTCGGCGTGGCAATACCGCAATCCGGGATCTTGCCCGGGGTCCGGCTCGTTTGGTTGTCTCGCTCGGGGTCGGACGCGAAGCAAACGGCACGTCCATGATCGACGGCACCGGACCGCTGGTGCTTGCGCCCCCGCTTGAGTCGGTACTGGTGAATGGGATCGAGTCAGGGCCACGCGTTGGCGTAGCCAGCGCTCATGACGTGCCATGGCGCTTCTGGCTTACTGGTGATCCGACGGTAAGCGCCTACCGACGCCATGCGCCGCGCAAGCCGAAAGCGGCCAGACCTAAGTAATTGGCAGCTTGTGCGGTAGTCCGATTCACGGTGTTGCCCTGCTACAGATCTTGAAAGGTGGGGTTCGATCGGCGTCGTTGGGTGATGTTGGTCGATGCGTGGGTATGCCGGTGAGATGCGGTATCCGGATGGTGGCGGTCTGACCGCCAAGGCGCGGACCAAGCGGGAAGCCGCGCGCAGGGAGGCTGCCGTGCTGTTGGGGCAGGGACTGCCAGTCGCGGAGGTTGCGTCTCGGCTGCGGGTGTCCGCCGAGATCGTGTACCGGTGGCGGCGCGCGATCGGCGAGGGCGGCGTGGAAGCTCTTGCGTCGAAGGGTTCCAGCGGTGCGTCCTGCCGGCTCGACGACGATCAGCTCCGCCGCCTGGCGGATGAACTCGACCGGGGGCCGGTGGCGCACGGGTTCGGCCCGGACCAGCGGTGGACCCTTGCCCGGATCACTGAGCTCGTCGACCGGCTGTTCGGGGTCAGGTACACGCTGCGTGGGACGTCGTATCTGTTGCACCGTATGGGTTTCAGCCCGCAGGTCTCGGCCCGCAGGGCGGCTGAGCGCGATCCGGCGCAGATCGAGGACTGGCATACGCGGCGGTGGCCGTCGGTAAGAGGGTAGCGGCGGCGCAGCGGGCGTGGATCTGCTTCGAGGACGAGGCGGGTCAGACGCTGCGACCGCCGAAGGCCCGGACCTGGGCCCGGCGCAGGCAGACCCCGGTGGTGACCGTGACCGGGAAGGGTTCCGGCCGGGTCTCGATCGCCGGATTGCTCTGCCTCAAGCCGGCCACCGTGGCCGACTGATGTTCCGCACCCTCACCCACCGCGGCCGCAAAGGCGAGCAGTCCAGCTTCACCGAAGCCGACTACATCGCGCTGCTCGACGCCGCGCACCAGCGCCTGAACGCGTCGATCGTCCTCGTCTGGGACAACCTCAACACCCACGTCAGCACGGTCATGCGCAACTTCATCGCCGGCCGCGACTGGCTGACGGTCATCCGTCTCCCGGCATACGCCCCGACCTCAACCCGACCGAAGGCGTCTGGTCCAACCTGAAACGCGGCATCGCCAACCTCACCGCCCACGGCGTCGACCACCTCGCCCGGACCGTCAAGCACCAACTCCGCCAGATCCAGCACCAGCCCGACCTCGCCGCCGGATTCCTCGCTCAGACCGGCATGACCCTCGAACCCGAACTACCCCGAACCTGACCTTTCAAGGTCTGTAGCCGTGCGTGGATCTGGAGGATCCGTCAGGATCGGTTCCCCGGTGGCTACGCTTGGGGATGTTGTGATCCGCAACTGCAGGATGGCGCAGGCTCGATGCCAGGTGGCTTCTGTCCAGGACGGAGCCAGCCTTACCTGTTCGTCGGCCCATACCCTAATGGTCTGCTCGTTGTCTTCTTCTGCCCCGAAGCGCGAGGATTGCGTCTGGCGGATGTCTGACGAGTTCTGCCTGCGCTTTCGCGGGAACGCCACAGACTCACGCTCGCAAGCGTCGCCGGGCTGTGGAAGTTGGCCACAGTTAACCAATGTGCGCCGCTGAAGTTTGTTGTGATCGGCAAGTTCGGGGTGATGGACCTGCTATGCAATTCAACGCAGTTCGACGTGGAGTTCAGGTCTGGACCCGGTGGCACACTGCATTGCAAAAGTCTAGTTAGCCAAAGAGCTTCTTGGCTCAGATCTGGACCCTTACCGTGCGGTGTCATGGTTGAAACCTCGACATTCGGAAGCGATCGACGATGCCGCCACGTCTGGAAGGACGACGTCTTCCGCGCGAGAACCAAAGCGCTCGGTGCGCGGACTGATCGCGAGCGCCGTGCATTGGCGGGCATCTCGAAGGCTACGCTGCGCCGGTGGCGGTACTGCCTGGTGACGCCCTCACTTGACGTGCTGCAGCGGGTAGCTGGCCGCTTGGGCGTCGG
>NZ_BONQ01000217.1 GCF_016862795.1 Dactylosporangium siamense | reverse complement strand
TGGCCGCTTGGGCGTCGGCATCAGCGATCTGCTCTCCGAGGCGGCCATCGTATGAACAGCGACGTACGGCACGGCGCGCTTCTGTTGACGATCTCCGCACGGGCAGATGCCTTTCGTTTGGGCGAGGGCGCCGTCGAGAAGCAGGGCCGGTTCGGCGAGCTGGACAGCGCCAAGATCGACGCCAGTCGCCGCATCCTCGCTAAGCGTGCTAGCGATCCGTGTCGAGCAGGTGAAGGAGCAGGCGGTGAGCGCGACTGCGTCCGAACATGCGGGCGGCGACGCGGTGTGACAACCCGGGCATGTGACGGCTGGCCAGCTCGATCGGCCGCTCACTGCCACACTCCTGAACAAAGCACAGCAGCAGTCGGAAGGCCGTCTCCCAGCCGCCCGTCGATGCGGTGAGGCTCCCCGATGCGTGCACATGAACGCCGACGGTCTGTGTCGCCCGGCGCCGCGCAAACACGCGTCCCGCGGCACCGTTTCGAACCCGACCACACAGTGCCGAACGACTTCTGGGGCCGACAGACCTGCGCCTCATGCAGTTGTGTCGGCGCAGCTGATGACGCCCGGCACTTCGCAGAGGACGCGGCACTACAGCACTATCCCGACGTCGCCGACGAGGTGCGCGCACTCGAGCGGCGCCGTATCGGCGAGCACGACGACCCCTGAGTACGCCGTGGTCGTCGACTCGTTCTGAAGGTCCGTTCCCACTCCGGACGGCACCCTGCTCAGGGCCGTTCGGGGGCTCTGCGCTGCCCGCACAACGGGCGTTGAAGGAGACCGCAGCATGACGGAGCAAGCAAATGAAGCAGTGGCACTGCGTCAATGGACGGACGTCATACGCCGAGCCCGCCTCGGGCGGACGGTCAAGTCGGTGGCATTGATGCTCGCGACCTACGCGGACAACGACGGCACCAGAGTGTTTCCCGGTATCGCCCGGCTGGCGGTCGATTGCGAGCTGACTTACAACGTGGTCCAGGGCGCGCTGGCCACGCTACGTACCGCAGGGCTGATAACGGTCGTGCGGCGTGGCTCGCGACGTGGCCAGGCCGACGAGTATCGGCTGATCCTGGCGGCCGATGTCCTCGACCGGGTCGAAATACTCACGCCGACGCAGGTCGCCGACGCCGCGGCGCTGCTCGCCGTACGCCGTCGCGGCCGGCACCGCCCGACCCCGGCTTCCGTCGCAGCAGATCCAGCGGCGGACGATGCTCACGACAACCTGCACCCCACTGCGCTGGGTGCGGTCTTTCCATGCTCGCAGGATCTGCACCCCGGCGCGTCGGGTGCAGGTCGGGCCTTGCCTATGGTGGCTGCACCCCACGGCGTGGGGTGCGAGCCGGCGGCTGCA
>NZ_BONQ01000216.1 GCF_016862795.1 Dactylosporangium siamense | reverse complement strand
GAGCCGGCGGCTGCACCTCACGGCGACGTGCACCTGCACCCCACGTCGTTGCCACCCACCACCCACGGACCGAACCACAACTTCCACCATCCCAACGACGGGGTCGCTGTTGGTACGGACGTTGCGGTGATTGCGGGCGGCGGGCAAGTTGCCCAGGCCGAGAGTCCTTCAGGCGCTCGGTGCGAGCATGGACTGGCCGGCGACACCGGAATCCGTTGTCCGGCCTGTCGTCGCCACCTTGCGGGTGCGCCTGCTGTCGGCGATGCGGTGCCCCGCCAGCCGCGCCTACGTCTGGTGCGGTCGGCCTGACGTGGGTGCCGCTGTTCCGTGGATTGCGCTTGTCGGGGCGCCGGACATGAGCCACGTGGCGTTTGTCAGCCCGATGACCTGTGGTATCTGCGGCTGCGTTCGAGCGCTTCGGTGGGATGCATTAGGCCGCTACAGCTGTCGCCAGGCGACTCTGCTGCAGCTACGGCACCCGACCGACCGCACCCCACATCGCTACATCCAGTTCGCTGGGCCTCTCCGACGCCGGCCGCTTATCTCGCCACTCGGCGACGGAGACAATGCCGGGTTCAACGAGAGTCAGTCCCTCGAAGAGTCTGGCGAACTCCTGCTTGGTTCGCGCGAATGTTGGCACGCCCCCACGTTTGCCGGTCTTGTCGGCGTCCGACTTCATGTGTGCGGGAAGCAAATCCTGCGCAATGTGCGTGATCGCCAGGAAGCTTCCTGAAGGCAGTACGCGCCGAAGGTGCTCCACGGGCCCGGCCGCGTCCTCCAGAAAGTGGAGAACGGCGACAAGCATGAGCGCGACAGGCTGCTGGAAGTCAATGGTGGCGCGGAGTACGGGATCTGCGAGGATTCGGTCCGGGTCTCTCAGGTCAGCCTCGATGTATGCCGTGGACCCGTCCGGTGAGCTGGTGAGGAGCGCCCGGGCGTGCGACAAGACGATAGGGTCGTTGTCGACATAGACCACACGAGTGTCAGGAGTGGTTAGTTGCGCAATCTCGTGGGTATTCGGGCTGGTTGGAATCCCCGTGCCGATGTCAAGAATCTGGCGAACTCGTCCGTCGTTGACGACGAACTCGACCGCCCGTCGAAGGAAGCCGCGATTTTCTAGTACGGCCGTTCGAATGGTAGGAAACAGGTTGGCGATAGCGTCGCCCGAATCCCGGTCTGCCTGAAAGTTGTCCTTGCCGCCGAGCCAGTAGTCGTAACGTCGTGCTGCATGTGGTTTCGTTACGTCGATATCGGTTGGGGCGGTCATGTCATTGCCTCGCAGTTCCTGCCCTGTCCGAGCAAGGTCGGGTGCCATCGGTGCGGGTTCGTGCCTGGGCGTGGGTGTTTCGGCTGGCGTTGCTGTTCCGAAGCTCCGCGTCGGATCCACCTCAGATGTACGGCGTGGGAGTGCGGGGACCTCCTGTCGAACGGCGCCTTCGCTGCTGCCTGTTGGTCGGTCCTGTCGATTGCCTGCAGGCTGGGCTAGGCGGCCCCGGCCTGATGTCTGGCGGGCGCGGCGGGCCGCCCCGACAGCGGTGCTGATGAACGACAGATTCCGCTCTCCATCGCCCGTGATGGTGTACCTCGGTCGCGTCCCAGGCAGGCAGTCCACGGTCAGGAGCCTGAGTTCCTCCAAGTGTTTGAGCCGTCGCGTGAGCGTGCTGTCGCCAGGGTGTCGGCCACCCCATGCATTGAGCCTCTCGCCGATTTCCGTGTATCGAAGCGGTTGCCCATCCTGAAGGGCGAGTAGTACTCCAACATCCCACGGGTTTTTGATCATCGTGGCGAGGGCGTCAACGTCGCTGAAGTCCACTGTCACTCCCCGTAGTGGACCGCCCGGGCTCCTGGTTGGAGCGGGAGCGGTCGATGTCCCATGGTCAACTTTCGGGGTAGACGGCGGGTTCGTCAAGGTCAGGGCGCTGGTCGACGGCTTGCGAGGGAAATTCGTGTCAGGTGCGTCACTGTTCCAAGCGTCGATGTCTCGGTTACGTGCGGTACGTGAGTAGCGCTAAGTGCACCGCTCGCTACAGGAAGATGGCGAGCCTGGCAGGCTGTCTGTACTGGCGGTAGCCGTGAATGGCTGCTTTGAGTGACGAGCTTGAGGCTGGCCGGCCAACTACTTTGAGTTACTCGCGTTGTGAGCGTGCATGTTGCACGTGCGTGATGCGCGCCGAATTTGATCGTGGAACCCATGGCGCGGGTGCGATAGGACAGTGCAAGTGATCACCTGGCAGGCCGGCCAGCTGTCGGTTGCTGCATCTTTGCCGGACGTGGGTGGAGCGGTGCCGCAAATTACCTCCTCAAGCTCTATTAAAGTGTTCTGTCCTATTTTGCGTCGACTTCATGGGGGTGGCGGCGGTGGCAAACGGTCAATTTGCTCGTTCAGATTTCGCAATGGCGACAGCTGAACCATGGGCAAGTGGAATCTGTGTGTTGAGCGCAGTTGTCGCACGCCTAAGCGAGGAGGCTGGGTGAACGAGGATCGACGCGAAGAGGCGAAGCGGATCGGACAACTCATCCGGGCCGCCCGCAAACGGAAGCGGTTGTCGCAGTATCGGCTGAACCTGCGCCTCCAAGAGCTCGGTCAGATGCACGGGGTCGGGTCAGCTTCGCAGGACAGCATTAAGACGGAGATCAGCCGCTGGGAGAACGGCTGGCGGATCCCCGACCAGCGCAGTCGGCGTCTGCTCGGGATCGCGCTCGACGTCCGGCCGGAGGACCTCGGCCTGCCACTCGATCCGCTCGACGATTGGCCTTCGCGGCCAGTGGCCGGCGGTCCTCGCCCGAATCATCAGCGATCGGCAGCGAGTGATCCGAGGGCCTCGACCAGCAGGGTTGCGTAGGCATGGAGGCCGATCGGAACCTCGGCGCTCAGGTCGATCTCCCCAGGGGAGCGATTCGCGGCAGCCCTGCGGCCGTCATAGCACTCGATCGTTCCTGAGGATCTTGCTGCGGTTGCCGCGGTGATCACGCGCTGGCGCGCCTGTTCCACATCCCTCAGCACGCCCATAGTGCCGGCAGGAAGCATGACCGCTGGGATCATCCAGTCTGGGTCCGCCAGGACGGAGGACGGCTGAACAGGCTCCGCGACCTCCACGGCCAGCAAGGCGCCGGCCATGACGGCTGTGATGACCTTTGAGGCGAAGGTTGCGTACGTGGCCGCGACCAGGCTGTAGGTGGCCAGATGCTGCTCGGTCATTGCGAGGGCGGTCTGGGCCTGTTCATCGGCGATCAGTCGCCGGAATTGAAAGCCTTCGTTGTCTAGCGGCGCCGCCGAGAGCGCGTTGTGGGACTGCTCCTCCATCAGCCGCGCATGCTGGTAGGCAAGCGCGGCGCTATTGCTGGCAAGTCCAAGGTCGAATAGCTGAGCAGCCACTTTGTCCGGCAGTGCGCCAGCGAGGTCGTCATCGACCAGGTCATAGATCACACTCATCCACGGGCCCCCTCCCGAGTCGCCGCTCGCGGTGCGGCACTTGATCTCCACCGATGCGCGAAGAGATCAGCCGTTCACTATCTAACTTTCAACCAGTGCCGCGTCAACGGGTGCAGGTGTTCATTCATGCGCACTACCCACCGGCTTACGTTGGTTAACTCTGGCCAACTTCCAGGTCGGCGCCACGGCGACGATCCTCAGTGCGTGACCAGCATGACACCGCACCGAACCGATGCCCGATCGACCATGCGGCTCCAAAATCCAGCGATGCGGCCTGCCCGTGGGTGTTCTCGTGGCTATCGAACCGAGTCGGGACGGTGTGTGCATGGTCTTGGTCGCATGGCCCCCCCGGTTTAGCCGGTGCCGCGAACTGGCGGTGCCGCTGACCTGATCAGGCTGCTGATCGCGATCGTCGATGAGCGGTCAGTGTCGCCTCTCGTACCCATCCACCACCCGGCTCGGCTGTCGTCGTGCCGGTCTTCAGCGTGCCGCCGAAACCGTTCCCGGCGGCTGGAGGGAACCTCTGCATGCGACGTTCACCCCTCACCGCCGCGGTCGCCGCGGTCGCGTCGGCGGCGGCCGTGCTCGCCTTCGCCTCGACGGCGACAGCTGCGCCGTCGTCTCCGGGCGGCATCGTGCCCGACAGCGCACCGATCACCCTGACCCTCACCCTGGCCGCCGACCCGTCCGAGGTGTCGGCGGCGGCGACGGCGGTCGCGACCCCGGGCAGTGCCACGTTCGGCAAACACCTGACCCGCGAGCAGGTCCGCGACCGATACGGCGCCAGCATCGGCCAGGTCGACCGCGTCACCCGCTGGGCGAAACGCGTCGGGTTCCAAATCGCCGATCTCGATGACACTCGCTCGCGGCTGACCATCACCGGCACCGCCCGCCAGGCCCGCGCTGCGTTCGGCACCCAACTGCGCGACACGACGCGCAACGGAGTCCGGGTCCGCTCGGCGGTCTCCACACCCAGGGTCCCGTCAGCGATCCGCGCCGAAGTGCGGGCGGTGTCCGGCATGACCCAACAGGTGGCCAAACCGCTGATCGCCCGGCCGGCTGCGGTCCCGACCGCCGACGGCCAGTACTGTTCGGCCTACTGGGCCCAGTACAACAAGGCATCCGTGCCGCAGAAGCACCCGGCCGGTGCGCAGTCCAACATCCTGTGCGGGTACAACGGCGAGCAGTTGCGCGCCATGTACGGCCTCGGCGCGACCGACCGCGGGCAAGGCCAGACGATCGTCATCGTCGGCGCATTCCACAACCCGACCGTCCTGGCCGACGCCAACGCCACGTTCAGGAGCAACGCCGTACCCGAGTTGCCGGCCGACCGGCTCGTCATCAAGCAGTACAACCTGCCCGGCGGCGCTCCCGGCTGTGACCGCGACTCCTGGTACGCCGAACAGGCCCTCGACGTCCAGACCGTGCACACCCTCGCACCGGACGCGAAGATCATCTACGCCGCGGCGCCAGACTGCACGCAGCTGGAGGAGACTGTGGCGGCGGTCATCGCCGACCCGTCCATCGACGCCACCGTCATTTCCGCCTCGTGGGGCCTCACCGGCGAACCCAACGACCCGGCGTACCTGACCGCGACCAACACCATCCTGGCGCGGGCGGCGCTGCTCGGCATCGGCTTCTATGCCGGGTCCGGGGACTGGGGCGACAACTCCAGTCTCGACGGCGCCAACGGGCCGAGCGCGATGTTTCCGGCGTCGTCGCCGTGGGCGACCGCGGTTGGTGGCACCTCCACCGGCCTGAACGGCAACAACCAGATCGCGGTTCAGACCGGCTGGGAGTCGGCGGGGAACGTGCTGACCGGCGGCACCTGGAAGCGACTCAACCCGCCGCTCGTCGGCGGCGCGGGCGGCGGCCCGAGCCACTTCTTCGACAAGCCGACCTGGCAGGCGAATCTGCCCGGCACCAAGCGGATGCTGCCTGACGTCGCCGCCCTCGCCGACCCGTACACCGGCTTCTACGTCGGGTACACCGTCGGTGGGCAGTACCGGGCCGGGCCGATCGGCGGGACCAGCCTCGCCACGCCGATCATCGCGTCGCTGACCGCGGTCGCGCAGGCCCGCACCGGCGGCGCCGCCGTCGTCGGCCTCGCCGCCCCGATCCTGTACAGCAAGACGGCGGCGGGCAAGGCGATCGTCACCGACGTCAACCACGTCGACGCCGGGATCTGGACCCCGGCCACCGCCGCCGGGCAGCCGTCCGGCGACTACCTGCTCGACCTCGACGCCGGCGTGCAGAGCCTCAAGACCCGCCCCGGGTACGACCCGGTCACCGGCCTCGGCGTCCCCGGCCCGGCGTACCTGACCGAGCTCGTCGGATGAGCGCCCCCGCCACGCCGGCCCGGACCGGCGGCAACCGGCCGCGGGCTCTGGCCGGCCTGGCGGGCGCCGTCCTGGTCGCGGCGGTGATGCTCGCCGCCGCGACCTGCCGGGCGAACCCCGGCCGCATCGACGCCCCGACACCCAGCCCCACAGCAGGCAGCCCGGCCGCGCAGACCAGCGCCCCGGCCACGCCCACCCAGCCGACAACGGCACCGCCGAGCGCATCGCAATACCCGGCCGTCCCGGCCATCCCCGCCGCAATCTTGCGCGGGCTGCCCGAGGCAACCACCGAGACCACGGTCCCGCTCGCACCGCTGGACACGGCCGTGCAAGCGCCGACCGACGGCGTGGTCGTGCACAACCGCACCACCACGACCCTGTTCGACCGGCCCGGCGGCCAGCCGATCGCCCGGCTGCCGATCAGCCAGGCCGGCAGCCCGACCTGGCTGCCCGTCATCGATGAGCAGCCCGGCTGGTGGCGGGTCCTGCTGCCGAGCAGGCCCAACCACGGCACCGGCTGGCTCGACGCCACAGCGGTCGACGTGGCGCGCACGCCCTACCAGATCCGGGTCAGCGTGCACGCCACCCGACTGCAGCTGCTCCGCGACGGCGTCCTCGTCGGGCAGTGGACCGTCGCCGCGGGCGCGCGAGCCACCCCAACCCCGACCGGGCGGACGTTCCTGCTCGCCTCCGTGGTCGACGACAGCCAGCGGATGTCACCGCTGATCCTGCCGCTCGGCACCCACAGCACCACGCTCACGACCTACAAGGGCGGCCCGGCCACCACCGCGATCCACGGCTGGCCGAGCAACGACGTCTTCGGCAAGCACGTCAGCAACGGCTGCGTCCGCGTGCCGGCCGACGCTCTGCGCGCCCTCGCTCAAGTCCCGCTCGGCACCGTTGTGCAGCTCGACCCCTGAGCCGAGCCATGAGCCGGCGGACCGACCGGACCCGGACGGCCGCCGGGCACCCAATTTGTCGCACCACCTCGAACCTGTCGTGCAATCCGAAGGGACATCCCGACCGTGATGCGTTTGCGCATTGCAGCTCTGGTCGCCGCCGGCGTCACCGCCGGCGGCGCGGGCCTGCTGCTGTACACCACGACCGCCGGCGCTGCCGAGACCCACCGCGACGCCGCCTACGGCATCAGCGCCAGCGGTACCGCACCGATCAGCGTCACCCCGGCCGTCTCCAGCACCGACGGCAGCACCAAGACGGCCAACGGCGGCGCGAGCTCCTCCGACGGCACCATCAAGCTCGGGTCCGCCACTGTCCGCGCCGGCGGCGGCAAGGCGTCTGCCGAAATCAGCGGCTTCACCGCCTTCGGTGGCCTCGTCACCGCGTCGAAGGCCACGGCCACCTGCACCAACGGTCAGACCTCCTCCAGCGTCAGCGGCACCCCAGCCGGCTCCGTCGGCCGCAACGGCAAGGTCGCCTACGGGGTGCAGTCGACCAACAGTGACGGCACCACCACCATCGTCGCGATGCGGGTCACCATCACCGCTGGGGCGGGCACAGAGGCCGCCACCATCAACCTCGCGGTCGCGACCTGCGGCAAGAACGGCGGCGGCCCGACCGGCAGCCCGAGCACCACGCCGACGACCGCGAAGCCGACGACCTCGGCGACCGTCTCACCGACGGCCACGAGCTCACCGACCGCCAAGCCCACTACCGCGCGGCCGACCGGCAACCCGACCCAGGCGCCGCCGACGACCGGCACGCCGACGGCCGCGCCGCCGTCGCCCGGCAAGACCAGGGCCCCGGTCACGGGCTAATCCACCAGCCCGCCCGACGCGGGAGCAGCCGGGTCCGTCCCCAGCAGGCGGACCCAGACCGCTTCCTCGAGCGCCGTCGTGCTGGGGCTGCTGGCCGTGATCATTGCGGCAGCTGTCAGGCGTGCCCGTTCCTGCCTACCGGCCAGCGGCTGGGCCGTACAGCCCCACGATGGTCACCGCGGCGACGGCCTGCGCGTTCGACGCGAACTCGAACAACTGCTGGTAGCCGCGACCTCTCCCTTGCCCGGGGTGGCATCTCAGCGAGCAGGGCCCTGTCCGATGACGACCACGCCCATCCTGCGCCTCGGCCGACCTATCGGCCCGGCGATCGGTTCGGCACTCGACGCAACACCGCAGTACCACTGCCGCATGCCGATGTCACGGGCACACCTCTGAGAGATGGAGTCACCTCATGACGGCTGCCATTACCGACCAGGCGCGTCTGGACCTGCCCAGTCACTGGCCGACGGCGCTCGGGCCACAGGCGCTGGCCGGCTTCGACGTGCCCAC
>NZ_BONQ01000215.1 GCF_016862795.1 Dactylosporangium siamense | reverse complement strand
CAACCGCCCACACCGTGCCGGTATGCCCGGTCAGAGGTGCACCGGCCGGCTGGCCGGTGGCGAGATTCCACACCCGCACCATGCCGTCTTCGCCGCCGGTGACCGCGACGGGCCGCCCGTACAGCACCGCGCACGCCACCGCCGCCACCCTGCCGATGTGGCCGGTCAGGGGTGCGCCGACGGGTTGGCCGGTAGCTAGGTCCCACACCCGCACCGTGGCGTCACCGCCAGCGGTGACTGCAACGGGTCGGCCGTCTAGCTCCGCGCACACCACCGCCCCCACGGTGCCGGTGTGGCCAGCCAGGGTGTGTCGGAGGGCGGGGGTGAGTTGGCCGCCGGTGGCCCACCGGGGTTCGATCATGGGCGGTTGTCCGATGGCGGGCCGGCGGCGGGGTGGGCGCCGCCATAGCGCAGGGCGGTGAGCCGCAGCAAGCGCCGGCGGGCCTGCTCGTCTGCGGGGAGCAGGTGATGCACGGAGCGGTAGATGGCAGCACCGAGGCGGCCTTCGGCGGTGACGGCGTGATCGAGTTCAGGGAGCAACGTAATGGGATCGGCGTGCAGCAGGAATTCTGCGTCGTGCAGGAGGTCGTCGACAGTGCCGGCGTCGGCGGCGTGTTGAATGGCGTGCCGGCGCAGATAGGCCGGGGCGTACTGCCACGACGTCGCACCGGAGTCGGTGCGACGGGTCGCGATGAGCGCATCAAACACCCGCAGGCCCGTGTCCGCGGGCCGGTCGCTGGGCAGATGAGGAAGAGCGGGGCGCAGGTAGTCCGCCAGGCCTTGGTGGTAGAGCCGGAGGAGGCTGACGCCGTTGTCGTCGGTGCCGAGGCGTAGGTAGACGCGGATGTCGTCGCCGGTGAACAGATCGGGGTCGGTGGGGCCGAGGACCGGGGCGATGACGCGGAGCAGCTCGACAGGCATCCCGGCGCCCTTGGCGTAGGCGAGTGCGGTGAGCGCGGTCCGCAGCTGCTGCCGCTGGGGGTGTTCAGCGAGTTCCAGTTCGAGGACCTGCGGCAGGTCCTGTGGGACCGCAGCGAGGAGCCGGGCCACGGCGGCGTCGTCAGCGGCGGGTTGGGTGCGCAGGTACCCGGCGTAGCGGGCAGCGACCAGGAACTGACCCCACCGGGTGATGGGCGGGTCGTCGCGGTTGCCGGCGTGGTTGTCCGCCAGGCGGGCCGCGACACCGGTGGCCAGCTGCTCGGCCGCCGGTAGGCCGCCGAGGGCGGAGATCAGGAAACGGCGCAGGTCCCGGCGGAGCTGGCCCGGATCTGCGGTGTCCAGGTCGGACACCTGATTCAGGTGTTCGGCGTGGCGGCGCAGCGGGGCGAACTGTTCCCACGGGCGGGCGGCGACGAGGACCCGCGCGGCCGCTGTGCCGTCCGGGCGCTGCGCGGTGGCCAGGGGCATCAGCAGCAGCGACTGCACCGCGCCGGCCTCGAGGCATTCGTCGAGGGCGTCGAGGACGAGGACCGGCGGTTCGGGCCGGGCGGTGATCACGGCGATCAGCTCAGCCGCGGTCCAGCCCCCCACGGGGGCAGGCAGGCCGAGCTGCCGGCCGATCGAGGACAAGATCTCGGTCAGGACCCGCTGACGGGCGTGGACGGCGAGCAGCGCCGGCAGCAGGGCCGGCGGGTCGTCCAGGGCGGCTCGGACGTGTCCGGTGATCGCGGCCAGCTGCGGATGCGCCGCGCAGACCAGCGCACCCAGCAGGGCGGACTTGCCGGCGCCGGCGGTGCCGGTCACCAGCCACAGACCGCCGCCGGCGGCGCCGTCCAGCCACGGCACCAGACGGTCCAGGAAGCTCTGCCGGCCAGTGAAGTGCAGCCCCGCGCGGGTGCGGAAGTGGGCCGGGTCGGCGACCGCGTCGCTGAGGAACGGCTGCAGACCGGGGTCCACGGCCGCGATCCGGTCCGCGACCGGGTCCGGGACGTAGCGGGGGTTCGGCAGGAACGGCAGGTCAGGTGTCAGATGAAACTGGGCCTTCGTGGCCGTGAGCGTCTGACCCTGCAGCGCGTCGGCGACCCGCCGGGCGAACTCCACCAACGGCACATGTGATGTGCGGGTGTCGGTGCCCAGACCGTCCCGGCCGCACTCGGCGAGGATCCGGGTCACCACGTTCGTGAACGCCCCGTCCCAGGCCGGCTCGTCACCCCGGCACGCCGCGATCACCCAAGCCATCTGCTCACCGGCATCGGGCTCGTGAGCGAACTGCAGATCGGCGCCTCGGCCGGCACCGCACAGATCGACCAGGAACAACGTCGGCACACCGCTGTCCTCGGCGGCGGACACCCACCCGCGGACATCGTTGCCGCCGGCCCGCCGGCACCGGCCGACCACCTCGACGTAGTCACGCTGCCTGCTGCTCCGACCGTGGGAGATGACATGGACCAGCCGTGCGGTCACCGCAGTGTCGTCCAGCAGCGCCTGGACCGCCGTATGGATTCCGTCCCGATCGGGGTCCAGCAGCAACGTGACACCGAACCCGCCCGACTGGTACGCCCGCAGCGTGGCAGCCAGCCGCTCCGCGTACGGCACCGCGAACGGGAGGTCGTCGAACTGCTCGGCCGCCGGATCGGGCTCACCGGACAACACCGGCAGATCGAACGAGCCGACACCGATCACCAACGCACGGCGCTCCGAACCCATCATGCGCCCGCCGCGCCACCCGGCACGACACCGACACCGAACCCACCAGAAACCTCGACCCGGCTCCGAACCGTCACGACACCATCATCGAACGTCACATCGATGGTGACATCCCCGCAACGGGTCGCTTGTCCGACATCAACCGCCATGACCGCCCCGGTCGATCAGCCCTCAACCAGCAATACGAGCCGCCCGGATGCGACATTTCGCACACAGAGCTCAAGTCCGCCCGCTACGACGTGCTCCGCTTCGGTGCTGCCGACCTCGCCGACGAGCAGCGCGCCCTGCCGCTGCCACAAGCCGTCTTCACCGGCCCCTACCGGATCTGGCAGGCGGCCCTGGCCACAAGGCCGCCCGGCCGGCCATGAGCTCCCCAGCCGCCGGACTCCGGCCTGCACCCCAACCACACGTGATCGTACGGATGTTCGATTATGCTGCACGGGTGGCGATCGAGATCATCCACCACTGGTGGAACAGCGTGTGGGGGCGGCTCAGCCGCCGCGACATCTACGTCCGCACCGACGGCGCCACCTTCGAAGTTGAGGTCCGGCTCGGCGGCCAGGAAGGCCGACAGTGGCGAGCCCCGTACCCCGACCTGCCCGCCGCGGTGGCCGAGGCGCAGCAGCACCTCACGCCGGGGCACCGGTGGGTCGACATCGCGCGGGCACACCAGCGTGCCGCCGACGGCCGGTCCTCGACGGGCGGCGTACCGGCCGTAGGTAGCGGTGGCATCCCCGCGCCGTAGCGACAGGCTGTGTTCCTCGCGGCGGACTGCCCGGTGAACGGCGCGCTCGTCACCGTGGGCCGGTCACCCGGTGCGGGTGCGCGGCGCGCACATACCGCATCGCGGTGCCGGCCTTGATACCGAACAGCCGCATCAGGCGGACCGGGTCGGCGGTGACCGCGGCCTCATACAGGATCCGGTCGGCGCGCAGCCCTGACGCACCGACGCCGAGGCGGTGCAGCGCCCCTGAGATGACCTGCTCCGAGATCGGTGGATGACGGCCATCGTAGGCAGTTCGGGCGGTGACGAGCAGGTAGGGGTTGCCGCTGGTCGGCCACCGCCGGCGACGCTCACGCAGCCAGCCGACCGCGAGGCCGTAGGTGACGCGGTCGAGGTAGACGACGTGATCGCCGCTGGGACGGCGGACGGTGAGCCGGCCACGCGCGAGATCCACGTCGTCGAGACGGAGGTGGCGGATCTCGGCCCGGGTGATGGCGTGCACGGCGAGCAGCGCGATGCACAGCTGCATCCGGACGCCGGTCTTGGCCTGCAGCAGTCCGTCAAGGCGGCCGGCCGGCATCGGGACCGGCACCACCTGTCGCTGCGGCATCCGGATGTGTCGGGCGGGGTCGCGGAACACGACCCGTTCCTGCCGTAACGCCCCGAACAGGCTGCGCAGCGCCGGCGCGGCCTGACGGGCCTGCTCGCGGGTGAGCGCACGCAGGGCGGCGGTGATGTCATCGTGGCTGATCTCCCGCAGCGTCGCGATCCGCGTGCTCCAGCTGATCAGGACCGGTGTCATCCGGTGCAGATAGCTGCGGATCGTCGCCACGGCCACCGGTGGTCGAGGCCGACGGCCCTGCCCGCGCAGAACGGCAACCCAACGCCTGACCTCGTCGGCGACGGTGGCGGGCAGCTCGGCGAGCTTCTGTTCGACGGCGAGCAGCGCAGCTGACGGCGTCGGGATCGCCGCATACATGGCTTGACCAGCCAGGAACTGGCGCAGCCGGTACAACGAGACGCGGCGGTCGACCTGCCGGAGGCCAGCCACGTCCGGCTCGGTGAACGGCACCTCCGCACCCAGCCAGCCGAGCAGCAGGTGCAGGGCGTCGCGACACGGGACCCGCACGTCCCAGCTCCACCGCTGGTGCCGAGCGTGCTGCTCGAACCGGTCCATCAACCCGCAGGCCGGTCCCGTCAACACCGGCAACGTGCGGCCCGCGACCGGACGCCAGTCCCGCGGGCCGTGCTCGAACAACACGAACTGGTCCGGGTCCAGCATCTGCCCGCAGGGCGGGTCGGCTGCGTCAATGGCGGAGACGACCAGAGCCCCGGTAGGGCGGGACCCGGCTGGGGCGCCGGCCCAGGACACCCGCGTGCGTCAGCAGGCGCGGCGCCAGCCCACCACCGAACCACAGCTGTGTCGCCACCATCGCAGCGAAAGTCGGTTCGGGGTGCCACCGGTGATCGACGTGGCAGCGGCGGCACCACTCGTCGGCGAGGTTGACCCCGGGCTGCCCGCACCGCTCGCACCGGCCGGCACCGGGATAGCGCCCTCGCCAGAGCTTGCACGGAGTGCATGTTTCCTCGAACGCCCACGAATGGCAGGCGCTGCAGCTGCGAGGCACCGGCGCCCGGCGCCGTGGCAGCGGAACGACGGGGCGTCGCGCTAACAGCAGCCCGGCGTCGCGCAGCACCGCCGCAAGCCGGTGACGTTGCACCGGCACCGCCGAGAGCCACATCTCGTCGACGAGCGCTGCACCCTCCGCCTCCCGCACTGCAAGCACCAGCCGCAAGAAATCCCGCATCGCGCTCACCGGCAACGGCGTGTCGATCTGGCAGTGCACGCGAAAGCATTCCAGCGCCCGGTCAAACCCGGCAATGGCGCGGCCGCTGATCCGTTGCGCGTCACTGCGACGCAACCGCAGGTAAACGGCCGCAGTGAACAACGCCTGCTGGCCAACCACCGCCGGCGGACACACCCTCGGATCGTCCACGACCACCGAATCCAGTCCAGCGACGCCGCCCGCCGGCTGGTCGCTCCTCATCTTGATCTGCGCGGCGAGACCGGGACCGAGAAGCGTCAACTGCGGTGTGCGGCACACCTCAATCGCCGCGTCGTGCGTACCGGTACGCAGCAGCCCCACCGTACAGACCCGGCACTCCGCACCGGAGTTGAGCAACTCCACGTATCCGCACCGCCGGCAAGCACCCGACCGCGGCCGGCTCCGGAGCCAGCTCGTGCACGGCTGGCAGCGATAGGGACCCAGCAGCCAACCCCAGCCGAAACATTGCCGGCACTGCCCGACCTGCCATCGCGCCGGCATCGTCAGCTCGGCGGCAACAACGGACCACGCCCTGCCCGGCGTCGCGGCAACGGCCGCACCTGCCCGCCGCCCCCAGTTCCCCTGCTGGTGCCGTCCGCCGTCGGCGCTGCCTGATCAGCCGGCGCCGCACCGGCCAGCGGCTCGGCCTCCAGCAGGTCCCCGACCGTGCAGTGCAAAGCCGCGCAGATCAGGTCCAGGTCATCCAGCCGCAGCGAGATCGGCTTGCCGCTCCATAGCGCGGCCACCTTGCTCAACGAGGCGTCGAACCCGACCTGCAGGAAAGCCTTGCGCAGGTCACTCGGCCGCCAGATGTCCCGGCGGGCGGCTGCCCACCGTAGGTTCCACTTCACTGCAGCCTCCCCGTGTTGCCCTGCAGCCGTTGGACGGCGCGATCCGACGCGGCGAGCGCCGCCTGCTCCGGATCGGCATGCGCCGTCGCCAGGTACCGCACCGTCGTGGTCGTCCACTCATGACCCAGCAACTTCTGCACCTCCCACAGCGACATCCCCGCCTCGTAGTTGTGCGTCGCGCAGGCATGCCGCAACAGGTGTGGGAACAACGCTCCACCCGGCGGCGGCAGGAACCGCTCGCCGGCAGCCTTCAACGCCCGGCCGAACGTGCCCGGAGCCAGCGCAAGACCCGGCCCATCGATGCCTAGCGACGCCGCAACAGGCGACAGCCGCTCCGACGGCCACAACGGCGCATCCGGATGCTCCACATCGTCCGGGAACAGTCCCCGGACCTCCTCCACGTACCACCACAACAACGACCGACCGTCCGCGAACAGATACGCCATCCGCTGCCGCGGGCCGGACCCTCGTGCGCCCTTACCCTGCACGACAAACCGGCCCCACTGCCCGGCCTCCCAATGCACATCAGCCAGCCGAACCGCGCACAACTCAGCCGCTCGAACACCCGACACGTACGCGATCTTCGCCATCACGTAGTCCCGGCACGCCACCAACGGCTTCCGCGCCTGCGGCAACCAGGCCCGCCACGATGCGAAGAACTCGCGCATCGCCCGTCTGGACGGCGGCACCCGCAGCCCGAAGTCACCCCGATGCCGAGGCCGGTTGAACCGATCCACCGGCGACTCGACCCGCACATCGAACCGCCGCGCGAGCTCACCCGCGTACCGCTGCTCCAGAAAAACGAAGTAGCCGTCGATCGCGTTCAACTTCCGCCGAACCGTCGACGTCGACCGCCGACCCGGACCAGCGAAGTACCGATCCACATCCCGGGCAGTCAACCGCCACGGCACCACCTCGAAGTGCTCACAAACCTCCAACACCGGCCCGACCAGCCGCTCCAGCGTCGACGGCGCCAGACCAGCCACATCCCGAGCCCACTGGTACTCAGCCACCGTGTCCAAGAACATCGCCTGCTCGTCACCACCGCCCGCAGCACGACGCCGGTCCAACGTCAGCACATCAGCAAGGCCCGCCTCGAGTTCGAAGCCTGCAGCGGACGGCGCGCCAGCTTCAGTGGCCGGCACCAACGCCGGTACCACCGACAGCCTGCGAGTGCTCGATTCCGCCACAAGGCCATCAAATCCGCGAGAAGCGCCTGGAATCCAGGTCTCCATCGCAGAATTCACCCGTAGGCACAGTCATCTCCACCCATCGAATGACCTGCATAAACGCAACCAACGCCACCCGAGTCCACGCAAGAACTCGCACGGACTCCAACTGCGCTGCTGCCGCAGTGCGGGCCGGACTGGAGCACGGCTGCGGCGATCCTGCTGGACGGCCTCGAGGTCGTCGTCGTTGCAGCCAGCCAGTCGCCGGGCTCGGCGGTCTGTGGACGGCTCGCCGCCCGGGCCCGGCAACGCGGGTCCGTGCTCGTGGCGTATGGCGACTGGTCCGGCGCGGACGTGACGCTGCACGTCGAACAGGCAGCATGGGAAGGACTCGGCGACGGCCGGGGCCGGGTGCAGTGCCGCAAAGTGTCGGTTGTCGCCCGTGGGCGTGGCGCCGCAGCCAGGCCGCGGCGAACCACCATGTGGTTGCCTGCCCCCTCCGGGCTCTATGCCCACCTGCGCGCTCCACAGCTACGCCCCGACGCCGAACGCCAGCGGCACCTCGCCTCGGTGCCGACACCCCAATCCCCCGATTGGGCCGTCACGGACCCATTCGACCGCGACCAGACAGACATCGAGACGAGGCCAGCGGTGGCGACATGAACATTCACCAGCCGGGTGTCAGTGCGCCCGACCCGAATGGGCCAGCCGGAGCTCCGGCCGCCACAGGGGCCCAACAACTCGTTCGACACTGGTGGAACTGCCTTTGGGGACGGTTCAACCGCCGGGATGTCTACATCCGTACCGACGGCGTCACGTTCACCTTAGAACTTCGGCTCGGCGGCCAAGACGGACGGCCCTGGACGCGCCACTACCCGACGCTGGACGCCGCCATCAACGAAGCTGAGCAGCACATGGCACCGGATCAGCAGTGGAGGGACCTCACCGCCGCCCATAGCCGGGTTTCCAGCAGACCGAAGCCGCAACCCTGACCAACAAAGAACCCGTATCACCGCCGCCGGTAGTGCAGCGGCCGGACGATGGCAGCAGGATCACGGTCAGACACTCGCCGGCCGAGGCGTGGCACCCACCCATGTTATCCACAGCCGCGTACTCGCCTGTGGATAACATGTGGATATTCACGCCGGCGGCTGGATCGAGCAGGGTGTTGGGCGTCTGCCGGATGCAGGGCCCAGCGCCGGTGTGGCAGGATAACCACGTTCGGGCTCCACGACCCAGACATCGACTTCCGTAGAGAAGCGATGCGCTCGAAACACCTCGTGGCCGAACCCGCCGGACGTGTCTGGCGGTGCTCCCCGCGCATGCGGGGGTATGACGTCGGTCGATCTCCACGCCGACGCACACCCGCCTGCCCAGAAGGGGATCCAGCTCATGTACCGATCGACGACTCCGGACCTGGCGCTACTCGCGCTCCATGTGCCGCACTGGGCCGTGCCACCTGCCTACGCGCCCACAGCGGCAGAGGGCATGGTCGGCGCGGTCCTCGCCGGCCACCCCGACCACGACCTGGCCTGGACCGTCATCGACCAACTGACGAGCAGCTACGGCCACGCCGTCAGCAAGCCCGGCGCCCCGCCTCAGGTCGTCCAGGCCGCCGGCCGGTGGCAGCTCGGCGCGCACCTGGCCGCAGCAGCGGTCGTCGCACGACTGCAAGCCGACGACGCCGACCCTGCCCTGATCAAGCTGGCGACCGAACTAGTCACCCAGGCCTGGCCCTGGTGGGGACAGGTGAGCGAGCCCAGCCTGGCACGGCTCCACGCCGGGCTCACCGCCCACCGGCACATCACCGCGTGGGGAACGCCCGCCGGAACAGCGTTCGAACTCACCGACCTGATCCGCTGCGCCACCAGGCCCGGTGATGCGCAACTACCCGCGGCGCAGCACCGGCTCATCGCCCGCCTCGTCCAGCAGCCCACACGGCTGCATGGCCTGCACCAGCTGCTTCCCGCCGACCCCACGACATGACCGATCAACCCCATCAGACGCCGGACGACGACACCGACCGCCAACCCGCCGCCGCACCGACCAACACCACGGTGCGGCGGCGGCCACGGTGGTACTGCGGCATCGACTGGTCCGAAGGACTCAACGACGTCACGATCATCGACCGCGACGGCAACCTCGTCGCCCGGACGAAGATCCCGACCAACCCGGCCGGGGTCCAGCAATTGCTGACCCTGCTCGGGTCGCTGTCACGCAGCCACAGCCACAGCCGCCGGCACGTCCCGATCGCGATCGAAACCAACCGCGGGCTGTTGGTCGCCGCCCTGCGCCAGCGCGGGCAGCCGATCTACCAGATCCCGCCGTCGATGGTGGCCGCCGAACGACGCCGCATCGCGCCCGCGCCGAAGAAGTCCGATCCGGCCGACTCGAAACTCCTCGCGTCGATCCTGGCGACCAGCTGGGTGTGGCTGCGTCCACTGCCCGAGCACAGCCCGGACTGCGCGGCGATCAGTGTGCTCAGCCATGCACAGCTTTCCGCGCAACGGCACCGGCAACGGCTGCAACAGCGACTGCGCAGCCTGCTACAGCAGGCGCACCCGGCCGCCGTCACCGCCTGGACGCACCTCGACCACGGCCTGTGCCGGCCAGAGGCACGCGCCGTGCTGGCCGCCGGCCCGACCGCAGCCACCGCGCAACGCCTCACCCAGCACCGGCTGAGCAAGATCCTGGCAGCCGCCGGCCGGACCCGGCTCATCGATACAGAGGCATACCGGCTACGGGACCACTTCGCTGAGCCCGTCCTACGCGTACCGGCCGCAGTCGAGCAGGCACTATCCGTGGAGATCCGCACCGTCGTCGCCCAGTTCGACCAGGCATGCAGCAGCAGCGACCACCTCGTCGACGAACTCATCGCCCGGTTCGAAGAGCACCCCGACGCCAAGACATTTCTGTCGTTCCCCGGATGCGGGCCACTGACCGGCGCCCGGCTGCTCGCCCAGATCGGCGACGACCCCAGCCGATTCCGGACCGCGGTCGGACTGTGCGCCTATGCCGGACTGGCCCCGCTGACCTGGGAGAGCGGATCCAGCCGGATCGTCGCCCACCGACGCATCTGCAACCGCACGTTGAAAGAGGTCTGCCACCGGTGGGCGTTCAGCGCACTGACCAAGTCACCCGGCGCCTACCGGCTCTACCAGCACCGCCGAGCCGGCGGCGACACCTACGCTGGCGCGCTGCGCCGCGTCGCCCGACGGCTGCTATCCGGCCTCCACCACTGCCTTGCCCACGGCGAACTCTACGACGAACACCGCGCTTTCCGCCACCCGCCCCAGACCGGTGAGACAGGCAGGCGGCAGCCGGGATACCTCTGAGTCATCCCCGACGCCCGCACCTGCGGAGCTCTGACGCGGGAACGAGCCCCGGCCGCCCCCTGCCCGCCCCAACGGCTGACCATTGGCGCCACCACTTCGCCGGTCCGACCTTCACACCGGACAGCGCGAGCCGAACACACGCGAGTCACGGTCAGCCGAACCCCTCACACGGCCGGCAGGTGAGCCGCGTACTGACGGACGGCATCGAGATAACAACACGCCACAGAACGACAGCCTTGTAGTTCAGTGATCTACACCATGTGCTCTTGACCAGGGAAAACACCTGCCGAATCTGGAACTGTGGCGATCACGGTCCTATACGCGGAAGGCTGGCGGGTCGAGTCTGCGGTCCTCGACCGCGACGGCACCGGCGAACGCACCTGGAACCTTGCCGTCGACCCCGACGGCGCAGAGTACTGGCGCACCACGAGCGGCCTACAGGAACTGCTGCACCGCCACGGACTGGACGTCGGCGACCTCACCCTCGCCCCACCCGCCTCGATACCGGTACCATCACGGCTCACCGATCCGCACGACGAATGCGAGTGACTGCGACCGGGCGCCTGACCGCGGGATTGCCGCCACCGGTTGCCGCCATGCTGGCCACACCCGCGCCGCCACCGACCGGCGATGGCTGCTCGTACGAGCTGAAGTTCGACGGTGTCCGTGCCCTCGTCCGCGTGGCTGGAACCCCGCTGATCGCCCACTCCAGAGCCCAACGGGACGTCTCCGCCTCGTACCCCGAGCTCCGAGCGCTTGCCTTCCTGTTATGCGGCCGCAGCGTAACCCTCGACGGTGAACTCGTCGCCGTCAATCCGGCGACGTCGACGCCATCGTTCTCGCTGCTGCAAGGACGCATCCATGTCCAGGCACCCCAGCCGAACCTGCTGGACTCCGTCCCCGTGCGGTTCATCGTCTTCGACGTGCTCCACCTCGACGGACACGCCACGACGCAGCTGCCATACAAGCAACGGCGCGCTCTGCTCGACCAGCTCGGTCTTGACGGCGCCGTCGTCCACGTCCCGCCAGTCTTCGACGACCTCGACCAGGCCCTCATCGTGGCCCGCGGCGGTTTCGAGGGCATCTTGTAGACACCCTTTTGAATTGACCGATTGACCGGCGTTGGCGCCGCGGCGTCACTTTCGGGCGTTGGTCCAGGTAGCCGGGTTAGCATTCCGCGTTCCGTTGGCGGCTTGTCAGTTGGAACGACGTGGTGCGGCGATGCGGTGCCGGCGGAACAGGTTGTCGAAGAAGTGGGTGAGCATCGCTCGGACTTCGTCCTTGTCTTCTTCCTCCAGCTCGTTGGTGCCGAACCGGTACACCTCGTACCCGGCGAGGCCGAGGTCCCGGGTTTGGGCCATGGTGTGGGCGTAGCGGTCGCCGTCCGGTGACCACCGGCGTTCACCGCGGCGGCCCTGCTCGCTGGCGTAGTGCGTCTGGCCGTCGACTTCCAGCACGATCCTCGCGCCGCCCGGAGCGAGGAGCAGGAAGTCCATCCGGAACTGCACGAGCGCGTCCTTGCCGCGCTCTTTCACTGTCTTGTGATCCCAATGCCGCCACACTTCCGGCAGCAGCGCCGGGAGGTCGGGCAGCACGTCGCTGTAGATCTCGTGGTATTCGACGAACAGCAGGGTCTGGTGTGGTGCGTTTCTAGGCAGGCTGCGGCCGAGTCGCTGCCACAGCTGCCGTTTGGCCTCTGCGTCGTCCTCGATGTGGTGGGTTTCCTGCCACCACGTCTGCAGGTCGCGCCAGCGCAGGCCGGCTGGGCCGATCGGCCGGTCGTAGACGAGGACGTCGTCGTGGTGATCGAGCACTTCCAGGTCGTTGTCGATGGCGTCGATGAGCCGCAGGTCCGGCTTGCGGGACGAGCCGAAGATCAGCTGCTTCGGTCGGCCGCCTCGTGCGCGGGTCGCCACGAGCTCGAAGACGGGGTAGCCGTCGGCGCTGCCGGTCTCTCGCAGCTCGAGTCCGGGGACGGTGAGCGGGCCGTTGATCGCCTCGACGAGCTGGCGTTGCGCAGCCTCGTCGGTCACGGTGGCGCCGGAGACCATGCCTTCCAACAGCAGCGCGAACCTGCGGTCGGAGGCGTCGACGGCGCCGAGCGCGTCGAACAGCTCCTCGACCGTCCAGTCGTCATTGTGATGGAAATGCCGATCGATTTGCCCGCCGAGGCTGCCGTCTCGCGTTTGGAGCAGGAAGATCTGTCCCTGGCCGAGGTCGAACAACGTGCCGAGCAATGCCCGGAAGCGGGGGTAGTGGTCGGCGAGGATGTTGCCCGGCACCGCCCGGGCGATGTCGCGCCGGGTGCGTTTCTCGATCGTCGGGTGCTGTTCCTGTTCCCAGATGCAGTCCTGCGCGGTGATGCGATCCTGTGGGGACAGCCAGGTGTCCTGGTGCAGCAGGCCGAGCACGACGTCACGGAGCCGGTCGGCGGGCACCAGCGCCGCGCTGTTCGCTGCCCGTTTGGGTTTGCTGTCGCCGGAGACCGACGGTGGTAGCCCGGCTCGGGCCAGGTCCTCGTCGAGTTTCGCCGCAGTGCTGACGCTCGCGATCGCGGAGGCGGCCTTCAGCACGATCTCGCGCAGCCTCTCCACCGCAGCAGGGTCCGCCATGCCTCGATTCTCGCAGCTCAACCGCGATGTCCCGGGCCCGGCAAACCGGTCAGATGCTCGGCACGTTCGGTGGCCAAGGGCGCGGCCGGACGTGTGGCAGGTCGTGCTGGTGAGGGGTCAGCAGGTTGGGTAGTCGATGGAGGCGAAGCGGCTGGAGTCGGGTGCCCAGCTGTTGACGTTGATGGTGCCTAACTGCATGAGCTGGCGGAACATTCGTCGATCGCGCCTCCCGTGGAGGCCGTGGTCTGTGTGGCCGCGGCCTCCACGGTCGAGGACGCCGCGCTGCGACGATCGGCGCGCTCCTGCTGGCCGACACCGACCCCGACGGCCGCCTGCAGTACATCGGCAGTGTCGGCAGCGGCCTGTCCGACGCCGAACTCCATTACCTCGTCCAGGTGCTGACTCCCCTGCGCCGCCCGACGCCAGCGGCGTACCCCGGCACGAGGCCGTCACTGCGATCTGGGTTGAGCCAGCCATGTCGCTGAGGTCTCCGCCTACGACACCGGGCACCAGGGCATCCTGCGGGCCTCGTCGCGCTCGTCGAGGGCGACCCCGACGGGCGGCTGGTGGACACGGCAGACTGTCCCGCTTGGTGCCGCGCCAGGCATCGGCCCGGGGTGGCGTTCCACGCGCACTGCGTTGGGGAGGTTCGCCTGAAGCGGGCAACGTCCTGGTCACCCTCGCGCAGCACAGCAAACGGGATTGCGTCGACCTCGCGTTCACCGTCGCTCGGGCGGAGACGGCGGTCGCGTTCCTCGACTATGCAGACCTGCGCCGTCTCCGCGACCACGTCGACGAAGCCCTGGACGCCATGAACCCCGCGTAGGTGGTCAACGCAACAGCCCCGGGTGCACGTCCATCCGGGGCTCTCTGCATTGCATCGACGAACTGCACTGTGGCTGCATCGAGGATGCATCGACGGTGACGCTTTGCCTCATCGGCGGCGCGCGGGATTCCCGGTTGACTTGTCCTCAACGGAAGGCGAGTCGAGAGGGGGTGAGGCATCGATGGAACCGCGACGAGGGCGGGTCGCCTGCCAGCCCCGCACCGCGGCTGGCCGCCACGCCGGCGAACGACCGAACATGCGATCGGCGGCGGGAGCCTGGCCGCGTGAGACGTAGGCAGCCCACGTAACACGGCTGATCGGCGCACCCGCGGATCGCAGGTACGCCAACACATCCTCGGTGGTCCACCAGTCGGTGGGCAGCTCATCAGTCGACTCGGCCATCGCTGACGAGCCTACAAGCTGTGCTAATCCACCTCTTCAAAAGTTCATCCGCGACCTTGCACAGGCCGACTCGCAGCGCCGCCGCGACAGTCAGCGGCCTACGACGGTCGAAGTCCAAGGGGCGACGAATACGCCCGACAACGCCTGGATGGTCGAAGTGCTCTGCTCCGGCAACCGCGAGTGGTGCCGCCTCACCTAAGAGGTCAGTTCAGAATGAGTTGGCGGAGGCAGATGACTGAGCAGGCCAGGCTGACGAGGGCTCGGTGGATGTCGGCTCGGCGTTCGGTTCGTAGTCTGAGCTTCTTGAACGCGTGTAGCCAGGCGATGGTGCGTTCGACGGGCCAGCGGTGTGTACCGAGTCCGGAGCCGTGGGCGGTGTTGCGGCGGGCGATGTGCGGTGTAACGCCGCGGGCGCGCAGCAGGCGGCGGTACTTGTCGAAGTCGTAGCCACGGTCGGCGTAGATACGCCGCGGCCGGCGCAACGGTCGTCCGACCAGACCGCGGGCGGGTGGAACGGCGTCCAATAGTGGCAGCAGCTGGGTGATGTCGTTGCGGTTGCCGCCGGTCAGGATCACCGCCAAGGGGATGCCGGCGGCATCGGTGATCACGTGGTGCTTGCTGCCCAGCTTGCCCCGGTCGACCGGGCTGGGACCGGTGAGGTCCCCCCTTTGAGCGCCCGCAGATGCGACGAGTCGACGATCGCCGCGGAAAGATCCAGACGGCTGGCAGCGCGCAGCTCGGCCAGGAGCAGCTCGTGCAACTGTTGCCAGACCCCGGCCTCGTGCCACTCCTTCAACCGCCGCCAGCACGTGGCGCCCGACGCGCCGAACGCCGCCGTTGGTAACGCATTCCACGACACGCCGGTCCGGGCAGCGAAGAGAATCCCTTCCAACGCCGCACGGTCCGACGTCCGTGCGCGGCCGGGATACCGGAACCGCCGCTGTCGCACCGGGATCAGCGGCTCCAGCCGCGACCATAGCTCGTCCGTGAGCACCGCGTCAGACACTGCCCGAGCATCGATCACCTTGCCCGCTCAGGCAATCCGACACGCCAGCTCATTCTGAACTGATCTCTAAGGCGCGAACGTCGTTGACGACCTCGACATGACCCAGGCGATTGCACTGCTGACCACTGCTGGCGTCGACATCAGCGCCCTTCGCGAAACCGGAACTAGCGCCGCTTGATCCGACGTGCACCGTCGCATCGACGCCGCCGGGCCCAGCCCTCGAAGTCTTGCCACCGGACACGTCGCGCGCCGCGACCTAGAATCGCCGGTACAGGGGGCGATCATGACCACCGAACGACCCGATGATGTATTCCGGCCGTGGGATATCGACCAAAGCGAGGACGTCGATCGCGCGATCGGGCTGCTCCGCGCGCTCAACGCCGCATACAGTGCGCGGATTGCGCATCCTCGCCCCGGCGACGACCTCGAACAGCTACGCGCCGAACGCCGGCGATACGCCACCGAACAGCGGCACCTGAACCCGGCTGACCAGCCAACGATCGTCCGGATTCTCACCGAATATCCGGCGGTGCTGCGTCAGGTACGGACCGGACCACCATGACCACCGGCCTCGACCGTGACCGATACGTTCTACCACCCGACGAAGCCGAACGGATCTTCGCCGAAGACATCGCGCCCGACCGCATCACTGGCGTTGCGTAGCACTACCCGGCCGTGGTGATCGTCGCCGGTCAGCCCGGCGCCGGCAAATCCGTTGCCCAAGCCGCCGTTCTCGCGCAACTCGGCCATAGCGACGCGGTCGCCATTGACGTCGACGACCTCCGCACCTACCACCCTCGGTACGAGAGCCTGGCCCTGGCCGACGACCGCACCGCCGCCGCATACACCCAACGCGACGCCCAACGGTGGCTACGCATGTGCATCGCCGAGGCCATCAGCCACCGCTTCAACATCGTGCTGTCCACGACCCTCGCCGACCCCGGCCACGCCGAAGCGCTCCTCAACCGCTTCCGCGAGGCCGGCTACACCACACAGGTCGCCTTCCTCGCCGTCCACGAGCTCCACAGCCGCCTCGGCGTCCTCGACCGCTACCAGCACGACCAGACAACCATCGGCTGGGGCCGCTACGCACCCACGCCCTACCAGCGCAGCACCTACACCGGCATGCTCGCGAGTGCCGACCACATCGACCAGCACCGCCTCGCCGACGACGTCCGCGTCCTGCAACGCGACGGCCACCACCTCTACCGCAACCACCTCCTCGGCGGCCAATGGCAACAACCGCCCGACACTCGCAACGCCATCGAACGCGGCCGAGCCGCAAGCCTCAGCACAGGCACCGGCACCGCCCACATCTTCAACCGCTCAGCCGTCCTCGCCCAGTCCCTACCCGCAGACCTGCACGGCAACCTCGCCGACCTGCTCGCCGACACCGCTGCGGCAATCCAACAAGACGTGCACCGACTCGCTATCACCGTCGCCGATCGATCTAACGATCTGGACAGACAAACCCCTATCGCAGCACCCAACCTTCCGCAGTCCGCCAGTTACAGCGACAGCGATCTGTTGCAAGCCGACGACGACACCGCGGCACCAGCATTCGACGAATCAGCTGGCGCCGAACTCGCGCACTAACGAGCCCTGCCCTTCGGCAGGGTGACTCATGCGCATGATCTCCTCGCGCCTGGGTCTCGACGGCTCCTGCCGGACC
>NZ_BONQ01000214.1 GCF_016862795.1 Dactylosporangium siamense | reverse complement strand
GACAGCGTCGACCCGTACGACCCGTACCAGTCGGACGCCAACGCCGACTACACCTACCAGCACGCCGGAGCCTGATCATGGCCAGCCGCCAGTACGCCACCTTCGAGGTCGCCGACCAGCTCTTCGGGCTCGACGTCGCCAAGGTGCAGGAGGTCCTCTCCTTCGACCAGTACACGCCCGTGCCGCTCGCCCCGGAGTCCGTCGGTGGGCTGTTCAACCTCCGCGGCCAGGTGATCGCCGCCGTCGACCTGCGGGTGCAGCTCGGCCTGCCGCCGCGCACCAAGAGCGCCGAACCGGCGATGAACGTGATCGTGAAGACCGACGAGGAGTCCGTCTCGCTGCTGGTCGACCGGATCGGCGAGGTCGTCACGCTCCAGGACGACACGTTCGAGCCGCCGCCGGACACCCTGCACGGGCCGAGCCGGCACCTCATCACCGGTGCGTTCAAGCTCGACGGCCGGCTGTTGCTCGCCCTCGACACCACCAAGGCCGTCAACACCAGCCAGCCCGGCACCAACCGCGAGGAATAGGTCCCCATGAACTGGTTCACCAACCGCGGGGTCCGTGCGAAGGTGCTCAGCGCCATCGCCGTCGCCGGCATCGCCATGATCGCGATGACGTTCGGCGCGCTCAAAGGGCTGAGCGACGCCAACGACACCACTCGCAAGGTCACGGCGAAGAGCGCGCAGTTCGCCGCGCTCTCCGACATCCGCGACGGCATCACCGACACGCTCAGCGCGCTGTCCGACGACAAGCGCGTCACCGCCGACAAGAACGTCATGGCGGCGATCGAGCGGTACCGGGCCGGCGCCGCGCCCGCCCGCGCCACCAAGGCCGAGACCGTCGCGACGGCGATGAAGGCGTATCAGACCGTGCGGGACGCCGAGATGATCCCCGCCGCCAACGCCGGCCGGGTCGACCTGTACGTGCAGATCGCCGCGGCCAAGGGCACCCCGCAGATCGTCAAGGCGCAGGACCTCGTCGACGAGCTGCAGGCGGCGGAGTTCGCCGAGGCCGAGCAGTGGCGCGCCGACGCGCAGAACAACTACGAGTCCAGCCGGATGATGATGATCGGCGCGGCCGTGCTCGGGCTGCTCGGCGCGTTCGGCGTCGGCCTGTGGGTGACCGCGCTGGTCGTGCGCCCGCTGCGCCGGGTCGCCGACGTGCTCGGCGCCGTTGCCGGCGGCGACCTCAGCCACCGGGTCGAGGTCACCTCCACCGACGAGGTCGGCATCATGGCCGAGGCGCTGAACAAGGCCACCGAGAGCATGCGCACCACCGTGCAGACGATGGACCACACCGCCTCGTCCCTCGCCGCGTCCGCCGGTGAGCTCACCGGCGTGAGCGCGCAGATCGCCAGCGGCACCGGCGAGGCCAGCGACCAGGCCAACCTCGTCGCCGCCGCGGCCGAACAGGTCTCCCGCAACGTGCAGACCGTCGCCGCCGGCGCCGACGAGATGGGGCTGTCGATCCGCGAGATCGCGCAGAACGCCAGCGAGGCGGCGAAGGTCGCGTCGCAGGCGGTCATGGCGGCCGAGTCGACCAACCAGGCGGTCGCCCGGCTCGGCGAGTCCTCCACGGAGATCGGCAACGTCGTCAAGGTCATCACCTCGATCGCGGAGCAGACCAACCTGCTCGCCCTCAACGCCACGATCGAGGCGGCCCGCGCGGGCGAGGCGGGCAAGGGCTTCGCGGTCGTCGCCAACGAGGTCAAGGACCTGGCGCAGGAGACCGCGCGGGCCACCGAGGACATCTCCCGGCGGGTCGAGGCGATCCAGGCGGACACCACGGGTGCGGTCGCCGCGATCGGCGAGATCAGCCAGATCATCTCGCGGATCAACGACTACCAGCTCACCATCGCCTCCGCCGTCGAGGAGCAGACGGCCACGACGAACGAGATGAACCGCAGCGTCAGCGAGGCCGCGACCGGCTCCGTCGAGATCGCCACCAACGTCTCCACGGTCGCCGCCGCCACCCAGACGACATCACTCAACGTAGCCGAGGCGCAACGCGCGGCTTCGGATCTGTCCCGCATGTCGAGCGAGATGCGCGCACTCGTCGCACGGTTCAAGATCTGACCCGGCCGGGCGGGGTACGCTCGCTGTGCCCCGCCAGCGACCCTTTTGGCTGACAGACCGGGGTGCAACTGCGTTGCAGACTAGTTGCATGTACAGCCTGGTTAGCGCCCCCGTTCTCGGCTTCGACCTCTCCCGCCTGCAGGGCGGATCGGCCGCCGCCGATGTGCTGCTCCGCGGACTCTCGCTCACTCAGAGTGACCTTGATGCGGTTGCGTCGGCCCGCGCCGACGACGACTGGGACCGTGTCGACCTGTGGCGTGACGTCGACGCCGCCGCCCAGGAGCGCCGTGCGGTGAACGCCGACGCCGGTGCGCTCGCCGTGGTCGAGCGCGCCCCGCTCGGCACCCTCGACGGGCTGCTGCACTGCCTGCGCTACGACATCCTCGACTGGACCTGGGGCAACCGCCCGGCGCAGGCCACCATGCCGACGCCGCAGGTGCGCGCCCCGCGGCAGCGCCAGAGCGAGGTCGCGAGCAAGGCCACCGGCGTGCTGTCCGACGCCGCCGCGGCCGCCTACCTGCGGGAGCTGCTGACCGACGAGTCGCGGCGCCGGCTGAGCGCTCCCTACGCCGCGGCGCTGCGGGCGCTGCCCGAGCGCGAGCACGACCTCGGCCCGCAGGCCGACGACCTGCGCCAGATGCTGCGCCGGGTCGGCTCGCTGTCCCCGGCCGAGATGCGCCAGCTCAACAAGGTCACCGACACCTCCCGCCCGGGCCTGACCGACTGGGCGCCGGCCGTGCACTCGGCGTCCTGGGCCGTCTTCCTCTCCGGCCGGGTCCGCGCCGGCGCCGCCGCGCAGCTGCTGCTGGTGCAGGCCCTGGACCGCTCCGGGGTGCCGGTCAGCGACCGGGCCGGCGGCGTGTGGAACCTGCTCAGCGGCGCCGTCCAGGCCCTCATGGTGCGCGACCTGCTGGACACCACGACGTCGCGCCGGCTGCTCGACCCGTACTTCACCGCGCTGGGGCCGCTCTCGGTCTAAGCCGACCCCAAACATCGCCCCTGTCCGGAATGCTCCGGGCAGGGGCGGTTCTTTTGGAATTTCCCTCATCGTCCCCGGAGCACCGCCGATTAGCCCGCTGGAACGTGACGGGCCTCGCTTTTTCGCCTGAGGCCCCCGGTGCTGGAGGCAAGGGCGCGTGATCTCGGTTCTGGTGGTGGACGACTCAGTCGTCGTCCGGCGTCTGATCACCGACGCGCTCAGCGACGACGCGGAGATCCGCGTGGTCGGCACCGCCCCGAACGGGAAGGTGGCGCTCACGAAGATCGAGCAGCTCCGCCCGGACCTGGTGACCCTGGACATCGAGATGCCGATCATGGACGGTCTCGAGACCCTGCGCGCGATCCGCGCCCTGTACGCCCGGCTCCCGGTCATCATGTTCAGCACGCTCACCGCGGCCGGCGCGACGGCGACCCTCGACGCGCTGTCGGCGGGGGCCAGCGACTACGTCACGAAGCCGGCCAACGTCGGCAGCGTCGCGGAGAGCATCCGGTCGGTCCGCGAGCAGATCATCCCGCGGATCCACGCCCTGTGCGGCGGTGGCCGCCGGTCCGCGCTCGCGACGCCGACCCGACCGCCCATCGGCATCGGGCCCAACATCGGGCCGAACACCCGGACGTTCGGCACCGGTCACGCCGTCGCGCCGCCCCTCGCCCGCCCTGGCGGCAACCCGCTGCCGGGTTCGGTCCGCCCACCGGTGACCGCGCCGCCCACGACCGCGCCGGCCCGCACGTCGCCGCGCGGCGACCGCGTCGAGGTCGTCACCATCGGCTGCTCGACCGGCGGGCCGGACGCACTGACCACCGTCGTGCGGGCGCTGCCGGCGAACCTGTCGGTGCCGGTGGTCGTGGTGCAGCACATGCCGCCCGTCTTCACCAAGATGTTCGCCGACCGGCTCGACCGGACCGCGGCGCTGACCGTCGTCGAGGCGACCGGCGACATGACCGTGCGGCCCGGCACGGTGTACATCGCGCCCGGCGACTTCCACCTGGAGGTGCACCGTCGCGGGACCGAGGTGGTCACGAAGCTCAACACCGGGCCGCCGGAGAACTTCTGCCGACCGGCCGTCGACGTGCTGTTCCGTTCGGTGGCGAAGACCTACGGCGGCGCCACGCTCGCGATCATCCTCACCGGGATGGGGCAGGACGGGAAACGCGGCGCCGAGCAGCTGCGCGGTGCCGGCGCGGAGATCGTCGCGCAGGACGAGGCGACCTCCGTCGTCTGGGGCATGCCCGGCGCGGTGGCGACGGCCGGCCTCGCGCACGCCGTCCTACCGCTGGGCGAGATCGCCCACCATCTCATCAGCCGTACCGCCGGTGGTCGGGGTGCGAAGTCCATGGAGGTGACCCGATGACATTGACTGCCCAGGAGTTCGCCTTCATCAGCGGCCTCGTTCGACGCGACGCGGCAATCGTGCTCGAGGCGGGCAAGGAATACCTGGTGGAGGCGAGGCTGCTGCCGCTGGCCCGGCAGTCCGGGCTGCCGAGCGTGTCGGAGTTCGTCGCGCGGGCCCAGCAGCGCCCCGAACCGGAGGTCCACCGCAAGATCGTGGACGCGCTCACGACCAACGAGACGTCGTTCTTCCGCGACGGTGAGCCGTTCAAGCAGCTCGTCGACACGGTGCTGCCGGACCTGCTGGTGCGCCGGGCGACCACCCGCTCGATCAAGGTCTGGTCGGCGGCGAGCTCCAGCGGGCAGGAGCCGTACACGATCGCGATGGTGCTGCATGACAACCTGCCGCCCGGCTGGTCCTTCGAGATCACCGGCACCGACATCTCCACCGAGATGCTCACCCGGGCCGAGGCGGGCCAGTACACCCAGCTGGAGGTCAACCGGGGACTGCCGGCGCCCCTCCTGGTGAAGCACTTCGAGCGCAGCGGCGCGCACTGGCAGGTCGCCCAGGGGCTGCGCAAGCACGTCGCGTTCCGCCGGCTCAACCTGGCGGCGCCGTTTCCCTCGATGGGGCCGTTCGACATCGTGTTCATCCGCAATGTGCTGATCTACTTCGATGTGCAGACGAAGCGGACGGTGCTGCAACGGGTCGCCGGCACGCTACGGCCCGACGGCTGGCTCTTCCTGGGCTCGGCCGAGACCACGATCGGCATCGACGACAGATTCGAACGGGTGGTCGCCGGCCGGACGTCCGCCTACAAGCTGCGGACCGCACCGAAGACCGCCGCTTCCGTGAGCGCAGTAGGAAAGGGGTGACGCCAGATGCTCACCATGGTGATCGACGATTCGCGCGCGATGCGCCTCATTTTGAAGCGGATCGTGGCACAGCTCGGCTTCGACGTGGTCGAGGCGGGCAACGGCCAAGAGGCGATGGACTACCTCACGGCCAACGTTCTCGACGGTGAGGGCGAGATCCCGGGCCTGGCGCTGGTCGACTGGAACATGCCCGAGATGAACGGGCTGGAGTTCGTGACCGCGGTCCGTGCCGAGCCCCGCCTGCGCGGGATGACGTTGATGATGGTCACGACGGAGAGCGAGCAGAGCCAGATCGTGCGGGCCCTCGCGTCGGGGGCGCACGAGTACGTGATCAAGCCGTTCACGCCGGACGCGATCATCGACAAGCTGGCACTGCTTGGCCTCGTCCCGAACGGAGTCGCAGCATGACGACGAACCCGACCGAGGATGACCTCAAGGTCATCGCCGAGCAGGTCTGGTCCTCCTACCTCGACCTCGACGGCTCCAGTCCACTGGTGCCGGTCCCCGCGGAGAAACATCAGGCCGACGTCACGGCCTCGGTCTCCGTCACCGGCGCCTGGCGCGGGCACGTCCTGGTCAGCTGCTCCGACGCGGCGTCGAAGAACGTCGCCGCCGCACTGCTGGGCATCGAGTTCGACGACGTGGCCGAGGAGGACGTCGCCGACGCCCTGGGCGAGCTCGCGAACATCATCGGCGGCAACGTGAAGAGCCTGCTGCCGGAGCCCAGCGCACTGTCACTGCCGCACGTGCACGTCGAGGGGACGCAGGGTCGCTACCCGCACGTCACCGAGGTGTGCCACCTCGACGGCACCTGGATGGACGAGTCGGTCACCGTGACCGTTCTGGAGAGCACCACCGATCTTGCTGGAGCAAGCGCATGAAGATTCTGATCGCCGACGACAGCCGGGTCATGCGGCAGATCGTGACCCGTACCCTTCGGCAGGCCGGCTATGAGGGACACGATCTGGTCGAGGCGTGTGACGGGCAGGAGGCGTTCGACAAGGCCGTCGCGGAGAAGCCGGATCTGGTGCTGTCGGACTGGAACATGCCGCACATGACCGGCGTCGAGGTCCTGCGGATGCTGCGGGCCAACGGCGACCAGGTGCCGTTCGGCTTCGTGACGTCCGAGGGCACACCGGAGATGCGGCAGGCAGCGGAGGACGCGGGCGCGCTGTTCCTTGTCACCAAGCCGTTTACAGCGGACACATTCAAGGACGCACTCGACCCAATTTTGGGATGATTTGAGCCATGTCGCATGTTCTGCCCGTTCCTAAGGCCGTCAAGGACCTCTTTGACGACCTTCTCGGCCGGCCGGTCACGGTCAACCCGGCCGAACCGCTCCGGTCCGCCGACGTCCCCAAGACCCTGGTCGCCCTCTACACCGACGAACGGTCGCAGCTGCTGGCCGTGATCGGGATGGACTTCGCGCTCACCGCCTTCGCCGGCGCCGCGATCGGTCTGATCCCGCCGGGCGGTGCGGAGGCGTGCATCGAGGACAACGAGATCTCCAAGATGATCGGCGAGAATGCCATCGAGGTGTGCAACATCCTCGCCGGCCTCCTCAACAAGGAGGGCGTCCCGCGCCTGAAGCTGTACCAGACGTTCCTGCCGGGGGAGAGCGCGCCGACCGACGCCGTGAACTGGCTCCTCGCGCTCGGGCGGCGGCTCGACCTCAAGGTCGACGTCTCCGGTTACGGCGCCGGGAAGATCTCGATCGCCCTCGCCGGCTGATCGTTGCGGCTGCGACCTTTTGTACCGGTTTTCCGGTGGTCGCAGCCGCATGATCAGCGCCGGAGCGGTTGGGTGGGCGACATCGTGCAAAAAATTGCGTAGCCATGCACTACGCTTGCGAGCATGACTCGACGACTCGCTGAGGTGGCGAAGTACGCCGGCGTGAGCGAGGCGACCGTGAGTCGGGTGCTCAACGGCAAGCCCGGCATCTCAGACGCTACCCGCACCGCTGTGCTCACCGCGCTCGACGTCCTGGGCTACGAGCGCCCGACGAAACTGCGCGGCGAGCGTGCCCGACTCGTGGGCCTCGTGCTGCCGGAACTGCAGAACCCGATCTTCCCGGCCTTCGCCGAGGTGGTCGCCGGCGCGCTGTCCAAGCGCGGCTTCACGCCGGTGCTGTGCACCCGCACCGCGGACGGTGTCTCGGAGGCCGACTACGTCGAGATGCTGCTGGACCAGCACGTGTCCGGCATCATCTTCTGCGGCGGGCTCTATCACCAGGCCGCCGCGGAGCACGAGCACTACCACCGCCTGCATGAGCGCGGCCTGCCCGCGGTGCTGGTCAACGCCGCGATCGACGACCTGGGCTTCCCGCGGGTGTCGGTCGACGACGGCCATGCGGTGGATCAGGCCTTCAACCACCTGGTCTCGCTCGGGCACAAGCGCATCGGGCTCATCCTCGGCCCGGCGGACCACGCCCCGTCCAACCGCAAGCTGACCGCCTTCGAGTCGGCCGCGCGGTTCAACGACACCGTCAACGACGAGGACGTCGAGCGCGTCATCTTCTCGATGGAGGGCGGCCGGGCCGGCGCCACGCGGCTCATCAAGCACGGCGTCACCGGCATCATCTGCGCCAGCGACGTCCAGGCGCTCGGCGCGATCCGGGCGGCGCGGCGGCTGGGTCGTGAGGTCCCCGACGACATCTCCGTGGTCGGGTTCGACGACTCCCTCTTCATGAACTGCACCGATCCGCCGCTGACCACGGTCCGCCAGCCCATCCAGGCGATGGGGCAGGCCGCGGTGACCCTCCTCGTCAGCCAGGTGGCCGGCACGCTCGTGCCGACCGAGGAGATGCTCTTCGAGCCGGAGCTGGTCGTGCGGGGCTCCACGGGCGCCCTGAAGGTCGCCGCACCCAAGCCGACGAAGGCGGCCTCCGCCGCGTAGTTCCGCAACTGCACGTCTCGCCACGACTCCTGCATGGGGTCGTGGCGAGTTTTCGTTGCGCCCGCAACGGATCCGTCGTCGCTGATCGCGACCCTTCCGGCGCGCGCTGTCAAGGGCGATCCCACCGCCCTGCACGATTTCGGGCGCTTTCGTGCAAGTCATCGGCGCATGGGAGCGGGTCCATGCAAGTAACTGCTTGTGGATCATTAAAATTTTGCAACGGCCCATGGACTTCTTGTGGCGAGTGAGCCTAATCTCTTGCCTACGCCAGGCCGAAACGCTGACGCGATGCGACGGAAACCGATCAGCAACGCACCTGAAAACACGAGTGCATACCCGGCAGCCAACCCCATGCTGCGCAACCGTGCGGAGCGGTCCAGGTAGGACGCCCCGACCCGCACCGCACGACCCGATCTATCGGCCCAGTCCGTGAAGGGCCGGATGACTCCACACCCCAAACAAGGAGCTTCGATGAAGTACTCCCGTACCAGGATGGCGATCGCCATCGCCGGTGCGCTGGCGCTCACCAGCACGCTCGTCGCGTGCGGCGACGACAAGAAGGACAGCGCCGCCGACGCCAACGCCGCCGTCACGCTGAACGTCGTGGGTCTGCTTCCGGGCGCGAAGCCCGAGGCCCAGAAGGCGCTCGCGGACGAGGTCGCGGACTTCCAGAAGGAAAACCCGAAGATCACCGTCAAGACCAAGGACTACGAGTGGAAGGCCACGACGTTCGCGGCCGACCTCGCGGGTGGCACGCTGCCGACGGTGTTCGAGATCCCCTTCACCGACGCCAAGACGCTGATCGCCAACGGCCAGATCGCGGACATGCAGTCGTCGCTGAGCACGCTGTCCTACGCCGGCAACTTCAACAAGAACCTGCTGCAGTACGGTCAGGGTCCGGACGGGCACACCTACGCCATCCCCGCGAAGAGCGTCTACGCGATCGGTCTGCACTACAACCGTGACCTGTTCACCTCCGCCGGTCTCGACCCCAACAAGCCGCCGACGACCTGGGACGAGGTCCGCTCCGCCGCCAAGGCGATCGCGACCAAGAACCCCGGCGTGGCCGGCTTCGCCCAGATGGCGAAGGACGCGACCGGTGGCTGGCAGCTGACGGTCGACACCTACGCCCGCGGCGGTCGCCTGGAGGACGGCAAGAAGGCCACCCTCACCAACGACGCGACCAAGGCCTCGCTGCAGTTCCTGAAGGACATGCGCTGGACCGACAACTCCATGGGCGCCAACTTCGACTACGACTGGACCGGCATCAACCAGGCGTTCGCCGCCGGCAAGGTCGGCATGTACACCTCGGGCCAGGACGTCTACACGAGCCTCGTGCAGACGAACAACATCAACCCGAAGCAGTACGGCCTGACGATGATCCCGCTCACGGGCAGCGACGCCGGCGTCCTCGGCGGCGGCACCATGGCGGCCGTGGCCAAGACGGCCACCGCGAACGAGAAGGCCGCGGCGGTCAAGTGGATCGACTACCACTACCTGCGCAAGTACACCAACCAGGACGCGGCCAAGAAGAACGCCGAGATCCAGGTTGCCAGCAAGCAGCCCGTGGGCACCCCTGAGCTGCCGATCTTCTCGCAGCAGCAGTACCAGACCTACCAGGACTGGATCAAGTCCTACGTCAACGTGCCGCTGGACCAGATGACCTCCTTCACCACGAAGGTCTTCGACGCCAAGCTCGTCAACGAGCCGGCCATCGCGACCCAGGACGTCTACAAGTCGCTCGACACGGTGGTCCAGGCGGTCCTGACCGACAAGAACGCCGACATCGACAAGCTCCTCACCGACGCCAACGCGAAGGCGCAGCGCGCCATCGACTCGGCCGGCTGATCCTCACCACCACCGTAAAGACCGCAAGGTGTGGGCCGCGGGAGACCGCGGCCCACACCTGGGGCTCTGCCCCGCAATCCAGGACTGGCAATGAGGACGGGAGTGATGTGCCGTGAGTGCTCCGGGCGCCCTGCGGCCGACGGGCAACCATCAGCCGGGAACGGATAGGCGGCCCCGACGGCGCAGCCTGGCCACCTGGGTCCAGCGCGGCGGGCTGAGCTCGGTCCTGTTCGCGCTGCCGGTCCTGATCATCTTCGGGGTCTTCTCGTGGTGGCCGATCGTGCGGTCGATCGTCATGAGCTTCCAGAAGACCAACCTCATCGGGACACCGACGTGGGTGGGCTGGAAGAACTTCGAGTTCGTGCTCACCGACCCCGACCTGCCCAAGGCGATCCTCAACACGCTGTACTTCGCCCTGCTGGCCCTGGTGTTCGGGTACCCGCTCCCGCTGGTGACCGCGGTGCTCATCAGCTCGGTCCGGCGCCGCAAGGGCCTGTACTCGGTGCTGGCCTACCTCCCGGTGGTGGTGCCGCCCGTCGTCGCGGTCCTGCTGTGGAAGTTCTTCTACGACGGCGCCCCGGACGGCGTGTTCAACACGATCCTCGGGTACGTCGGTCTCGGCCCGTACGCCTGGCTCTCCGACCAGTCCCTCGCCATGCCTTCCCTCGTCCTGGAAGCGACCTGGGCCGCGGCCGGCGGCACCGTGATCATCTATCTGGCCGCCCTGCTGAGCGTCCCGGACGAGTTGTACGACGCCGCCGAGGTCGACGGCGCGGGCATCTGGCGCCGGGTCTGGCACGTGAGCATGCCGCAGCTGCGCGGCGTCCTGCTCATCACGTTCATCCTGCAGATCATCGGCACGGTCCAGGTGTTCCTGGAGCCCTACCTGTTCACCGGCGGCGGCCCCGCGGGCGCCACCCTGACGGTCCTGCTGATGATCTACGACTACGCGTTCGGCCGGTCGCTGGGCGGGAACTACGGTGCGGCGACCGCCCTGTCGGTCCTGCTCGCCACGTTCCTGGCGATCCTGTCGCTGGTGTACTTCAAGCTGACGTCCGGCTGGAGCAAGTCGTGACCGGCCAGCACCAGGCCCGGGAGGGGAAGAGCACGATGACCGTCACCAATCCCACCGGGCGGCGGGACGCCGGTCTCGCCGCCGCCAGCGCGTGGGGACAGACGCCCGGCGGTGCCGGTCCGGCCGGCTCGCCGAAGGCCGTCCGGCTGCGCAAGCGCCGCAAGTCCAACTTCGAGGGCGGCCGCGGCTACGTGTCCGAGAAGGACTGGCGCACCCCGCGGGTCCGCTTCACGATGAGGACCCTGCACACGGTCCTGCTGGCGCTGCTGCTCGTGGTCGGCGTCGGGCCCATGCTGCTGCTCGCCAAGTTCGCGATCACGCCGACGCAGGACATCATCCGTACGCCGCTGGCGATCTTCCCGCACGGCGTCGCCCTGTCGAACATCTCCATCGCGTGGAACGAAGTCCAGATCAGGCTGTACTTCATGAACACGATCTGGCTCGCGATCGGGTCCTGGTTCGTGCAGATGGTCGTCGCGACCACCGGCGGCTACGTGCTGTCCGTGCTGCGACCCGCCTGGGGCAAGATCGTCAACGGCCTGGTCATCGCGACCCTGTTCGTGCCGAGCGTCGTGCTCCTCGTGCCGCTGTACCTCACGGTCCTCAACCCGCCGGTCATCGGCACGTCGCTCATCAACAACTTCCTCGCCGTCTGGCTGCCGGCCGGCGCGAGCGCCTTCAACGTCGTGCTCATGACCCGGTTCTTCGACGGGCTGCCGCGCGAGGTGTTCGAGGCCGCCAAGGTCGACGGCGCCAGCTCCTTCCGGCTGTTCTGGTCGGTCGTCCTGCCGATGTCGAAGCCGATCCTCGGCGTCGTGTCGGTGTTCGCGCTGATCACGAGCTGGAAGGACTTCCTCTGGCCGATGCTGGTGCTCAAGGACCCGACCAAGCAGCCGCTGTCAGTGCGCCTGCCCGCGATCGCGTCACAGACCGACCTCGGCGTGTTCCTCGCGGCCCTCGCGATTTCGACGCTCATCCCGGTCATCTTCTTCATCGCCTTCCAGCGGCTGTTCCTCTCCGGCGCAGGATTGGGAGGGGCCGTGAAGGGCTGAGCCCACCACCCTTCGCAGCACCCCACGCCCCCGACAGTCGCGTACAGGCAATCCGAGTGTGAGAAAGCAGGTTCCACGTGGCCGACCAACACCACCAAGCTTGGTGGCGCAGCGCCGCTATCTACCAGGTCTATCTGCGCAGTTTCGCCGACGGCAACGGCGACGGCATCGGCGACCTGGCGGGCCTGCGTTCCAGACTGCCGTACCTGGCCGGCCTGGGCGTCGACGCGATCTGGATCGTGCCGTGGTACCCGTCCCCGCTCGCCGACGGCGGCTATGACGTCGCCGACTTCCGCGCCATCGACCCGATCTTCGGCACCCTCGCGGAAGCCGAGAAGCTGATCGAGGAGGCGCACGCCGCCGGTATTCGCGTCATCTGCGACATCGTGCCCAACCACTGCTCCGACCAGCACGCCTGGTTCCAGAAGGCCCTCGCGTCGGCGCCCGGCTCACCCGAACGCGACCTCTTCTGGTTCCGCAAGGGCCGCGGCGCCGACGGCGAACAGCCGCCGACCGACCTGCAGTCCATCTTCGGCGGCCCCGCCTGGACCCGTGTCCCCGACGGCGAGTGGTACCTGCACCTCTTCGCCTCCGAGCAGCCCGACTTCAACTGGGACCACCCGGCCGTCCGCGACGAGTTCGAGGACATCGTGCGGTTCTGGCTCGACCGGGGCATCGACGGCATCCGCATCGACTCCGCCGCCGTGCTCATCAAGGACCCGCTGGTCAGCGACGTCTACGAGGACAACGAGGGCATCCACGACGTCTACCAGAGCTGGCGGCGCATCTCCAACACGTACAGCCCGCCGCGCGCCCTCATCGGCGAGGTGTGGCTGCCCGACCACGAGGCCTTCGCCCGCTACCTGGCCCCGAACGAGCTGCACACCGCCTTCAACTTCGCGTTCCTCAACGCGCCGTGGGAGGCCGCCCGGCTGCGGTACGAGATCGACATGACGCTCGAGGTGCACGCACCGGTCGCCGCGCCGGCCACGTGGGTCCTGTCGAACCACGACGTCACCCGCGAGGTCACCCGATTCGGCCGCGAGTCCACCAACTTCTCCTTCGCCGAGAAGCGCCGCGACGTGCCGTCCGACCTCGCCCTCGGCACCCGCCGGGCGCGGGCCGCCGCGCTGCTCATCATGTCGCTGCCCGGCGCGGTCTACCTGTACCAGGGCGAGGAACTGGGCCTGGAGGAGGTCGAGGACCTCGACGACGCGCTGCGCGAGGACCCGATGTTCCACCGCTCCGGCGGCACCAACCCCGGCCGCGACGGCTGCCGGGTGCCGCTGCCCTGGTCCGGCGACGCCGCGCCCTTCGGCTTCAGCCCCGCCGACGCCGCCGGCCAGCCGTGGCTGCCGCAGCCCGCCACCTGGGCCGGCAAGACCGTCACGGCGCAGGAAGGCGTCCCGGGCTCGTTCCTGGAGCTCTACCGCGACGCCCTGCGCGTCCGCCGCGCCGAACCGTCCCTCGGCGACGGCCCGATGCGCTGGCTCGACTCCACGCCGGACGTGCTGGCCTTCGCCCGCGACGACACCTTCGCCAACGTCACCAACCTCGGCACCACGCCGACCCCGCTGCCGCCGCACCGCGAGGTGCTCGTCAGCAGCGTGCCGCTCAACGACGACGGCACGCTTCCCGCGGATGCCTCAGTCTGGCTGCGGCTGTCCTGACCCACCACAGCACCCCGCAGACGCCGCCTGGAGCCTGGCGCTGGGACCCGGCCGCCACCGAGCCCAGCGCCAGCCGGCCAGGGCGGCGCCCCTGATCGCCGGGCGGTCGCACAAGTTGGCGGGTGCGACCGCCCGGTCTCGTTCTTCCGCGGCGGCCTG
>NZ_BONQ01000213.1 GCF_016862795.1 Dactylosporangium siamense | reverse complement strand
TCCGGCTCGCCCGCCATGCGCGCGAGACGACGGAGGCGGGCCCGTCCTCTTGCGGCCGGTCACTGTCGGCCGCACGGCCTGCGTTTCGCGCTGCTGGCCGCCTCGCTGGTGATCGGGTTTGTGAATGGGCTGTTTCCCATACTTAACTGTTAACCGGGGGTTGGGGTCCTAGGGTTAACTGTTAAGCCTTCAGGGGATCTTCCCGGTGGGTTGGGTGCCGTCATAGCGTCATTGACAAGGAAAACGAACTTCCTTGTGGAGGCGGCACATGCGTTCCACCCTTACCGTCGCGGCGACATCCCAGCCGTTCAGATGGTGACGCCGGTAATGTCCGGGAACAGAGGCGGGGCGCTGGCCACACCGGCGCCCCGTTGTTCTCAACTGCCCAAGACCATCTGAGCAGCCAAATCAGTCCCAGTCCCATCGGAACCCGTATCGACCCGGGCCATAGTCAAGCGCGATCGCGTGGACCGAATTGCCCACGTCGACCTCGTAAGGGGTCACTTGTTCGGTCTGGCCGTCCATCTGCTGGAACTGATAGACGGCCCGCGGCAGCGCAGCCGGATCGAAACACACCTCGAGCACGTATTCACGCACCGGAAGCCGGAACTTGCGCTCATAATTGGTCGCTGTCGGAAACGGCGGATAATTATGCAGCGCATGTTCGGTGATGACTGTCTCGCCCTTGGCGAGCGGGCGGTCGAAGAGCAGTTCCGCCAGGAGGAACGCGCTCTCGACGTGCTCGACCACCCGGCCCAGGCGGCAGTTGCGGACCGCGGTCACCAGCGGGAGCGGATGCTCCAGCTCGTCGAGGCGCACGATCACCACATAGCGGTCGGGGCCGTCGGCCTCGGCGCGTAAGACCTGGCGGACGAGGAACGACATCTCGCCGCGCTCCGGGCCCACATTCACCCGGTCGTGCTGGCTGAGCCGGGTCAGCCGCTCGTCCCAGCGGGTGTCGACGCCCTGCGCCAGGTCCGTGATGAGGTCCTGTTCGGACCAGAACGCCCCCAGGGCGTGTGCCTCCTGGCTCTTGTGCAGATGCCGGCCGCGCGGCCGCGGAGGCCCCACGAGGGCGGCCAGGGACCCCGGCTCGACCTCCAGGATCTTCTCGAGCTCGGCGAGGGCAGCCAGGGACTCACGCCGCTCCGGGCGGCTGCGCCCGGTCTGCCAGTAACTCAATGTGGCGAGACTCACCGAGAAGCCCTCGGCGCGAAGCCGCTCCTGGATGCGTTCCAGTCCCAGGCCCCGTGCCTGGATGGCGTCACGTAGCGCGCCGGCGAAGTCGACCATCAGCCCCCCGGGAGCCATCCTCGCGGTCAGGGCGGGGCGCACGCAAGCGCGCGTTTGCGTAATTGCCGATTCGGTAACCCGGAGCACATGGGCGAGCGCTGGTACACCGAGAGTGTCATCTACTGCCTGGACGTCGAGACGTTCCAGGACTCCAACGGCGATGGCATCGGCGACTTTCAAGGTCTCATCAGCCGCCTCGACTATCTGACCAGGCTCGGGATCAACTGCCTGTGGTTGCATCCGATCCATCCGACACCCGGCCGGGACGACGGCTACGACGCCACGGACTTCTACAACGTCGATCCGAGACTGGGCACCCTGGGCGACTTCGCCGAGTTGCTGCACGAGGCGGCGAACCGTGGCATCAAGGTCATCATCGACCTGGTGGTGAATCACACGTCGGACGAGCACCCGTGGTTCCAGTCGGCGGTCGCGTCGAAGGACTCGCCCTACCGGGACTGGTTCGTCTGGGCCGACAAGGAACCCGCCGACCGCTTCCAGGGGATGGTGTTCCCCGGTGAGCAGGCCGAGACGTGGACCTACCACCGCCGCGCCCGTGCCTGGTACTACCACCGCTTCTACGACTTCCAACCGGACCTGAACTTCGCCAACCCCCTGGTCCGCGCCGAGATCAAGAAGATCCTCGCGTTCTGGATCCAGCTCGGCGTCGCCGGGTTCCGGATGGACGCGGTGCCGTTCATCATCGAGCTGACCGAGCCGGGGCGCAGCGAGGCCCCGATGGACTTCGACTACCTCACCGAGCTGCGCCAGCACATCCAGTGGCGGCGTGGTGACGCGGTCCTGCTCGCTGAGGCCAACGTGGAGCCGGAGAAGCTGCCGGAGTACTTCGGCGACGCGGGCGGGTCGGCGAACCGCATCCACATGCTGTTCGACTTCATGCTCAACGGCCGCCTGGTCCTCGCGCTCGCCCGGCAGAACCCGGAGCCGGTCATCGACTGGCTGAAGACCACCCCGAAGCTGCCACCGGGCGGCCAGTGGGCCACGTTCCTGCGCAACCACGACGAGATCGACCTGTCGCGGCTCACCGCCGAGCAGCGCGAGGACGTGTTCGAGCAGTTCGGCCCCGACGAGGACATGCGGCTGTACGACCGTGGCATCCGCCGCCGCCTCGGCCCGATGCTCGGTGGTGACCGCAGCCGCCTGGAGCTGGCCTACTCGCTGCAGTTCACGCTGCGCGGCACCCCGGTGCTGCGCTACGGCGAGGAGATCGGCATGGGGGAGGACCTGACCCAGGCCGGCCGGTACGCCATCCGGACGCCGATGCAGTGGTCCTATGCGACCAACGGCGGGTTCAGCGACGCCGAGCCGATCCGTCCCGTGATCAGCAAGGGCGAGTGGGGCTTCGAGCAGATCAACGTCACCGCGCAGCGGCACGACCCGGCGTCCCTGCTGGCGTGGTTCGAGCGGATGATCCGCACCCTGCGGGAGAGCCCGGAGGTCGGCAACGGCACCTGCGCGTGCGTGGACCAGCCGCTGCCGCCGGGGGTGCTGGTGCACCGCGCCGACGGCCCGACCGGCTCGATGCTGTTCCTGCACAACCTCGGCACCCAGGACGCGACGGTGGACCTCGGCGCCCTGGCCAAGGACACGCACCTGCCCAACGACGTCTTCGCCGACCAGGAGTACGAACCCGTCGGCGACTTCACGCAACTCCAGCTGGGCGGCTACGGGTACCGCTGGATCCGCCTGCGCCGCAGCAACTCCTAGGAGGCCGGGAAGGACGCCGGGGGGACCGGGCGGCCGAAGTGCCAGCCCTGGCCGAGGTCGCAGCCGAGGGCGGCGAGGCGGGCGGCCTGGTCGGCCGTCTCGATCCCCTCGGCGGTGACGGTCATCTGCAGGGTGTGCGCGAGCCGGATCACCGTCTCCACGATCTGCTCGTCGACGTGGTCGCTGGCCAGGGAGCGGATGCCGGCCATGAAGGCGCCGGCCAGCTTCAGCCCGTGCACCGGCAGGTGGCGCAGGTAGGCGAGGTTGGAGTAGCCGATGCCGAAGTCGTCGATGACGATGCGCACACCGAGGTCGGCGATGGTGCGCAGGGTCTGGATCGGCTGGCCGGTGGACTGCATGAGCACCGTCTCGGTCAGCTCCAGCTGCAGGTTGGCCGGGTCGAGGCCGGTGTCGGCGAGGGCGTGCCGCACGTCGTCGAGCAGCCGCGGGTCGGTGCACTGGCGGGGCGAGACGTTGACGCTGATGAGCAGCGGCGTGTCCGGGTGGGCGCGTTGCCAGTCGGCGGCGACCCGGCACGACTCGCGCAGCACCCAGCGGCCCAGCGGGTGGATCATGCCGGACTGCTCGGCGACGGGGATGAACGTGTTGGGCGAGACGGTGCCGAGGTCCGGGTGCCGCCACCGCAGCAGCGCCTCCGCGCCGCGCAGGCGGTTGTCGGCGAGCGCGACGAGGGGCTGGTAGACCAGCTCGAACTCGCCGCGGTCCAGGGCGCCCGCGAGCCGGCCGGTCAACCCGTAGCGCAGCACCTGCTGGGCGTTGCGCTCGACGTCGAACAGCGCGTAGCGGGCCCGGCCCTCCTCCTTGGCCAGGTAGAGCGTGGCGTCGGCGGCGCGCAGCAGCTCCTCGGGGGCGGCGCCGTGGCACGGCTGCTCGACGATGCCGATGCTCGCCGACACCGACAGCTCGTGACCGTCCAGCCGCACCGGCTTGCTGAGCTCGGCGAGCATCGCCTCGGCCAACTCGGTCAGCTGGCCGGGCCCGTCGCTGTGGCGCACGACCACGACGAACTCGTCGCCGCCGACCCGGGCCACGAAGTGCCCGGCGCCGTTGACGCAGGCCCGCAGCCGGTCGGCGAGGGCGACCAGGAGCCGGTCGCCGGAGCCGTGCCCGAGGGTGTCGTTGATGGTCTTGAACTCGTCGAGGTCGAGGAAGCAGACCCCGATCCGGTCGCGGTTGCCGGCCGCCTCGAGGGTGTCGACGAGGTGCCGGTGCAGCAGGATCCGGTTGGGCAGCCCGGTCAGCGGGTCGTGGTGGGCCTGGTGGTGCAGCTCCAGCTGGAGGCTGTGCTCGGCGTCGGTGAGCGCCCTGGCCCAGGCGCGGCGGATGCGCTCCTGGTCGTCGAGGATGCGCTGCCGCCCGGCGCGGGTGAAGCCGGCCGCGACGGCGCCGAGGATCGCGCCGATGCGGTCCTCGTCGGGCTTTCCGTCCGCGGCGGCGGGCAGCCCCGCGAGCACCGCGATCGTGCGCTGCAGCGCCTCGGGGCTGGACAGGCCGACCTCGACGAGCGCGGACCCGACGGCGGCCGCGGGTGCGGGGTCGAAGGGCTCGGAGCGCAGCACCTCGGCGAGCCCGCTGACGAACCGGTCGAACCGCCCGCGCAGCGCCTCGGCGCCGAGGTCGAGATAGCTGGTCTGGCGCACGGCGGCGACCCACCGGTGCGCGAGGTCGGACAGCGCAGGCTCGATGAGCGCATCGTCCTGGCCGTCTTCGGCGGTCACCGCATCACCCCTGGCGCGAAGATTACCGTGCCGGGGGGCATTGAAGAATCGACGCTCAGTGCCGTGATCCAGCCGTTTCGGTGAGGCCCGCGACGAAGCGCGTCAGGAGCTGGGCGAACGTGGCCAGCTCCGCGGGGGACCAGTCGCCGGTCGCGGCGGCGAACCTGGCCCGCCGGGCCGCGTGGACCCGCTCGGCGAGCGCCAGGCCGTCCTCGGTGAGGACCAGCAGCGACCGCCGCCCATCGCCCTGGTCCGCCTCCCGCCGCAGCCAGCCGGCCTCGACGGCGGCGGCGACGAGCTTGCTCGCGCGGGGCTGCGCCACGTCCAGCGCGGCCGCCACCGACATCACCGTCGCCCCGCCGCCCACCCCGGCAGCGGAAGCACCCGCCCCAGCGGCGGAAGCGCCGTCACCGGCGGCGGAAGCGGCCTCGACGGCGTCGACGACGTCGAAGACGGCCGGATCGACCCCGCCGGTCGGTCCGCTGCGGGCGAGGGCGCGGCGGGTCTGGCTGCGCCGGATCGCGACCATCGCGGCCTCGACCGCGCCAAGTGCATCATGCATAATCTTTGTTATCTACATTCCTTGGACATGTACAGGAGGATCCCATGAAAGCAGAGGACCGGCCGATCGGCTACTGGCTGCGCGAGCTCGACCGCCGCATCGAGGACGCGTTCATGTCCACACTGGACGCGCGAGGGCTGACCCGGCGGCACTGGCAGGTGCTCAACGGGCTCGGCCCGGACGACCCGTTCTGGGGCCCGGGGGAGCGGTCCCACCCGGAGGTCGTCGCCGACCTCACCGCCCGTGGCTGGACGACGCCGGACGGCGCGCTCACCCCCGGCGGCGAGCGGGCCCGGGCGGCGATCGCGGTGGACGTCGCCATGGTCCGCCGGCGGTCCGCCGAGGGGATCCCGGACGAGGACTACCTGACCACCGTGCGCACCCTGGCCCGGATGGCCGGCAACCTCAGCGCCGGATGAGGGTGTGCCGGGCGATGGCGCCGATCGTGCGCGGGGTCAGCGTGCCGTCGCCGAGGCCCAGCTCGATCAGGTCGTCGAAGACCGCCTGCCGGCGGTCGGCGGCGCGCACCGCGGCGTTGACGATCCACTGCCGGCCACCGAGCAGCGCCGCCGCCCTCGAGTGCCGCAGGTGCCGGCCGAGCCGATCCTGGAACGCGGCGGCGTAGCGGCGCCCCGGCGCATCCCCGGCCGCGGCCGCGCCCGCGAGCGCGCCGGACAGCACCGCGTAGAAGATGCCCTCCCCGGTGAACGGGTTGATCAGCGACAGCGCGTCGCCGGCGAGCAGCAGCCGCCCGCGGGCCGGGGGCGGGCGCCGGGTCGACAGCGGCAGGTGGTGCGCGCGCAGCCCGCCGGCCGCGGCCACGTCGACGTCCGGCAGCAGCGCCGCCAGCCGGTCCAGCAGGTGCGCGCGGGAGATCGACCGGCCGTGCAGGACCTCGCCGTAGCCGATGTTGGCGGTGCCGTCACCGATCGGGAAGGCCCACGCGTAGGCCGGCCACTCCCGCGACGCCGTGACGATGCGCTGTTCCACCGGGCCCGCCGGGGCGGGCGCGTAACCGCGGATGGCGAGGGCCAGGTGGCCGGGGCCGTTCGATGCCTGCCCGAGCGCCTTGCGCACGACCGAATACGCGCCGTCGGCACCGATGACCGCGCCCGCCGACACCACACCGTCCAGCACGACCCGGGCGTCGCGTTCCTCGACCCGGCGCACCGTGTGGCGCCGCAGCACCGCGCCCGCAGCCACCGCCGCGGTCACGATCCGCTGATCGAGATGGAGCCGGGGGATGGTGTACGTGGGCCGCGCGTGCGCCCTGGCGACGGCTCCGCCGGCTGGCCCGACCAGGCGTAACGACGGCACCGGGGCGTACCCGGCCTCGACGCCGGTCACCCCGAGCCCGGCGAGCACGTCGAGGGCGTGCGGCGCGATCCCGTCGCCGCACGGCTTGTCCCGCGGGAAGTCGGCCTTGTCCAGCAGCAGCACGCTCGCGCCGGCCCGACGCGCGGCGAGCGCGGCCGACGCTCCCGCCGGCCCGGCACCGACCACCACGACGTCGAACTCGTCCATGACACAAAAG
>NZ_BONQ01000212.1 GCF_016862795.1 Dactylosporangium siamense | reverse complement strand
CTCGACGCCAGCCGAGGCGATCGACCGGATCTGCGGCAATGTCGACCGTGACCTCACCTCCGACGAACGCGCGATGTACCTGCCATCAACCGATTCCGGTTCGCGGGCATGCCCTCATACGCCAGGCTGAATCCCGTGTGTGGAGTGGGGTGTCTGATCCACCGGCGTCCACGCCACTGACACCTCCTATCGCCGCCGACTGACAGAGAAGACGCGGCACCCCTGCCAACTTCGGTCCACCCGGGTTCGAGCCCGTCGACATCCTCGGCGCCGCCGGGCCCGAACCGCTGCCATGCCCGCACGACAGCAGCGGCCAACAACCGTCGACGACCACGATGTCGATATCGCCACTGGACACGGCTGTTCCCATGTTCCGGGAACCCGAACACGGGAACGATGACGCATACCGGCGGGTTAGCCGATCGGCAGGTCAGCCGCTATGACCACGCGGCCCCAGAGGGAGCAGTTTTCGGATGTATCCCGCCATGGAGATCGACCTGCACCTCGACCGCGTTTGCACTGCTCAGCTGTCGATTGCCTCCGCGATTGGGGGCGCGTCTCGACCGGCCGAAGCAGGTCGAGGCAGGGGCACCAACCTGCTCCCCTTGTGCGGTTGAGTTGCTCGACAGGTGAAAGCAGCGTTCAGCAGGCGCCGGCTGCGTTGCAAGAGATGTCATCTTCTTGCTTGGCGTGGCAATGGGCGGCTCAGCGCTATGGTCCTTCGGTAAGACAGGGTAGCGAGTTGATATGCGCGGAGAATCGCGGACATGATTGGTGGCCCCTTCTCGCCGCGTCTGATTGCCCCTTCTATCCGTTTCTGCAGCAGCGGCCAGACCGCGTCAGCGAGTTGCACCTTTGACACTCCCGACTTGCGCCAGGCATCGTTGATATTGGGCGTGGGGTCCCGAGTTCGTTGGATGTTGATTGCTTGGATCAAGGCGGAGCGACCACCGGGATGCGGTGCCCCGGCGGCACGAAGTAGAGCGTCGGCGAGCCGACTATCCGAAAAATGGGCGAACTCGAACGGCAGCCGCCCCCAGGTAACAATCTCCACAAACCGTGATCTCGGATGGTAAAGATCTCGCCGAAGGTCTTTGGGAAGCTCATTGGTGACCGAGTCGAGAAGGAGCTTGCGCTGGTAGGCACGGTCGCTGCGGGTTGCGTAGCGATTCTCAGCGTCAGTGAGTACCAAGAAGCGAGTCAGGGGCCGATCGAGCACAACGTGATCGCCGTGATCGGCCCCGAGGTGCGGCTGCGCGGCGTAGCGGGCCAACAGTGAGAGGTCTTGCGTGGTGCCTCCGAAATCCACGATGCGGATCCAGCCTGGATCCGGCTCGATGCCGAGCAACTCCATGACCCGAGGTACTAGGCGCATCTCGGTCGCACCCTCGACGCCGATGACGAGCGACGGATGTGGCGATAGATGGAGATCGGTCAGGGTAGCGTCCAACGACCGTGATCGCGCCCCGAGACTCTGCGCCGATAGCGGTACTGAGGCATCCGGCTGAGATCTCTCCACGCCGTGCACATCGGTGGCGAGACGTTCAAAGACCTCCGCCGCAAGCCGATAGTCCATGGCGACCTGCGCGTCGCCACGCAGGGTGTCCCACGAAGCGCGGTCGGCGCGGCGCACTAGGTCGTAGAAGTCGCCTACCACGTCTCGGTAGCGCGCCAGTCCGAGCAACTGGTCCCGGCCGGCTTCGACTTCTTCAACGGTCAGCCCGAGCCAGGCCAACGCGTTGGCGGCGTCGAACGCCAGGCGAACCGAGCGCCAAACGTCGGCATCGTGCGAGATCCGGCGAGTGATGAGAGGCCAGTACGGTGTCTCGATGGCCGTGAGCGTAAATGCCAGCGATCGCCACGACCGTAGCGCTTGCAATGCCTCGTCTGTGATCTCCATGGCGTCGCTCAGACGCCAGGCTACCGTAGAGGTCGCATCGTTCCGAACAAATGCGGCGACAGCCGAGCGTGCCTGATCTAGGGTCAAAAGTTGATGCCGGCTGTACAGGTAACCGCTGTCGGTCGATGGCCACAGCGTCCGACGATGGCCTGTAGGCCATGGCTCGAAGGCTGTTTTTGCTGGGTCGGTGACCCTCCCCTCCCCCGCGCCCAGGTACAGCTCGGAGAGAACGGTGGAACGCGAATGGCGCGGCGTCAAGCTGTCGGCGACCGCGATCGCTCGCACGGAATCCCCGCCGTCGATGTCCACCCGATAGAAAGGAACTAGGACTCCCAGTCGATGCAGTTCTTGTAACCCGGATACGTCGAGCTTCCAGTCTCCCGACATGTTGATACGGCGGTTCTGCGCTTCTCTGACAAGTTCTTCCGCAGTGAGCAGGCTGACCTGGCTAAACGGCCACGCCAAGCCGAGCAGGTCAAGAGTTGAGCGATCCGCGCCGGCTATGGTCTTTGGCGGGGCCAACCGGTGGCGCATGGGAGGTTTGTCGTTCACGCCTACATTTTCACCTTCTCGGTCGACGGCCGCTCTTCCTTTCGTGTCACTGGACCTCGTCGACAAACGACGGCCCCGCGTGGCTGACCACCGAGACGCCGCCTCCGTCCCCAGTAGGGCCACACCATTCGAACGGTCCGAGGCCAGAGACCGTCGACGAATAGTCCATCAAGCGCGGCCTGGACGATGTGGCGGCGGGCAGAGCGTCAACGTTCGACTGGACAGATCCAGAGTTGGCAGAAGATGACTGACTGGCACATATCCTCCTGCGGCTGCAAAGCTGGCCGAGCCACCAACGAGGTTGTGATATCGGCCGGTTGTAAGGCAGCGATACACAAGACCTGGTCTGACAACATCGCCAGGGTGTTCTACTCCGATGACTCCATCGAGAAGATGAAGGAACGCTTCGCTAGGAGACACAGCATGAGTGCGTACATACTTGCCAGCGCCTGGGAAAAGGACTGGCACGGCGGACCACATACGAGTCGGTTTACGCCGCCCTCGGACTGTCGGAGCCCTCGACGCTCGGCCGGCGTCGCCTCTGGCTCACGGACTGCTCAACCTCTTCGGGATGTGGGAACGTCAGCTCGATGGCGCGCAGGGTGATCTCAGCGTTGCGGCGGATCTGCTCCCGCTTGGTCTTCTCGCGTTCGACCAGCCACTTGCCCACAACACCCAGCAGCCCACCGCCTCCGAGGAGGCCGGCGAGGTACGGCGCCAGCTCGATGCGTCCCACGTCTGGGATCGTCCCACGGACCTACGACAAACCAACGCCACCGGAACTCCGCGACCACCTCCCTGACAGCGTTGCACTACGCCCTGTACCTGTCCGCTTTTGTACTACAGATGGTGGTTTGGATGGGAAATCTAGAGCGAGCTTGTCCATGTAGTTAACCAGCTTGATGTCCTTGAACTTCGCGCACTTGACCACGGACTTCATGCAGCCCAGGCGCAGCCATGAGCCTGCTTCTGCCCCTAGAAGTCGTAGGACTTACGGATGTATTGCGTGTAGCCGCAGCACCGCCCACGAGCAGACGTACGGGTGGCCGCTGTTCCAGCTCAAGTTCTACGACAGCTGCTGCACCTGCGGTGCAACCTCGCCAACCTGCTGCTCTCTCAAGCTCGTAACGGCCCTGATGCCGGAAACAGACGGGTGCCGGCCTTCCACGCGTCCAGGAACGGACCGACCACCGCCCACTGCTCGTCAGTCAGATCGCTGGGATACGCCTTCCGTTCGCCCATGACCAGCTCAACCCGCGCTCCCGCCCACCGGACGTCGGCACAGCTGGAACATCACGACATCGAGCGATGACGAACTACGGAAACCTCACAAACCGCCGTCTCAGGTCTGCGTTTCACGAACTCAGATGTGGCGTCGGAGCACCATCCGGGTCAGGCCGTCGTCATCCACCTCCTCTTCCACCGCGTACCCGCCGACCTCGGCGAACTGCAGCGTTGCGGCGCGGCCGTACTGGTAGGACACGCGGCCGAGCCAGTCCGCGTCGTAGGTTTGGCGGTCGTAGTCGCTGATGACAGCCTCGAAGGTTCCATCGCCGGTGCGGCGGAAGCCGATGTCGTTGCTGGCGAGGCCGATGTGCTCCCGCCGCACGATCACCTCTGCTGTCGAACGCCGGGTGTCGCCGCGGTACCCGATGAGCCGCTGCGGGATGTCGTGCACCTCGACGAGGGGAAGGCCGAGATTGGCGAGCGCTTCGGCGATGAGCTTCGGCTCACGCATGCGGGTGCGGACGCGGGTGTAGTGGGACATGGCAGGGTTTTCCGTTCATGAGAGTCGGACGACTGGGCGGTCGGTGAGCACCCACCGGTGTTGACCGATGTCGAAGGCGCTCACGATGAGGCGTTTCTGGGCGTCGATCCGGAAGTCGAGGCGGAACCTGTCCTCGCCGGCGACGCCGGGCGGGTCGGCGTCCAGGAACGTGGGGTTGTTCTCGTTGAGCCACAGCATGGAGTGCTCCTGCTGTTGTTCCTCGGAGATCCGGTTGACGCGGGCGCCGCCGTTCTCATCGAAGATGAGTTCCAGCTCCGAGCTGCTCTCCCGGTAGGTCGCGTGGGCCTGTTCGTACACGGCGAGCCCGAGGCTGTGCTGGCCGTGGCGGATGGCGCGGATGGTCAGCGTCTTGACAGGTTCATGGGTCGGGTACTCGATGCCGGCCGGGACGATGCACTCGAACCTGTACTGTCCCGTCGTCCGGTCCACGTGCCGGATCAGGTAGTTGTGCTGGATGTGGTCGTGGAGCTCCCGGCCACCGGCGATCCCTGCGGCGCCGGCGGCGACGGCTTCGAGCGGCCGGTCGAGGTGGACCATGCCGGGCGGGAAGTACGAGTGCACGATCCGTTGCACGGCGGGGATGAGGCTGGCGCCGCCGACCATGAAGACGCTGCTGATGTCGCCGGCGTCATGGCCCATCCCGGCGGCTCTGACCAGCGCGGACTGCACGACGCGTTTGACGCGTTCCGTGACACCGTTGCTCGCCAGCAGCGCCTCGAAGGTGTCGCGACCGAGGACCGTCTCGTAGGTGGTGCCGGACTCCTGGCAAGTGACGGACACGGTGTGTTCGGGCAGCTGCGTGAGTGCGACCTTCGCTGTTTCGACAGTCCGCAGGAGTTGACCGAACAGCAGGTTGCGCCGCCGTGCGTCGTTGGCGGGAAGTCGCAGACGGTCGGCCAGATGCTCGGCGACGATCAGGTCGATGCTGTCGCCGCCCAGGTCGGCGCCGGCCTTGGCGACGACGCGAACCCCGGCGCCACCCGGATCCTTGGAGGAGTCGATGATCCGCGCGACGGAGATGTCGAGGGTGCCGGCGCCGAAGTCGAAGACGAGGAACGTGTCGCCCAGTTTCAGTTTCGTGCTGTACCCGACGGCTGCGGCGGTGGCCTCGTCCACGACCCGGACCCGCGACAGGCCGACCTGCGCCGCGACCTCACGGACGATCCAGTCACGGTACGAGTCGAACGCCTCGACCGGCGCGGTGGCCACGATCTCGGTGTCGTCGTCGACGGCGAGCAGCGTCGCGGCGATGATGTCACTCAGCAGGTCGGTGGCCGCCTGCCTGCGGTGGATCTTCGTCGCGCCGACGCGGCGGGCGATGTCGCGCACCCGTTGCGTGATGACGGACTTCGTCGACTGGAAGACCGCGTAGGTGTGGTCGTCGAACATCGCCGGTGTGACGGCGGCGCCGACGAGGCGCTGCCCGGTCTGCGGCGCGTACGCGATGACCGACGGGATGACCCGTTGCGTGATGCCGGTCGCGCCGGGCCGGAGCAGGTCGAGGCCGGCAAGCTCGATCGGCCGGCCGTGCAGCTCGTCGGCGTCCCAGACGGCGACCACAGTGTTCGCGGTGCCGAAGTCGAGGCCAATCCTCGTTACCATCCGCGCAGTCCTTCAGTCGATGGCGATCGTGTAGTCACCGGCCGCGAGGGCGGTGGTGTCGGCAAGCTCGATGTCGAAGCGGAAGCGGTGCTCCAGGCAGGCGCGGATGAGATCCAGCAGTTCCCGCGAGTGTGCCGTGAGGCCGGCCACCTGGGTCGCCGACTGGACGACGCCGAGGTGCATCGGCGCCATCCGCGCCAACGGTTCGCCGACCGCCTCGGGGATGTCGGCGATGCGCAGATCGAACAGTACGACCGAGCCGCCGGCGCATCCCGCGGCGAGGTAGTTGCCGTGCGGGTCCGCGTCCAGGCTCGTGTGGATATCGAACGGAGCCCACGGCATTTCGGCGATCTTGCTGAGGTCGCTTTGGTCCAGGAACGTCAACCTGCCCGCCCCGCTCACCACCGCGATCTGCTGCCGGGACGGCACCGCCGCCATGCCCACCAGGCCCGATACGAAGGTCTCCGCGACGCACAGCAACGCGTCGCCGTCGATGCGGTACTGCCGGACGTGGCCCTGCTGGGTCGCCGTCACCAGGAGGTCCGGCTCCGGCATTAAGGCCCGGACCACTACGGTTCGTTGATGCCCGTGGGCCACCGGGCTTCCGGTGGCGGCGTCGAGGATCACGAGCTCACGGCCGAGCACGGCGAGACGGGAGCCGGTGCGGTTCGACGCGAGCGAGCGCGGCCACTCATCGAACCCGAAACCGAGTTCACGGACGGGCGTGCTGGTGAGCGCGGAGCCGTCGGTCGCGCCGATGTGGACCCGACCGGCACGGTCAGCGGCCGCGAACCGGTCAGCGCCGAGCGGGACCAGCGCGGTGGCCCAGCCGCCGATGCGGCCGATGGTGGTCCAGCCGTCGGAGCCGCATCGGACGAGCCGGCATGCGCCGTATGCGCTGTTCGTCCGCTCACCGGCCAGGAACGTGTCGCCACCGACATGCAGCGTCCGACCGAGCGAGTAGTGGAAGCCCTTGAAGATCGCGGTGCATGATCCCGTGACAAGGTCGACGACCCCGGCCATCCGCCTGCTGCCGGCGACGGCGAGCTGCGCGGCGTCGGGTGCGAAACACACGTCGTTCACCCGGCCCGGAAACCGGATCGTGGCCTGGTGCGCGGCCGCCGGCCATGATGCGCGGATCGCCGCGATGCCCTGCGTCAGGTGGTGCGTGTCGGCGGTCTGCAGCTGCGCGAGAAGGGCTGCCGCGTCGCGGTCACCGGGATGCCAGTCCTCGTGGATCAGGCGGGAGAGTTGCACCGCGTGCAGAACGGGAAGGTCCAGCAGGATCTGCCACAGCTCCGACCAGCGCTGCCGGTGCGCCAGCTGCTCGGCGAGGTAGTCCAGTTCACTGTCCGTCAGTGATCGCAGCCGGTCGCGTTGTTCGTTGCCGACGAGCACCCGCACCATGTCGAGGTTGTCGGTACGGAGCATGGCCTGTCGGAGCACGGACCGTTCCTCGGCGTCGGCGCTCGCGTAGGCCAGGTTGAGCAGCCTGTCGTCCGGGTCGACCGCCGCCTTCTGCTCCGGCTGGCCGGTGACCACGTAGAAGAGCGCTTGGCGGACCGGGTCCTGCGGGGCGAACCGGTACCTCCGGCAGAACTCCGCGATCACCGGGCTGGTCAGCGCTGCGGCGCAGACCCGGTCCATGACCTGCGGATCGGCCACGGCGAGCAGGTGCCCGTGGGCGATGCCCGCGATCGGATGGTCGGCGTAGCCGGCGGCGACGAGCACCGAGGCGAGGTCCGCGGAGCACAGCCGGCGGCTGTCCGGGTCGAGTGCCACCAGGCTGAGGCCGTGCAGGTGGTCGGTCGCGGGCAGTCCGCAGCGCTGTAGGGCGGACCAGACGACGTCGTCCGGTGCTTGCAGCCACAGCTGCCACAGCGCGTTGAGCCGGTGCGGCGGCAACGGACCAGGATCGCCGGCGAGGAGCACGGAAAGCATCGGCGCGGCTGCCGACGCGTCGGTGATCTGTCCGTCGGGTGCGGCCAACTGCCACAGCGTGTCGGTGAACGATTCCAGGTCCGTGCGCAATGCCGCGACGATGCCGTCCCGGGCTGCCGGCGGAAGCGGTGGCTGGCGGTCGGCCAGGACGAGGTCGAACGCTGCTCTCGGCAGCGGCGGGCCGGGCACGATCCCGTGTTCGATGCAGAAGTCCACCAGACCCGGCTCGGTCAGCGCGGCCCGCCAGACGGCGGTGTTGACCGCTGCGTCGTTGCGTTCCAAGATGCTGCGCCGGGCCATGGCCGCAACCGGATGCTCCCGTGCCGCGTAGTCGGTGAGGAGCGCGATCGGCCGGACCTCGAGCGGTCTGAGCATCAGGCGACTGACGTCCGTGACGTCGTCCTCCTCGGCCGGCGTGCGCCAGCCGAGCAGGAGCCGGAGCAGTTCCTCGTCCGGGTCGGCTAGCCAGGACCGCCAGGCCTGCGAGTGGACGGCGGTGGGCGGGCGACGGTTGCTCAGCAGCGCGGCCAACCGGCCTCGCCACCAGTCAGGCCGCTCCAGTCCGGCAGCCCGCCACACGCTGGCGGGGAACGACGACCGATCCTCCAGCAGCGCCCGCACCAGCACGTCCCGCACCTGATCAGGCAGCGGTTCGGTGGCCAGCACACCGAACACGTCCCGTTCGAGTGGTCGGACCGGCTGGATGTCGTTCGCGGCACAGAGGTCCATCAGCGACGGTACCGTCAGCGCTGCCCTCCACACCGCGGCCCTGACGTCCGGGTCGTTGCACTCGACGACGTTGCGTCGGGCCACCGCCGCAACCGGGTGGTCGCGGCCCAGGCAGTCGAGGACCACGTCTCGTGCGTGCACGCCGAGCGGGTCGAGCACCAGCCGACTGATCTCGCGGACATCCTTGTCGCTGCCGGGCCTCGCCCAGACCAGCAGCCACTGCCACAGATCCTCGGCCGGGTCGGCCAGCCAGGACCGCCACGCGGCCGACACGATGGCAACTGGTGGCACCTGCTCGTGCAGCAGCGCGGCCACCCGGCCTCGCCACCAGTCCTGACGCTCCAGTCCGGCGGCCCGCCAGACGCCGTCCGCGAACTGCGCCGGGTCGCCGAGCAGCGCCTCCACCAGGGCGTCGTGCGCCGGCGCTGGCAGGTCCCCGGCGCACAGCAGCTCGAACACGTCGCGTGGCACCTGCGGCTCCGGCGCGATGCCGCACTCGACGCAGAATGCCAGGAGATCCGCGTCCAGCAGCGCGGCCCGCCACACCGCCTCCGCGATCATGGGGTCGTCGCGCCGGGCGATCTGCTGCCGGGCCAAGTCCTTGACCGGGTGGCCACGAGTCGCACAGGTGACCAGTGTCGTCGGGGCGTGCCTGCTATCGGGCTCGAGCACGAGTCGGGCGACCGCGCGTACGTCCTCGGCGATCGGCAGCTCACATCGTCGAACGGTGCGCAGTACCGCCTCCTCGGGCTCCTGCAGCCATCGCGGCCAGAGTTCGTCAGCGACCCACGACGGTCCCGCGCCGGCGTCGAGCAGCGTCTCGGCCAGTGGCGAGCACCACCACCGGTCGTCGCGGTGCTGGTGCAGGACCCGCCAGAGCGTCGCCGCCAGTTCGAACTCGCCGGACTGCTGCAAGGCCGCCACCACGTCCGTCCGCAGGTCATCCGCGATCGGAGGATTCGTTGGCTGCTGTACGGTCAGCAGCCGGTAGATGGCCCGCCGCAGCGGGTGGACCGGCCGAACGTCATGCCGATCGCAGAACTCCCGGAGCGTTTCGTCGGTCAGCGCGGCAAGGCTCAGCGCCTCGGCGAGCCCGGGGTCGTCCGACTCCAGCACTCGCCGCAACGCGATGTCGCGGATGGGGTGCCCCGTGGCGCGGGCCGCGCGCAGCACCGCAGGCCACAGGACGACGGGCACGAGTGCATCCCGTGGCAGCACCGCCACCTGGCTGAGGCCGCGCAGGTCCCGGTCGGACGCCGGTACGGCCCAGCGTTCGAGCGCGCGCCAGAGCACGGCGCGCGGCCGTCCCAGCCACGATCGCCACAGGCGGTCCAGAAGCTCCGTCGGCGGGCACTGCGCGTGCTGCAGGAGCACAGCGGTCACGGGCATCCGCCACCAGTGTCGTCCGGGCCGGTCCCGTTCGGCCGCCGAGGCCGCCCACAGCCGGTCGTCCAGGTCGGCACCGGCGGCGAGCAGGATCTCGCGGACTGCTCCGGCAATGCCGGCCGGCAGCGCCTGCCCCTCGATCCTGCCCAGCAGCCGGTACAAGCGTTGACGCAGCGGATCCGAGTGCTGCATGCCGTGCTGCTCGACGAACGCCACGAGGCGCTCATCCGCCAGCGCCGCCGTGCAGACCTCGTCGATCAGGTCCGGCGCCGGTCGGGACAGGATGACCCGCTGGGCGACGGCCGCGATCGGATGATCCCGGCCGGCCGCCTCGACCAGCATCGCCGCCGGCATCGCCGCGTCGCCGGCGAGGAACAGCTCCGACAGCGGGCGCAGGTCAGCCGCCGCCGCCGGTGTACCCCATCCGACCAGCACACCGCGCAGCGTTTCGTGCGGCGCGGCGAACCATGCCCGCCAGAGTTTGTCGAGCAGCGCGGCGGGTGGCGGTACCGGATGCCGACAGAGCGCAGCACCGAGCGGCGATGCCCACCAACCGCCAGGATCGGACGCACGCTCCGGCGAAGCCACCTGGCTGCACAGGGCGGCGTGCAGGGCCGGACGTGCGCGGCAGATCGCGTCCTCGGCGGCGCGGCGGACATCCGGGTCGGCGTCCGTCAGCAGCTGCCAGGCCAGGTGCGCCTGCTCCGCCGACCAATACGCGGTCAGCCGACCCTGCAGCGCCGCGGTCACGAGGCGCTCCGGGCCGTCGGCGAGGGCGCCGGTCGCCAGCACGGCGGCGCGCAGCTCCGGATCGCGGGTCGCCGCCCAGATCGAGGCGAGACGGCTGCGTGCTTCGAGATGCTGCACCGACCGGGTGTCGCCCGCCGCTCGGCACAGCTGCTCCAGTTCGGCCCGACCGTCCACGCCTGCACCACCGATCAGCCGGCGACGCGCCGGACGCAGCCACCGGGGAGCCTGCCGGTCGTCCTTGCGATGGCGTCCCAGATAACCGGATCCGGCCGGCGACGCGTCATGCATTTGCCGCCGCCGGTCAGACGAATTCCAGCCGAACCTGCTTCTGCTCGGCGACCAAGGCGGCCGCGAACGATGCCGACTTCGCGCGTCCGTCCCGCAGCCAGGACCGGAGGCGCTCGATGGCCTCCCGCTGCGAACGGCTCAGCGGCACCATGCCCTCGATCGCGTCGACGATGTCCGAGGTCTCGACCTCGCGCTGATCGTCGGAGAACGCGTGGTACATCGCGTCGATGACCGCCTGCTCGAGCTCGGCACCGACATACCCATCAGCGACCCGGCTGAGCTCCGCGATGTCGAAGTGACGGGGCTCGCGGCCGCGCTTGCGCAGGTGCAGCGTCAGGATCTCGCGACGCTCAGCGTCGGTCGGCAGATCGAGGAAGAAGATCTGGTCGAAGCGGCCACGCCGCAGCACCTCCGGCGGCAGCGCGGATACGTCGTTGGCGGTCGCGACGACGAAAACCGGCGCCTGCTTCTCCTGCATCCAGGTCAGGATGGTGCCGTAGACCCGTTGGCTCGTGCCGCCGTCGTTGCCGCCGGCCGCCATCGCCTTGTCGAGCTCGTCGATCCACAGCACGCAGGGCGCGACGGTCTCGGCCAGGCCGAGAGCCCGGCGGACCCGTTCCTCCGACTCACCCACGAGCGACCCGAAAAGCGCCCCGACGTCCAAGCGTAGCAGTGGCATCCGCCAGTGACTGGCGATCATCTTGGCGGTGAGGCTTTTCCCCGTACCTGGAATCCCGATGAGCGCCACACCTTTGGGAGCCGGCAGACCGTAGGCCTGCGCGTCGTCACCGAACGCCCGTTGCCGCAGCGTCAGCCAGTGTTTCAGCACCTCAAGCCCTCCGACGTCGTCGGGGGTCTCCTCGACGGGGTAGAACTGCAATGCCTGCGACTCGCGAATGACCGCCTTCTTCTCTTCGACGACGGCCTTGATGCCGTCCTCGTTCAGCACGCCACCCCGCACGACGGTCTTGGCGAACGCCCGCTCCGCCTGGTTCGAGGTGAGCCCGAGCGCCGCCTGCGCGAGCCGGGAGCGCCCCATCGCCGTGAGCTGGTTGTCGATCTGCGAGTCCTTGATCAGGACGTCGAGCTTGCTGCGCAGCGTCGTGAGGTCGGGCAACGCCAGGTCGATGACTGCGGCCTCGTCGACGAGTTCGGGCGGGATCTCCCGGACGGGCATCGTTACGAACAACGACGCCCGGGTGTAGCGCAGGTGATGCACCAGGTTGCGCACCTTCCGCCGGATCGCCGGGTTCTTCGTCCAGAACTCGTGGAAGTCCTTCAGCACGTACAGATCGGGCCGCTGCTGGTCGCTGAGTTCGCGGATCTTGTCGAGGGCAGCCTCCGGAGTCGCAGCATCAGGAATTGTTCGCTTCGGCTCCGAGCTGAACCGGTCGGCGACGTCCCAGCACACCAGGTCCGCGTTGCGGTCCGTGGCAACAGCCCTCAGGATGTCGATCGCCCGGCGTTCCTCGACCGTCACGAGGACGATCAGCGCGACCCTGGCGCGAAGACACAGCTGGATTTCCTGTTGCAGGGTCATCGCGGCTCCTTCATGGGCAGAACCGGCCCGGCGACGCCGGTGACGGTCATCGTTCCTTGGCTGTCGATGAGGACCTCGGCCTCCGGCACGGCATCGAACATCGCGGCGTCGTACCGGCCTGTCCGGGACCAGTACCGCTGGTTCGCCGACCCCCGCAGACCGGACGCCAGCCGCAGCGTAGCGTTGTACCGACCCGTGATGATCATGTCCGCGTCGACGACGGCGGCTCGCCGCCTCGCATTCGCGGTGATCTCGCGCCTGGTGAACCCGGACAGCACCACGCTGCCGCGGCCGGCCGCAGCCACGTACGAAAGGAACATGCCGAGCGCCTCGGGCTGCTCGAGTGGCTCACCGCCGGTGACGGTCACACCGTCGAGGTCGGGTTCTGCCAGCGCCTGCGCCACGATGTCGCGCACGGTATGCGCCGCCGGCGCAGTCGCGGCGTGCGTGCCGGGATTGAAGCATCCGGCACACTGCAGTGAGCACCCCTGGGTCCAGACCACGAACCGTGCGCCGGGACCGTTGGCGCGACTCCGCGACAGGACCGCGTGCACGCGCCATTCCAGGTCGGCGGTCAATGCCACAAGCGGTCCTGCTGCTCGGCCGAGACCTCGACATAGGCTTCGGCAGTCAGCTCTTGCGCCGTCACGTCACCACCGAGCAAATCCACCAACGCCTCGGTCGTGTCGGTGCAGCCAGGACCCTCGACGCCCCGGACGTGCATCGCGACGTTCCCGCGAGCGTCGATCGTGACCTCGACGACCTCCTCGGCCATAACTGACCCCCGACGCCTCACAGCTGTTCGCCACAATTCGCAGCTATCAGACATATGGTACTGCCGCCACAGATCGGCATGGGCGCCACCGACGAACTTGCGGGTTCTGTCCTCCGCCGCGCCGTGCGGCGTCACGTCGACGCGCACGTCCGGATCGTCCGGCCAGGACAACGTCGCGGCGTAGGGCGGCACTTCTACGCGCAGAGCAGCCGGTGCATCGGTGCCCACAGCGACCTCGCCGAAGACGAAGCGGCCCGAGTAAGGGCGGATTCCGACAACCAGCACAGCGAAGGGTACGGGCTCACCGCCGACGATCGATACACGCTCATAGCCGCGATCCGCTCGTCCAGACGCACCAGTGGTTGCCAGACACGAGCGCTCAGCGGCGCTCGACCGCCAACAAGATCGGGCAGCATCGACCGGAAACGGCGCCGCCAACCTCTTCAACTAGATATTGGGGGGGCCGCGTCGGGCGGCAATCAGCGACGCCCTTGACGCCGGTCCGAGGATTGAGGTCGCCGCAGTCGCACCGCCCGTCCGGCAACTCGTGCGACGACCCGGCTACGGTTGCCTTCCGACAGGCGTCGTGAACGCGCCGTCCAGCAACCTACGCTAGTTTGATTGTTGTCGATGGCCCGACAAGCGTGGGGGTTTGGTCGCGCTCGGACCTTTGACACGAACCGATGGCCGGCCTGCCGACTGTCCGACCAATGCACAGCGGTGTACGTGTACGGCCGTCGTCGGAGCCTTGTACGGCTCGGCCCGTCCGGCGCCCCTGTGGATGGCCTACTCGCATCTGTCACGAACAGCGGTCAGCAGCGGCGTGATCTTGGCGCTGCGAAGCGGGAGACCTCTGTCGCGAAGCGCCGCGGCGAAGGCGTCTCTTGTGATCGGTGTCCCAGCTGCCCGCAAGTCCGCGTATGCGCTTGCCGCTGGTTCGAGCAGGTGCCGTAGTTCAGCTGGTAGAGGCTCCGCATCGTCGGGTGAAGCCGTGGTCTTGGCCTGTGACGGGGCCGCTGACGTGGGTCTACTGGCTGGTCGTCGCCCGCCGGCTCGTCGCCTGCGTGTGGGTTCATCCAGCTGTGTGGTGGTGGTCCTCGAGGCGGTTGCGCCATCGCTTGCAGGGCTGCTGGCCAACGCGGGCATCGGGATAGCGAAGGCAGCCAGCGTCGCGGATGGTGTACCGGCGGCCCCTCCCTCGAGGTGCTGTCGCGCAACGGGCAGGCCTGCGCTGATGGTTCGGACCTGGCTGGCGATGTCCAGCAGGCTGAGGGTCAGCACGGCGACGAGGCCGTCGACGCTGATCGGGAGCAGGTACACGACCTGCCAGCTTTCGCCGTAGCGTTCGGCGACGCCGACCATGTGCAGGTAGCTGGTGACGCCGGCGATGACCGCGATGGCGACGGTCGCGACGATGCGGATACCGCCGAGCAACCGGTTGCGGATCGGCACGCGGGTCATCACCTCGATCGCGGCGTACAGCGCGAGGGGTGACCAGGCGGCGATGCTGCGGGCGACGGGGTCCGGTGCGGCGTGCAGGACGTTGGCGGCCATGCTCACCGCGAGCGCCAGGCCCAAGGTGCCCCGCAGCGTCCACTGCATCAGCCGCAGCCGCCGCAACTGCGCATCATCCGGTACCGGGTCCACGGTCCGGCCGGCGTCGTTGCTCGCCGGGGTCATGCGGCAGCCTCGCCCGGTTCGTCGTCGAGCGCGTTACGGCCCAGGACGGTCTCGACGACGGTCTTGGTGGCGGTGTCGGGTTGTTCGTCGATGTCGGCGAGGGCATCCCGCAGCTGGATGTAGCGGCGCCGGGCCGAGTCGGTGTCGCCGAGGGCGGCGTGGGCCTCGATCGCGGCGCGGGCGAGGGCATCGCTGTACGGGTCGACGTCAGCGGCGGCGTCGAGCAGGGCAGCGGCCTCGGCCGGGCTGGTGCCAGCGACGACCGCGGCGAGGCGTTGCCTGGCAGTTATCCCCTGCCGGCGGCACAGTTCCCGCGCTGTCTCGATCCACGCATACGTGGCTGCTCCTGCGAGGTCGCCGGTGTGGAGGGCAACAGCGGTGCGCAGGCGCGTTTCCCGGTCAGGTGCATGGGGGTCGTCGGCTGCGAGGGCCTGGTCGAGTTGCCAGGCGTCGACGTCGAGGACGTCGGTGTTCAGCCGGTACCGGCCGCCCGGGTTGTGCACGGCCTGGACGCTGCCGTCACCGGCGGCCGTCCGGATGGTCCGGCGCAGGTTCGCTACTTCGGTGGAGAGGCGTTCGGTGGCCCTGTTTACGGTGGCCTCCGGCCAGAGCGCCTCCATGATGTCGGGCAGCTCCGCGCCGTCGCGGTGAACGGTCAGGTAGGCGAGCAGTTCCTTGGCCCGGCCACGGAACCCGGGGACGGCTTTGCCTCGGCGATCCAGGACGTTGACGTCGCCGATGACGCGTACCTGCACCTTCTCCGATGCCGGCGTGTCCGCTGTGCTCGGGGCAGCGGACGTGCCGCTTGTCGCGGGTTGGCGCTCCGGCGTGGGTCGGGGCGTGTCACGCCTGACGGTGGACGCCGGGTGGTCGAGGGTGATCGCGTGGATGTCGAAGGCCTGGCCGTGCTTGGCTGCGGCGGCGATCCGGGCCTGTTGTGGCCGGTCGGTGTGCGCGACGAGCACGATCGATGGCAGGGCTTCGACGGCGCGGAGGTCGGCGTAGTCGTCGACGTCGTGTTCCTCCATGAGTCGGGCTCGGTGCAAAGTCTGCGCTTCCAGGGCGGTGACAGCGTCGTCGACGGTCGCAGTGATCGTGAGCGTGGTGGAGTTCGTGGCGTGCGACCGGTCGGGTGCCAGGACGCGCAGCGTGGTCCGGGGAATGATCACGTGCGTGTCCGGGTCGTCGTCGAGGGCAGCGGCAACGAGTTCACGGGCTGCCTCGAGCGGACTTGCCGCGACGGCGGCTGCAGCACCCGAAGCGTCGGCGGCCTGCGGGGCGACGGCGGGAACCGCGTCGGCGCCGACACGTGCCTCGGGGGCAGCTGCGACAGTCCGGGGCTTGCTCCGGGCTTCGGTCCGGGGCTTGACGGCAGGACGGGCCGGGCGCGTACCTGCCCGGCGACGTCGGCGCAGGATCGCGACAATGGCGGGTGCGCTGATCAGCGCGAGCCACGGCAGCAGATCGGTGAGGCGGTGCCTCGAGCCGCCGTCCGCGGTTGCCGGCGGCTCGGCCTCGACACTGGCCGTTGTGGGCGGCATCGCGGGTGATGCCGTCGCAGTAGCGGGTGCGACCTCGACGGGTTCCGGCGGTACCTGGGTGACGGTCGCGGCCGGCCGCGCGATGGGCGGGGCCGGGATCTTCAACCGCCAACCAGGGTAGATCACGTCCGGGTTGGTGAGGGTACCGCCGACGCCGGGGAAGTGGGTGCCGCGGTTGAGGGTGTAGATCTCCGGCCAGCGTTTCGCGTCGCCGAGCTCGGTCCTCGCGATCCGGGCCAGGGCGTCGCCGCGGCGCACGACGTAGATGACCGGCTCGGCTGGCATCGCACCCGACGCCGCCACGGTGTTCGCCGGGACGGCAACGACGGCGGGCGGATCACTGTGGACGGTCGTCGACCGGTTCACCATGTCGTGGGTCTGCGGCGCCGGTGTCGACGCCGTCACCGAGCCCGCAGCTGCGACGCCCGGCTGCAGGAGCGCGCCGAGCAGGCCCGCGGCGGCGGTGACCACCCGGTGCAGCGACATCGGCAGCCGTATCCGCCGGCTGCCGTTGCCGCGCAGGGTGGTGACGGTGTCGGCGATCGTCGCGTACAGCAGCCAGCACCACCACACCCATGCGGTGGCGACCGCGGCGAGGATGAGCAGCGGCGCGTTGATCGGCTGGCCGACCGACTCGACCCAGTCGACGCTCTGCCAGCAGGCGCGCGCGACGAGCCACAGCGGATACGGCAGGACGGCAAAGCTGAGCAGACCGACGATCGCGGTCAGCCCGCCGAGGAGCAGCCCTCCGACGCTGTGAACCGGTCGCCGGCCGGACCGGACCGGCAGCGATCGGGTGCTGGTCGGATACATCGGTGACCTCCAAGTCGACGAGCCGCTGGGTGACCTCGGGACCTCGGTCCCTCGCCGCAAGCATCGACGAACAACACACCGGATGGAACGGCTCTGCAGGTCACACGGCATCACAAACGGTCACACGAAGTCACACGAGGCCGTCTGCGCCGTCAGATCGAGGACCGCCGAACATCCCCTATTGATCTTGTCGCAGCGAACTCGGAGCGGGACCTCGAGCGGGCGGTGTCGCCGAGAATGGTCGGCATCTCGAGCGACGATGACCTGGCGAAGGATGAACCGACACACCTCCGGTTGGCCGGATCGTGCGGTACCGGAGGTCCTACTCTGTGCGGTCGTCTCGACTGCGGAAGTCCGCGAACCCATCACCAAGCGGCTCAGCAGTGACCGCGATCATCAGGACGATCGGATAGTGCTTGTCGAGCTGGCCGAGGACCACACACACCGTTCGGCCGGACCGATGCCAAACGTTGGCGTGATGTCCATATGCAAACAGGGTGATGTCCTCGACCACTGGCCGAACCGCTTGACCGGCGATGATGCGATCGAAGTCGGGGGCGAACGAATGGATCTGCGACGGACCCCAGGCCGCTGTCAGGGACTGGACCACCTCCAACAGCCTGCGCTCAAGCCGGTCCTGGGCCTTCGTCCAGCGTTCGGCCGGCGCGTCCTCCAGAACCTCACTCGCAGCGATCGGTGCGAAATGACGGTCGGGCCCGCTCGTTGCCCGGCCGATGATCCAATCGTCAGCTGCTGTCGCCGCTGGTGGAAACGGCAGCGTCACCAGGCGTTCGGCCAGCGCGGCGCAGTCGGCCGGCTTCACCGGCGGATCCGGGTCGGGGAACACGGCTGGAAGGTAACAGACCATGCAGCGCCCATTCGGTCATGCCGCGAAGGGCCCGCCTCCTTACCCAACCCAGTACGGGACGTTGTCCTTCACGCCGACCTGACCGCGAATGGTGAACTCGACGGTGCCGCTGGCATCGGTCCATCGGCGGGGCTCGACGATGTCGGTGCTCCACTGGTACCGCACGGTCGCGACGCCGGCAGATGTTGTACGAACGGTGATGGCGGCGTGGTCGTCGACGGACAGGACGATCTTCGGCAGCTGCTCGACCGTCCATGTGGGCGGCTTCGTGAACGTCACCCGCGCGTTGAACCCGAACGGGCAGGTCTGCGTGAACGTCCGCCAGTCCGGGGTGGACGGGTGGAAGTCACGCTGGTCGGCGCAGTAGCTGATCCGGTCCCGGATCTGTTGTTCGATCTGACCTTGCAGCTCCGGCCGCAGCGTCGGCGTGAGCACTGTCGGGGGCGGGTCGACGCTCCCGGCGACGACGACCGGCACCGACGTCGCGGCGTAGAGTGCGTCGGCGTCGATCGCGACGGTGTAGACGCCCGGCGGTGCGTACGGCCGCGGCACGTTCGCGCCGGTGGCTACGTCGACGGGGTTCGGTGCGACGGTCAGCCCGGCGACGTGGACCTTGTCGCTGGCCGCGGTGCGGACGTCCAGGTGCGCACCGGGCAGCCTCATGATCTGCCACCGGTGACTGAGGAAACCGACCCGGAAACGGGCCAACTCCACGTTGTCTTCGGCGACGTCCCCGCCGACCGTGTAACGGATCTTGATGACGCGGTGGTCCTTGCCCCGATCGGATGACACGATCTCGAAGTGCTCCGGCGCCTGATAGCCCACGGCGAGACCACCTGCGGCGCACAGTGGGCTGTCGCTGCAGTAGGCGAGTTCGTTGAGTCGCTGCCCGTCGTGTGCGGTGAGCGCGGCGAACACCGACCGGACCAGGCTCTCGGGTGACTCGGTGGGCCCGATGCCCGAGCAGCGGACCGCTGTCGCGGCGACCAGCAGCACCGCGACGGCGCCTCCCGTTGACCGGATCCAGCGGCGAGTCCGGCGGTTGCGGGGCCGGCCGTCGCCGCCGGTTGGCCGTAGGACCCGCGGCGCCGGTGCGGTCGCCGGGACCATCGGGTAGCCAGTGGTGTCGTAGCCGATGAGCACCGTCGGCGGCGTTGCGGTCATCGTGGTGTCCGTTCCGGCGCGCCTGCGCCTGTCGAAGCTGTCACGGCCGCGTCAGTGAGGTCCTCGAACAGCTGGACCGTCGCCGGTTCCGGCAGATCCGAACGTGCCGCGCAGCGGTCCCGCAGAGCGTTGTAGACGCGCCGGACACCGTCGAGGTCATCAGCACTGGCGTGCCGGCGTAGGACGGCCCGCTGCACGGCCTCGTTGTCCGGCGCGAGCCGCGCCGCGCGGTGCAGCAGCGTCAGTGCGGTGCCGTGATCCGCTTCGGCCTCGGCGAGGTACGTGAGGGCGTCGATGCAGTGCCGTACCGTTGCCTCCCGCGCCGGCGCGAGCCATTCACCGGTCAGGCCTTCGGCGAGCTCGCCGCGCTCGAGGTCCGCCGCCTGCCGCAGCAGTGCCCGGCGTTCGGTCCGCGCGGCGGCGCTGCCGGCGGCGTCGAGCAGGTCGTGGAACTGCCACAGGTCGACCTCGACGTGCGCCGGGTCGATCCGGTGCCGGGTCCCGCCGCCGAGCACGACGTCGCGACGCACGACGTCGACGCCGGTTGCGTGCTGCAACGCCTGCCGCAGTTCCCACAGGCTGGTCGCGAGCCGACGGGCCGCGATATGGACGGGCTGATCTGGCCAGATCGCTGTGGCGAGGTCGTCATTGGTGGCACCGCCGCGGTGCACAGCGAGGAACAGCAGCAGGTGCAGGCTCGCAGTACGCCGCAGCGGCACCACCGTTCCGGCGCCCTCAGCGGTGATGGATTCGACGCGGACCGGCCCGAAGATGGTGACCCGCAGGCGTCGTGATGTCGCGGCGACCGGCTGTGGCAGGTCCTCGATCACCGTGATCGGTGGCGCTTCGTCCGGTGGGGGCACGAGTGGCGGTGCGATGCGTCGTAGCCCGGCGAGGACGACTGCGGCGGCGGCAGCGTTGAGCACCGCAAGCCGTACCGCGGGCCGCACGACTGTCCCGTCGGCGCTGACGTGCCACGACGGCAGCGACGGTTCGGCGTCGACACTGACGACGGTCAGCCCGGCACGGTCACCCTCGTCGAGCCAACCACGGGGAAGACCCGTCCGGCTGCGTACGACCAACACCCGCCGGCCTCCCCTGGCGAGTGCCGCGCCAATGCCCGGTATCGCGTCCGGGCTCTCGACGACATGCAGGGCGGCCACACCGATGTCGTCGATGCCGACCAGCGACCGCAGGTCGTCCGCCGTGATCACCACCACGGGACCGCTGTCCGAGCCGGCGGCCGCGGCCAGCACGGTGATGAGCAGGCCGCGCAGTGCGCTCAACCCGCCGGGCCCGGCCAGGTGCACGCCCCCGGCCGGCAGGCCCGCCAGGTCCAGCCAGTGGCCGTCCGCGACGCCGATCGTGACACGGCCGTCGGTGTCTGGCCGGGCGAGCAACGGGGCCAGGTCCGGGTCGTCGCGGTGTGCGTCACGGGGTGGCTGCGGCTGGTACTGGCGGCGGCGCTGCGCCCAGATCCACGCCGACACGGCACCCGCGGCCGCGGCCGGCAACGGCAGCCACCCGGCGCCGCCGACATCCACACCGCCGACACCGATCCCGAGGTTCGCTGCCGACGTCCCGGCGTGCAACGCCCGGACGCCGCCGGTGCGGGGCGACGCCACGGCGGGCACATCACCGGCCGTGCCATTGCCAGCTGGGTGCGGCCCGGCCGCGGCGTGGGCGAACCCGTCCAGGAGCAGCGCGACCGTCCCGACGACGGCGCTGACCGACGCATACAGCGGCGCCGGTGGCCGCAGCCGACGGCGGCCCGGGTGACGCATCCGATCCACGGCCTCGAGGACCGCACCGACCAACAACCAGCCCCAGAACGCCCACGCACCCACCAATACGAACAGCACCAGGGTCGCAGCGGACAGCGGCTCGTTGACCAGCATCGTGGCGTCGGGCGGGTCGGCGAGCACCCGCCGCGTCAACGACAGCAGCAGCCACGGCATCCCGACCAACACCGCAAGGAACACGACGCCACCGATCACCACCCGCGCCAGCTGCCGTACCAGCCAGATACCACCCTTCACCGGCCACCCTCCGCCGCCACGCCTGCGGACGGGACGTCCGGCGCGTGCTGCCACGACGCCCGGCCCGCCGTTTCGGCGGCGGCGGACCGGAACAACGGTGTGCTCTGCGACCGTGGCGCCCGCAACGCGGCCGCACCCAACGCGGCCAGGACCCGCCACAGCCACCACCCGGCGATCACGGCACCGACCGTCGCCGCGATCAACCCCGTCGCACGCGGAGCCAGGACCGCCGCGGTCAGCAACGCCAACGGCACCGCCGTCACCACCCGGATCCACGCCCGGCGGGCCACCAGCAGCGCGACCGCAACCCCCAGACACGCCGCGCCGACCCGCCCGATCGCGCTGATGATTGCCATCTTCTCTGGGAAGTACTGGTCCAGCCACCACTTCACCGGCAGTAGTGCACGCGGTGAACCGGACATGTCATAGCCGATCAGGTACGAGCCGGCACCGACCAATGCAATTACCGAGACCGGGAACCGGAACCACGACGACCATGCCCGCTCCACCAGCAACGGCCGGGCGATCACGACCAGCCCTGCCACCGCCACCGCCAGCACGACCGGCGACGCGGCCAGTACCGACCAGCGCAGCAACGGCGCGGCCGGCACGTCGAAGTAGCCGACCGCGAAAATCGCATACCCGACGCTGATCCCGATACCCAGCACCGCGGAGCCCGCCAGCGCAACCCCGTACAACCGCCGCTGCAACCGCTCATCCCCCAGCGCCGCGTACCGGGCCACATGCAGCCAGGCCGCGCCGGACGCCGCGGCGACGACGGCGAGCACCGCCGCCAGACACAATCCGCCCCAGTGCGCCAGCAACCAGCCACCGTCGATCGAGTTCGGCGGCCCGTACCGGTGCGTGCCCGTCACGAACTGGGCGAACAACGCCACCGACGCCACCGCGGCCACGACCGCACCGGCAGCGTCCCGCCCGCTCGGCACGACAGCAGCGTCTTCCACCGGTACCGGCTGCTGCACGGCACCGAGGACCGCTGCTGCCTCAGGTTGCGGCACCGTCACCGGACGGATCCCCACCGCGTCGCCGAACGCGTCTGCCACGATCGGCAGCCGCGCTCCGCCACCGACACACACGACCAGGGTGAGGTGTTCCGGCCCGACGTCGGCCGATTCGATCGCGCGCACGGTCGCGGCGACAGCCCGGTCCAGCACCCCGGCGGCTGCCTGCCGCAGCTGCGGTATCCCGAACACCATCTGCCCCGACGCACCGGGCACCAGCACGGTCGGCGCTGCCGACAGCGCCTCCTTCGCCAACCGCGCCGACACCAGCGCCTCCGCCGCGGCCGCCGGCAGCGTCACCGCGTGGCCGGACGTCGGCGGCGACATCCACTCGGCGACCGCCGTATCCATCGCGTCGCCACCACCCAGCGGCTCCTCGACGCCGGCAAGGACCTCGAACCCGTCGCCGGCCCGGGACAGCACCCTGGCGGAGAAGCCTGCGCCCAGGTCGCAGACAGCCACGACCGACTGCTCCGCCAGGTCGACACCACCGGCGAGCAGATGCCAGCCGACCGCGACCGGCGCCGCGATCAGCTCCGCATCGCCGGCACCCGCCCGCTGCAACGCGATGCGCAGGGCACCCCGACGTCGTGGGCCCCACGAGCCCGAAGTCACGACCCGTACCACGGCGGCCGGCGAACCCGCGGCCTGCGCCGCGGCGGCGAGCGCCACCCGCAGCAACGCCGCAACCAGATCCGCTGTGCCGATCACGACACCGCCGGCATCCACGGTGTCCACCGACAGCCGACCCATCGGATCGGCGACGAACCCCTCCGGACGCTGCACCGCACGCCGCACCGCAGCAGCACCCGTGACCAGGCTGCCGTCCTCGTCCACCAGGACACCGGACGGCATCCACCACTCCCGCCCGAACTGGACCAGCCGCACCACACCGTCCACCCCGGCATACGCAACCCTCATCCGAGCAGCGCCGATGTCCACGGCGACAGTCACTCCGGAGTGCGATGACATAGATACATCTTTACGCATCAACTTGTTGCTGTGTGACCCGCCCATCACCTTGCGCAATCCCGTGCTCTGACCGCGGCCCGCCACCGAGCCGGTACCGTGGCCTGTCCCGCGCTGGACAGGCCACACAGGGCGCACAGCACGTCACACCACCCCGGTCGGTCAGCATCCGGTCCTGGTTGGCGACCGGGCACCCACCACAGCGCGTACCAGTCGTACACCCGCTCCGAGTTCACCAAGTCCAGGATGCCGTTCAGGGAGACGACGCGCCGGGCCCGACCACTGACAGCCCTGTGCGAAACGATCAGAGGCGCCTCCGTCCAGCACGAAGCTGGCATGCCCAACCGTCGAGCACGGTTGACCCGGAATCAGGACGAGCCCGCGACCGGTCGACATCTCGTACGCCGGATTGCCAGGCCGCGGCGCAGACGAGTGGGGTGCGTGGGAGCCCGCGGCTACAGTCGCCTCGTCGCAGCTTGCTGGATCGGAACTCAGTGACACGGCGATGATGGCGATGGTGCTGGGCGCTGCCAAAACGCACCGCCGGTCGACGAGCATGTCCAGACGCTCACCGCCGTTCAGTGCCTCTCCGATGAGTTCTTCCCAGCTGAAGCGCCGCTCGTTCATCGTTTCCGGTCGTTACTCGAGCAGGTCGGACCGTTTGCGTTCGATCTTCGCGGGCGACGGCGGCACGGTCGCGTCCCCGGGGTGTTCGATGTCCGGACGGCAGCGACGGTCGGCAGTGGCTGGGTGTTGGCGGGCAGCTGGGCGGGCCGGCGTTGGGTGAGGGAGACGACGTTGCCGGTCGGCCGGGCCGGTTCGTCGGTGGCGGTTGGGTGGTCGTCGGTCTCGGCGAACTTGCGGGCCTGTAACGCGACGGCGTCGGCGGTGAGCGCGCCGGCGCGCAGCGCTCCGGCCAGGCCGGCGGCGACGTGTTCGTGGGGCATGTGCCGGTGCAGGAGTAGGACCTCGATGAGTGCGCGGGCGGCGGCGGCGTGGGTCTTGCGGACTGCTGCCCACCAGGCGTCGTGGACCGGGGTGAACTTGCCCGCGGCGCGGGCCTGCTCCAGCGCGGTGGAGCCGGGCAGTGCGCCGGGCTTGCGGAGCAGACCCTCGAGGTAGTGATCGAGGTCGAGCCGGCTGCCGCTCTTGGCCATCAACCGCTCGTGCCGAGCGACCTGGGAGCTGTTGTCCGTGGCTCGGACCGCTCCGGAGGCGATGGGACGGCTGGGTGACTCGCAGGCGTGGACCGAATACGTCGGCTGGTGGCACGACCGCGACACCCCGATCCGTGCCCGCGACCGCGCCAAACTCAACCATGAGCTGCCCGACGAGGCGTGCCGTCACGTCCTAGTAGTACTTCGTTAGGTCTGTCGGTGTTTGTTGCGGTGTAACGGTTTCACCTTT
>NZ_BONQ01000211.1 GCF_016862795.1 Dactylosporangium siamense | reverse complement strand
AGTTTTCACGCGGCGTCGACACACTTCGGCATTGATGCCTTCTACTGCCAGCCGGGCCTGCCAGGGGCACACGAGAAGGGCGGCGTCGAGGGGCAGATCGGCTGGTTCCGTCGCAACCACCTCGTCCCCGTGCCTGAGCTCGATTCGCTGGACCAGCTCAACGCCATGGTCGACGCCTGGGACACCGCCGATGACGCCCGGCGCATCGGCACCCGCGCCCACACCGTCGGGGAACTGTTCGCGGTCGAGCGTCCGCTACTGGTGGCGTTGCCAGAGGAGGTGTTCGAGACCGGGACCTGGCTCGGCCCGCGCGTCGACCGCTACAGCCAGGTCACCGTCCGCGTGAACCGCTACTCGGTGCCGGTGCCGGTGCCGGTGCGGCTGGTCGGCCGGCAGGTCCGCGTCCACCTGCACGCCTCCCACCTGGTCATCTACGACGGTCGGATCGAGGTGGGCGAGGACGGCTCGTGTGCCGCAGGTGAGGTCGCCGCTGCCGGCGAGTGCGGCCAGGTCGGCGCTGGCCTGCTGGAACACGGCCGGCCAGGTGGGTGCGGCGTGCAGCGGGCTGGTGTCGGAGTCTGTTGTGGCCAGGATCAGCCGTCGTACCGCGGCCAGGTGCGCGGGTGCGATGTCCCTGGCGGTCGTGGCCGCCCGGTTGGTGGCGCCGTTGCGGCGGTGGTCGGCGACTCGGGCCAGACGTCGCCTTGCTCATACCAGTCCTGCCTGGCGCCGGCTAACAATCGTGTGGCGAGGACGAGTTCGCGGCCGGCGTCGGCGAGGTGCTGCAGCAGGTGGCGGCTGTCGGCATGGAAGAGGACGTGTGCGATGGTCATGGCGGTGTTCGCCGCCGAACGCGTGGATCTCGGGTTCGTAGCTGGTCTCGGCGAAGGTCCGCAGCCCCCTCGACATCGGCGAGGTGTGCGATGACCTGCTTCATGGGCGCATCTGCACGTCCGGCGGCGGATGGTCGTAGCCGCAGCCGCCAGGTGGCGCCTTTGCGGACGAACCACCAGTCCTGCAGGGCGCCGTCGTCAAAGCCGTAATCCGTCATGCGCCCTGCCCCTTCTCGAAAGGGCCCCAACGGACGGTTGGATCGATGACCACGGCATCCCCAGATCGAGCCACACCGACCCGGCGACCGCCTCAGCCGCCGAGGTCCGGGACCCGCGCGCTGCCGCGCTCGTCGACCTCCTCCAGGATGCTGCCGCCGAACCGGTCGAAGATCTCGACCGCGGAGTAGGTCGGTTCCGGCGTACCTTCGCGGACGCCTCGGATCGTGCCGCCCGCGATCCAGTACCGGTTCGGCACGGCCTCGAGGACGTGGCGACATGCCTCGTCGGGCATCTCAAGGTCGAGTTTGGCGTTGTCGCGGGCGCGGATCAACGCGGCGCGGTCGTGCCACCAGGCGAGGTACTCGGTCCACTCCGGCATGTCGCCCAGCCGGAGCATTGCATCCGGCGCGGTCCGGGCCACGGAAAACAGCTCCCAGAACTTCATCGCTATCGTTCCCCTAGTTCCTTCTTCTCGACCCGGTAGCCCAGGGCCTCCCAATGCTGCACGGCCGCATCCCATTGCTGGGGGGTCCGTCCGGCGTTGTCGCCGAACCGGCCGGAACCGGCGTTGATGCTGACGCTGTCCTCGGACGTGAACCAGGCCTCGCCGCCGAACGCCGCCTCGCGGCTGAGATTCGAGTGAACGATGTTTCGACGCGGCGTGTCCCACGGCGTCTTTTCCAGGGCGATGTTGGTGCCCCGGTCGTCCATTGTCCACAGATGCTTGGTGTCCGGGTCACCGTGCTGGCCGTGCACGACGTTGTCGAACTTGCCTTCAGTCCGCGACTGTAACCCGTGTTCGGGACCAATCAGGGTGTCCTCGCCGGGCTCGAGATTACGCGCCGGCGGCAGCAGCGGACCGATGTCGTCGCAGTACGGCCGTTCCCCCGCATCGGCCTTCCCGTCAGTGCTGTCGGCGGCGTCCTCGGCCGGGTCGGCCTCTTCCGGCGCATCGTCCTCGCCAGGCCGCGCGTCGTCGTCGGCATCCACCAAATCGGCGTCCGTGTCGGTCTGGTCGGCCCCGTCCGCGTCGGCTGCGTCGTCCGCGTCGGCCGCGCTGGAGGCATCGTCGGTGGCGTCGTCGGGAAGGTCCGGAACGCCGTCGGCGTCGTCCGCGACAGCCGCCTCGCCCCCGGCCTTGCCGACGTCCTGCGCGTCGTCCGCCACCCGATCGAAGCCCGTGGGGCCCTCCGGCGAACCACCCACATCGGACTGGCTGTCGGCCGCGCTGTCCTTCTCAGCGGTCCCAGTGTCGGCAGACGCACCGTCCGGGTCCGCGTCGTCGGGCGGCTCGGGCAGCCCGTCCGGGTCATCCGCGGACCGGTCGGCGCCACCGGCGTCCGAGGGGTTGTCGGAAGCGTTGTCCGCGGCGTCGTCGGACGCATTGTCGGCGGCAGTGGAGGAGACGTTGTCGGCGTCGGCCGGGGCGGCCGGGGCGGCAGCGCCGTCCGCCCCGGCGGCCGGGTCGAAGCCGCTGCCGTCATCTTCCACTGGGCCCCCGGCGGCGGCCGGAGCGGCCGGAGCGTCGTTTGGGGCCTCGGCAGGGCTGACGTCGTCGTCGGGAAGATCGTCAAGGCCGTCGGGCGGTCCGGCGTCCGCACCGCCTCCGTCCGAACCGGTCTCAGGCGACGGCGACGGAGACGGGGCGTCGTCCTCGTGCGATTCGTTCATGCCGGTACACCGGCCGTATCGCGAACACGGTCCGCTCCGGTATGTCTGCTCATGCCAGCTCCCCAGGTCGGCGGGTCAGTTCGAGACGGACGCGGTCGACCCACCGGACCGCCTTCTCGCGGCCGCGGTCGGTCCACCTGTGCGGCGGGTTCGCGGTCCGCAGCGCATGGATGAAGACGCACGTCCGGTAGTCGAGCAGCGCGTCGGCGTCGGCCGTGCCGGGGAAGTCTCCGGCGAGGCGGACGAGTGACTCGGCGAGCGCCGGCCAGCCGCCGTTGGTCGGCTGGGCCAGCCCGACGAGCCGCGCCGACTCGGTCTGGTCGGCGGTGACGGATTCGGCCTGGCGCCGGAAGCGGCACCGGTGCCGGCAGTCGTGGCATTCGCCGTACGGTGCCATCGCCGCGGCGAACGAGGATGTGCCGAGCAGCGCCTGGAACCGGCGCCGGAGCTCGTCCTCGTCGGCGAGCGGTGCCTCGTCGGCGTTGCGGGCGGCCGCGTCTGCGGCACGGACGTCAGGCACCTTGACGGTCACAGCGCGGTCGAGCCGGTTGTGCGACACCAGCGCCTCGAACGGGCGCAGCGTCGCCGCCGACTCGACCTGGTCCGGGTGCATGCTCATCGTCGCGCCGAGCAGTTGGCGATCGTCGGAGGCGGCGGTCCGGTGCATCACCTTCAAGTTCGTGATCTTGTACGCGTCGTCGGCGACCTTGCCCACCTGCTGATCCACCAGTACGTACGACTGGCCGTACTTGCGGTCCTCGGCGAGACCCTGCGCGATTCGCTCCGCGGCGAGGGCCTGCGCGTTGGCCTCCTTCATGTCACCGGCAGTCGCGGTCGCGCGTGGGAACACCCGGTGCGCCTCTTCCAGCAGCAGCACGTGCATGCCGGTCGGTCGGCTGGCCCGCCGGTGTCCTCGGACCGCACTCAGCAGCAGCAGCGTGACCAGTGCCTGTTCCTTGGCGTTGTCACCGACACCAGCCAGTTCCACGACGACCGGTCGCTGCAGCAGTGTGCTGAGGTCGAACGAGGTACGGCAGTTGAGCGTGGGGCCGCACGCACCCTCGGCGAGCGCCTCGGCCCGCAGGTTCGCTGCCGCGTCGATGTTGCGTCCGATGTCGCCGGAGTAGCCGAGCGCGGCGGTCACCTCGGCCAACGCGGCGACGAGGTCGGACAGGACCGGCCAATGGCCAGCGTGCTGCGGTCCGCCGCGGTCCTCCGGATGGAAGCCGCGCCGTCGGTACACCTGGACCAGCGCCCGCCGGTAGATGAACGGCAGCGGGTCCCACAGCCCGAATGCCGCCTCGAAGCAGCTCAGCAGGTTGGAGAGGTGTGCCGTCACCGTGGTGCCCGGCGGCACGTCGAACGGGTTGAGCCGCAACGGCGCCACCGACTCGTCGCCGACGGTCAGGATGACCAGGTCTTCGAAGCCGGGCCGGGTGGCGAGCCAGCGGTAGTCGTCCAGCTCGGCGTTGACCGGCTCGATCACCAGGAACGGCACCCGTTCCCGCCAGAGCTGTTCGCACAGGTGCAGAGCGGTGTTGGTCTTGCCGGAGCCGGGTGTGCCGACGATGAACGCGTGCCTGGGCAGGTCGCCAAGCGCCATGCGCACCTCGCTGTTGGTGCTGCCGCCCTGGTAGCCGAGCAGCAGTGACGGCCCTTTGACGGCGTCGACCACCTGATCGGTGTCGGGTGGCGCGAGGACCCGGAAGCCGGGCACGTTGCCGTCCAGTGCGACAGGCAGGCGTAGCAGCGACGGTGCCTCTGTGCGGTCGACCAGACCGCGCAGCGCCACGAGGCCGTGCCGGCCCGGACCGCTGTCCTGGGCGAGGAGACGGTGCAGCTCCGCGCTGGGCAGGGTGGCCGGTTCCAAGCTGGCCTGCGCGTTGCGCAGGAGCTCGAACTCGGCTGGTCCGGCCGGACGAAGCACGGCGTATCCGGTCGGGACCATGCCCGGGTCGTGGCGGGCCGTGCGGTCGCCGATGGCCGGCGACATCGTCCGGCCCACCGCCTCGACCACCGTTTCATCCAAGGGGTACGCGGACGCGACCGTCACCGCGAACCGGAAGGCCCGGTCGGCGTAGCGGTTGAGCGCGTCCACGAAGATCGGCTGCAAGAGGGCGGCGCCGCTGTCGGCCGGGTATCTGATGCGCCCACCGGTGTCGGCCGGCATGTCGAACGGCTCCCGGAGCCGGGCGAGCCTGGTGGCCTCCTGTTCCAGGGTGTGCCGGACACCGGCCGGTACCGTGTCGGGGCTGAGCGAGACGGTGACCGAGATCGGGTGCCGATAACCTGCGAGCACACCGAGCAGCGGAGTCCAGTCCTCGATCTCCCGCGAGAACGGCTCGATCGCCACATACGCGGGTACGCCGGCGTCGGCGCGCGCGACGCTCTGTGTCCGGACCCGCTTGGCGATCTGCGCCAGCCCGCCGACGGCCGGAGCGAACGGACTGAGCGCGGCCTGGACTGCCGCGTCGTCGGTGACCCGCTCTGCGGCGACGTGGGACGGCACGTCGGCGAGGCGCTCGGCCAGGTCGGTGGCGCGGCTGACAGCGGCTGCGCGGCTGTCCCCGAGCACCCGGCCCAGCAGATGGATCCGCAGGGAGCGTGGCGCCGCCCGGGTGATGCGCAGCGCGACCACCTCGCCGGGCCGGACGGCCAGCAGCCGGTCGACGTAGGCGATCTGGTCGCGCACTGCCTCGGCGAGCCGCTGCGCCGGGTCGAGCCGGACCGCGTCGGCACGGCGGGTCAGGTCGTACGCCGCGACCAGTTCGACCGCAGTCCACGCCCAGAATCGGCCGTCCTGCTCATGGACCACCGCACCGGGCGTGGTCACTGCGCCGGCGGCCCGGAGTACGGCGCCGCCGACCGGACGTACGGCGGCGCGGATTGTGGGGCGCCGGGCGGCTGCGGCTGGAACTGCGGCGCGTTCGCCACCATCGGTCCGGTGGACAGGTTGAGGTTCGGGAGCTGGTCGATCTGCGCCCGCGCCACCTCGTCGCTGACCGGCGGCTGCAGGATCGCGCCCTGCACGCCCTCACGGGTGACACTGTGGATCAGTTCGCGAAGCGCACGGCTGGACGCGGCACGTACGTCGGACTGCGGCCCGCCCTGGAAAGCGTCGCGGAACAGGTGGCCGATCATCACCACGGTCGAACGCTGCCGCCACATGGTCCATCCGACGTACAGGTCGGTGCCGACCGGCTTGACCACGACCAGACCCTGCTCGCGCCCGTTTACCAGGTACAGCACCGGCAGGCCTTCGATGCGGCCGAGCCGCGAGAGGAACGGCGAGTGCCGGGCCTGCGTCGTGTTCATGATGGACCAGTAGGCGATCGCGTACGCCGCGCCGCGACCCTCGATGAGCAGCCCGTACTCGGCGATCGGCTCGCGCAGCGGCAGGAACAGCGACACGACCCAGGCGACCACGATGAGCAGCTGGATGACCATCAGGAAGTAGCTCAGGCCGATCAAGCCGCCGCCGGAGTCGCCACCGCCCCCGCCGGGAAACCCGCCGCTGGTCATGCTGACCACCGTGGCGAACAGCGAGATCATCCAGAGGAAGAACGAGATCACGCCGACGACGCAGAACACCGCGAAGAAGAAGCCGGACCGGACCAGGTGCGGGCGCAGCGTCCGGGCGGTCACCACATCGCTGATCAGCTCATCAGGCGGCACATGGGTCAACCGCTGCGCGCGGTAGTTGCCGTGAATGTCCACCATTGTGCGATGAAACCCAGAACTGTCTATCGCACCGGTCATGCTCGGTTCCCCCGTCCGTGGCAGCTGTCACGCTGTGCACCCGGCACCATAGCGTGCTGTGATCAAAGACGGAAGTAAATATCTATTTTGGTGAATCAGAGCGCTCGAGTCCCAGGACGTGTTCGCGCGAATGCTTCAGGGTGCCCAGGGGGTGGACAGCGTGGAGGTGCGGCCACCGGCGTCGACCGCCGCAATGACTGCCCGCCCCCGCCCGGCCGGCGGGCACGGCGGGCAGGCCGATGATCAAGTGGTGAGCGCACACTGAAAGCTGTCTGTGCGATGCCTCGGTCAGTTATAGCCGGGCGATGACTTCGGCGATGAGACGTCGGGCATCGTGACCGTAGATGGCTTCAGCCTGCAGCTGGTTGAAGAGCTCGACGTACAGTTCAATCTCGTTCGGTCTGGTGACCTTGATGGCTGCGGTGGGGGTTTCCAGGGCGACTGCTGCTTCGTCGAAGATCCAGAATCCGATGCTGGCGATAGCTCGTCGTTGCGCGTCGGCGGGAATGATCCCGACGGAAACGTACGGTGAGCGGGCGACGCTCATCAGATGGCTGAGTTGGTCAGCATGTTCTTCGGGTGTGCCGCGACGGGTCCGGACCGCTTGTTCCCCGAGCACGATCGCGATGCGTTTGCTGGGGTGCAACGCTACCGCGGTGCGTTGCGCGCGCATCGCCAGCACCGCCTCGGTGTCGTCGGGAGCGTTGAGGAACCCATACCACCAGGCGAGCATGCGGCGCTGGTACGCCTCGGTCTGGACGATGCCGGGCAGTACGGCAGGCTCGTGGATGCGGAATGTTGTGGTGCGCTGATACGTGGTGATGGAGTGCAGGTCGCCGAGCCGGCGCATGCCGGCCCGGGCGGCTCGCGCCCATTCCATGTAGGCGGTCTCGATCGCGGTGGCGAGCGCGAGGAGTTCGGGCGGCTCGTCTTTGGCGTTGCAGGCAGCGCACCAGTCGCGGATGTTGGTCTCGGTTGGTGGCTGGCGCCCGTTCTCGATGCGGCTGACCCGGGTGACGTGCTGGTTCGTTGCTCAGCGATGTCGACGGCGGCCTGAGACTGGTTCTGGCCCCTTTTAGTTGATCGATGGGTGCCGCTGCCCGGCAGCTAGTGTCCACTGTGTACGGTCCTGCCGGTGCGCTGACGGATCGCTCATCATGTTGGTGCCGCATCTCGCAGAGCTGGTGGTGGAGCGAGTTGAGGCTGTGAGCAGCAGGGTTCAGGTCTGGGGTAGGTCAGCGCGGGCGTCGGCCCATTGTCCGGGCTGTGGTCACCTGACGCGGCGGGTGCACCGTCGGTACCGGCGGCGGGTCGACGACGCTGTGATCGGTGGGCGGCAGGTCGAGCTGCTGCTGCGGATGCGGATCTTCGTCTGCCAGCAGGCTGAATGCGCGGTGACGAGGTTCGCTGAGCAACTCGATGGGCTGACGCACCGCTACGGCCGGCGGACCTTGCCGGCCCGGCACGTCCTGCAGACGTTCGGGCTGGCCCTCGCGGGGGCGGCCGGCCGCCCGGCTCGCCAGCAGCCTCGGGTTCCAGGCCGGACGCAACACGCTGCTGCGGCTGGTCCGTGCAGTCCCGGATCGCCAGACCGGCGCGGTGGCAGTCCTTGGGGTCGACGACTTCGCGCTGCGGCGCGGGCACCGTTACGGCACGATCCTGATCGACCTGGACACCCGCATCCCGGTCGACGTGCTTCCCGACCGGGAGACTGACACGCTCACCGCCTGGCTGCAGGCGCATCCAGGCGCGCAGGTGATCTGCCGCGACCGGGCCGGCGCCTACGCCGAAGCGGCCCGCCGCGGCGCTCCGGACGCGATCCAGGTCGCGGACCGGTGGCATCTGTGGCATAACCTCGCCCAACACGTCGAGAAGGCCGTCGCCCGCCACCAGCGATGCCTCAACCCACCACCGCAGCCGGCAACGCCGCAGCCGACGCCCGACGCGGACGCCGTGGCGGCCCACGCTGCAGCCGCCGCGCGGGACAGCCGCCTGGCTCGACGCACCAGCGACCGATTTGCGCAGGTCCAGCGGCTGCTGGACGAAGGCCGCAGCATCAAGGCCATCGTCCGCGACCTCGGCCTGGCCCGCGAGACCGTCCGCCGCTACGCCCGCGCCACCGACGTCGAAGATCTCATCGCGACCGCTCGCACCGGCGCCCGGGCCAGCATCCTGGACCCCTACCTCGAGCACATTCACCAACGATGGGCAGCTGGCGGCACCGACGCCAAAGCGCTCTTCCACGAGCTCCGCGGCATGGGCTACCCGGGCAGCTACAGCGTGCTGCGTGACTACGTCCGAGCGCTGCGATCCCTCACCGCAGCCCCGCCGGCAGCACCACGGCCGCCCAAGGTCCGCCACGTGGTCAACTGGCTGCTGCGCCACCCACAACGCATGGAACCCGACGACCAAGCCGGCCTCGCTGCCATCCGCGACCGCTGTCCTCATCTGGACCGCCTCGTCGCGCACGTCACTGCGTTTGCGGTGATCCTCACCCAGCGCCGCGGCCACGAACTCGACGCCTGGATCAACGCCGTCACCGACGACGACCAACCCGACCTGCACTCGTTCGCCGCCGGCCTGCAACGCGACTACGACGCCGTCCGCAACGGCCTCACCCTGCCCCACAACTCCGGCGCTGTCGAAGGCCACGTCAACCGGATCAAGATGCTGAAACGCCAGATGTTCGGCCGCGCCAACTTCGACCTCCTCCGCAAGCGAGTCCTCCACACCACCTGAGCAACAGGGGCCAAATCCGATCAACTAAAGGGGGCCAGAACCAGAACCCTGAGACTGACCCTCTGGCGGCGGATTGGAATCGACCCCTCTCCGTAAGTGTGGAGGGGTGATCAAGTTGGAGGAGTGGGCTGAGATCCGGCGGTTGCACCTGGCTGAGGGTGTGCCGATCAAGGAGCTCGCTCGGTGGTTCGGGTTGTCGCGGAACACGGTGCGGTCGGCGGTGCGGGCGGTGGAGCCGCCGCGGCGTGAGCGTGGGCCGAGGGGTTCGTCGGTTGATGTGTTCGAGCCGCAGATCCGGTCGTTGCTGGCGCAGTGGCCGTCGATGCCGACTCCGGTGATCGCGGAACGGATCGGTTGGACGCGGTCGTTGACGGTGTTGAAGGACCGAGTTCGGCAGTTGCGGCCCTTGTCCGTGCCACCGGATCCGGCCGACCGGATCGAGTACCGGCCGGGTGAGGTCGCGCAGTGCGATCTGTGGTTCCCGGAGCCGGAGATCCCGGTCGGTGCCGGTCAGCGGCGGGTGTTGCCGGTTCTGGCGATGACGTGTGGGCACTCGCGGGTGACGGATGCGGTGATGATCCCGTCGCGGAAGGCGGGCGACATCCTGGCCGGGATGTGGGAGATCATCGGCGGCCGGCAACTGCGTGGTTGACCCAGCGGTCAGGTTGTGCGGTCGTGAGTTGCTCGGCGAGCGCAATCGCTTCGGCCTCGTCCTGGCTGGCGCCGAGTTCGCGGCCTTCGCCTACGTACTCTTGGTCGACCGGGTCGAGGGACATGAGGTTGGGCAGGTCGCCGAACTCGTCGTCGTCGGGGTCCTGCACGGTGTGCAGGGAGACACGGTACTAACCGTCCATGGGGCTGATCGCGACCCATTGGATGGCGGCCTCACCGCCGAGCTGGATGCCACCGAGGAACTGTTCGATGCCGCGTCCGCGGCGCAGGGCCCCGATGGCGAACTGCCGAGTGAGGTAGCGCATCCAGAAAGCGTAGTGCGAGGACCGTTCTGTGCTGATCAAGGTGTGAGCAGCACACGCTTGCGGAGCAAGTCGAAGCCGGCGCGGCCGTACAGCCCCCATCGACCGCCACCAGTACCCACCCGGCTCACCGGGACGGCGCCGCCAGACGACAGTAGGGCGCACGTCACAGTCAGTCAGATGACATGACTGTACGCGTGCAACCCATACGGTTCTGTGCTGGTTCCCGAAGTGCTTCTGAGTGACGTCGAGGTTGCATGCGCACGTATCCGAAGTCCCTGTCCAGAATTCTGGCCCTGCTGCTCGTCCCGGTCGCGGTGGCGACCGCCCCTCGGGCCGCGTCGGCGACCGCCACCCCCGCGGGTGTGTCGGCGGTCGCCCGCGACGGGCAGACCGTCACGGTCACGTGGACCGGTCCGGCCGAGGCCTCCGGCTACCAGGTGTTGCGGGACGGGGAGGTGGTCGCCCGTACCTCCGGCAGCACGCACGAGTTCGTCGACCGGCAGCTGGACGGCGAGCACGCCTACGCGTATCAGATCCGCGCCGTCGACGCCGGGGGCGTGGAGTCGACGCCGAGCGCGAAGGTCACCACGACAACGCCGGCGCTGCCGTCCGCTCCGGTCAACTACGCCAGGTGCGGCGCGGACAGCGGTCCGGGCTGCTCCTACACCGTCACCCATGCGGCCGACGCGGCGTATCCCGACGCCGGCGGCCGGTCGCTGACCGACGGCCGGCACGGGCCGCTGTCGTACGGGTCGGCGTGGCAGGGCCGCAACGGGGTCGGAGATTACTCCTTCACCGTGGACCTCGGCGAGGTCCGTCCGGTCGCTGAGATCTCCACCGGCTGGCTGCAGGTGGTGTCCGACTACGTGCAGCTGCCCGCCAATGTCACCTACGCCGTCAGCTCCGACGGCCAGGACTTCGAGCAGGTCGCGTCGATCGACCGGCCCGCGGTCAGCACCGCGCTGCAGGCTAAGAGGTACCGCGCGGTCGACCTCAACAGCACCGCACGATACGTGCGCGTGCATGTCGCCGGCGGCGGCGCCTGGACCATGACCGACGAGATCGAGATCCGCGGCCCCGCCGACGTGGTGCCACCACCGACCACCGTGTGGGCCGCCGCCCGCGATGCGCAGACCGTGGTCGTGCTGTGGTTCGGCGTGGTCGGGATGGCCGGTTTCGAGATCCTGCGCGACGGCGACGTCGTCGCGCGGACCGCCGGTGACGCACACGAGTTCCTCGACCGTCAGCTGGACCCCGAACGGGCGTACTCGTATCAGGTGCGGGCGATCGACACCTCCGGTGCGCGGTCGCAACTGAGCCCCGAGTGGACGGCGACGACACCGCCGCTGCCGGCAGCGTCGGTCAACTACGCCCGGTGCGGCGCGGACAGCGGCCCCGGCTGCTCCTACACCACCACGCAGCCCGCCGACGCGGCGTACCCGGATGCGGGCGGCCGGTCGCTGACCGACGGCGAGCACGCGCCGATGTGGTACGGGCCGGCGTGGCAGGGCCGCAACGGCGGCGGCGCCTACGCGTTCACCGTCGACCTCGGCGAGTCCCGGCCGATCACCGAGATCAACACCACCTGGTTCCAGGTGGTGTCCGACTACGTGCAGCTGCCCGCCAATGTCACCTACTCCGTCGGCACCGACGGCGAGCACTTCCAGCAGGTCGCGTCGATCGACCGGCCCGCGGTCAGCACGGCCCTGCAGGCCAGGGCCTACCGTGCCATCGATCTCACCAGCACCGCCCGCTACGTCCGGGTCGACGTGACCGGCGGTGGCGCCTGGACCATGACCGACGAGATCGAGATCCGCGGTCCGTCCCCGTCGGAGGTGGAGCCGCCCGTCGAGTCGATCGGCTGGCTGCGGCTGGGCAACCCCGGCAACCAGGTCACCCAGATCGGCGCGCCCGTGTCGCTGCAACCGACCGCCGAGAGCGAGCACGGCATCGTGCAGTGGTCGGCGTCGAACCTGCCGGCCGGCCTGCAGATCGACCCGGCGACCGGGAAGATCACCGGCGTCGCGACCGTGGATCAGTACTACCCCGTGGTCCTGTCGGTCCTGGACGCGCAGAACCGCTCACAGAGCGTCGCCTTCGACTGGAAGGTGCTGCTGCCGATGTCCGTCGGCGGCCTCGAGGACCGTCACGACGCCAACGGCGGACCGCTCACCACCCGGCCCTGGGCCACCGGCGGCGAGTTTCCCTACACATGGGATATCACCGGTCTCCCGGACGGCGTCGTCCTCACCGACCCGGATACCGGCGACATGAGCGGCGTCGCCACGACACCGAGCACGTACCGCGTCACCGCGACCGTCACCGACCCCAACGGGCTGAAGGCCAGCGCGTCGTTCGTTTGGACCGTCGGGGTCAAGGTCGACCAGGTCGAGCCGGCACCCGGCACCGTCGGCGAACCCTTGTCGCAGAAGCTGACCGCCACCGGCGGGCGAGGCACCTACGCGTGGTCCGCGACGGGTCTCCCGCCGGGCCTGTCGATCAACGCCGCCACCGGTGAGATCCGGGGCGCGCCCACCGCGGCGGGCGCCCGCGCGGTTACCGTCACCGCCACCGACGAGGTCGGCAACAACCACAGCCGGACCGTCGACTGGCAGATCATCGCCGCTCCGCCGACCACGCCGGACATCAGCACCGGCGACGTCAGCACCTTCGCCGCCAACCTGGAACTGCGCCGGAACAGCGGCATCGCGATCGCCGACGGCGGCGCGTACGTCATGTCCGGCCGGTTCCTTACCAGGGTTGACCTGGCGACCAGGCGGACAACGCGGCTCGCCGGCAACGACAACGACTGGAACGTGCGGATCTGCGGACCCACCACAAACGGCAGCGACGTGGCCTTCGGCGGATCGGAGCGGATCCTCGGTACCGACGGGACCTACATCTACCTGCTGACCAACGAAAGCCGATGCCCGGTGGTGCGCATCGACATCCGCAGCGGCGCCACCAACGGGTTGTGGATCCGGGGCTACAGCGACGTCCCCTACTACCCGGGCAGCCCCATCGACGGCAAGATCGCCGGGCACTTCCTGTACCTCATCAGGCCCGAACGGGAGGGGACGAACCCCACGCTGCTGGTCCAGTACGACCTGCGGACCGGTAACACGAGGACCATCACCGACAAGTACTTCGGCGACAGCACCACCCACTGGTTCAGCGGCTCCGGTGACGACTCACTGATGAGCTGGGACATCGACGGCCAGTACGCCTGGCACGTGTCGCGCCTCGGCCAGGAGAAAGCGGAGGACGACAGCCCGGTCTACCACACGATGGTGCTGCGCCGCGTCGAGCTGGCCACCGGGAACATCGTGGTCATCAACAAGAAGGTTCTCAGCAGCGAGGTCCTTCCGTCCGCGACCTCCTGGGACAAACGCGCCGGCAAGGTGTTGTCCGTCGGCAACTACCTGTATGCCACCCGGCGCGACCCGAACTGGCCCAACACCGCCGTCACCCTGCTGCGGATCTCGAAGCTCAGCGGAGCCATCGAGGTCGTCGCCGGCGGTCGTACCGCCGGAACCGTCGACGCACTGGGACCGGCCGCGCAGTTCACCGACATCCGGGGAATCGCTACCGACGGCAGGAGCCTGTTCCTGCAGGACACACCCGAGACCGGGGCGTCCCGCATCCGCATGATCGGCTGGGGCGACGCGATCCCGCAGTTCGACTTCGCCCTGCCGCCGTCGATCAGCGCCGACGTGGTGTTCGCCCCGAACAAGAACACCCCGATCCCGGAATACAACGGCCCGATCCTGGTCTGGGACGAGGCCACCGGTCTGTGCATCGCCTACTGCGCTGCGATCCACGAGTGGCGGCAGCAGATGTACGAGAACGACGGCGACTACACCTGGTGGCACGTCTTCCGCTGCGCCGACGAATGCATGCCGGAAGACTACGAGAAGGATCTGATCGCCAAGGTCGTCGAACACCAACAGGTGTTCAACCTCGACGGTACGCTGCGCGCCGACTTCGTTGTCGACAAGTTCCTCATGGACTGCTGGGCGTCCGCAGCGCAGCCGTCGACGGACTGCAACTACGTCGATGCCGTCGAAGCGGCCGACAAGGCCGACTACTTCACGGACATCGCGGTCGAGGTGGGGGCATACCTCGTCGGCCGGCGCGGCGGGCAACGCCCCGAGCTCAACGAGCAGCAGAAGGCGGCGAAGGAGACGTTGGAGAACCTGGCGGCGAGGGCATGCCGGGACGCCCCCAGAGGAGCGACCGAGACCATGCAGGATTGGGGCAAGCGCGTGCACCAACGATTCGACGAGTTGGTGAAAGGCCTGAACGACCCGAAAGTCGCCGGCGAAACCGGCTATCTCGACGAGCAGGTCGTGGGCACCCTTGTCGGCAGCGCCAAACCGCTCAATTCGACGTGGCCGGACGCTGTATACGGCGTCGGCGGCGTGAAGAGGCCGGAGATGATTTTTGATCTGAAAACCGGGTTCAAGGGCATTGCTGGAAAGTGGGTCACTAAACTCACTGTCAACCTCCCGGCTGGCTTCAAGAACATTCCCGTCTTCCGGCTGGGCTGCTGAAGACATCTGAGGTGTCCGGGACGGTCGGCGCCAGCCGACCGTCCCGTCAGAGGGGACGACCACCGTGAAGACAGACCTCTGGCGGCGCTGCGCTGCTCGGTATCTGGTGCCACAGCTGCCCGGCTTCCAGGTCGGGGCCGGTGCGCTGCTCTACCGCGAGCCCCTTGAATGGATCTTCTGCGGTGTCGTCGTGCAGCCGTCCCGGTCCGCGGACCAGTTCGGTCTGCAGCAGCACGTCCAGCTGCTCGCGGTCCCGGCGCAGCACATCGTGGGGCCGTTCGGCGAGCGGATGCGGCCACCGGGAGGCCGGGGCTTCTGGAACACGCCGAGCTCAGTGGCGGATGCCGGACCTGAGATGGCCGAAATCGTCGAGGCCGTCAAGGAGCAATCGATTCCGTACTTCGACGAACTCGGCACGACGACGGGCTTCCAGGCCGCCATCGAGGAACTGGCGCGCGAGACGCCGGAGGACCTCCACTACCAGGAGGCGGTGTTCTGCACCCGGCTGATCAACGGCGACGCAGCGGGCGCGCTCGACGCCGCCGCCGCGGTGGCGGCACTGGCGGCGCACAAGGACGCGGAATGGGCGCGGAAGGCGGCGGACCGAGTGTCGACCGCGGCCGGGCAACTGCGGACAGATCCGGATGCGGCGATCCGCACCCTGCGGGCGCATACCGAGACCTCACGGAAGCACCTGCGCCTGCCCGACCCGAGCTGATCCACGCACCGCAGCGACCTGGACGGGTCGAGCAGTCCGCGGGCATCGAGATCGTGGATGGCGGTGCTCGCCGTGCTGCTGCTCGGCGTAGCTGCCTTCTGCCTGACCTCGAGGGCCTGCCGCGGCCGCTCGAGCTCGACCCGCTCCACCCCGTTGGCTGCGAGGATGGCGATGCGGCGTCCGTTCAGCACTCCGGGCATGTCGTGCACCCGCCCCTGCCGTCGCCGGGTGCAGGACGACCTTCGTCCAGCCCGCGTCGCGGTTGTCGAAGTGCTCGTGGGCCTCCGGTGAGCGGTCGAGGGGCAGCTCGTGGCTGACGATGGCTGTGGGCACGCCGCGTCCCCGGGGCACCGCCCGCTCCACTGTGGATGCCGCGTTGGCCGGCCCTCGACCTGCCTCGGAAGGACCCGACGGCTGCGCAGCGGCACCCGTCGTAGCCGGACGGCCCGGCCGCCGGTGGCCGGGCCGTCCCATTATCGTGGTGCGCCGTTACGAGCGGTGGATGGCGACGCCGACGCCCCAGTACTGGGCCTCGGTGTTGTTGCAGGTGTAGATCTGCATCGCGAGGTTCGTCGTGTTCGCGTCGCCCGGCACGTCCAGGCAGTGGCTGCTGGTGCCGGCGACCCGGGATCGCAGGTAGACGAAGTCGGGCAGGTCACGGCTCGCCTGCCAGCGCTGGTTGCTGATCGACGAGCACGGCCACTGCACAACGGGGGTGCCGTTGGACGCGCCGCCCAGGGCGTCGAGGCACCGCAGGGTTGCGGCGTTGCGGATCTGGAACGTGTGGTTGCCCTTGTCGATGAAGTCCCAGCGCTGGAACACGCTGCCGCTGCACGGCACCTGCACGACCGCCGCCCCGTCGGCGTACGACTCGTTCAGGGGCGTGAGGCACTTCTCGTTGCCCCAGTTCTGGATGCCCACGTCACCGTGGTCGTCCGCGAACGCCGGCGCGGCGCCGCCCGCCGCGCCCGCGGTCGCCGCCAGGAATGCCAGCGACGCCGCGATGATCCATCGTTTCACCAGAGGCTCCTTCTCGTCCGGGTGAGGCGCCGACAATCCGGCGCTGTCACCTCATGGCGTTCCACCGCGTTCCATCACCCGCAGCTTCGGCTACGGCTGTGACAGTGGCTGCGACACGTGAATTGGTGTCTGCTTGACGGTCGAACTGACGAGTGTGACGTGACCGCCTGGGTCGCCTCGGCGCTCCGCGATGCGCACCGGCACCGGGTACAGATTCGGCCGGCGGTGCCGGTGTCGCCGGCGACCGAGGTCGACCCGTTCGCGCCGCCCGCCGGGTGGCGTCCGCGGCAGCCGACGGGCTGAGTCCGGTAGGCCCTGGATGGCCCGGCAGTCAACCGCCGCGAGGTACGTGGGCGAGGTGGTCGCCGAGTGCGCCCGCTGGGGGAGGCCGATCTCGCACCGCGCAGCGCTGGAGTATGTCCGCTGGATCGCGGCAGACCTGGCCGACCACCATCGCGTCGCCCGGCGGCGCGTCTGGGCGTCCGGCACGATGCCGCTAGCGTACGAAGTCGCCGTGCACATCTGGCGCGTCATCACGGGCCGGTAGGGCATGGCCGGCCAGGGCTACTCCGCTGGCCCGGCTACTCATCCCAGCCGAGTTCGCCGTCGTGGGCGACGACCGGGCGCAGGCCGGGGTGAGAAGCGGTGCCGGACATCCGGCCACCGGTGAGCAGGGCGGTGGCCAGGTCGGCGACCTCGCTTGCCAGGTTCGGCCACGGCGGGACCTGCTGGTTTCGCGTGTCCACGTGGTCCCAGTAGAAGACCTCGCCGGTGGCGCCGGGGCTGTGGTCGACCATGAGACTGGCAAGTCCTTCATCGGTGGTCAGCGGCAGCCAGGTCGGCCGCCAGAGGTCGGGCCACTCGACGCGAGAGTCCCGCGTGACGTCGTTGATGGTGCGCCACCGCTCGGCGATCTGCCTCGTGTCGAGCATCCGGTGCACCGGTGCGAGCGGGAACGCGCCGTCGAAGCCCGTTGAGCCGTTGTGCCAGCGCAGCAGAGCCTCGACCTCGGGCCGCAGCCGAAACCCCAGGACCTCTTCCAGCGTGGCGATCTCGGCGTCGGTCGCGGGCGGCGCGAGCAGCGCGGCAGTCGTCGGCGTGTGCTGCTGCAGCCACTGTTCGATCTGCTCCAGCGAGGTTTCCAGGCTCATGCCGACATCATGTGCCGAGCCACGTGCATGATGGTCGACCCGCGCCGTCAGACGGCGTTCGGCCACCGCGTGGCGGTCGCCGAGTCCAGGACCCGCACCCGCGCAGGATCTCCTCGACGAGGTGGTCCATCGCAGGCGAGTTGGCGGGTGCCAGGCCGCGCGCTCAGCCAGGTCCCCGAACACCGCGGCGTGGCCGCCGGTGCGCAGCGCCACGACGACGCGGCGAAGGAGATCGCGCTCGGTCGCGACGCTGCCGCAGTCGAGCCCGGTGAAGCGATCTCAGTAATCGCCCAGCGCCTGGTCGGGGGCGGTGTCCGATGTCGGCGCCTCCCCGCGATGAGGGTAGACGTCGGCGATGCAGGCGAAGGGCTGGGCGGCCAGGTCGGCGAGCCTTAGAAGATGAACCGGCTATCAGCGAAGCGGGTCATGGTGGTGGCCAATCTCGCTGCGGGGTAAGGGTTTCCGGCTCGTGCGTCCCCAGGCTGGCCGGGGTCACCGGCCGACCGTCCGGACGATGGTCAGCCACAGGCCGGAGATGCCCGCCGCGGACGTGGCCTGATGGATCCGCAGCCGGGACCTGACCGCCGTCGCCTGAACCCGGGCGGCCGGCCGGCTCAGTGCTGGACCAGCAGGTGCGTAGCGAGTTCCCGGGTCTCCCGCCGGGTTGCGGCGCGGGCGAGGTGGTCCAGCAGCGCCCGGTAGTGGTCGCGCTCCAGCTGCGCGGTGGCCAGCGAGAACGACGAGATGCCCGGGCTGTCCTGGCGCAGCCGCCCCAGTCCCTTGGCGGTGTGCAGGGTGACCATGGCCTCGTATCGGGCCATGAGGTCGGCGCGGTCCCCGGCGCGGACACCGAACCCTTCGAGGGCGTCGAGGTAGTCGTTGCACAACTCCGCGCGCTGATGCCAGCCCCGTTCGTCGGCATTCAGCAACGGGAGGTCGTCGATGACGGTGGCGGCCTCGCGCAGCAGCGGCAACGCGACGGTGGCTTCGATGTCGATGAGCACCAGCCGGCCGTCGCGGGTCCACAACCAGTTGCCAGGGTGCGGATCCTTCTTCGCCACCGCCGGGGTGCCCGCGGCGGCGAAGGGCTCGCAGGCCGCGGCCAGCAGCCGCCGCAGGTCGCCGGCCGCGCCAAGGTTGCGGGCCACCTTCGCCAGCTGGGTGCGCAACGCGTCCTGCTCCAGCGGCCCGCAGACCCGGGGGAACCGGTCGTCCGACTGCGCTCGCCAGGCCTGGAACGCGGCGAGATACCGCAGCGCTTCGCGGAACCGGGGGCGCGGGTCGGGTCCGGGGCCGGTGCGCCAGTCCACGACCGACGCACCGAGCAGCCGGGCCTGAGCGCGGCGCATCACGTACACACTGTCGCCCTCGACGAGATCGACGACGGCGAGCGGCTCCGGCAACGTCCAGGTGGCCGGCGCGCCAGTCGTGGTCAGCCAGTCGCGGAACCGGACAGTGTCGCCGTGTTCCCGATGGGCGTCGGCCCGGCCCAGTCGCTTGAGCACGAGGGCCTGCTCGACGAGCCGATGGCGGTCGTTCATGAACCGCACGCCGCGTTCGCCGGGGCGTGGCTGTCCGCCCAGGATCGAGCTGGTGAACTCGCGGTTGTGCACGGCCAGCTCGGCGGCGCGGCGCAGCAGCCAGGCGCGCTGGCCGGCGGCGACGAGGGCGGCGAGGTCCGTGGGCTCGGCGCCGGCCAGCTCCGGGTGGTCCAGCACGGTGGGGTCACCGGCGATGTCGCCGAGCTGCAGGACCGGCCACGGCCAGGCGGGATCGCACCGCGCGGCCTGCAGCGCCCGCTGCGCGGCGGCGACGACGAGCCGGTCGTCGGCCGTGAGCCGGGACAGGCGCAGCGCAGCGGCGGCGGTGAGGCTGCGGTTCTCACGGTGGCCGGTGCCGGTGCCGGTGCCGGTGTCGAAGACCGCGTCCTTGAGCGTGATCGCCAGGCGCAGATCGTCGGCGTCGTTCTGGGCGACGCCGCGGCGGTAGTGGGCGTCACCGAGCAGGCCGGTCAGCTGCCAGGCGTCGTGGCCGAGGTCGCGGGCCGTGGTCAGGTGGGTGACCGCGGTGTCGAGGTGATTGGCGTCCCAGGTGAAGGGGTACAGCCGCAGCGCCAGCTCGCCCAGCCGACTATGCGTCATGACAGGGTCGAAGTCCGGGCGGACGGCGGTGCCCGCCTGGGCCCGCTCCAGGCCGGTCGACAGCCAGGCCAGGCCCTCACCGAACAGGCTGGCGGCCTCCTCCGCGTCCGCCTCGTCTCCGGCCTGGGCCAGTTTGCCCAGTTGCAGCGCGCAGGTGCCGGCATTGACCAGGGCGTCGACGCTGGGCGGGTCGGCGTCGTGCGCGGCGAACGAAGTGCGGTACAGCTGCACCGCCCGGCCGAGCAGGTACGGGTCGTCGGGACCCCGCCCGAGCAACCACGCCAGGAGGGCGGCGTGCCCGGCGACGTGCCGGACGGCCGGCGGGGTCAGCGACGGATGCGCCAGGTCCACCTCGATGCGGTCCAGAGCGACGGACAGCAGCGGACGCCAGGACTCCTCCGGCAGTTTCCCCGCAAGGATCTTGCAGGCACGCACGAGGGCGGCGGTGGGGATCGGATCGTCCGCCGGCAGCTGGGTGATGTCGATGGCGGTGGCGTACAGCGCCTCGAAGTCGTCCGCGGCCGACGCCACCTCGACCAGGTCCTCGAGCTCGGTCACCCGCAGCTTCGCGCCGGACTCGGCGGACGCCTGCGCGGTCTGCAGCTGCCGGGCCAGGTCGAGGTCCGCGCGAGCGCCCGCGCTGTCGTTGCGCCGGGCGCGCACCCGCGAGCGGTCCAGCAGCGCGCCGACGACGGCCGGATCGTGCCGGTGCGGCTCGGCGCGCTCGTCCAGCCAGTCGACGAGCGCGTCGTCCAGCAGCCGGGAGCTGCGCCGGCCGTGCTCGTCGCCGAGGCGGTAGCGATGGTTGCGGACCTGTGCCCGCTTGGCGAGCAGGTAGCCGTCGGCGATGCCGCTGCTCTCCTGGCCGGGAGTGGACAGGGCCTCGGTGTAGCGGCGTTCGCCGTCGGTGAGCCAGCCGATCGCGGCGGCCCGGTCGGCAACGGCGCCGGCTGCACCGACAGCCATGAACCCGAGCTGCGCAACGACGTCCGCGGCGGTTGCCCGCAGCCGCTTGGAGCTCGGGTTTCCGACCATAGCAACCAGGTCCCGGGCCCGTTCCAGGTGCGTGCCGTCCCCCGTGATGGTGAACAACCGCAGGCCGACCTCGATTCGGTACGCGAAATGCTCCTCGGTGCGGTCGCCGAACCGTTCCGCGGCCGCGGCGTGCTCCTCCGCCTCTTCGAGCATGAGCAGCGCCGCGCCGTCCGTGGCGGTGCGCGCCAAGATGGTGAGCGCGTTGGCCAGCTGCCCCCGCAGGGTGCTGCGGCGGTCCGGACCTCCGCCGCCCGGCCGGTGCAGCGCGTCCTCGAACCGGAGCACCTCCCGGGACACCTGCACGCACTCGTCGAGCAGGAACGTGCCGGCGGTCGATCCCTTGTCGCGGTGGTCGAGCGCGCGGCCCAGGAAGAAACACCTGCTGGCCAGCTGCAATCTGATCTCGACTCGGGTCTTGGTCAGGGTCATCCGGTGGGTCTTCAGGACTTCCTTGAGCCCGGTGACGTACTCGTTGGACCGTTCGTAGAACATGCGCAGCAGGACCAGCCAGGCCGCGTCGTCGGATTCGAACCGGCGATTGGTCCTGGTGGCCAGCCAGGCGCCGACGAGCCCTTCGGCGCTGCCGTGCCGATCGAGATCGTCGAGCGCAAACGGCGCCACCAGGCGGCCCAGGCGGGTGGCGAGGTCCGGTGGCAAGGCGATGCCCAGGTCGGCGTACCGCTGCGAGACCTCGCTCAACCGATGCGCTTGGTACCGTTGCCGCATCCGGCCACGATAGACCTACGGTTGTCGATCAAGGACGGCTGTTGCCGCGGACACCCCGAACGGCTGACACTTCGTGCCGGGCGAGGTCGGCGAAGCGCCCCACCGCCTCCCGGCTGGCCACGTCGCTGGCCTCCAGCTCGTGGCGGCTCGTCGCCCGCTTGATCGCGTGCGTGGCCTCCCGCGCCCGCTCCGCGCGGGCCGCGATCTCCCGGTCGCCCGCGACCAGCACCACCTGGAAGTAGGCTGCCCAGACCTCGCTGCGCAGCGTGTACACGTGCTCGGCCTCGGCGCCCGCGCGGCCCTCGTGCTCCAGCAGCCACCGGTCCATGAGCGCGCTGCGGTAGTTCATCGTCACCGCGGCGAACGTGCGGTACGCATCCAGGCGGGCGTCGTGCACTTTCGCCGAGGCGGTGTTGCGGCGCTGCAGCAGCTGCGTGAGCAGGGCACCGATGACCGTGCCGGCCAACGCCCCTGCGACGCCGACGAACACGGGGATCATCGATCCACGGTACCGGACCGAGGGCGCCGGCGGCGGCTCAGCAATTGGTCGTCGCCGACGGGACGAGCGGGCCAATACCACCCATCCGTTCGCCCGGTTCACTCCGCACCCGCCGTCAATATCATCTCCCGCAACCACGATCAGCGGGAGGCAAGCGTGGCGCAGCCAGAACCGTCGACGGTACGTCTCGACTGGCCGCCGGCCGACGACCGGGCCGCGGTCACGGCCGTGGAGTTCGTCCGCGAGGACCGCACCGACCTGCTCGCTGTGGCCGACCAGAAGGGCCGGCTGCGCCTGGTCAACGTGCGCAACCCGGCCGAGGTCCGCGTCTTCGATCATCACGACGTCGTGTACGGCCTGACCCACGTGCCGCTGCCCACCGACTCACCGGGCCTGGCCGCGACCGGCGTCGGCGGCGCCACCCGCGCGTTCGCCTCAGACGGCAGGCCCCTGTTTCCGCAGCCGGTCGTGCTGCCCGGCGGCGCCTCTGGTCTGGCCGTGGAGGCCTTCTCGCAGGCCGACGGCCACCCGGTGATCGCCGTGGGCGGCAAGACCGACGACGTGCACCTGTACAGCGGCGAGGACGGAGCGTGGCTGAGCAAGCTGAACGTTCCCCACAGCGGCGCTGTCCGCGAGATCAAGGCGATGCGGCTGGAGCGGCGGCTCGCGGTGTCGCACGACGCCGGCGTGACGCTGTGGGACCTCAGCGGCGGCGGGAGGGCGCCCAGGCTCAAGCACACCATCGCCGCCACCGACAACGGCTCGATCGCTGTCTTCTACGACCCGCAGGGCCGGCTGCGCCTGGCCACCGGAGGTCGGCTCGGGGTGCAGATCTGGGACCCGACCCAGCCGGACACGCCGGCGCTGAGCCGCTTCGCCGCCGGCCTGGACATCACCCGGCTCATCGCCGTGACGTCGCCCGACGGCGACCCGCAGCTCGCGATAGCGCACGGAGAGCACGTCACGCTGTGGAGCACCACCACCGAGCGGGAGGACGGCGAGCTGTTCCCCGCCGGCGGCGGGCACGTGCAGCACTTGGCGAAGATCCTCACTGGCGCCGGCACCACGCTGCTGGCCGCCGCCGATGACCGCGGCCTGGTTCGCGTCCGGGAGCTGCCGAAGGTCAAGTCGACGACCAAGCTGTACGGCCGGCACGACCGCTGGGTCAACGCGCTTGTCGCCGTCGGCACCAACAGCTCGCAGCGGGTGGTGTCCGCCTCCGACGATCGCACGGTACGGTTCTGGAACCCCGATGGCCCGGCCGACGGCGGCGGCAAGGTCGAGCACGGCGCCTCGGTGCAGGCGCTGGCCGTCGTGCCGGGCGAGAGCAAGGAGCATCCTGGGCTCATCGCCGGCGGCGACGAGGACGGGCGGGTGCGGTTCTGGAGCCTCGCGGACCAGGCCGAGGCCGGGGACGCGGCCCTGCACCGCAAGGTCCGGGCGCCGGCCGCCTTCGAGCGCGGCGGGCGGTGGCTCGTGGCCGCCGCGGGCGCCGAGTCGCTGCTGACCGTCCTCGACCCGCGCGCGACCGCCGAGCCGTGGCCGGCGGACGAGTTCCGCTATCCCGAGGGCAGCGCCGTGCTGGTACGCGCACTCGCTGCCCAGCCGGCCGCGGAGCTGCTCGCCGCCGGGGACTCCAGCGGCCGGGTCACCGTCTGGGACACCGCCACCGGTGCGCGGGTGTGGACCGACCACGAACACCACGAGGGTCAGGTACGGACCCTGGCCTGGGTGACCAGCGTCAACGGGCCCCTGCTGGCCTCCGGCGGCAGCGACGGGCTGGTGTACCTGTGGTCGCCCGAGGCGAGGCCGGATGCGTCGGCGCCGGCGTGGGTGTCCGCGCCGTTCAAAGGTCACAGCGGCCCGGTCAGCGCGCTGGCGGCACTGTCCGGGCACGACGACGGCGATGAGCACCTGTTCGTCTCCGGCGGTGCCGACGGCACGATCCGCACCTGGAGCCCGCTCGAGACGCGCGAACGCGGGCTGCTGCACAACGCCCACCCGAGCTGGGTGCGCAGTCTGCTGCGCTTCTCCTTCGGCGGCGGCCTCTTCGTCATCTCCGGCGGCGACGACGGCACCGTCCGCCAGTGGGTGGTGGAGGACGTCACGCTGCGCAGCACCCGCCATGAACTGAGGCTGCACGGCTTCGGCGACAGGCCGGCCCACATCGACCTGCTCGGCCGTAAGCGCCTGCGGATCGAGCTGACCCGGCTGCTGCGCCTGGCGGTGCCGGCCAACCCCGGGCCGTCGCACGCCGATCGCGGTGCCGTGCCGACGACCGAGGGCGGCGACACGGTCACCGGCGGGCCGCGCGTCATCGCGCTGCAGGGCGCGTGGGGTGCCGGCAAGACCTCGCTGATGCGGATGGTGTACCAGTCGTTGCGCCGCCAGCCGGAGACGATCGCGAGCCTGGACGCGCCGTACGACGAGGACGACGAGAAGCAGGAGCCGGAGGAGACGGAGCCCGCGACCGGCCGGCGGAGGCGCCGGTTCACCCCGTGGAAGGCGTACTGGCTGGCGCGCCGCTCCGCCACGGCGCGCCGCCGCGTTCCCCCCGGCTCGGTGCCGGTCACCGCGGTGGTGCCGGTGTGGTTCAACCCGTGGGCGCACAAGTCCACCGACGAGGTGTGGGCGGGCCTCACCCAGGCCATCATCGACGACACCCGGAAGCTGCTCGGCCCGACCGACGCCGCGCGGTACCGCTACTGGTACACCCGAAACCTCGAGCGGCTCGACCGGGCGCTGGTGCGTCGCACGCTGCGCCAGCGCATCGTGCGACCGATCGTGCCCGCCGTACTGGCGGTGATCGCGCCGGCCATCGGCGCGCTGTTCCGCAACGGCTCGGCGGTGTGGACCGGCCTGGCCGCCTCGGCCGCGATCGTGCTGGGCACGCTGGCCTACACCGTGCTCGCCGCCGCGTTCCGCGACGCATCCGAGTACCTGCCGCTGGAGATGCTCACCGGCCCGGTGCGCTCTACCGCGTTCGCCGCCCGCACCGAGCCCGACCCGCTGCTGCACGACCCGCTGTACCAGGCCCGGGGTGGCTACCTGTATCTGGTCCAGCATGATGTCCGAGCCATCGTCGACGACCTGGCACTTCGGGGCCGCCAGCTCGTCGTCTTCGTCGACGACCTGGACCGCTGCCCGCCGGACACGGTCGCCGAGGTGTTCGAGGCGATCAACATCTTCCTCGGCGAGGACTTCTCCAACGCCCGGTTCGTCATCGGTCTCGACCCGAGCGTGGTGACCCGCCGGCTGTCGGAGGCGCTGCGGCCCGAGGAGAGCGGGCTGTGGCACTACCCGGACGACCCGAACCCGAGCTGGTCGTACCTGCGCAAGCTCTGCCAACTGCCGGTCACCCTGCCGGAGATCACCGAGGCGCACACGGCCAGGCTGATGCACCAGCACACGCCGCCGATCACGCCCACCCCGACCAACGACGCCGAGGCTCGGCGCTCCGAGACCGCCCCGAACGCCGAGGAAGCCCCGGCCGGGCCGCCCGCGACGCCGGGTCAGCGGACCGCGACAGCGCCACCGGCCACCGAATCGGAACCACAGGCCGACGACACGGCGCCGTCAGCCGATGAACCGACACCGGCGGCGTCGGTCGCGTCGGGCAACGGGCAGGAACCGCTGCTGTTCGAGGGCGACCCCGTGGTCCGCGACCACCTGCGGTCCCTGGTGAAGCTGCGGCCGCACCAGTCGGTGCGGGAGACCAAACGCCTGCTGACGCTGTGGGGTTTCTACGTGCGGCTGCTGCGCCAGCTGCTGGTCGAGGACAGCACCACGGAGAGCGCCGGCTTCGGCCGCGACGTCCTCACGTTCGCCGAGATCCTCACCCGATGGCCGGCTCTGGTGCCCGCCCTCGGCCCAGCGTCGGGCCCGACCAGTGGCCTGCGCCTGCTGTGCGCGGCAGCCACGGCGCCGGAGCGAGCCGACCTCGAGTGGGAGGCGGCGGTGCGGCGAGTGCGGCTGGATCGGCCCGAATACCAGAACGCGGTCGCGAACCTGCGCAAGCTGCTGGCGCGGCACGGGAACGCCGAGGTCGCCTACTACGCCGAGTGCGTGCTGTGAGGGGAGTTAGCCGGCGCCGGTGGCGCGCTGCCACTCGCGGATCGTAGGCAGCACGGCCACGACGGTGACCGGACGTACCCCCGCGACCGGTTGACGACGTAACGTCCGGTCGGATCGATGGCCATGGCATCCCCAGATTGAGCCACACCGGCCCTGTGAACGCTTCAGTCGTCGATGTCCGGGACCCTGGCGCCGCCCTGTTCCTCGACCTCCTCCAGGAGGCTGCCGCCGAACCGGTCGAAGATCTCGACCGCAGAGTAGGCCGGTTCCGGCGTACCTTCGCGGGCGCGCCGGACGGTGCCGTCAGCGATCCAGTACCGGTTGGCACGGCCTC
>NZ_BONQ01000210.1 GCF_016862795.1 Dactylosporangium siamense | reverse complement strand
GAGTGTCCGGGACGGTGTGCACGCCCGCGGCGGAACCCTTCGACTTGAGCATCATGATGAACGCCAGGACCCGGGCGACCGCGCCGAAGAACTCGGCCGGGATCTCGTCGCCGATGTCGCAGGCCCCGTAGAGCGCCCGCGCGAGCGGCACGTCGGAAACCATCGGCACCCGGTGCTCCTCGGCGACCTCACGGATCTTCAGGGCGATCACGCCCACGCCCTTCGCCACCACCCGGGGCGCGCCCTTCGTCGGGTCGTACCGCAGCGCCACCGAGACGTGCGTCGGGTTGACCACCACGACGTCGGCCCTCGGCACGTCGGACATCATCCGGCTGCGGGCCATCTCGTGCTGCCGCTGCCGGATCTGGCCCTTGACGTGCGGGTCGCCCTCGGACTTCTTGTGCTCCTCCTTGACCTCCTCCTTCGACATCTTCAGCTGCTTGTTGGTCCGTCGCTTCGCCACGAAGTAGTCGGCGAAGGCGAGCACGAGGCCGGTCGCCGCGGCGACCCGGATCACCTCGAGCACGGTGTCGGCGACCAGGCCGATGATGGTCTGCAGCGGCATCGCCGTCGCCCCGAGCAGCGTCGGGATGAGGGTCTGCATCGTGTTGTAGACGACGATGCCCAGGATGATGACCTTGGCGAGGGACTTGACGGCCTCCCACGCGGCCTGCCCGCCGAAGGTCTTCTTCAGGCCCTTGAGCGGGTTGAGCTTCTTGAAGTCCGGCTTCAGGGTCTTCGTCGCGGGGCGCAGGCCGCCCTGGGCGGCGGTGGCGAGGATCGCGAACACGAACAGGCCCACCGTGATCGGCGCGGACAGGATCACGATGTCCTTCACGCCGGTCTTGAACAGCTCGAGGGCCTTCGCCGGCTCCGGGTCGACCATCGCCTGCGTGCTCCGGGTGAACAGCTCCTGGGTCCGCGACATGATGTTGCGGGCCGTCATCGGCAGCAGCATGCTGGCCAGCAGCACCCCGCCCCAGGCGCCCAGATCCGGCGTGCGGGCCCTGGTGCCCTCACTGCGCGCCTTCCGCTTCTTCTGTTCGGTAGGCTCCTCGGTCTTTTCACCCGCCATCAGCGGCCGAGTGCCCCCTCGATCGTCCGCATCGACCAGCCGACCGCCGACAGGTACGCCTTGGCCAGGTCCGCCGAGGACACCGGGGCGCTCGCCAGGGCGTGTTCGTCGGCGACCTCGTAGGCCCGCACGATCGACAGCACCTGGCCGAGCCGGCCGTGCCCGTCGACGAGCGCGTCGGCCACCTCCACGGTCAGCGGCAACCGGTTCACCAGCTCCGCGACCGGCTCCGAGATGAGCTCGGCGACCCCGGCGAGCAGCCCGACGGTGAACGCCGCCTCGCCCTGCAGCCCGAGCCGCTCCGCGACGGTCTGGCACAGCCGGGCCCGGGCCATCGTCGTGGACAGCTGGTCCTCGGTCGCGGACTCCGCCACGTCACTGACCAGCATCAGCGCCGCCCACTGCCGGATCTTCGCGGAGCCGAGCAGCACGACCGCGTCGCGGACCGAGGCGACCTTGCGCGGCAGGCCGGACGCGGCGGAGTTGGTCGCCCGCAGCACCCGGTAGGACAGCGCCGGGTCGCTCTGCACGATGGTCGACACCTTCGCGATGTCGGCGTCCTCCGCGGTGACCGCGCCGAGCAGCTCCAGGCGGCGCAGCCGCGACGGGGACAGCGCGACCGCCGTCAGCACCTGGGGCCGGCCCACCGCGTAGCCCTGCAGCAGGTCGAACCCGAGCCGCTGGGCCAGGAGGATGTGCTCCTCGGACTCGACCCGCTCCGCGACCAGCTTGATGCCGGGGTAACGCCGGCACCGCGCCACCACCTCGGCGAGCTCGTCCGGCTCACGGATGAGCAGGTCCAGCTTCACGTAGGAGGCGAGCCCCAGCAGCCGGTCGTGACCGAGGCCGAACACGAAGTCGTCGAGGGCGATCTCGTATCCCTGCTGCACCAGCCGCGCGGTCCCGGCGAGCACCGCGTCGTCGATCTCGACGGTCTCCAGGATCTCCAGGATCGCGTGGTCCGGGTCGAAGGGCAGCGGCAGCTCGCCGACGAGGAAGTCGCGGGTCAGGTTGATGAAGCACTTGCGCCCGCCGACGAGCTGCTCGAGGCCGAACTCGGTGAAGGCGTTGACGATGACCTGGCTGGTCGCGTACGCGGTGCGCCGGGACGCCTCGATCTCGTCCGCGGCACCACGGAACAGCAGCTCGTAACCGACGACGTGGCCGGACCAGTCATAGAGCGGCTGCCGGCCTATGTGGACGAGCTGCGTCGAGTCGGGGGAGGTCGTTGCGGGCTGCACGCCCCAACGATCGGCACCGGACGCTGCAACCAAAGGAAAACCCTCAGAACGACCCGTACCGCACCGATCAGGGGAACGCGTCACATCAGAAAGACGGGGAGAGCGTGCCCAAACGCCTGTCGCAGTTCGTCGTGCCCATCGGCATCGTGATGATCATCCTCATGATGGTCGTGCCGCTGCCGGCCTTCCTGCTGGACACGCTGATCGCCGCGAACATCACCCTGGCGCTCGTGATCGTGCTGGTCAGCATGTATGTGAAGCGGCCGCTCGAGTTCTCCTCGTTCCCCTCGCTGCTGCTGATCGCGACCCTGTTCCGGCTGGCGCTCAACATCAGCGCGACCCGGCTCGTGCTCACCGACGGCTTCGCCGGCGCCGTCATCGACGCGTTCGGCCACTTCGTCGTCGGTGGTTCCCTCATCGTCGGCCTCGTCATCTTCCTCATCCTGTTCATCGTCCAGTTCATGGTCGTCACCAAGGGTGCGGAACGCGTCGCGGAGGTCGGCGCCCGCTTCACCCTCGACGCGATGCCCGGCAAGCAGATGGCGATCGACGCCGACCTCAACGCCGGTCTCATCGACGAGGCGACGGCCCGCAAGCGGCGCACCGAGATCACGTCCGAGGCGAGCTTCTACGGCGCCATGGACGGCGCGTCGAAGTTCGTCAAGGGCGACGCGATCGCCGCGATCATCATCACCCTGGTCAACCTCATCGGCGGCTTCGCCATCGGCATGCTGCAGCGCGGCATGTCCCCGGCCGACTCGATCGCCACCTACTCGCTGCTGTCCGTCGGCGACGGCCTGGTCTCGCAGATCCCGGCGCTGCTGCTGTCGGTGGCGACCGGTCTGATCGTGACCCGCTCCGCCAACGACGGCGACATGGGCACCACGGTCAGCAAGCAGCTCAGCCAGAACCGCCGCGCGCTGCAGATCGGCGGCGGCGCGGCCCTCGCGCTGTGCCTCATCCCGGGACTGCCGAAGCTGCCCTTCCTGCTCGTGGGCGCCGCGGTGCTGATCATCGCGCAGCGCCTGCCGAAGCCGGTCAGCGAGGAGGACGCGCAGGCCGCCGCCGAGGCGCAGGCCGAGCCGCCACCGCCGGACCCGACCGAGACGCTCCTGAGCGAGATGCGCGTCGACCCCTTGGAGCTCGCCCTCGCCCCCGACCTCGTCGACCTCGTCGACGCCAGCGGCGGCGACCTCCTCGAACGCGTCCGGGCGCTGCGCCGCAAGGTGGCCCTGGAGCTCGGCATCGTCATGCCGCCGGTGCGGACCCGCGACGACCTGGAGCTGCCGCTGTCGACGTATGCGGTGCGCATCAGCGGCGTCGAGGTCGGCCGCGGCCAGGCCCCTCCCGGCACGGTCCTGGCGATCGGCGACGGCCTGGAGTTCCTGCCCGGCCGGGCCGGCGTCGAGCCGGTCTTCGGCCTCGCCGGCAAGTGGGTCCCGGCCGAGCTGCGCCACCAGGCCGACCTCACCGGCGCCACGGTCGTGGACCGGGCCTCGGTCATCATCACGCACCTGGCGGAGATCGTCCGCATCCACGCCAGCCGCCTGCTCGGCCGCGAGGACGTCCGCGCGCTCACCGAGATCGTCAAGCGCACGCACCCGGTCGTCGTGGAGGAGCTGACCCCATCGGCGCTCAGCCTCGGCCAGGTCCAGCGGGTGCTGCAGACGATGCTCGACGAGGGCGTGCCGATCCGCGACCTCGTGCGCATCTTCGAGTCGCTGTCGCTGCAGGCCAAACAGTCCACCGACCCGGACTCGCTGGTCGAGGCGGCGCGCGCGTCGCTCGGGCCGGCGATCGCCTCGCGCTACGCCCACGAGGGCACCCTGACCGCGATCACGCTCGACCCGCGGCTCGAGCAGCAGCTGCTGGAGTCGTTGCGTCCCACCGACAGCGGGCTGCAGCTGCTGATCGACACGGCCCGCGCCGAGTCGATGCTCGCCGACCTCACCAGAATCACCGAACTCGGCGAGGAACGCGGCGCCAGTCCCGTCCTCGTCTGCTCACCGCAACTGCGCAACGCACTGCGAAAGCTGGTGCTGATGGCGCTACCGCGTTTGCCGGTTCTGTCTTACTCAGAGATCGCCGGGAGTACGCTGCGGATTGAGACTATTGGGGTGGTGAATGGTGCCTACCCGGTTGCTGCTTGAGGGTCGTGACCTCGAAGAACTGCTCGCGCAGGTCCGCGCCGAGCACGGGCCGGACGCTGTCATCGTCTCCGCCGAGAAAGTGCGCACCGGTGGAGTCGGTGGCCTTTTCGGCACTCAGAAATATGAGCTGACGGTGGAGGTCCCGGATGCCGCTTCGACAACTCAATCATCCGGTCGACCCGCCCGCCAAAGCGACACGCCGAATCGTTCGCTGAGTATTCAGGATCTGGCCGCGATGGCGGACGCCGCCGAGGCGCAGGGCAGGAATCCGACGTTCGCCGACGTGCTCGCCGGCGCCTGGGACGGCGGCCCGCCACCGCCGCCTTCCACCGCGGGCCAGCCGCGGCCGCCGGTGGCGGACGGCCCACCCAGGCCGCCGGCCGCGCCGGTCGCGCCCAACCGGCCGCCGGCCGCGCCGGCCGCACCCAACCGGCCGCCGGCCGCAACTGCCGCGCCCAACCGGCCGCCGACCGCAGCTGACGCGTTGCACCAGCTGTTGGGCGACGCGGCGCCCGCCGACGCGCCCGGGGGCACGCCCTCGGTGCGTCCGTTCCGGCCGGCGGCGAACCAGCCGATCGCGAAGCTCGGCGTGCGGCAGGTCAACGCCGACCCGCGCTTCGAGCAGCGCCCCGAACCACCGCAGCCACAGCGGTATCAGCCGCCGCCCGTCGATCCCCGTGGGATGCCGTGGGGCTCCGCGGGCGACGGCGGCAACCGGCCCGAACAGACGCGGATGGACCCGCGAAGGCGCGCACCACAGCGCCCGAACCCGCCCCGCCCACAGCTGTCCGACCTTGACACCGAATTCTGGCAGGAGTCCCCAATGCCTGTTGAAGCCACCGCCACCGTGGAGAAGCCGCGGACGCCGGACCAGAGTGAACGGCTGGCCGGCACCTACAACCCGCACACCGCGGCGCCGGCCGCCGCGCAGGCGACGGAGCGCGCCGCCCCGGCCGCGGCGGCCACCGCCGCCCCCGCCGCCGAACGGGTCGTCGATCGCCCCGCCGCGGAGAAGCCCGAGCGGCAGACCGCGCTGGGCCGCCGGCTGCAGTCGCTGGGCGTGCCGACCGACATCGCGTTCCGGGCCAACGTCGCCGACACGTACTCCGCGGTCGTGGACGCCTTCTCGGCGCTGCCGGCCGCCGAACCGGCACCCGACGGTCCGGGTGAGACGCTCATCGTCGTCGGCGAGTCGACCCACGCCGTCGAGGTCGCCCGGTGGGTCGCCGAGGCGCAGCGCCTCGACACCAGCCACATCCTGTTCGCCGGCCGCAACGCGACCGCCGCGGGCATCGACGCGAAGCGCCGCATCACCGGCGCCCACGACGCCCGGCTCTGGGCCAAGAAGCTGCGCAAGTCCGACTCGCCCAGCGTCGTCGCCGTCGAGGCGGCCCTGGACGAGTCCGCCTGGGCCGCCGCGATCGTCGAGGCGGTCCGGCCCGTCGCGGTGTGGGTCGTCGTCGACGCCAGCCGCAAGACCTCCGACGTCGCCCACCACCTGCAGGGCCTGCGCCGCGTCGACGCGATCTGCCTGCGCGGCACGATGTCCAGCGGCGACCCGGCCAGCCCGCTGTCGCTGCGCCTGCCGGTCGCGCTCCTCGACGGCCGCCCGTCCACCCCGTTCCAGTGGGCCGCGATGCTCTGCGAGCGGCTGAGCCTGGTGGGCGGCTGACGTGCTCGGTATGGCGCGGTTCCCCACGCTGTTCCTGGCGTTGCTGATCGCGTCGCCCGCCCTGTACGCCACCTTCGTGACCCACCAGCTCGACCTGCAGACCGGACTGTTGCGCCTGCTGATCGCGGTGCCGGTGGCGGCCGTCATGCTGGCCGTGTTCCGGCTGGTCACCCGCGACTACGGCAAGGACGACGAGCGGAAGAAGGAGCCGGCGTCCGAATCCGACGGCGACGAGGAGCCGCTGCGGGCCGAGGCGGTGGCCGGCGAGCCCTTCCCGCAGCGGCGCGCCGAGGACGCCCAGTAGCCGCCCAGCAGATGCCCGCAGCCGCGGTCAGGTGGCCAGCAGGCGCAGGACCAGCGTGACCGAGCGGTCGGTCAGGTTGGCCACGGCGTTCGGCAGCAGCATCATCGCCGTGCCGACGATCAGCAGCGTCAGCAGCACCTTCGCGGGGAAGCCGAACGAAAACGGGTTCAGCGCCGGCGCCGCGCGGGTCAGCAGGCCCAGCGCGACGTCCACCGCGAGCATGATCGCGATCAGTGGCGCCGCGATCTGCAGGCCCGCCAGGAACATCTCGCCCAGGCCGCCGTTGATGATCTCGGCGAAGGTCCGCAGCGACAGCGCGTCGTTGAGCGGGATCGCGGTGTAGGAGCGCGCGAACCCCCGCAGGATCAGCTGGTGGGAGTCGGTGGCGAACATGAGCGCCATGCCGATGAGGTTGTAGAGGCGGCCGAACACGGCGTTGCCCTGCTGGGAGAACGGGTCCATCGAGAAGGCGAGGCTGAAGCCGCCGACGAGGTCGATGAGGTTCCCGGCGACCTGGACGGCGGCGAAGAGCAGCGCGGTGATGAAGGCCAGCGCGGCGCCGACCACGGCCTGCTCGGCGGCGTTGGCGGCGAGGACGCCGGCGGACATGTCGGCCGGGATCTGCGGGGCGAGGCGCGGCGCGAGGGGCAGCGCGATCGCCACGGACAGCAGGGCCTTCACCGGGCCAGGGGCGCCGCGGTTGTTGAACGGCGGGCACAGCGCGAGCCACACCCCGGCGCGGATCGAGCCGAGGAGGATCGCCAGCACCGTGCTCAGCGGCACGGTGTAGGTGTCAGGCACCTTTGATCAGGTCGGGGATCTGGGCGTACAGCTGCTCGGTGTAGCTGATCATCTCGTGCAGCATCCAGTTGCCGGCGAAGAGCAGGGCGAGCCCGATCGCGGCGGCCTTCGGCACGAAGGACAGCGTCGACTCCTGGATCTGGGTGACGGACTGGAACAGGGAGATGGCGAAGCCGACGATGAGCGCGGTGAGCAGGATCGGTGCGCCGAGCTTCGCGGCGATCGTCATGGCCTGCAGGCTCAGTTCGATGATTTTGGTGTCGGTCATTGGAGCACCTCGTCAGTGATAGCTGGCCACGAGCGCGGTGAGGATCAGCCCCCACCCGTTGACCAGGACGAACAGCAGGAGCTTGAACGGCAGCGCGATCGTGACCGGCGGCAGCATCATCATGCCCAGCGACATGAGCGCCGCCGAGACGACCATGTCGATGACCAGGAACGGGATGTAGATGACGAAGCCGATGATGAACGCGGCCCGCAGCTCCGACAGGACGAAGGCGGGCACCAGCGTGGTCAGCGGCACGTCGTCCTTGTTCTTCGGCAGGGGGCGGTCGGCGATCTTCGTGAAGAGCGCGATCTCGTCCTTGCGGGTCTGCTTGAGCATGAACGCCTCGAGTGGCTGGACCCCGTCCTTGAACGCCACCGCCTGGCTCTTGTCTCCTTTCAGGTAGGGCTGCAGGCCGACGTCGTTCACCTCGCCGATGACCGGCGACATGATGAAGAGGCTGACGAACAGCGCCATGCCGGCGATCACCTGGTTGGGCGGCACGTTGCTGAGGCCGAGCGCGTTGCGGGTGATCGACAGGACCACGAAGACCTTCGTGAAGCTCGTCGTCATCAGCAGCAGCGACGGCGCGATCGACAGCAGGGTCAGCAGGATGATGATGGTGATCGACTGGCTGGGCTGCACGCCGCCGACGTCGATGTTGACGGTGCCGTCGGGCGGGCTGGGCGACACCGGTGGCTTCGGTGTCGGCGCGGCCAGGGCGGCGCCCGGCAGGAGCAGCACCGTGCCGATGACGGCGGCACCCAGCAGGGACCGCCGCAGCCCGGCTGTCGCTTCCAGGACAGGCCCTGGCGCCGCGGACCTCATCGCCGGCCCCGCAGGAACTGCCAGACGTCCTTGGCGAACAGGGAGCCCGCGAGCGGGGACGGTGCCGAGGCCTCGGCGGGCGGCTCGAACAGGTGCGCGTCGGCGTCGGCGAGCAGCGACACGCCCGCGTCGCTGACGCCGAGGACCAGGGCCCGGTCGGCGACCTTGACCACCGCCACCGACGACCCGCGGCTGAGCTGCTGGCGGGCGAGGACGGTGAGCAGCCCGGCGCCGTGGCCGCCGGTGCCGCGCCGAGCGAGCCGGGCGAGAGCCCAGAGTATTGCGAAAACTACTGTGAGTGAGCACAGGACGCGCAGTGCCAGTTCGATCATGGCGGGGGGTCCTAGGCCCGGTCCGTCGGGCCGACGATCTCGGTGATCCGGATGCCGAAGTTCTCGTCGATCACGACCACCTCGCCGCGGGCGATGAGCCGGCCGTTGACCAGCAGGTCGGCCGGGCCACCGGCGGCCCGGTCCAGCTCGATCACCGCGCCGGGGGCGAGCGACAGCAGCTCCCGCACGCTCATCCGGGTGCGGCCGAGCTCGGCGGTGACCTCCATCTCGACGTCGTGGAGAAGGTCGAACGCCGGCCGGCCCCGGTCGCCGCGTTCCGCGCGGGGCTCGTCGCCGCCCGGGCCGCCGGTGACCTCGACCGCGACGGCGAGCGCGACGACGGCCTGGACGACGCCCTCGTCGGTGCGCAGCGGCACGAGGATGCCGCCGGCGTCGACCAGCTGGCCCATCGCGTCGGCGGGTTCGAGCACCTCGCCGGGGTCGACGACGACCGGCCCGACGGTGGCCGCCGCGGCCTCGAGCGCGGGCCGGACCGCCTGGCTCAGGTCCAGGGCGCCCATGGGGGAGTTGGCCAGGGCCTCGACCAGGTCGGCGGTGACGACGATCGCGACCTCGCCCTGCGCGGTGCCGGCGAACCGGGCACGGACCGCCTGGCCGTCGATGGCGAGCTCGTCGACGTTCTGGGTGGGCGCACCGACGGAGAGCGGGGAGCTGGCGGGCAGCAGCGCCACGGCGGCCTGTGCGGCCGCCTCGGCGCGGGCCAGCAGGGCCTCGTTGGTGGCGGTGGTCATCGGCGGGTCTCCTCAGCGCGGTTCTGGCCGAGCTGTCCGGCTGGCTGTGCGGCGGGCCGGTGTGTCGGTCGTTGACCCGGCTGTGGGCTCGGCACCACGAGACAGGCCAGTCGGTTGCCCTGGGCGCCGGGGACGGCGTAGGCGAACGTGATGTCCGCCGTCGTCACGGCCAGGGGTGTCGAGGTGGTGTGGGCGAGGGGCACCACGTCGCCGGGGCGCAGGCCGATCAGGTCGGCGGGGTGCATGCGCACCGGCTGGAAGCGCACCGCGACCTCGATCGGCGCGCCCTCGAGCCCGGCCACCACGTTGCGGTACGCGGCCTCGCGGGCCAGCCGCTGCGCCTCGGTGAGCACCGCGCTGCCCTGCTCGCCCTGCAGCTTGGGAAAGATCGAGCCGAACGGCAGGCAGATGCTGGCCACGCACTCCTCGGTGCCGACCCGCATCTCGAACGAGGCGACGATGACGGCGTCCGAGGTCGCGCCGGCCTGGGCGAACTGCGGGTTGTACTCGATCGTGGTCATCTCCGGCCGTAACGCCACGATGCCCTCGAAGGCGTAGCGCAGCTCGCCGAGCGTCCGTTCGATGAGGCCGTGCAGCAACGGCGTCTCGATGTCGCTCAGTGGGCGTTGAGGCTGCGGACCGCCCGGACCGCCGAGCATGTGGTCGATGCAGGCCATGGCGGTGCTCAGGGAGAACTCCAGAATGGCTGTGCCGGGTAGAGGATCGATGCTGAACATGGCGACGATGGTCGGGCTCGACAGGCCGCTGATGTACTCGTCGTAGGTCAGCTGCTCGATGGAGATCAGGCTGACCTGCGACACCGCCCGGAGGCTGGTGGTCAACAGTGTGGCGTACTGGCGGGCGAAGGTCTCGTAGGAGATCTGGAGCGTTCGGATGTGTTCTCGGGACAGTTTGGTCGGACGCCGGAAGTCATACGGCTCGGGACCGGAGCTTTTGCCGCCGCGCCGGCTCATCTTGCCGGGCGTGCGGCCGCTACCGGTCGCCGACGTTGACTGCGTCACTCTCTTACCATCGGTCTTTTTGGGTGCACCTTGACGGAAAACGGCCGAAACGGACCTGGAGGTTTCCTTGAAAACCCCCAGATCCGCCGGTTCGTGGCTATTGGATCACGAACGACGTGAAGTACACGTCCATGATCTCTTTCTCCTTCGCCACCGTGTAGGCCTTCTCGATCTTCTCCTTGAGCTCCGCCTTCAGGCGCTCCCGCTCCGCGTTGGACATCAGCTCGGCCATCTCGCGGTTGCTGTACAGGTCGATCGCGATGTCGAGCGCCTTGCTGCCGTCCGGTGGCTCAGCGGCCGCCGCGGTGGCCTGCAGCGACAGCCTCAGCTTCAGGTAGTGCCCGTCCGCCAGGTTGATCGTGATCGCGTCCAGGGGCACCACCACCCCCGGCTCCGGCGCCTTCTCCGCTGTGGCGGAGGACGGCTTGAGCATGAGGTAGCCACCCGCGCCGCCGCCCAGCAGCACCACCGCGATCGCGATGATCATGATGAGCTTCTTCTTGCCCTTCTTCGGGGCCTCTTCGGTCGCCGGCTTCTCGTCGTCCGCCATGCTCGCTCCTCAGCCGCCCGAGGAAGCCGAGGGCAGCAGGGCCCGGGTGTCGGCCGGAAGGGACGACAGGACGATGATCTCCACCCGCCGGTTGAGCGACGCCGCGCGCGGGTCGTTCGCCGGATACAGCGGCTTGGTGTCGGCGTAGCCCGCCGCCAGCAGCCGGTTCTCGGCGATGCCGGCGTTGCTGTGCAGGTAGCGGACCACGGTGGAGGCGCGGGCGGAGGACAGCTCCCAGCCGCTCGGATACGTGCCGGTCGTCGCGGCCAGCTGGTTCGTGTGCCCGTCGACCTCGATCTTGTTCGGCAGGCCGGAGATCGCCGGGCCGATGCCCTTCATGATCTCCTGGCCGGCGGACAGCAGCTGCGCCTCGCCGCCGTCGAACACGACCGCGCTGGTGACGACGGTGACGACCAGGCCGCGCTCGTCGACGGAGAACTTCACCGAGTCGGCGAGCCCCTCCGCCTTCAGGCTCTCCTCGATCTGGGCCTTGATCTTCTCGAAGTTCTCGACCTCCTGCTGCGCCGCCTTCTGCTTCGCCGACGCCGACGCCCGCTCCTTGGCCGCCACGGCCTCCTGGACCGCGGTCGCGTCGGCGGTGGTGCCGCCGATGCCCGAGGACATGTCCATCGGGGAGTTGCTGTCGGAGGACTCCATGAGCGAGGCCTCGCCGCCCTCGAACGCCACCGACGGGGACCCGAAGCCGACCGCCAGACCGTTCTTGAGCTCCGCGAACTTCTTCTGGTCGACCTGGCTGATCGCGAACAGCACGATGAAGAGCACCATCAGCAGCGTCATCATGTCGGCGTAGCTGACCAGCCAGCGCTCGTGGTTCTCGTGCTCCTCGTCGTGTGCCGCGTGCTTCTTGCCGTGCCCCTTGGCGTGCGCACCCTTCGTGCCGCCCTTTGCAGCATGCCCACCTCCGCTCATCAGGCGGCCTCCTTCTTCTCGGTGACGCTGCCCGGCGGCAGCAGGCTTCGGAGCTTCTGTGCGACCAGGCGGGGGTTGGCCCCTGCCTGGATGTTGATGATGCCGGCGATCACGAGCTCCATCTGTGCGCATTCGAGCTCGGACAGCCGTTTCAACTTGGCTCCCATCGGCAGCCACATGACGTTTGCTGAGAGAACCCCCCAGAGCGTCGCCACGAAGGCGCCGGCGATGAGGTGACCGAGCTTGTCCGGCTGGCTCAGGTTCTCCAGCACGTGGATCAGGCCGATGACCGTGCCGATGATGCCGATCGTCGGCGCGTATCCGCCCATCGCCGTGAAGATCGAACCGGCCTGCTTGTCGGCCTTGCGTTTCGCGTCGACCTCGGCCTCGAGGATCGCCGCCAGCTCCTCGGAGTCGGTGCCGTCGATGGCGAGCTGCAGGCCCTTCTTGAGGAACGGATCCTGCACCTCCTTCATCGCGTCCTCCAGGGCCAGCAACCCCTCGCGCCGGGCCTTCTCGGCGAGCTTCACGATGTCGTCGACGAGCGAGTCGGCCGGCTGCACGTTGCCCAGCAGCACCCGCTTGAACGAGTCGGCGAGCGCGATCGTGTCCTTGAGCATGCCGCCGGCCATGGCCGCGCCGAGCGTGCCGAAGAAGACCAGGATCAGCGGCGGCACCAGGAAGATGGAGCCGGGGCTGCCGCCTTCAAGGATCATCGAGGCGAAGATCGCGATGAAGGCCAGCACGATGCCGATGATGGTTGCCGGATCCATGTGTTATCGCTCCCGACGATGCAGCTGGACGACGTTGGTCTCCTTGACGCGCTCCCGGGCGTCCTCGGCGCGTTCGCCCGAGGTCTGCCCGACGAGCTGCTGTGCGTCCACGACGACCTGCGCCCGGTACTGGCGGATCAGCGCCACCAGCTCCGGCAGGGACTCGGCGATCAGGTACTTCGTCCCGTCGACCAGCGTCACGACCGTGTCGGGGGTGCAGTCGGCCCGCTCGACCAGGTCGGGGTTGAGTGCGAACACCGGGCCGTTGAGTCTGGTCAGCAGGATCATCGACGCGCTCCCGTCCTTGGTGGTTGTGGGCGAGGTCCCCTCCGTGGTGCCTTCGGACTTCACATCGGACCGATCGGCCGACAGGTGAGGAGTTGACGGTTGCCGGGGGGTAGCTACGACAAAGGCCCGCCATCGCTGGCGGGCCTTTTGTAGAAGAAAGTCCGGTTACCGCTTCAGGTTCACCAGTTCCTGCAGCACCTCGTCGGACGTGCTGATCACCTTCGAGTTGGCCTGGAAGCCGCGCTGGGCCACGATCAGGTTGGTGAACTCCTGGGCGAGGTCGACGTTGGACATCTCCACCGCACCGCTCTGCAACGTGCCGAGACCCACCGTCCCGGCCACACCCACCTGCGCCAGACCCGAGTTCACCGTGAACCGGTAGAGCGAGTCGCCGACCTTCTCCAGGCCGGGCGGGTTGTTGAAGTTGGCCAGGGCGAGCTGCGCCACCGTCTGCTTGTTGCCGTTGGAGAACACGCCGACCAGCTGACCGTCGGGGTTGATGCTGAACGACTGCAGCGTCGCGGCCGGCGAACCGTTCTGGCTCAGTGGGCTCACCGTGGTGTTGCCGGTGTACTCCGTCAGGCCGGCCAGGTCGACCTCGACGCCGATGCCGTCGTTGTCCGGGTCGTACAACAGGCCGATCTTCGTGTCGCCGTTCGAGTCCGTGTACGTCGGCGCACTGATCTGCCCGTTCGGCAGGAACGTCAGGGGCGTGGACGCCGAGGGCGTGCTGCCGTCGCTGACGACCGCCTCCCAGCCGCCGGCGGTCAGCGTGAACGTCGTCGTCAGCGTCACCACGTTGCCCTGCACGTCGTACGTCTTGATCGCGCGCGGGATCGTGGTGTTGACCGGCGCGTCGGCCGGCAGGTTACCGGCCAGGACCATGTTGCGGGTGGCGTTCGGCGCGATCAGCGTGCCCATCGGCAGCCGGATGTCGCCGATCGGCGCGTTCGTGTTGACCTCGCCGTTGACCGCCGGCCAGCCCTGCACCGCGGCGCCGGTCGGCGTCACCAGCTTGCCCTCGGCGTCGAAGTTGAACGCGCCGGCCCGCGTGTACAGCATCTCGTCGGTGGAGTTGACGATGAAGAACCCGTCACCGGAGATCATCACGTCCGTCGCGCGACCCGTGGTCTGCGCCGACCCCTGGATGAAGCTCGTGTTGATCGCGCCGAGCCGGACGCCCAGGCCGACCTGCGCCGGGTTGGTGCCGCCCTGGCCCTGCTGCGGCGCGCCGGCTGCCTTCATCATCTGGCTCAGCGTGTCCTCGAACACCACCTGCGACGACTTGAACCCCACGGTGTTGACGTTGGCGATGTTGTTGCTGGTGACATCCATCATCTGCTGGTGGGCCCGCAGACCGCTGATGCCGGAGAAGAGTGAGCGGAGCATTGGGGAGGGGTCCTTTCAGGATGCCGGGGCGCGGACTTCCTTGACCGCACTGAGCGCGACATCCTTGTCGCCGACCCGCAGGGTGGGGCTGGTGCCTGAGAACGCCGCCGCGCTCACCACGCCGGACTGCTCCTTGCCGTCCTGGTCGGTGTACGCGACGGTCTTGCCGATGAGGTTGCTCGCACCGAGCTGCAGCTGGGCGGTGAGCAGGCTCTGCTCCATCGTCGCCAGGTCGCTCAGCTTCTCGACCGTGGTGAACTGCGCCGTCTGGGCCAGGAACTCCGAGTTGTCCATCGGCTTCATCGGATCCTGATACTTCAGCTGCGCCACGAGCAGCTTCAGGAACGCGTCCTTGCCCAGGTCACCGCCGGGCTTCGCGGGCGCTTCCTGCTTCTTGGCGTCGGTCTTGCCGACGTCGTCCGGCGCGTTCGTCTTCGGCACGTAGTCGCTGACGTTGCCAGGGACCGGCTTCGGGACGTAGGCGCCGACGCTGCCACTGACGGGTGTCGTCGGGGTGGTGATGGCGGAACCCCCTCCTAGATGCGCACGTCGACCAACGCGGCTGAGCCGTCCGGTTCGCGGACTTCCGCATCCGCCCGTGGTTCGGGTGCCTGCTGTTGAGATCGACCCTGCGACTGCCAACCTGAGAACTGTTGCGATTGGTTGCCCGGCCGGCCGGTATCTGGTTGCGAGTTCTGGTGCAGGTCCAGCGTGCACTGGGCGAACCCGCCGTCACGCAGGTCCTGCCGCAGGTCCGGCAGCGCCGCCTGCAGCGCCACCCGGGCCGCCTCGCTGCCCGCCGCCAGCTGCACGGCGATCGCCCCGTCGCGCACCTCGGCGACGATGCTGACCGGCCCCAGGTCACCGGGGCTGAGCTGGATCGTCATCCGGTGCACCCCGTCAGGCCCCTTCCGCAGCGGCGTCAGCACCATCGCCACCTGGGTCGCCACCGGCGGCTGAGCGGTCGCCGGAGCCTGGTTCGCCGGCGCGGACGTCGCCACAGCCGTTGCCAGCTGCGGCTGCTGCGGGGGTACGCCCACCGCCTGCACCTGGTCCTGCCCCTGCTCGCCCCGCGTCCCGGCGCCCGGCGGCCGGCCCCTGTCGGGGGTGCCACGGCCCTGGGCGTCGCCGGCGAGGGCACTCTGCGCGGCCTGCTGTGCGGCGAACTGCGGCAGGCCCGGGTTCGTGACCGCGGCCGGCTGATCGGCGCCGGCGCCTCGCGCCCCGGTGCCGGCCTCCGCGTCCACCGGCGCGGTCGTGCCGGTCTGGACGGCGGCGACCTGGACCGCTGCCTGCGCCGCCTGCGCCGCTTGGACCGCTGCCTGCGCCGCGGCCGGGGCGGCGGCCGGTGGCGCGGCGGTGGGCGGCGCGGTGCCCGGCGGGACGGGGCCGGGCTGGGGGAGCGGTGGCGGGACCCCGGCGGCGCCGACCGTCCCGGTGGCCGCGGTCCCGACCTGTGCGCCGACCTGTGCGCCGGCCTGCGCGCCGACCTGTGTGCCGGTCTGTGCGCCCGGCTGGGCACCGACCCGCGGTTCGGGCCGCGTGTCGGCGTCGGAAACGGCCCGGGCCGTGGCCTGGACGTGCAGGGGAACCGCCGGAACGGCGCCATCCCCGGCGACCGCGTCCGGGGCGCCGGCGTCCGGGGTCGCGCCGATGAGGCGGTGCGCCGCCAGGGTCGCCCGAGCTGCCTGCGGCGCCTGATCCACCTGGGTGGCGAGGGGGACCTGGGCCGGCCGGGTCGCCTCGACGAGGTGCGCTGCCTGCGAGAGGAGCGTGCCGCCGGCCGGCGCGGGATGCCGTCCCGCGACTGCGGTGACCTGCTGCTCGACCGGTGTGACCGCTACGGGCTGGCCGGTTGCGGCCGGGTCAGGTCCAGCCATCAGTCCCGCGGCGGCCTGAGCCGCGGTGGCTTGACCTGCGGCGGCCTGAGCCGTGGTGGCTTGGCCTGTGGTGGCTTGGCCCGTGGTGGCTTGGCCTGTGGTGGACTGGCCCGTGGTGGACTGGCCCGTGGTGGACTGGCCCGTGGTGGACTGGCCCGTGGTGGCATGGCCTGTGGTGGCCGGTGCCGCGGTCCGGTCGGTGGTGGCCGGTGCGCGGTCGTCCGCCGCCGCCCCAGGGATGGTGAGGCCGGCGCCGGGCAGCGGGTTGCCGGTCCAGGCGCCGAGGTCCGCCGGGGGTCCGGCCGACGCGGGCGATCCGGCCTGTGCGGCCGACGACGCGCCGATCGGCCCGCCGGTCCGCGGAGCGCCCGGGAACACACCCTGCGTCCCGACCGACCCGACGGCCGTCCCGGCCGGGCCCGTGATCGTAGGAGGCACCGGCACCGGTGCGCCGGTGGCGTCGACCGGCCCGGCCACCGTGGTGATTCCGGGCCGCGCCGCCGCCGCGACGAGCATCGCCTCGAGGGTGCCCGACCCGGTGGGCCGCGCCCCGGCGGCCGGGTTCGCGGCCGGGTTCGCCGGGCGCCGTCCCGCATCGCCGCCGGTCCGCGCCACGTCCGGGTGCCCGGCGCCCGCCGGTTCCGCGAAACCGGCCGGCCGGGACGTCCCGGCGGGCGCCGCGTCGCCACGGTCCCGGGGCTCGGCACCGGGCCCGCGTTCGGCGGCGGTGGCCGGGCGCGCCGGCTCCCGCACGGACGCGGCGGCACGGTCCCCGACGGGCCGGTCGGCGCGGTCGTGGGTCTCCGCGCGGCGGTCGGTGTCGGCCCGCCGCACCATCGCGTCGCGCTGCTGGTGCACGGCCGCCGCGGCGGTCACCGCGTCGGTGTCGGGCGTGCGGGTGCGCGGCCGGTCGTCCCGGACCCGGCGGTCCCGCACCGGGAACCGCCGCTCCTGCTCAGGCTGCTGGTCGCCGTGCCGGGTGTGGTCGGGCCGCCGGTCGGCGACGGCACGGTCGCGGGCGCCCTGCGTCGGTGCCCCCAGCGAGGCCCGGCCGTGCGTCGCCGCGGCCAGCGCGGCGGCGAAGGCATCGGAGGGACCTGTGGCGGCGACCGGGTCCGCGGAGCGGGCGCCGCCGGCGGCTCTGGTCGCGTCCAGTGGCGCGGTCATGCGAACCCTCTTCCCGCGAGCTGTTCCATCGCAGCCTTGACCTTCGGCACGTAGGCCTGGGTCTGTGCGAACGGTGGGATGCCGCCGTACCGGCTGACCGCGCCGCCGCCGGCGTTGTAGGCGGCGAGGGCCAGGTCGATCGAGCCGAAGCGGTCCAGGTTCGACGACAGCATCCGGGCCGCGCCGTCGACGGCCTGGGCCGGGTCGAGGGCGTCGACGCCGAGCCCGCGGGCGGTCGCCGGCATCAGCTGCATGAGACCCTGCGCGCCGGCGCCGCTGACGGCGGCCGGGTTGTATCCGGACTCGACCTTCGCGACCGCGGCGAGGAGCGAGGGCGCGAGGCCGTACTTCGCACCCGCCTGCTGGAACAGGTCGGCGTAGGGCACCCCGGTCAGCGACGCGGGTCGCATCGCCGCCGACGTGACCATCGCACCGGTCGAGGCGGCGGCGGACCCCATGCTGGTCGCGTCGAGGGACGTGGTGGGCACGATCCGGCGGATGGCGGTCGGGGTCTCGTACACCTCCTGGATCTTCACCACGTCGCCGGCGTGCGGGGCGGCGATCATGCGGTTGCCACCGAGGTAGAGGCCGACGTGGTCGACGGGGCTACCGAAGGCGAGCAGGTCGCCGGGGCGGGCGTGGGCCAGGTCCGCCACCGCCGTGCCCTCGCGGGCCTGGTCCTTCGCGACCCGGGGGAGCTTGACGCCGAGGTCGGCGTAGACGCGCTGGACGAGCCCCGAGCAGTCCAGGCCACTCTCCGGGTTCGTGCCGCCGAACACGTACGGCGTGCCGAGGTACTGCTTCGCCGCGTCCACGACCGAGGCGCCGGTCACCGCCCGGGAACTGTCCATCGTGGACTGCAACGCCGCCGCGAACGCGTCGCCGCCGCCGGCCGCGGCGGGTGCGCCGAGCCCGATCCGGCTGCGGATCTCGGCGACCCGGGCCTGCGCCTCGTAGACGGTCATGCGTCCTCACTCCGTTCCGGGCGCCTGACCCGACGCTGGTCTGCTGATGACCGGCCCGAGA
>NZ_BONQ01000209.1 GCF_016862795.1 Dactylosporangium siamense | reverse complement strand
TCCTCCTGATGACCGGCCCAAGTCGCTTCGCTGGTCGGTCATGAATCCCCCCGGCGGTTGAAGGCGGCGGCGGTGGTCAGGTCGTCGACGGCCTTGGCCTCGATCGCGGCGGCCGTCTGCTTGCGGGTCAGGTCGTGCCGCTCCTGGAGCTTCTCGATGGTGCGGCGCTGCACGGCCGCGTCGGTGAGGTCGTCGAGCCGTTCCTGGACGGTCTCGTCGGCCAGGGAGGCCGCGCCGATCGCCGCGGACAGTGCGCCCGCGATCGCCTGCCGGGCCATGAGGGTCGCGGCGAACGCGGCCGACGTCGCCCCGTCCGGGACCCGCCGCCCGTCCAGGTCCCGTTCGCGGGCGTGCACCGCGCCGTGCGCCGACGTGGCCTCGCCGCGGGCGCGCACGACGGCCGCCTTCGCCGCGTCCTCCTGTGCCTTGCGGGCCCGCAGGACCGCGCCCAGCCGGAAACCGTTCTTCGCCATCAGGATTTCACCAGCGCATCCAGCATCGACCACGCCAGCGGAGCCGGGGTGGTGTCGTCCATGTCCTGCCGCAGGAAGTCGTTGATCTGCGGCCACAGCGCCTTGGCGCGGTCGGCGTCCGGGTTGGTGCCGCTCACGTACGCGCCGATCTCGACGAGCTCGCGCACGTCGCGGTGGGCGGCGAGCATCCGCCGCAGGGCGGTCGCATCGGTGCGCTGCTCCCGGGTGGTGACCGCGTTCGCGACCCGGGAGATCGACTCCAGCACGTCGATGCTGGGGAAGTGCCCGGACGTGGCGAGCCGCCGGTCGAGGGTGATGTGGCCGTCGAGGATCGAGCGGGCGGTGTCGGCGATCGGCTCGTTGTGGTCGTCGCCCTCGACGAGGACGGTGTACAGGCCGGTGATCGAGCCGACGGGCGCCGGGCCGGCCCGCTCCAGCAGGCGGGGCAGCAGCGCGAACACGCTCGGCGGGTACCCACGGGTGGCGGGCGGTTCACCCGCGGACAGGCCGACCTCGCGCTGGGCCATCGCGGTCCTCGTCAGGCTGTCCATCAGCAGCAGCACGTCCTGACCGCCGTCGCGGAAGTACTCGGCGATCCGGGTCGCGACGAACCCGGCGCGCAACCGCACCAGCGGCGGCTGGTCCGACGTCGCGATCACGACGACCGACCGGGCCAGCCCCTCGGGTCCGAGGTCGTTCTCGATGAACTCGCGGACCTCGCGTCCCCGCTCGCCGACCAGGCCGATCACGGAGATCTCGGCGTCGGTGCCTCTGGTGATCATCGACATGAGGCTGCTCTTGCCGACCCCCGACCCGGCGAAGATGCCGATGCGCTGCCCCCGGCCGCACGGCACGAGGGTGTCCAGCGCGCGCACCCCGAGTGACAGCGGTTCCTGCACGCGGCCGCGGGCGAGGGCGTCGGGCGCGTCGTTCTCGACGGTCACCCGCTCCAGGCCGGTGAGCGGCGGCCCGCCGTCCATCGGGCGGCCGAGCCCGTCGAGGATGCGGCCGCGCAGCTGCGGGCCGACGGCGATCTCCAGCGGTGAGCCGGTCCCGCGCACGGGGCTGCCGGCGCCGATGCCGGTGAGCGCGCCGAGGGGCAGGCAGGCGAGCCGGTCGCCGTCGATGGACACGACCTCCGCCGGCACCGCCGATCCGGGCGGGCCGATCTCGACGAGGTCGCCGACGCGGCCGTGGACCCCGGCGACGGTGACCGACAGGCCGACGATCGAACTGACCCGGCCCGTGACGCGCGGGTTGGCGGCCTGGCGGGCGGCGGCGATGCGCTGCTGGAGCGACGACGTCACTGTTCGAGCACCTCCCGCACCCGGTCGAGGGCCGGGCCCAGCCGGGCGTCGACCGTCGTGGCGTCGCACAGCGCGAGGGCGTCACCCGGTCCGAGGCCCGGGTCGTCCACGAGGGACACCGTGCGGCCGTCCATGACCAGTTCCGTCTGTCCTATCGTCAGCCGGTCCGCCGGGTTGAGCCGGACCGTCACCGGACTTGTCGACGGCACGAGCGCGAGGGCCCTTCCCAGCGCTTCCCGGCCGGGTTCGGTCGCGGTGCGCAGCTCCCGGCCGAGGACCGCCTCGGCCAGCGCGAACGCCGTCGCCACGATCTGGTCCTCGAGGTCCTGGGCGGCGGGCACGGCCCGGCGCTCGAGGGCGCCGGCGGCCGCGCCGATCGCCTGCAGGGCCCGCTCGACGCGCAGTCGGTGCAGGTCGGCGATCTCGGCGGCCTCGGCGGCGACCCGGGCGGCCTCCGCCTCGGCCCCGGCGCGCGCCTCCCGCCGGCCCTGCGCCCATCCGGCGGCGTAGCCGGCGGCCTCCGCCTCGGCCCGGACCTGCGCGACGAGCTCCGGTGGGAACGCCTCGCGGTCCCGCAGGTCGACGTCGAAGCGGGCGGAGGGCGCGGCGTCCGCCCGGTCGTCGGTGAGCACGTTCTCGCCGTACCGGACGGTGGCCGGGGCCTCCGGCGGCGGGAACGCCCGGGTCGCCGGGGTCGGTGGTGGCGGGGGCGGCGGCGGGAACGCCGGCCGGGGGGTGCCCGCCCGCTTCTTCGGCGGCGGCGGGAACGCCAGGGGGTACTCAGCCGACGAACTCATCGTCGTCTCCCCGGCGGATGGTGATCTGGCCCGACTCCTCCAGGGTGCGGATCGCCTGGACGATCTTCGCCTGGGACTCCTCGACCGTGCGCAGGCGGACCGGGCCGAGCATCTCGATCTCGTCGCCGAGGTTCTCCGCGGCGCGCTCGGACAGGTTCTTCATGACCTTCTGGCGGACCTCGTCGCGGACGCCCTTCAGCGCCGTGGCCAGGTCGTTGGTCTCGACCTGGCGCAGCACGAGCTGGATGGACCGGTCGTCCAGGGACACGATGTCCTCGAACATGAACATCTTCGAGCGGATCTCCTCCGCCAGCTCGGGGTTGCGCCCGGCGAGCCCTTCGAGGATCAGCCGCTCGGTGGCCCGGTCGGTCCGGTTGATGATCTCGACGAGCGGCTCGAGACCGCCGACGGCGGACAGGTCGCTGGGCTGCAGCACCGAGGACATCTTGCGTTCCAGGGTCGATTCGACCTTGCGGATGATGTCGGGCGAGGTGCGGTCCATGACCGCGATGCGGTGCGCGACGTCCGCCTGCAGCTCCGGGGCGAGCCCGCCGAGGATCTGCGACGCCTGCGTCGCGGTCATGTGCGCGAGGACCAGCGCGATCGTCTGCGGGTGCTCGTCCTGCAGGAACGACAGCAGCTGGCGGGGGTCCGCCTGGCCGAGGAACCCGAACGGCACGTCCATGAAGACCGTGTTGAGCCGGCCGACGATCTCACCGGCCCGCTCCCGGCCGAGGGACGCCTCCAGCAGGTCCCGGGCGAAGTCCAGCCCGCCCTGACCGACGTAGCGGTGACCGGTCGCCATGTCGTGGAACTCCTCGAGCACCACGTCGGCCACGTCGCCCTCGACCTGCCCCAGCCGCATGATCTCGGCGGTCAGCTCCTCGACCTCGGCCTCCCGGAGATGCGACATGATCTTCGCCGCGTCTTCCTTGCCCATCTGCACGAGCAGGATGGCCGCCTTGCGCAGCCCGGTCATCTCCCCAGTGGTCATGGTGCCTCAGCCGCGGCGGTCGGCGAGCCAGCCGCGCAGCAGCTGGGCCACCTCGTCGGGCTGCTTCTCGACCATCTGGGTGATGTCGCGGAAGCGGCCGTCACGGTCGAACTCCTCGCCCGGGCCGCCGGCGCCCTCCAGGGCGTGGGCGCCGCCGATGCCGCCCTGACCCTCCAGAGCCAGTTTCGCGCGGGCCGCCTCGATCGCCGCCTGCATCTCCTCCAGGGCCGCGTTCTGCTGGTCGGTGAGCTTCGCCTTCTCGGCCTTGCGCCGCCGGCGGCCGGAGATCGCCGCGACGATCAGCAGGATCAGCAGGGCCAGGATGATCAGGCCCATCTGGATGTACTTCTGCTGCAGCTCGCCCTGCTCGGCCTTGGCGGCGTCGGCGGCGGCGCTCTTCTCCGCCTCGGCCTTGGTGGTGTCGAACGCCATCGAGCTGACCGCGATCTGGTCGCCGCGGGTCGCGTCGAGGCCGACGGCGGAGGAGACCAGCTGCTGCAGCTGCGCCTCGTCGATCTTCGCCGCGGAGCTGTCGACGATGACGGCGACGGCGAGCTTCTTCACCGCGCCGGGGGCCGACTTCTTCGTCTCGGTGACCATGCCGACCGCGTTGTTGCGGGTCTCCGTGGACTGCTGGTAGGTGCCGTCGCCGCCGGCGCCGGTGCCGTTGGGCACCTGGATGTTGTCGGGGCCCAGGACGCCGCCGACGGGGGTGCCGTTGCCGCCCGTGTACTGCTCGGAGGTCTTCGACTCCGACAGCGGGGGCACGGCGGGGTCCGCGACGTACTTCTGCGTCTTGGTCTCGGTCGCGTCGAAGTCGAGGTCGGCGGTCACCTGCACGACGGAGTGGCCCGGGCCGACGACGGTGTCGAGCATGTTCTGCAGCGCGGTGTTGAGCCGCTGCTCGTAGGCCGACGTCTGCCCGGACTGCCCGTCCGGGGACGAGCCGGGGCCGTCGCCGGAGCTGGACAGGACCTTGCCGTTGGCGCCGACGACGGTGACCGCGGTCGGTTCGAGCCCTTCGACGCTGGAGGAGACCAGATGCACGATCGAGGTGACCGCGCCGTTGGGCAGCGCCTTGGTGCCGGTGTCGACGAGCACCGACGCGGTCGGCGCCAGCTGGTCGTCGGTGAAGACGTCCTTCTGCGGGATCGCCAGGTGCACGGTGGCCTTGTTGACGCCGTTGATCGCCTCGATCGTCTTGCCGAGCTCGCCTTCCAGGGCCCGGCGGTAGGTGACCTGCTGCATGAACTCGCTGGTCATGATGCCCTGCTTGTCGAGCAGGGCATACCCGGCGTCGCCGGAGGCGGGCAGGCCGGCGCCGCTCATCGAGATCCGCAGGTTGTACACCTGGTCGCTGGGCACGTTGATGGTGCTGCCGCCGTCGGACAGGGAGTAGGTGACGCCGTCGGCGTTGAGCTTGTCGACGATCGCGCTGGCGTCGCTGGCCGCGAGGTTGGAGAACAGCGGTGCCATGGTCGGCTTGCCGGCCCAGGTCGCGAAGAAGTAGCCGCCGATCGCGAGGGCCAGCACCGCGACGATGGTGACCACCCGCTGCCCGGGGGTGAACGCGTTCCAGCCGTCCTTCCCCCGTTGCAGGAGCGCGGTGAGCCGTTCGCGCATCAGGCCTGCATCCTCATGATCTCGTTGAAGGACTCGAGGGCCTTGTTCCGCACGGCGACGGTCAGGTTGGTCGCGAGGCTCGCCTCGGTCGCCGCGATCATGTAGTCGTGCACGTCGGTGAGCCGGCCGGTGGCGGCCTGCACGGCGAGGTCGTCGGCGGTCTGCTGCACCTGCTGGAGCCGCTGGAGGCCCTGCGCGACCATGGCACCGAAGTCGGCGCCGGACGTCGAGGGCCCGGTCGCGTCGGACGTGGAGATCGGCGCGAGGGCGGGGAGGGCGTTGACCGCCCCGACGGCGGTGACGGTCATGATCAGCCCTTCCCGATCTGGATCGCGGCCTGGTACGCGTCCTTCGCCCGGTCGACCACGGTCAGGTTCGCCTGGTAGCCGCGCTGCGCCATGATCATCTGCGTCATCTGTGAGCCGAGGTCGACGTCGGGGTACTTCACGTAGCCCTCGTGGTCCGCCAGGGGGTTCTCCGGCTCGAAGACCAGGCGGCCCTTGGGGTCGCCGAGCGCGGTGCCGGCGACGACCACGCCACCCTCCCCGGTGCCGTAGTCGACGGCGCGGGCCTGCACGTAGCGGGCGCGGAACACCTGGCCGGAGGTCGGCGCGGCGTCGTTCATGTTGGCGACGTTGTCGGAGATCGCGTCCAGCCACTTGCGGTAGACGGTCACGCCCGTGCCGGCGATGCCGATCGCACTGAAGATGGTCATCGTCAGCCCCTGATCGCGGTCCGCAGCAGCACGAACTTGTCGTCGACCCCGCGCAGCATCGTCTGGTACCGCAGACCGGTGTCGATGTTGGAGAGCACCTCGTGGTCGAGGTTGACGTTGTTGCCGTCCTCCCGGGTCGGCTCCATCGAGCGGGCCACGGCGATCGTCGCGTCCTTCGGCGTGCCCGCCTCGACGGCATTGAGCAGCGAGTCCTCGAACGACACCTTCCCGGCGAGGAAGCCGGGCGTCTCGATGTTGGCGATGTTGTCGGCGATGACCCGCTGCCGCTTGGCCAGCCCCGTCAGGGCGCTGTGCAGGGTGACCGACGTGACGTCCTCGAACACGGCAGGGAACCTCCCGTCCACCGGAAATCGGTGGCGCTTGCGGTGTGTCGCCGGTCCCTGGCTGCTGCGATGAGCGATCCTTGCTCGTTAGAGCCATCGGCGCCGCCCAGCGGGGGTTGAGGAATTCGGCCTCGGGGAAAACCCCCACGGCGCGAATCCGGGTGTGAGTCGGGTGCAGCCCGGATGTTTCCGGCGCCGCGCGTCCATAGCGTCTCTCTACGTGGAGAAGAGACCAGTTACCGTACGGGTGGCGCGCTGGAGCGCGGAGCACCCTTGGCGCGCAATCGCACTGTGGGTCGTGTTCGTCGCTGTCTGCTTCGTCGGCGGCAACATGGCGGGGACCGTCGAGGCGAGCAACTCCGACCAGGCCATCGGCGAGTCCGGCCGGGCCGACGTCATCGTCAACGACGGCAAGTTCGACAACCCGGCGACCGAGAGCGTGCTCATCACGCCGCTGTCGGGCCAGCTGGACCGCGGCGCCGCCGACAAGGCCGCCGCCGACGTGGCGGCCGCCATGAAGGCGCTGCCCGAGGTCGCCTCCGTGAGCGACCCGCTGCCCTCGCACGACGGCGGCGCGCTGCTGGTCCGGGTCACCATGAGCGGCGACCCCGAGACCGCCCAGGAGCGGGTCGGCAAGCTGCTCGACGCCACCGCGGGCGTGCAGAAGGCCCATCCGGAGCTGCGGGTCGAGGAGACCGGCGGCGAGTCCATCGGCCAGGCCATGGACGACACCCTCGGCAAGGACTTCCAGCGGGCCGAGTTCCTCAGCCTGCCGGTGACGTTCGCGATCCTCATCGTCGCGTTCGGCGCGCTCATCGCCGCCGGTGTGCCGGTGCTCCTCGCGCTGATGTCGGTCGCGGCCGCGCTCGGCCTGTCGACGCTCGCCTCGCACCTGGTCCCGTCGACCGACACGACCGCCAGCGTCATCCTGCTCATCGGCATGGCCGTCGGCGTCGACTACTCGCTGTTCTACCTGCGCCGCGAGCGGGAGGAGCGGGCGAAGGGCCGCAACCACCTCGACGCCGTCGAGATCGCGGCGGAGACCTCGGGGCACGCCGTGGTCGTCTCCGGCATCGCCGTGACGATCGCGATGGCCGGGCTGTTCCTCGCCGGCGACGTGGTCTTCTCGTCCCTGGCCGTCGGCTCGATCCTGGTCGTGCTGGTGTCCGTGATCGGCTCGCTGACCGTCCTGCCGGCGCTGCTGTCGAAGCTGGGCCGTTGGATCGACCGGCCCCGCGTGCCGGTGCTGTGGCGCCTCACCCGGCCCCGCGCCGCGTCAGAGGGCCAGTCCAAGGTCTGGGGCTTCATCCTCCGGCCCGCCCTGCGCAAGCCGGCGATCACCCTCACCGTGTCGGTCCTGGCCCTGCTGGCCCTCGCGGCGCCGGCCCTGACCATGCGGCTGAGCTTCCCCGGCATGGAGGACCTGCCGCGCACCACACCGGCGATGCAGGCCTACGACCGGCTCGTCAAGGCGTACCCGAGCAACGGCACCGTGCACACCATCGCCGTCCGCGTCCCGGCCGGGCAGCTCGACGCCACGAAGGCCGCGCTGGCCGAGCTGGCCAACCGGGCCGCCGCCGACCCGCTGTTCGCGCCGCTGGATGAGGCCCCGGACATCGAGGTCTCCGCCGACGGCACGGTCGCGGTGCTCGACGTCGCCACCCCGTTCGCCGGCCGCTCCGATCAGGCGAAGGAGTCCCTGACCCGGCTGCGCGAGGTCATGGTGCCGCAGACCGTCGGCAAGGTCGCGGGCACCGAGGCCGCGGTGGGCGGTTTCGTCGGGGCCGACGTCGACTACGCCGACCACGTCAAGCACAAGCTGCCGCTGGTCGTGGGCTTCGTGCTGGTGCTGACGTTCCTGGTGATGGCGTTCACGTTCCGCTCGGTGGTCGTCGCGGTCACCTCGATCGCGCTCAACCTGCTCTCCGCCGGCGCCTCCTACGGCCTGGTCGTCCTGATCTTCCAGGGCACCTGGGCCGAGGGCATCCTGGGCTTCAAGTCCATGGACGCGGTCGTGTCGTGGCTGCCGCTGTTCCTCTTCGTGGTGCTGTTCGGCCTGTCGATGGACTACCACGTCTTCGTCGTCAGCCGCATCCGCGAGGCGGTCAAGCAGGGCATGTCGACCCGGGACGCGGTGGCGCACGGCATCACCGGCTCGGCCGGCGTGGTCACCAGCGCGGCGATCGTGATGGTGGCGGTGTTCTCCATCTTCGCGACGCTGAGCACGGTGGACATGAAGCAGCTCGGGGTCGGCCTGGCCGCCGCGATCCTGCTCGACGCGACCATCATCCGCGCGGTGGTCCTGCCCTCGCTGATGACGATGCTGGGCAACGCCAACTGGTGGGCGCCGCGCTTCATGCGCCGCCGCGAGGTGCCGCCCGCGACACCCGCACACGAGCGAGAACTGGTCGGCTCGAGCCGCTGACATTCGGCTTGAGTGCGTCGCGAAGCGGCGCATGGGGGTTCGCGGGGGGTGGGAACCCCCGCGCGGGACCCGCCGCTTGCGGTGGGGCA
>NZ_BONQ01000208.1 GCF_016862795.1 Dactylosporangium siamense | reverse complement strand
TGCTCCTCGCGGAGCACCGCCGCCGTTTCCGTGATCCGGAAGACTCTGACCACCCAGGGGTGCACGAGGTCTTCCGGATCATCGGAAAAGTGCTAGAAGTTGCCCTCGGCGACCTGGAAGACGGTCAGGCCCAGGGCCCGCCACATCCGCACCACCTGCTGGCGGTCGTCGAAGACGCCCACCACGTGGTAGCGGCTGCGGATCTCCTTGTCGAAGATCTCCTGCTTCACGATGCTGTCGCGGCGCTGGTCGCCGGTGACCCGCATGAACAGCGCGGTGTACGGCACGCCCACGTGCTCGTCCAGCCACGTCGCGGTGTCCTCGCGGCAGTCGTCGGTGCGGCCCGAGCAGAACACGATCTCGTGCCCCGCCGCGTGCATCGCCCGGACCGCCGCGATCACCGGCACGTTCGGCAGGTCGTAGCGGACCCGGCTGACGTCGTACGGGCTGCGGTCGTCGATCAGCGCGACCGTGCCGTCGATGTCGACGAGCACGACCCGCGGCGCGTCCGGCGGCGGCTCGTACGCGACACCCGCGGTGTCGAGCACCGGCAGTGGCAACGGCAGCGCGCGGCCGGCCAGGTACCGCTGGTGCATCGAGCGGATCGCGTCCTCGCCGACGTGACCGGGGCCCTCGCGCAGCGCGTCGCGCCGCACGCACTCGTCGACCGGCACGTCGGTGAAGTCGCGCACGGTGAACGCCGCGCCGTGCTTCGCGGCCAGCTCGGCGAGCTCCCGCACGACCCGGCCCCGCAGGTTGGTGTCGTCGCACACGACGTCGGCGCCGCCGAGCAGCAGCGCGTCGATGGCGGCGTGGTGCGCCTGCGTGACCTCCTTCTCGGCCCGGCCGCGCCGCGCGTCGTCGTCGACCCGCCCGCCGTGCATCATGCCGCGCAGGTCGTCGCGGTTCACCCGGACCAGCCCGGCCTGCCCGCGCGCCCAGGTGGTCTTGCCCGACGCCGGCAGACCCCGGGTGATGGTCAGCGACGCCATCAGCTCTCCTCCGTCACCTTCGGCCGGACCCGCTGCCACAGCAGCCCCCGGTAGTCCTTGTCGTCGAGGCGCAGGAACAGGCAGCTGCGCGCCGGGTGCTTCGAGACCGCGATCGCGAACTCCTTGCGCCCCCAGCCCTCCGGCAGGGTCGCGAGGGTCGCCTCGTACGCCGCCTCGACCTCGGCGGCGAGCGCCGCGGCCTCCTCGCGCAGCCCGTCGGCGATCTTCGTGGCCCACGCGGTGAACTCGTCCGGCAGCGGCTCCAGCAGCGTGTCCAGGGTGCCGTCGCCGGCCGCCTCCCACACGACCCGGGCGTTGAGACCGGTGACGATCCGGTGCAGCCGCACGTACTCCGAATACTTGATCTTCAGTCGGGTGTCGGGCCCCGTGAAGTGCACGACCAGGCCCTCGCGGTTGTCCCGCGGCGGCGCGGCGAGCGCGTCGGCGAGCGTCGTGTGCTCGAACGTGTCGACGACCGGCCCCGGCCAGCCCGGCACCGCGTCGGGGCCGTGGCTGCGACCCGTGACGATGTCGACCGCGCCGAGCAGCACGAGGTCGTCGAGGCCGGCGTAGTCCAGCACGATCCGGTTCGACGGGTAGATGATCTCCACGAGGACCGTCAGGCCGTCGGGCGGCGTGAAGCGCGCGGCGTACCGGTCCCGGAACAGCGCCGTCGCGTGCCGCGCCTGCTCCGAGTCGAACGAGCCACGGGTCGCGAACGCCCAGCCGTCCGCTGTCGGGAACATGATGCCCAGCGAGCCGTCGGCCTTGTCGGTGACGCGCACCGGCCCGTCGAAGTCCATCTCCGGCACGCCCGGCTGGCCGTGGTTGAAGAACTTCGTGAACGGTCGGGCCAGCACGATCCCGGTCCCGGCGTGCACGACGAGGCCCCGGCACGCGAGGGTCGCCGCGTTCCAGACGTTCTCGTACTGCGCCTTCTCGGTGTAGTTGTGGATCAGCAGGGGCAGCGTGGGGTGGCGCTGGGTGCGCACGTATCCGCCGCGGGCCATCTCGGCCAGCAGCGCCGGGTCACACAGGGCATCGATGTGGAGGCTCATAGCACGGGCCAGCGTAGGTGAGCCCGGCTCGCGGTCGCGACGCTATAACGGGTGCGGCGCGGTTGCGGGGAATGCCCGCGGTGGGTGTGGCGTTACAGACTCCGGTTGAGGTGCTGTGACCCGGTCATGGCAGACTTGACCGAAGGCCAGACCAGGTTCCGGTTCACGCCATATGGCGACCCGGCGACCACGACGAAAGGACCGCGGCCATGAAGCCGGACATCCACCCGCAGTATGCGACCACCGAGGTCACCTGTTCCTGCGGTAATGCGTTCACCACCCGCAGCACCGCCAAGGGCGGCGCGATCCACGTGGAGACGTGCTCCGTCTGCCACCCGTTCTACACGGGCAAGCAGCGCGTGCTCGACACCGCCGGCCGGGTCGCGAAGTTCCAGCAGAAGTACGCGAAGGCTGCGGCCAAGAAGGCCGAAACCGCCAAGTAGCTGCACGTCCGGCGCCCGCACCGCCCCGCTCGACCGGGGTCCGGTGCGGGCGCCGACTTTGTTTCCGGCCGTTTCTTCCTTTTTGGGGCGCGCGACATGAGCACCGACACCTCCTCCGGACAGCGGCTGCGGGCATTGCTCGCCGAATACCAGGAGCTCGAGCAGAAGCTCGCCGACCCGAGCATCCACGCGGACCAGAACCTGGCCCGCAAGACCGGCCGGCGCTTCGCCGAGCTGTCGCCGATCGCGAAGATGTCGGGCGAGCTCGACGCCGCGCGGGAGGACCTCTCGGCCGCCCGCGAGCTGGCCGCCGAGGACCCGGCGTTCGCGGGGGAGGCCGACGACCTGGAGGCGAGGATCCCGCACCTGGAGGAACGCCTCGCCGAGCTGCTCGCCCCGCGCGACCCCAACGACGCCAAGGACATCATCCTGGAGGTCAAGGCGGGCGAGGGCGGCGAGGAGTCCGCGCTGTTCGCCGGCGACCTGCTGCGGATGTACATGCGCTACGCGGAGCGGCACGGCTGGCAGACCGAGCTGCTCGACTCGCAGGAGTCCGACCTGGGCGGCTTCAAGGACGTCGCCGTCTCGATCAAGACCAGGGGCATCCCGGAGGCCGGCAACGGCGTCTGGTCCCGGCTCAAGTGGGAGGGTGGCGTCCACCGCGTCCAGCGCGTGCCGGCCACCGAGTCCCAGGGCCGCATCCACACCAGCGCGGCCGGTGTCCTGGTGACGCCCGAGATCGAGGAGGCCGGCGAGATCGAGGTCGACTCCGGTGACCTGCGCATCGACGTGTTCCGCTCCTCCGGCCCCGGCGGCCAGAGCGTCAACACCACCGACTCGGCCGTCCGGATCACCCACCTGCCGACCGGCATCGTCGTGTCCTGCCAGAACGAGCGCTCCCAGCTGCAGAACAAGGACCGCGCGATGCGGATGCTCAAGGTCAAGCTGGCCGCCCTCGCGGAGGAGCAGGCGGCCGCCGCGGCCGGCGACGCCCGCCGCTCGCAGGTGCGCACCGTCGACCGTTCCGAACGCATCCGGACGTACAACTACCCGCAGAACCGGATCTCCGACCACCGGATCGGTTACACGGCGTACAACCTCGACCTGGCCATGGCCGGTGACCTCGACAGCGTCCTGGACGCCCTGGCAGACGCCGACCGCAAGGCCCGCCTGGCGGGTGACGACCAGCTCAGCCGAGGGTGACGCGGGTCTAACGCAGACGTCACACAGCGGAAACGATGCACGGGCAGGCTAGATTCAGGTAGCGTTTCGACCCGAACGAGCTTACCGATCGTGATCACCGCTGCCGACCCGACCTTCCGGAGGGACGCCATGCCATCGTCGACCGTCGACCTTTCCTCAGCTCCGCGCGTGGTGGTCGGCACCGCAGCCGACCTGATCTACAAGGTCGGCCTGTCGATGCTGGGCGCGGACCGCGTCCCGACCGCGAAGGCGAACGCCTGGGCGGCCGTCTGCGCCGACCAGGAGCGCGCCCGCATCCGCGAGGAGAACGCGCGGATCCTGCTCGCCGTCCGCTGAGCGGCTCCGCGGCTTTGATCATGACCGCTTGATCAAAGCCGTCCCGCGACGACGATCACAGCAGAGTCACCGCACAATCACCGCAGCGTCGCAGCAGCAGCGTGATGCGCGGACCCCGAGGGTGGTGGCGGTAGCCGCGCGTTCGGGGCGAAAAGGGACAGTGCCCGGGGTTACGAGGCGGCCCGGGGGCGCGGGGTCTTGGCCCGGAGCATCGCATGGTCGGCGGCCTCGAACGCCTCGGCGACCGACTCGAAGTCCTCGCCCGACAGGCCGGCCCAGCCGATCGTCACCCCCACCGGTGTCCCAGGGACCAGCGCCTGCCAGTCCTCCGCGGCGACCGCGGCCGTGATGCGGCGCTGGATCTCGCGGGCCTCGGCGGCCGATGTGGTGGGCAGGACGACGACGAACTCGTCGCCGCCGTAGCGCGCGACGAAGTCCCCCTTGCGCATCACGCGGTTGAGCACGCCGGCGACCCGCTGCAGGACCAGGTCGCCGGAGAGGTGGCCGTGGCGGGTGTTGACCTGCTTGAAGCCGTCCAGGTCGCAGACGCCGAGGGCGGCGTGGCCGCCGGCGGTGAACAGCTTGGTGACGTGCTCCTCCAGGTAGCGGCGGTTGGGCAGGCCGGTGAGCGGGTCGGTCTGCGCCTCGCCCCGGTGGAAGTCGACCCGCCGGACGAGGTCCTCGTGGTCCAGGAGCGCGGCGACACCTTCCACGAAGAGGTCGCGGAGCCGGTCCGGCTGGATGTTGGCCACCCGGAACGCGTGGCGGTCGGCGTGATAGGCGGTGCGGTAGTCGCCGGTGCCCAGGTGGGCCAGGGCCCGCAGGCGGTGCTGCTCGGCCGGGCCGAGGGAGTCGTCGCTGACGTGGGCGGTCTCCAGGCGGGCGACGGCCTCGATCGGTCGGCGCTCGGCGATCGCCTTGCACACGGCGCCGAGGGTGCGCAGGTCGCGGGCGCGGGTCGACATGCCGGCGGACTCCAGCAGCGGCCACGGGTCGACGTCGGTGACGAGGCCCTGGATGCCGAGGGTGCCGAGGCGCAGGACCGCGTAGCCGAGGGCGCCGCGGGCGATGGGGCGCAGCCTGTCGAGGTCGTTGTCCTTGTGCTTGCGCTCCAGGTCCATGACGATGTCGCGGAGGATGCGCTGGCAGCCCTCGCTGTCGCCGCGGTGGTCGAGCTCGACGGCGTGCAGGAGCCGGATCTGGGGGGTGGCGAAGTCGGTGTTGGCGGTTTCGACCCCGACCTCGGCGGCGACCTCCCTGGCCTTCTCCATGGCGGCGTTGGCGTGTTCGTGGAAGCCGGTGTACGAGTACGCCATCGCCAGGTTGTGCCAGCCCCACGCGGTGGCCTCGTCGAAGAGCTCGACGGCGCCGAGCGCGCGGGAGCCGTGCACGAGGGCGCGGACGCAGCGGTCGAGGGAGCCGGCGCGCAGGGCGACGATCGCGGCGAGGGCCTGCAGCTCACCGTATTGCGCGGGGTCCTGGACCTGGCGGGCGGCGGCGAGGGCCGTGTCGAGGGCCGCGGGGTAGTCCTCGGCGCTGCCCATGTTGATCAGCGCGATGAGCCGCAGCGTGAGCGCCTCGACGCGGTCGTGCGGCGACTGGTCGTGGGCCAGGACGCGGTCGATGACCGTCATCGCCTCGCCGAGCTGGTCGTCGAAGATCATCCGTCGGGCGCGGGTCAGCTCCGACGTGCGGTCTGCCACCGCCATCGGACCCTCCTTTCGCGCGCCCCATGATTATGGGGTGCACAGCACCGAACATGACATGCCCGGACCCCAGTTGCCCACGCTTTCCATGGTGCTCGCGACCGCGACCCGGGTCCTGCGGGGCGCCGGGGTGGCATCGCCGAGGGTCGACGCGGAGCTGCTCGCCGCGCACGTGCTCGGGATCCCCAGGTCGCGGCTGCTGACGGCACCGCCGCCGGATCCGGGACAAAGCGCCGAGATCGAGCGGTTGACCACGAAACGAGCGGCGCGGATTCCGTTGCAGCACCTGACCGGCACGGCGCCGTTCCACGAGCTCGAGCTCGAGGTCGGTCCAGGGGTCTTCGTCCCACGATTCGAGACGGAGCTGCTGGTCGAGTGGGGAAGAACGCGGCCCGGCACCCGGATCGTGGACCTGTGCGGCGGATCAGGGGCCATCGCGATCGCCGTGCGGACGAGCGGCACCGAGGTGTACTGCGTGGAGAAGAGCGACGCGGCGCTGGTCTGGCTGCGGCGCAACGTGGCCCGCCTGGCGCCGGACGTCCGGGTGGTCGACGGCGACGTCACGGACCCGGCCGTCCTGCGCGACCTCGACGGGACGGTGGACCTGGTGCTGAGCAACCCGCCGTACGTGCCGGAGGGCGCACCGGTCGACGTCGAGGTGGCGGTGCACGACCCGCACGACGCCGTGTTCGCCGGTGCGGACGGTCTCGCGCTCATGCCGGGGCTCGTCCGGCGGGCCGGTGACCTGCTGCGGCCCGGCGGATGGCTGGGGATCGAGCACGACGACACGCAGGGCGAGTCGCTGCCGGCGCTGATCCGGGCGACCGGACGCTTCGCCGAAGTGATCGACCATCACGATCTGGCCGGGCGCCCGCGATATGTCACCGCCCGGCGAGTGGCAGACTAGCCGCGTGATGCTCTACGACTGCAGCCAGCTTGCCGAGCGCGACCGCGGGATCGCCGCCGCGATCGAGGCGGTGGGCCGCGGCGACCTGGTGGTCCTGCCGACCGACACGGTCTACGGCATCGGCGCCGACGCCTTCAAGTCTTGGTCGGTCACCGCCCTCAACAACGCCAAGGGCAGTTCCGCGCCCGTGCCGGTGCTCGTCGGGTCGCGGCACACCCTCGACGGGCTCGTCTTCGGGCTGCCGCAGGCGGCGCGGGACCTGGTCGACGCGTTCTGGCCCGGTGCGCTCACCATCGTCGTGGAGCACGCGCCGAGCCTGCAATGGGACCTCGGCGGCGGCGACGGCACGGTCGCGGTGCGCATGCCGCTGCACCCGATCGCCCTCGAGGTCCTGCGCGAGACCGGCCCGATGGCGGTGTCGTCGGCCAACAAGCAGGGCCAGCCGGCGGCGGAGACCGCGGCCGAGGCGCGCGACCAGCTGGGCTACTCGGTGAGCGTCTACCTGGAGGGCGGCCCGTGCCCCGAGCCGGTCGCCAGCACGATCATCTCGGTGACCAACAGCGAGCACCGGGTGCTGCGGGCCGGCGCGATCCCGATCGAGAAGCTCCGTGAGGTCGTGCCGGGCCTCATCGGCATCGGCGAATAGCCAGATGGCCCCGTTCAGCGTCCTGTGCGTCTGCATGGGCAACATCTGCCGGTCGCCGATGGCCGAGCGGCTGCTGGTCGCCGACCTGGCCGCCCTCGGCGCGGAGCCCGACCTGGTCTATGTCCACGGCGCCGGCACCGGCGGCTGGCACGCGGGGGAGCCGATGGACCCGCAGGCGGCCCGGCAGGTCCTCGCGCGTGGCGGGGACACCAGGGGCTTCAAGGCCCGCAAGCTGCTGGCCGAGCACGTCGACGCCGCGGATCTGGTGCTGACCGCCACCGCCGAACAGGTCGACTTCGTCGTGTCGTTGCGGCCCGACGCGGCGGCCAGGACCTTCGTCTGGGGGCAGTTCGCCCGGCTGCTGCCCGCGGTGACCGCCGACCTGCCGGCCGCGGGACGCGACGCGGACTCGATCCATGCCCGCGGGGTCGCGCTGGTCGACCTGGTGGACAAGGCCCGCGACGAGGTGCGCGACGAGGACGACCTGGCCGACCCGTGGGGCCGCCCCGACGACTTCTTCGGCATCGTCGCCGACCAGGTCCAGGCCCTGACCCGGCCGCTGGCCAGGGCGCTGCTCAGCCGCTGACCAAGCTCCAGGGGCAGCCGCTGACCGGGCTCCAGGGTCAGCCGCTGACCGGCTCCAGGGCCGGCTGCCGCTCGGCGGAGCGGGCGATGTTGCGTGCCATGCCGCCGAAGATGAACGCGTGGAAGGGTGCCACCCCCAGCCAGTACAGGTGGCCGGCCAGCCCGCGGGGCAGGAAGACGGCGCGCTGCTCGTACACCGCGCGCCCCTGCTCGTCCTGAGCGGCCCGCATCTCCAGCCAGGCCCTCCCGGGCAGCTTCATCTCGGCCCGCAACCGCAGCAGCTCGCCCGGCACGATCTCCTCGACCCGCCAGAAATCCAGGGCCTCACCGACGAACAGGCGCTCGGGGTGCCGGCGGCCGCGGCCCGGTCCGACCCCGCCGGCGAGCCGGTCCAGCCAGCCGCGGACGGACCAGGCGAGCGGGAACGAGTGCCAGCCGTTCTCGCCGCCGATCGCCTCGATCACCCGCCACAGCCGGTCCGGCGGTGCGTCGACCCGGCGGGTGCGCTCGTCGTGATACACGGTGCCGCCGGACCACGACGGGTCCGAGGGCAGCGGGTCGCTGGGCGCCCCGGGCAGCACCGCGTCGGCCCAGCGGGTCTCCACGTCCGCGTCACGGATCTTGCGCAGGGCGAGCCGGACCGCGAGGTCGAAGCCGGTCAGCCCGTCGTGCGGGTCGGGCACGAACCCGGCGATGTCGTGCTCCCGGCAGACCGCCTCGTGGATGAGGCTGCCGACGAGCGGCCGGGCGATCCGGTTCGGCACCGGCGTCACCAGGCCGACCCAGTGCGAGGACAGCCACGGCGTGAGCGGCCGCACCGGCAGCAGGACCCGGTGGGGGAGGCCGGCGACGCGTGCGTACCGGCGCATCATGTCGGCGTAGGTGAGCACGTCGGGTCCGCCGATGTCGAACGCGCGGTTGAGCTGCACGGGGAAGACCGTCGCGGCGGCGACCAGGTAGCGCAGGACGTCGCGGATCGCGATCGGCTGGATCCGGTTGCGCACCCACCTGGGCGTGACCATGACCGGCAGCCGTTCGGTGAGGTACCGCAGCATCTCGAACGACGCCGAGCCGGAGCCGATGATGACGGCGGCGCGCAGCACCACGGTCGGCACGCCGCTGCGCAGGAAGATGCCGGCGACCTCGCCGCGGGAGCGCAGGTGCGCGGAGGCGCGCTCGTCCGGTTCGGGTCCGCCGAGATACACGATCCGCCGCACGCCGGCGTCGAGGGCGGCGACGGCGAGGTTGAGCGCGCTGAGCCGGTCGACGTCCTCGAAGGACGCCTGGCCGAGCGCGTGGACCAGGTAGTAGACGACGTCGACGTCGCGCATCGCCTCGGCGAGGCCCTCGTCCCGGGCGACGTCGCCGGTGGCCACCTCGACGCGGCCCGCCCACGGCACGTCCCGCAGCCGCCGGGGGTCGCGGGTCAGGCAGCGCACCTCGTGCCCGGCCGCGAGGAGGCGGGGCACCAGCCGTCCGCCGACATATCCGGTCGCGCCGGTCACGAGGCATCGCATGACTTCATGCTTACCCTGCGCTGATGCGCCCTAGACTCGTTTCATGGCCGAGACCTACTGGGGGCCGGACTTCGACGCGCTCCGCGAGACGGATCCGCAGATCGCCGACGTCGTCCTGGATGAGCTGCAGCGACTGCGCGGCGGCCTGCAGCTCATCGCGAGTGAGAACTTCACGTCCCCGGCGGTGCTCGCCGCGCTGGGCTCGACCCTGACCAACAAGTACGCGGAGGGATACCCGGGCCGCCGCTACTACGGTGGTTGCGCCGCCGTCGACCGGGCCGAGGAGCTCGCGATCGAGCGGGCCAAGGCGCTGTTCGGGGCCGAGCACGCCAACGTGCAGCCGCACAGCGGCGCGAACGCCAACCTGGCCGCGTACGCCGCGCTGCTCATGCCCGGCGACACCGTCCTGGCGATGGAGCTGCCGCACGGCGGGCACCTGACCCACGGCAGCAAGGTCAACTTCTCCGGCAAGTGGTTCAACACCGTCGGCTACCCGGTCCGCCGCGACGACGAGCTGATCGACTACGACGAGGTGCGCGACCTCGCCCTCGCGCACCGGCCGGCAATGATCATCTGCGGGGCGACCGCGTATCCCCGGCTGATCGACTTCGCCCGCTTCCGCGAGATCGCCGACGAGGTCGGCGCCTACCTCATGGTCGACGCGGCGCACTTCATCGGCCTGGTGGCCGGCAAGGCGATCCCGTCACCGGTCGCCTACGCCGACGTGGTCAGCTGCACCACGCACAAGGTGCTGCGCGGGCCCCGCGGCGGCATGCTGCTGTGCCGGGAGACGCTCGCCCAGCGGGTCGACAAGGCGGTCTTCCCGTTCACCCAGGGCGGCCCGCTCATGCACGCGGTCGCGGCGAAGGCGGTCGCGCTGCACGAGGCCGCCCAGCCGGCGTTCGCCGACTACGCGGGTCAGGTCGTGCGCAACGCCCGGGCCCTCGCCGCCGGCCTCTCGGATCAGGGGATGCGGCCGGTGTCCGGTGGCACCGACACCCACCTGGCCCTGATCGACCTGCGCGGGCTGGGCATCACCGGCCGCGACGCGGAGGAGCGCTGCGACGCGGCGGGGATCACGTTGAACAAGAACGCCATCCCGTACGACCCGGAGAAGCCGATGACCGCCTCCGGCGTGCGGGTCGGCACCCCGTCGGTGACGACGCAGGGCATGGGGGAGCCGGAGATGGCCGAGATCGCGGCGCTGATCGGCGCGGCGATCCGCGGTGAGCAGGTCGGTGACCGGGTGACCGACCTCGTCGGGCGGTTCCCCGCGTATCCTCGTCCCTTGTGAAGAAGCGGCTGCGGCACCTCCCGACCGCGTTGATCGCGATGGGCGTCCTGCTCGTGGTCGCCATGCCACTCGCCGGCTGGCGCGACGGCGCCGACGGCGCGCTCGGCGCCCTCGCCGGCGCGGGCCTGGTCGCGCTGAGCTACACGCTGTCGAGCCTGATCATCGCGGTGATCGACCTGCGGGCCAGGCACCTGCTGGTGCCGGTGGCGATGAGCACCTACCTGCTGAAGTTCACGCTCATCGGCGTGGTCATGTGGATCGTCGCGAGCACCGACTGGGGCGGGCTGCCGTGGCTGGGCGCGCTGGTGATCGCCGCGACCCTGATCTGGGTCGCCGCGCAGGCCGTCTGGGTCTGGCGGGCCAAGATCCCCTACGTTGAGATCGAGCCCTCTTAGCAGGGGTTCCGGCGCTCGCCGCTGGTCCCGGACAGCTGTTTCGTGCGCTTGTTGTCGACGACCGAGCCCTCGACCAGGGTGCGGAACGTGCCGGCCGCGCAGGCGGTGCCGACCTGACGGGTCCTGGCCGCCGCGGAGACCTCGCGGGTCGTGTCGACCGACTTGCTGGCGAACGACTCCCTGACCACCGTGGTCCAGGTGCCGCCGTCGTTGCGCTGAAGCTGGACCGTGACGGTGAGGCCGTCGGGCCCGGGGGAGTCGCAGCGGAACTGCGCCGCGGCGACGATCCGGCCGTCCTTCTTGACCGGCCGCTGTGGTGAGACAGAGCACAGCACGGCGACGCTGCCGCCGCTCGATGCCGCCCTGGGCGTGCTGCCGGTGCCGGTCTTGGTGATCACGATCGCGGCGAGGATCAAGAAAAACGCGATGACGGTGTTGCGCAAGGTCGTCACCCCAACACATATTGTTACGCTGAGCCTCCAGCTAACCCTCTGGGGGTGACCGTGCGCAACATTCACTCACGCATCAGTCGTGTAGTTGACGTTCGCCAAGCGTTAGGCGTAGTAACGTTGACGGCCGTCGGTTGATGCATCCGGCCCCTAGAGCAACCCCCGCGCGACGAGCACGCGGGGGTCGATGCACGGGTGCTCCCGGCAGGCTGATATGGTCACCGCGTCATGGCCGGTAACCAGACACCCAAGCAGTCCGGAGCGAGTGGCGCCAACGAAGGTTGGGCCGCCGTCGGATACCTCATCTCGGGCATTGCCGTGTGGGGCTTCGTCGGCTGGCTGATCGATGAGTGGCTCAACGCCGGAGGCATCATCACCGGAATCGGGTGTGTGCTCGGCGCCGCTGGTGGCATCTACCTGGTCGTCAAGCGCCTCGGCGCCTGAGACCTGGTTGTTTCGATAACGAGAGGGACGTGGTGAGCGGTCTGGTTTTGGCGGAGGTGCCTTTCCCGCCCAGCGTGGATGACATCTTCCCCCCCAGTCTCTGGGAATCGGCGCCTGAGTGGTTGACGAAGTTCAGCTTGTTCCTGTGGCTGGCCGTCGCCGTGGTGCTGATCTACTTCCTGGTGTCCTACCGCGACCCCAAGATCGTCCCGACCAAGAAGCAGTGGCTCGCCGAGTCGATCTACGGTTTCGTGCGGGAGGGCGTCGCCAAGGACGTCATCGGACACGAGGGGCTGCGATTCGCGCCATATCTCGCGTCGCTGTTCTGCTTCATCCTGGTCGGCAACATCTTCTCGATCGTGCCGCTGATCCAGGTCTCGCCGAACGCGCACATCGCGTTCCCGGCAGTGCTGGCGCTGTCGACCTACGGGCTCTACCTGTACCAGGGTTTCAAGAAGCACGGCTTCGTCGGCTACCTCAAGCACGCGACCGTGCTGCCCGCCCCGTGGTTCATGCAGCCGCTGCTGCTGCCCATCGAGGCCCTGCAGGCGTTCATCCTCCAGCCGGTCACGCTCGCCCTGCGTCTGTTCGCCAACATGTTCGCCGGGCACATGCTGCTGCTGGTCTTCACGCTGGGCGGCTTCGCGCTGCTCAACGCCGAGAGCCTCTTCCTCAAGCCCGTCGCCCTGGTCTCCTGGGCGATGACCATCGCGCTCACGTTCTTCGAGCTGCTGATCGCCGCGCTGCAGGCCTACGTCTTCACGCTGCTGACGGCCAACTACCTGGCCGGCACGCTGGCCGAGGAGCACTGAGCCGAGCTTTCCCCCGCTCTGTCATTTCGATAGCGAGCAGCACCACCTTTTTCAGTTGTCCCGCGTGAGCGTCACGCGAGATCTCGGAAGGATTCACTCATGACCCTGGCAGCAGTCTCCGGTAGCCTCGCCGCCGTCGGCTATGGCCTCGCCGCCATCGGCCCCGGCATCGGCGTCGGCATCATCTTCGCGTCGTACATCCAGTCGACGGCTCGTCAGCCCGAGTCGGCCGGTCTGACCCGTACGTACATGTTCCTCGGCTTCGCCGTGGTCGAGGCGCTCGCCCTGCTGGGTATCGCCTTCGGCTTCGTCTTCGGCAAGTAGCTCCCGCCTCCACCAACACCTAAAGCGGGAGGTTTCCCATGCTGTTCCTCGCTGAAGGGGCAGAGCACAACCCGATCATCCCGATCTGGCAGGAGATCGTCCTCGGCTTCATCGCCTTCGGCATCCTCTGCTACGTGCTGATGAAGTTCGTCTTCCCCCGTATGGAGGAGACCTTCCGCGCGCGGGTTGACGCGATCGAGGGTGGCATCAAGCGCGCCGAGGAGGCGCAGGCCGAGGCAAACCGGCTGCTGGAGCAGTACAAGCAGCAGCTCGCCGAGGCCCGCACCGAGGCGGCCAGCATCCGGGACGAGGCGCGTGCCGACGCCCAGGGCATCCGTGAGGACATCCTCACGAAGGCCCGGGAGGAGAGCGACCGCATCATCGCGGCGGGCCGCGAGGCCCTGCAGACCGAGCGGCAGACCATCGTCCGCCAGCTGCGCGCCGAGATCGGCTCCCTCGCCGTCGACCTCGCCGGTCGGATCGTCGGGGAGTCCCTCGAGGAGGAGGCCCGCCGCCGTGGCACGGTCGAGCGGTTCCTCGACGAGATCGGCGACGGTGCCGCCGGCACCGCCGGGCGGCGTTGATGGACACCATCAACCGGGAGACCTACGGGGCCGCTGCCGACAAGCTCGCCGCATTCGCGGCGAGCGCTGACGTTCAGCGGATCGGTGCGGTCGCCGAGGAGATCCTCTCGGTGGCCGGGCTGCTGCGGCGCGAGCCGCGGCTGCGCCGTGCCCTGGCCGACCCGGGTCGCTCCGGCGAGGACCACGCCGCCCTGCTGCGGTCCGTCCTCACGGGCAAGATCGGCGACGACGCCCTCGAGCTGCTCGCGACCCTGGTCTCGGGCCGTTGGTCCGGTCCGGGCGCGATGCTCGACGGCGTCGAGCTGCTCGGCGTCACCGCGGAGCTGTCCGGCGTGGACCGCGCCGGCGACCTCGGCGACGTCGAGGACGAGCTGTTCCGGTTCGGGCAGGTCGTCTCCGGCGACCCCCGCCTCGCCTCGGCGCTCGCCGACAGCACCTCGCCGCTCGAAGTGCGCGTCCAGCTGATCCGTGACCTGCTCAAGAGCAAGGCCAAGCCGGCGACGGCGCGACTGGCGGAGCTGGCGGCCGCCGGCTTCGGTGGCCGGGGCTTCGACAGCTCACTGACCCGCCTCATCGAGCTGGCCGCGAAGCAGCGCGACCACTCGGTGGCCTACGTGACCACCGCGGTCCCGCTGACCGAGGCCGACGAGCAGCGCCTGGCCGCCCGTCTGGCGGAACTGTACGGTCGAGAGGTCTCGCTGAAGGTCGACGTCGATCCGCGCATCATCGGAGGCGTGCGGGTCAAAGTCGGTGCGGACCTCTATGACGGCACGGTGTCGCGTCGACTCGCCGAGGCGAAGACGGCACTCGCCAAATAATCCCCGAAGCTTGATTCACTTCCAGATAGAAGGTTGAGGAATGGCCGAGCTGACCATCTCCTCGGACGACATTCGGGGCGCACTTGAGCGCTACGTTTCGTCCGTTGATTCACGGATCTCCCGCGAGGAGGTCGGCGTCGTCTCGTACGCCGGCGACGGTATCGCCCAGGTCGAGGGTCTGCCCTCGACGATGGCCAACGAACTGCTCGAGTTCGAGGACGGCACGCTCGGCGTCTCGCTCAACCTTGACGTCCGCGAGATCGGCGTCGTCGTCCTCGGCGACTTCGAGGGCATCGAGGAAGGTCAGCAGGTCAAGCGGACCGGCCGGGTGCTCTCGGTCCCGGTCGGCGACGCCTTCCTCGGCCGCGTGGTCAACCCGCTCGGCGAGCCGATCGACGACCGCGGCGAGATCGTCAACGAGGGGCTCCGCGAGCTCGAGCTCCAGGCGCCCAACGTCATGGCCCGCCAGCCCGTCAAGGAGCCCCTGCAGACCGGCATCAAGGCGATCGACGCCATGACCGCCATCGGTCGGGGCCAGCGTCAGCTGATCATCGGTGACCGGAAGACGGGCAAGACCACGGTCGCGCTCGACACGATCATCAACCAGCGGGACAACTGGAAGTCCGGCGACCCGAAGAAGCAGGTCCGCTGCATCTACGTCGCCATCGGCCAGAAGGCCTCGACGATCGCCGCGACCCAGGGCGTCCTCGAGGAGCAGGGCGCGATGGAGTACACGACCATCGTCGCCTCCCCGGCGTCCGACCCGGCCGGCTTCAAGTACCTCGCCCCCTACGCCGGCTCGGCCATCGGCCAGCACTGGATGTATGGCGGCAAGCACGTCCTGATCGTCTTCGACGACCTGACGAAGCAGGCCGAGGCCTACCGCGCCGTGTCGCTGCTGCTGCGCCGCCCGCCGGGCCGTGAGGCCTACCCGGGCGACGTCTTCTACTTGCACTCCCGGCTGCTGGAGCGCTGCGCGAAGCTGTCCGAGGAGCTCGGTGGCGGCTCGATGACCGGTCTGCCGATCATCGAGACCAAGGCCAACGACATCTCGGCCTACATCCCCACCAACGTCATCTCGATCACCGACGGTCAGGTCTTCCTCGAGTCCGACCTGTTCAACCAGGGTGTGCGTCCCGCCATCAACGTCGGCACCTCGGTGTCCCGCGTCGGCGGCTCGGCCCAGGTCAAGGGCATGAAGGACGTCGCCGGCCGGCTCCGGCTGGACCTCGCGCAGTACCGCGAGCTGGAGGCCTTCTCGGCGTTCGCGTCCGACCTGGACAAGGCGTCGCGGGCCCAGCTGGACAAGGGCGCCCGCCTGGTCGAGCTGCTCAAGCAGCCGCAGTTCTCCCCGTTCGCGGTCGAGGACCAGATCGTCTCCGTGTGGGCCGGCACCACCGGCCAGCTCGACGACATCCCGGTCAGCGAGATCCGTCGCTTCGAGGGCGAGTTCCTGCAGTACCTGCGCAGCAACCGCAAGGACCTGATCGCCGGCATCGCCGAGTCCAAGAAGCTGCCGCAGGACGCGATCGACGGTCTGACCGCCGCGATCAAGAGCTTCAAGCAGGTCTTCACGGTCAAGGGTGCCGACGCCCCGGTCAACGAGGCCCCGGCCAAGGCGCTGCAGGGTGAGCAGGCTCGCGAGACCGTCACCCGCCAGGTCCGGAAGTCGGGCTGAGCCATGGCCGGTCAGGTACAGGCACTGCGCCGGAGGATCCGCACGGTCAAGTCGACCAAGAAGATCACCAAGGCGCAGGAGCTCGTCGCCACGAGCCGCATCGGTAAGGCGCAGGAGCGGGTCGCCGCGTCGCGCCCCTACGCCGAGGCGATCACGGGCGTGCTGACGGCACTGGCGACCAACACCAACGTCGATCACCCGTTGCTGGTGCCGCGCAACCCGGTCCGCCGGGCCGGGGTGCTGCTGGTCACCAGCGACCGCGGGCTCTGCGGCGGCTACAACGCCAACGCGATCCGCCAGACCGAGCAGCTGATCGCGCGACTGCGCGCCGACGGCAAGCAGGTCGCGCTCTACGTCTCCGGGCGCAAGGGCGTGGCCTACTACCGGTTCCGTGGTCGCGAGATCGCGGGCAGCTGGACCGGCTTCTCCGAGCAGCCGCGGTTCGAGAACGCGCGGGAGATCGGCGAGACGCTGATCCAGGCCTTCGTGAACGGCGCGGACGACACGGTCGACGGTCCCGGCCCGGACGGCATCTACGGTGTCGACGAGCTGTACATGGTCCACACCGAGTTCCGCTCGCTCATGACGCAGGTCCCCGTCGCGCGCATCGTCGCTCCGATGGAGGTCGAGGAGCAGGAGGTCTCCGGACCCCTGCCGGCGTACGAGTTCGAGCCGGAGGCCGAGGAGCTGCTCGAGGCGCTCCTGCCGAAGTACATCAACACGCGGATCTTCGCGGCGTTGCTGGACTCGGCGGCGAGTGAGTCGGCGGCCCGCCGGCGCGCCATGAAGAGTGCCTCAGACAACGCCGACGACCTGCTGAAGCGGTACACCCGCGAGATGAACTCCGCTCGGCAGGCGGCGATCACCCAGGAGATCAGTGAGATCGTCGGCGGCGCCAACGCGCTGGCGGCGACGGGAAGTGATGTGTGATGACTGCACCAGCCAAGACCGCGGTCGGCCGCGTCGTCCGGGTCATCGGCCCGGTCGTCGACGCCGAGTTCCCGCGCGACGCCATGCCCGAGATCTACAACGCGTTGCACGTCGACGTGACCCTGGCCGAAGGCTCCAAGAAGCTGACGCTCGAGGTCGCACAGCACCTCGGTGACAACCTGGTGCGCGCCATCTCCATGCAGCCGACCGACGGCCTGGTCCGCGGCGCCGAGGTGCGCGACACCGGCTCCGGCATCTCCGTGCCGGTCGGCGACGTCACCAAGGGCCACGTGTTCAACGCCCTCGGCGAGGTGCTCAACGCCGACGAGTCGAAGCTCGAGATCAACGAGCGGTGGGAGATCCACCGCAAGGCTCCCGCGTATGCCGAGCTCGAGCCGAAGACCGAGATGCTGGAGACCGGCATCAAGGTCCTCGACCTGCTCGCGCCGTATGTGCGCGGTGGCAAGATCGGCCTGTTCGGCGGTGCCGGCGTCGGCAAGACGGTCCTGATCCAGGAGATGATCATCCGGGTCGCCCGGAACTTCGGTGGCACCTCGGTGTTCGCCGGCGTCGGCGAGCGCACCCGTGAGGGCAACGACCTCATCCTGGAAATGGCCGAGGGCAACGTCCTGGACAAGACCGCCCTGGTCTTCGGCCAGATGGACGAGCCCCCGGGCACCCGTCTGCGGGTCGCCCTGTCCGCGCTGACCATGGCGGAGTACTTCCGTGACGTGCAGAACCAGGAGGTGCTGCTCTTCATCGACAACATCTTCCGGTTCACGCAGGCCGGCTCGGAGGTCTCGACGCTGCTCGGCCGTATGCCGAGCGCCGTCGGCTACCAGCCGACCCTGGCAGACGAGATGGGCCAGCTCCAGGAGCGCATCACCTCCGTGCGGGGCAAGGCCATCACCTCGCTCCAGGCGATCTACGTGCCCGCCGACGACTACACCGACCCGGCGCCGGCCACCACGTTCGCCCACCTGGACGCGACGACCAACCTCGAGCGGTCGATCTCGGACAAGGGCATCTACCCGGCCGTCGACCCGCTGGCGTCCTCGTCGCGAATCCTCGCGCCGGAGTACGTCGGCCTCGAGCACTACACGGTCGCCCGTGAGGTGCAGCGGATCCTGCAGAAGTACAAGGACCTGCAGGACATCATCGCCATCCTCGGTATGGACGAGCTGTCCGAAGAGGACAAGGTCACCGTCGGCCGGGCCCGGCGCATCGAGCGGTTCCTGTCGCAGAACACCTACGCGGCGGAGCAGTTCACCAACGTCCCCGGTTCGACCGTCCCGCTCAAGGAGACGATCGAGTCGTTCAAGAAGATCTCCGAGGGTGAGTACGACCACTTCCCCGAGCAGGCCTTCTTCATGTGCGGCGGTCTCGAGGACCTCGAGCGCAACGCGCACGAGCTCATGAAGGACTGACGCTCCGGCGTGTCACGAGGGCGTCCCCTGGTTGCGGGGGACGCCCTCGCTGCGTCTACGGCGTGACCACCAGGCCGCAGTTCACCGTGGTGCCGCCGTCGGCCTCGGTGTAGCACCAGTCGGAGGCCGGGCCGCCGTCCAGGGCGTCGAAGCCGGCCCCGCCGCGGAGCGTGTCGACGCCGCCCTCGCCGTACAGGCTGTCGTTGCCGCCCTGCCCGCGCAGCGTGTCGTTGCCGTTGCCGCCGCGCAGGGTGTCGTTGCCGGAGGTCGGGAAGCACACCATGAACAGGCAGATGTCGCCGGTGCCGCCGTCCAGGACGTTGGCCGACGCGTTGCCGGTGAGCGTGTCGCCGCCGGCCCCGCCGGTGAGGTTCTCCACCCCGCTCACATAGGTGTCCTCGGCCCCTCCGGTCGCCAACGCGGCCACCACGGCGCCGATGCGTCCCTCGTAGGACACCGTGTCGCTGCCGGCGCCTCCGGCGATCCAGTCGTCGCCGGGGCCGGAGTAGATGAGGTCGTCGCCGTCGCCGCCCGCGACCTCCTGGTTCGAGCCGCCGTTGCCGCCCGTGCGCACGACGTCGTTGCCGGCGCCGAGGTTGAGGTGCCCCGGACGGGTCGTCTGGTTGTCGAGGGAGTCGTTCAGGTCGCCGAGGTCGACGTCCCAGAAGCTCAGGATGCGTTCGCACTCCATGACGGTGTCGTCGCCGAGGACCGGGTAGACGCAGTCGTCCTCGTCCGACGTGATGGGCACGACGTCGTCGACGCGATACAGGTTGACGCCCACCGACGTCAGCACCACCACGTTGGCCTGGCCGGGGGCCGCCACGTAGACGACCTCGCCGCCGCTGAACGAGATCTCGGCGGCCGGGACGCCGGCCCGGGCCTGCTGGGGGACCGCGACGCCCGCCGCGATCAGGACCGTGGTCGCGGCGATCCTTCCTCGCATGAAAATCACCTCCGTCGTTTTCAGTGAAGGGCCCACCGTGACAGGGTGACGTGCGTCACGCTCTGAAGTGTCGGATACCTACCTTCAGCCGATTCGCACCCGCCACTTCACCCGCATTTCATGAGTTGTGCCAACGTGGCGAGGCCCACTGCTCGCCTCGTCGGATCATTGACTACACTCGGCAAAACCGAATCGCGCACACGAGGAGTAACTAGCGTGGCGAGGCAGCTGCACGTCGAGCTCGTAGCCGTCGAGGAAAAAGTCTGGTCCGGTGACGCCGACATCGTCATGGCGCGCACGACGGAGGGCGACCTCGGTGTGCTCCCCGGCCACGCGCCGCTCCTCGGTCAGCTGGCCGAGCCGGGCCAGGTGCGCATCAAGCACTCGGGTGGGCAGGAGATCGCCTTCGACGTCTCGGGCGGGTTCCTCTCCGTCACGGCGACCGGGGTGACGGTGCTCGCCGAGAGTTGCACCCCCGCATCCGCGCAAGCCGCGCACTGACACGCGGGCGGCGTCGGTGAGGATCGTCGAGGGAATCGGCATCGGGGTCCTCATCCTGCTCGCCGCGCTGGCGTTGCTGTTCCTCCGCCGCGTCGTCATCGCCCGCCAGGGCGGCACGATCGAGCTGGGTGTCCGGCTGAGCACCATGGTGCCCGGCCGGGGCTGGTCCGCGGGTCTGGCCCGCTTCGCCGGCGACGACCTGCGGTGGTATCGCATCTTCAGTTTCTGGCCCGGCCCACGCCGGGTGCTTTCCCGGCGTGGGCTCTCCGTCGACCGCCGGCGCACCCCGGACCCGGCCGAGCTGCTCGTCCTCCCGCCCGACTGGGTGATCGTGCGGTGCATCAGCCGCCAGTCGCCGGTCGAGATCGCGATGGCGGAGCGGGCGCTGACCGGGTTCCTGTCGTGGGTGGAGGCGGCGCCTCCGGGTGAGTCGACCCCGGAGACCCGGCCGTACCGGTATCGCACAAACTAGTCAGAAATTGACGACCGTCTCTCGTCTAGGGGAGACTGGCGCGGCCTGAGAGCGCTCTCCAAGTGGCCCGCCGTCCACCCCTAGGAGCATCCCTTGCTGCCCAGAATGCTTGCCGCCCTGGTTCTCACCACGGCGGTCCTGTTCGCGGTGCCCACCCCCGCCGCGACCGCCGCCGTCACCTGCGGCGGCACCAACATCGCGCTCAACCGTCCCGCCACCGCGTCCTCCTCGGAGAACGGCGGCCTGCTGCCGGCGAAGGCGTTCGACGGCAACACCGGCACCCGCTGGTCCAGCGCCTTCAGCGACCCGCAGTGGCTGCAGGTCGACCTCGGCACCGCCCAGCAGCTGTGCCGGGTCGCCCTGCGCTGGGAGGCCGCCTTCGCGCGCACCTTCACGCTGCAGGGTTCCGCCACCGGGGCCGCCGGTTCCTGGTTCGACCTGGTGCCGGCCGCCACCGGCGCCAGCGGAACCCAGACAATCGACGTCACCAGCGCCACGCCCGCCCGATTCGTGCGCATGACGGGGCTGACCCGGGCCACCCGCTACGGCTACTCGCTGTTCGAGCTCGAGGTGTACCCGACGGTGGTGCCCCCGACCACCTCGGCGGCCTGGCCGACCTGGGGCGGCGGGCCGGGACACGCGGGGGTCAACGCGGGCGAGCGGACCCTGGGCAACGCCAACGTGGCGGGCCTGCACCGGCTGCGCCTGACCGCGGGCAACATCGACTCCCCGGTCGCCGCCGACGGCTCCGCCTACGGGGTGATCGGCGCCGGACAGCTCGCGGCCGTCGACCTGGCCACCGGTGCGGTGCGCTGGACGTCGCCGGCGTCGAGCGAGTTCGCGCTGCGGTTCACCACCCCGGCGACCGTCGGCAACGGCCTCGCCTTCGGCGGGACGCTGACCGGCTGGGTCCGCGCGTACGACACCGCCACCGGCGCGGAACGGTGGGCCGCCAGGATCGACGGCAACCAGCTGTTCCACGCGCCGATCCTGGTCGGTGACACCCTCTACGCCAAGGGCGACGCCCAGGGCGACAACACGCTCATCTACGCCTTCAACGCCGCCACCGGCGCGGTCCGCTGGACCCGCGAGCTCACCGGCTACACCCAGGCCACCCTGACCTACGACAGCGGGCGTCTCTACCTCGCCGGTGGCAACTCGGGCCTGCTGAGCGCCGTCGACGCGGGCACGGGCGCCGTCCTGTGGTCGGTGCCGGTCATGTCGACGCAGGTGCAGTACGCCCCGGTGGCCGCCGGCGGCCGGGTGTTCCTGCCCGGTGCCCTGGCCGCCTACGACGGGGCCACCGGACGGCTGCTGTGGAACCGGGGCGGCGGCTACAGCTTCCCGGCCGTGCTGGACTCGACCCTGTACGGCGTCGACTTCTCCACGACGCCGCCGACCCTGCGCGCGATCGACCCGGCGACCGGCACGGACCGGTGGACCTTCAGCCAGGCCGGTCCGGCCATCACCAACAGCTTCTTCAGTGCGGCTCCGGTCCTGGCCAACGGCGTCCTGTACGTCAACCTCGGCCGGGTCCTCGCCATGGACCCGGCCACCCGCCAGGTCCGGTGGACCGGCCCCGAGGGTGCGACCTCGGGGCCGGTCGTCGCCGACGGCCGCGTGCTCATCCACACCGGCGAAGGCCTGGGGGTCTACGGTCTTTAACGATTCGCGCCCGGCACCCACTTCACGTCGCCGTCCGGGTTCGCCACCCGGCCGAGGATGAACAGCAGGTCCGACAGCCGGTTCAGGTACTTCACCGCCAGCTCGTTCGTGTGCTCCGGGTCGAGCTCCATCAGCGCCCACGCGCTGCGCTCGGCCCGGCGCGTCACCGTCCTCGCCACGTTGAGCAGCGCCGCGCCCGGGGTGCCACCCGGAAGGATGAACGAGTCGAGCTTCGGCAGCCGCTCGTTGAACGCGTCACACCAGCCCTCCAGGCGCGTCAGGTACTCCTCCGTCACCCGCAGCGGCGGATACTCCGGCGCCTCGGTGATCGGGTTGCACAGGTCGGCGCCGACGTCGAACAGGTCGTTCTGCACCACGTGCAGCACCGTCCGCAGCTCTTCGGCCAGGTCGCCCAGCGCCACGGCGACACCGAGCGTGGCATTGGCCTCGTCCACGTCGGCGTACGCACCGATCCGCGGATGGGTCTTCGGCACCCTGGAGAAGTCGCCCAATCCGGTCGTGCCGGTGTCACCGGTCTTGGTGTAGATGCGGGTGAGGTGAATGGCCATGGTTTGCACGGTACGGAATGCCCCTACGATGACCGACGTGGACGTGATCCGTGTGATGGGCGGCGCCAGGCTCGCCGGTGACGTGTCGGTCGTCGGCGCCAAGAACTCCGCACTCAAGCTCATGGCGGCCGCGCTGCTGGCCACCGGGCGGTCGGTGCTCACCAACGTGCCCCGCATCACCGACATCGCCATCATGGCGGAGGTGCTGCGCCGGCTCGGCTGCGAGGTCGAGCAGGACGAGGACCGCGTCATCATCGACGTGCCCGAGCGCCTCGGCACCGAGGCCGACTACGACCTCGTGCGCCGGCTGCGCGCCTCCATCTGCGTGCTGGGCCCGCTGCTGGCCCGCTGCGGCCACGTCCGCGTGGCGCACCCCGGTGGCGACGCGATCGGCTCCCGGGGCCTCGACATGCACGTGGAGGGCCTGCGCCGGATGGGCGCGGACATCTCCGGCGAGCACGGCTTCGTGATCGCCACCGCGCCGAAGCTGCACGGCGCCACCATCTGGCTCGACTTCCCCAGCGTCGGCGCCACCGAGAACCTCCTCATGGCGGCGGTGCTGGCCAACGGCCGCACCGAGATCGACAACGCGGCCCGCGAGCCCGAGATCGTCGACATCTGCCGCATGCTCACCGACATGGGCGCCGAGATCTCCGGCGCCGGCTCCTCCCGCCTCGTCGTGGACGGCGTCGCTTCGTTGAATCCCGTCGAGCACCGCACCGTCGGCGACCGCATCGTCGCCGGCACCTGGGCCTTCGCCGCCGCGATGACCCGCGGCGACGTCACCGTGCACGGCATCGACCCGGGCTTCCTGGAGATCGCCCTGGACAAGGTCGCCACCGCCGGCGGCCAGGTCGACACCGCCGCGGACTCCTTCCGGGTCCGCATGGCCGACCGCCCGCGCGCCGTCGACGTGGTCACCCTGCCGTTCCCCGGCTTCGCCACCGACCTCCTGCCGATGGCGGTCGGCCTCGCCTCGGTCAGCGAGGGCTCGTCCCTCGTCACCGAGAACATCTTCGACGGCCGGTTCATGTTCATCAACGAGATGTCCCGCCTCGGCGCCGACATCCGCACCGACGGCCACCACGCCGTCGTCCGCGGCGTCGAGCGCCTCTCCGGGGCCCCGGTCACGGCGACCGACATCCGTGCCGGCGCCGGGCTGGCGATCGCGGGGCTGTGCGCCGACGGGGTCACCGAGATCCGCCACGTGCACCACATCGACCGCGGCTACCCCAGCTTCGAATCCGACCTGCGGGGCCTGGGCGTCGAGGTCGAACGCGCCGCCGCACCCCCGGACCAGTTCGACTTCTGAACGCTGTCTCCCGCCTGTCGCTGCGCGAAAGCTCGCTGCCCCACCGCAAGCGGCGGGTCCCGCCGGGGGATTCTCACCCCGGACCCCCAATGCGCCGCACGCGGCGCACAGTCCGCGTGCCGCGTGACTGGGATCCGCTCACGCGGGCATCCGGTGGCGGCTGCTGCTGTGCGCCCCGGTGTCCTGCGTGCCGGGTCCGCTCGTCCCCGGGTTGATCGAAGTCGCGCTGCGGTCGCTGCTCAGGGGGCGAGGAGGAGTCTGGCGCGGTCGTACTCGTCGGCGAAGACCAGGACGCGGACCATGCCGTCGTGGCCGGTGGCGAGGGTGGCGCGGACGCCGTTGTGGCGCAGGCGGTCGCGGACGTCGCGGGCGAACGCCAGGTCGCCGATCAGTGATACCGACCGCAGCAGCCCGTAGTCGAGGGTGGTGTCCAGGCTGGACGGGTGGCGGCCGCCGGGTGGTGCGGCCCTGCGTTCGCCGAGGCGGAGCAGCCGGATGATCAGGATGAGGGTGGCGAGTGCACCGGCCGAGGCCGCCCATCCTGCGAGGTACATGAGGGGCACCTCGACAGTCTGCCATTAGATGATCACTCTCCGGAGCCGGATAAGGTCAGCGGGTCGAGACGATACGAAGGGGTGTCACATGGCGGGTCGGTTGGCGGTCATCGGAGCGGGGCTGATGGGGTCGGGCATCGCCCAGGTCGCCGCGCAGGCCGGGTGGGAGGTGACGCTGCGGGACCTGACCGACGAGGCGGTCCGGCGCGGCGTCGACGGTATCGAGAAGTCGCTGACCAAGTTCGCGAGCAAGGGCGTGATCGCCGAGGGCGATGTGCACAGTGCCCTCGCACGGATCACGACCACCACGGATCTCGACGCGGCGGGCGAGGCGGACATCGTGGTCGAGGCGGTGTTCGAGCGGCTGGACGTGAAGCAGGAGCTGTTCGGCACGCTGGACAAGATCTGCCGGGCGGACGCGGTGCTGGCGACCAACACCTCCGCGATCCCCGTGACGCAGATCGCGACCGCGACACAGCGCCCCGAGCAGGTCGTGGGGACGCACTTCTTCAGCCCCGTGCCGGTGATGAAGCTGTGCGAGCTGGTGCGCGGCTACAAGACCAGCGACGCGACCCTCGCGACCGCCCGGAGCTTCGCCGAGGAGATCGGCAAGACCTGCATCGTGGTCAACCGGGACGTCGCCGGGTTCGTCACCACCCGGCTGATCGCCGCGCTGGTCGTCGAGGCGGTGCAGCTGGTCGAGAGCGGCGTGGTGAGCGCCGAGGACCTGGACCTGGCCTGCAAGCTGGGCTTCGGCCACGCGATGGGCCCGCTCGCCACCACGGACCTGACGGGCGTGGACGTGCTGTACCACGCCGCCAAGAACATCCACACGGACACCGCCGACCCGAAGTTCTTCCCGCCGGAGCTGCTGGCGCGGATGGTCGTCGCGGGTGACCTGGGGCGCAAGTCGGGGAAGGGCTTCTACACGTACTCGTGAGCGGTGACGCCGGCCGGGGCCGCCATGGCAACGGGCGCCCCGGGCACGGTGAAGCTGAAGCGGCTGCCGCCGCCCGGGTTGTCCACGACGATGATCGAGCCGCCGTGCCGGTCGATGACGCGGCGGCAGATCGCCAGGCCGAGTCCGGTCCCGCCGTAGGACTGGCCGGTGTGGGCCCGGTGGAACGACTCGAAGACGTGGGGCTTGTCCGCGTCGGGCACGCCGATGCCCCGGTCGGCCACCTCGATGCGGACCCAGCCCGCTCCGGCCGTCGACGCGCTGACGTCGACCTTCGGGGTGCGGCCGGGCTGCACGTACTTGAGGGCGTTGCCGATGAGGTTGTCCAGCACGTGCCGCAGCAGGGCGGGGTCCGCCTCGACCCGGGGCAGCGGGCCGACGTAGATGTCGGGGCGGACGGCCAGGTGGTTGACCCGTTCGGCGACGACCTCGCCGACGAGCGCGTTGAGGTCCAGTGGTTGCGGTTTCAGCGCCGCGTCGCGGGCGGTGGTGTAGGCGAGCAGGTCGTCGATGAGCCGGCGCATCCGCACCACCCCGGCGCTGACCCGGTCGATGCTGGCGGTGGCCTCCCGGGCCTCCCGCGAGTGCGGCGCGGCCGGTTCGAGCGCGTCGTGCGCCATCTCGGCGTGCGCCGCGATGACCGTCAGCGGGTTCTTCAGGTCGTGCGCGACGATGCCGGCGAACGCGGTCAGGTCCCCCTCGCGCTCGCGGACCTCGGTGATGTCGTGGAACACCGCGATGGCGCCGCGCCGCCCGTCGACGTCGAGCGGGCGGCCGCTGACGGACAGCAGGGTGCCCTCGGGCCGGGCGGCGTTGCGGATGACCATCTCGACCCGGTCGGTGGACTCGCCGGCCAGCGCCCGGACCAGTGGCAGCTCCTCGACCGGGAACTCGGTCATGCCGTCGGGGCGGTAGATGCCGTAGTGCTGCGGCCAGTCGCCGACGCCGTCCGCGGCGGCCTCCACGCCGAGCATCGCCTTGGCCGCGGGGTTCTGCACCAGGAAGTCGCCCCGCTCGTCGACCACGCCCACGCCGTCGCTGATCCGGTCGAGGATGCCGTTGAGCAGCGCGACCTGCCGGTGCGCGGTGCGTTCGGCCTCGCGCAGCTCGGCGGTGGCCGCGACGACCCGGGCCTCGGCGCGGGCCCGGCCGCCCGCCAGGGCCCACAGCATGAACACGACCAGGAGGGTCAGCATCGTGCCGCCGGCGCCGATCGCGAGGGGCGCGGTGTTGGCCGGGCCGCTGAGCCCGGCGAGCCGGTCGGAGTCGGCGGTCAGGATCAGCCGCCACTGCCGGTTGCCGATCGGGATGGTCACCTGCCGGCGCAGGTCCGGGTCGGTGACGCGGTGCAGGTACGCCACGCGGGTGTCCTGGCCGCCGCCGTTGTCGGCCCACAGGGCGGCGTCGACCTTGCCCTGGGTGGCCTCGTCCAGCACGCCGCCGACGAAGTTCTGCCCGCGCAGGCCGAAGACGACCCAGCCCTTGAACGTCTTGGTGCCCGATGCCGTCGGGTTGCCGTACACCGGGGCGGCGACCGCGAACGACAGCTGCTGTTGCGCCACCGGCAGGGCCCGGTCGCGCAGCAGCACATAGGTGTCGGAGACGGCGGGCCCTCCGGCGCGACGGGACTCGTTGAGCGCGGCGGTCGGCTCGGCGGACTGGGACAGGTCGGTGCCGGCCCTGGTGGCGGGCGCCCCGTCCAGCGGGCGGGAGAAGATGACGAACAGGTGCTCCCGGCCGCTGCCCTTGGCGGTCAGGTCGAGGTTGGTGACACCGCGGTCGCGCCAGAACCGCTCGACGTCGTCCAGTTGCGAGTCCTCCGCGGGCACGACGAAGACCAGCGACGTGGCGCCCGGCAGCCCGGCGTCGCGCAACGGGGCGGTGGTGGTGGCGAAGTCGTCGAAGGTCAGCGTCTCGTGCGCCCCGACCGCCGCCGCGACGGTGCGCAGGGCATCCAGGTACCGATGGATCTCCGTGCGGACCGCGGCCTCGGCGAGCGAGGTGTCCCGGTCCATGACCGCGTTGGCGCGCGCCTGCTGGTTGTGGCGCAGTGAGCCGGCGGCGTTCCAGGACGCCGCCAGGCCGAGGGCGAGGACGAGCAGGATCGCCAGGATGCCGACCGTGCCGGCATGCCGGACCGCCCTGCCCAGCTGACCCATCACCTTGCCCTGATCGGCGCCATGGCAGCGTCCCTGAGGATTACCCCCGGTCGGTCCAGCGGAACGTGAACACGCACAACGCCAGACCGATGATGACCCACGCGCCCAGCGCGATCGCGACGTATCCGAGCTGCCAGCCGCCGCCGACCTCCTGCGCCGCGAACGAGTCCGGCAGGAACACCGAGCGCATGCCCTGCGTGATCCATTTCAGCGGGAACAGCGAGGCGATGGTGCGCATCCACTCGGGGATGCTCGTGTACTGGAAGAAGACGCCCGAGATGAACTGCAGCACCAGTGCGACCGGGGTGACGATCGCCGGCGCGCCGCGTCCGGTCCGGGCGAGGGAGGAGAAGGCGATCCCGCACAGCGTGCACGCGCTGATGCCGAGCAGCGACACCCAGCCGAACGTGACCCATTTCGCTGCGGTCGAGGGCACCGGCAGGTCGTAGAAGGCCGCGGCGGTCGCCACCAGCACCACGGTCTCCGCCGCGCCGATCGCGAGCACCATGATGACCTTGCCGATGAAGTACGCGGTGCGCGGCATGGGCGTGCCCCGCAGCCGCTTCAGGATGCCCTTCTCGCGCTCCATCGGGATCTGGATGGCCAGGGACTGGAATCCCGTGGTCAGCAGCCCGGCGGCGATGATGCCGGCGGCGAAGTACTGGGTGAACGACACCCCCGGGGCGATCTCGGCGTCGAAGACCGACCCGAAGATGACCAGCAGCAGCAGCGGGAAGAAGAGGGTGAAGACCACCGACTCCCGGCTGCGCAGGAACTGCTTGATCTCCAGCCCACCGCGGGCGAACCCGAGCCGCAACGTCGTCATTCGCCGGCACCGATCATCCGCAGGTACACGTCCTCGAGGCTGGGTCTGGTCACGGTCAGGTCGGGCACCTCGCCGCCGAACTGCTCGGCGAGCCTGGCCACGACCGCGGTCGGCGTGTCGGTCTGCTCCTGCCGGGGGCCGTCGGGGGTGCGCCAGCCGACGGTCGCGCCGTCGGTGCCCCGGTTGCCCAGCCGCGCGGGGGTGTCCACGGCGACGAGCTTGCCGCCGACGAGCACGCCGACCCGGTCGGCGAGGGTCTCGGCCTCGTCCAGGTAGTGCGTGGTGAGCAGGATCGTGGTGCCGCCGGCGGCGAGCTGCCGGATCAGGCCCCAGAACTCGCGGCGCGCCTCCGGGTCGAAGCCGGTCGTCGGCTCGTCCAGGAACAGCAGCTCCGGCCGGCCGATGATGCCGAGCGCCACGTCCAGGCGGCGTTTCTGCCCGCCGGACAGGACCCGGGTCCGGGCGCCGCGCTTGTCGGCGAGCCCGACCCGCTCGATGACGGCGTCCGGGTCGTCGGCGTTGCGGTAGTACTGGGCGAAGTGGTGCACGACCTCGCGGACCGTCAGGTCGTCGAACTCGCCGGTGCTCTGCAGCACGATGCCGACCCGCTGCCGCCACGCCGCGTCGGCGTCGTGCGGGTCGACGCCGAGGACGGTCGCCTCCCCGGAGGTGCGCTTGCGGAACCCCTCGAGGATCTCCACCGTCGTGGTCTTGCCCGCACCGTTCGGGCCCAGCAGGGCGAACACCTCACCGCGATGCACATCGAGGTCCACGCCATCGACGGCGACATGCCCCTTGTACCGCTTGTGTAGCCCGCGCACGGTGATCGCTTCCGTCACGGCGTTCACTATAGGCATCAGTGGCCCGGTGAGGATTTTCACCGCCCTGGGTAAATTACCGTTCAGTAAGGTGCTCGTATGGCGAAGCTTCCCGAACGCGACCGTCCATGGGTCATGCGCACCTATGCCGGACACTCGTCGGCGGCCGCGTCCAACGCGCTGTTCCGGCGCAACCTGGGCAAGGGGCAGACCGGCCTGTCGGTCGCGTTCGACCTGCCCACGCAGACCGGCTACGACCCCGACGCCGAGCTGGCGCGCGGTGAGGTCGGCCGGGTCGGCGTGCCGATCGCGCACCTCGGCGACATGAGGACCCTCTTCGACGGCATCGACCTCGGGCTCGCCAACACGTCGATGACCATCAACGCCACGGCCATGTGGCTGCTGAGCCTCTACGTGACCGTCGCGCGGGAGCAGGGCGCACCGCTCGCCTCGCTGGCGGGCACGACGCAGAACGACATCGTCAAGGAGTACCTGTCCCGGGGCACGCACATCTTCCCGCCGGGGCCGTCGCTGCGCCTGACCACCGACACGATCGCGTGGACCGTGGCGAACTGCCCGAAGTGGAACCCGGTCAACATCTGCTCGTATCACCTGCAGGAGGCCGGCGCGACGCCGGTGCAGGAGCTCGCCTTCGCCCTGGCCACCGCGATCGCCGTGCTGGACTCGGTGCGCGACTCGGGGCAGGTGCACGATTTCAGCGCGGTCGCGGCCAGGATCTCCTTCTTCGTCAACGCCTCGGTCCGCTTCGTCGAGGAGACCGCGAAGATGCGCGCCTTCGGCCTGCTGTGGGACCGCCTGCTTACCGACAGATACGAAATTTCGGATAAGTCGGCAAAACGGTTCCGCTACGGCGTGCAGGTCAACAGCCTCGGCCTCACCGAGTCGCAGCCCGAGAACAACGTGCAGCGCATCGTGCTGGAGATGCTGGGCGTCACGCTGTCCAGGGACGCGCGGGCACGTGCCGTGCAACTCCCGGCATGGAATGAAGCACTCGGCCTGCCGCGACCATGGGACCAGCAGTGGTCCCTGCGCATGCAGCAGGTCCTCGCCTTCGAGTCCGACCTGCTCGAATACCCCGACCTGTTCGAGGGCTCGCACGTCATGACCGCCCTCGTGGACGATCTCGTCGCCGGAGCGACCGCCGAGCTCGACCGCGTCCTCGCGATGGGCGGTGTCGTGGCCGCCGTCGAGTCCGGATACCTCAAGAGCGCGCTGGTCGCCTCGCTCGCCGAGCGGCGGGGGCGGATGGAGCGCGGCGAGGACGTCGTGGTCGGCGTCAACCGCTTCCCCGAGACCGAGCCGTCCCCGCTGGTCGCCGCCGGTGCCGCGGCGATCGAACAGATCGACCCGGCGGTCGAGGCGGCGGCCGTGGCGTCCCTGGCGGCCTGGCGCGACACCCGCGAGGCCGGCGAGGTCGACGCGACGCTCGCCCGGCTGCGGGAGGTCGCCGGCGGCACGGGCAACCTCATGGCGGCCACCCTCGACTGTGTCCGCGCGGGCGTGACCACCGGCGAGTGGGCGTCCGTGCTGCGCGACGTCTTCGGCGAGTACCGCGCCCCCACCGGCCTCACCGGCGCGGTCTCCGCCGGCGCGCCCGGCACCGCGATGGTGGCCGTGCGCGAGCGGGTCCGGCGCACCGCGGAGGAGCTCGGCGCTGGCCGGCTGCGGATGCTCGTCGGCAAGCCCGGCCTCGACGGGCACTCCAACGGGGCCGAACAGATCGCCGTCCGCGCCCGCGACGCCGGCTTCGAGGTGGTGTACCAGGGGATCCGGCTGACTCCGGCGCAGATCGTCGCGGCGGCGGTCGAGGAGGACGTGGATCTCGTCGGTCTTTCGGTCCTGTCCGGTTCTCATCTTGCGGCGGTGGCGTCGGTACTGGCTGGGCTACGAGCCGAGGGCCTCGACGACCTGCCGGTCGTGGTCGGCGGCATCATCCCGCCCGAGGACGCGCTGGCGTTGCGGGCCTCAGGGGTGGCCCGCGTCTTCACGCCGAAGGACTTCGCCATCACCGACGTCGTCGACGAACTGGTCACCGTCGTGCGGGAGGCGCACAAACTCCCCTGAGCCGGGGGTCAAGTGGCGCGGTACCCCTGGGACTGCGCCCACCTGGCGGCCGCCTTCTCCTCCTTGCGGCGCTTGCGCCGGCGCATCATCCACCAGAACACCAGCCCCAGCAGCACGACGAACAGCAGCACCAGCACCGGCAGGATGATCGCCACCAGCGACATGAAGACACTCGCGATGTCCTCGATGATGCTCACCACCGGCGCGCCGAAGCCCGCCGTGCTGGCGTTGATCACCGGTCTCGACGCCGCCTTCATCCCGTGCACACCCAGCGAGATCGCCCCGCCGGCCACGATCGGCACCCACTGATGGCTGCTGAAGAACGACCCCGGATCGGTCACGGTCACCGTCTGGGCGCCCGACGCCGCGCCGAAGGCGAGACCACCCGCGGTCGGCCGCACGAACGTCTGGATCACGTCGTTGACGTGGTCGACCACCGGCACCTTGTCAGCGACGAACTCGACCGCCAGCAGCGCCACGACGATCGCCAGGGTCCACCCGTTCTCCATCCACTTCCAGTTCTCGGGCAGCGTGATGAGATCGGTGTACCTCCCCAGCACGCCGATCAAGAGCAACGGGATGTAGGCGTTGAGCCCGGCCGACGTGGCCAGGCCGAGGCCCGTCAATGACTCCAGCACGCACCTAGCATGACATCGACGCGCCACCCGGGCGCGGCGCACCGGGTGTCAGTCCGGCATCACCGGCCGCTGCGGTTAGGCTGTCGCGCGTGCGTCTCGTCATCGCCAAGTGCTCGGTCGATTACATCGGCCGGCTCACGGCCCACCTGCCGCCCGCCATCCGCCTCATCATGGTCAAGTCCGACGGCTCCGTGCTGGTGCACTCCGACACCGGCGGCTACAAGCCGCTGATGTGGATGACCCCGCCCTGCCGCCTGGAGGAGACCGAAGGCCTGTGGAGGGTCGTCAACAAGGGCGGTGAGGAGCTGCAGATCACCGTCGAGGAGATCCTGCACGACAGCGCCCACTCCCTCGGCATCGATCCCGGCCTGGTCAAGGACGGTGTCGAGGCCCACCTGCAGGTCCTGCTCGCCGCCCACCCGCAGACCCTCGGCGAGGGCTACACCCTGGTCCGCCGCGAGTACATGACCGCCATCGGCCCCGTCGACCTGCTGTGCAAGGACGCCCAGGGCGCCTCCGTCGCCGTCGAGATCAAACGCCGCGGCGAGATCGACGGCGTCGAACAGCTCACCCGCTACCTGGAGCTGCTGGGCCGCGACCCCCTGCTCGCCCCGGTGCGCGGCATCTTCGCCGCCCAGGAGATCAAGCCGCAGGCCAGAGTGCTGGCCGAGGACCGCGGCATCCGCTGCGTCGTCCTGGACTACAACGTCCTGCGCGGCATGGTGAAGGACGAGCTGACGCTCTTCTAGCTGCCGCAGCGGAGCTGCGGCGGCGGGGG
>NZ_BONQ01000207.1 GCF_016862795.1 Dactylosporangium siamense | reverse complement strand
CCACCAGTTGACAAAACCCTTCACAGATCGAAGGAGTGCCGTGGTCGTCCGGGCGACCACCCGGCGCCTTCGATCAAGCGGCCAAGATCGTTGGACCTTGGTGCGGGCCTTGTTGGCGCCTTGATTCGGGTGATTTGGCGGAAGTTTTGCCAGCGCGCTGTCGGTGGCGGTGCTGAAGTAGGCCGCACGTCCCAGTGCAGCGCCGCCCGTGCGGCCGCTGGGTTGGCGAGTTCCGGCGGCACCGCGGTGCTCGGCTGGGTGGCGGGACACGGGCGGCCTGGGTGCCTACAGTGCTGGGCGTGCGCTCGGCTGGTTACCAGCTCGGGATCGACTTCGGCACGTCCAACACCGTGGCGATGCTGGCCGGGCCGGACGGGCGGGTCAGGCCACTGCTGTTCGGGGTGTCGCCGCTGCTCAGCTCCGGGGTGTTCGCCGCGGTCGACGGCGGCCTGCTGACCGGCGTCAACGGCGAGCACGCGGCGGTGTCGGCGCCGGCCGGGTGGGAGCCGAACCCGAAGCAGTGCGTCGATCACGGCACGGTGTGGCTGGCGGAGCGATCGGTGCCCGTCGTCGACCTGATCGCCGCGGTGCTGCGAACCGTCGCGGGCGAGGCGGCCCGGGTCGCCGGCGGGCCGCCGGGTGCGGTGGTGCTGACCCACCCGAGCGCCTGGGGCAACGTGCGCTGCGGCATCCTGCTCGACCCGTCCAGCGCCGTGGCCGGTGCGGCCGTGCAGGCGGGCCTGCTCACCGGCAAGGTCCTGGACCTGCTGCTGCTCGACGTGGCGCCGATGTCCCTGAGTGTGGAGACCGCCGGCGGTGGCACGCAGCGGCTCATCGAGCGCAACACCACCATTCCGACCCTGCGCCGGCACCTGTTCACCACCGGCGCGGCCGGCCAGTCGGCGGTCCGGGTCCGGGTCCTGGAGGGCGAGCACGCCGCCGCGGCGGACAACCGGCGGCTGCTCACCATCGACATCACCGGCATCCCGCCCGCCCCGGCTGGGTGCCCCGCCTCGAGGTCATCTTCGACATCGACGCCAACGGCATCCTGCTCGTGACGGTCACTGATCTCGGCACCGGTGAGTCCCGGACCGCGACCGTCGACCAGGCCTCGATCCGTGCCGCCGCGCTCGACCGACCCGGCACCGACCGCGGTCGACTTCCGGTGGCCGCGCGCTGATCGCGCGCCGCCGCACAAGGGTCAGGCGGCGGACCGGGGCGTGAAGAAGCGGACGATGTCCTGCGCCGCGGTCGGGGACAGCATCATCGCGTGGACCCGGGCGGACATCTCGGCGATCGGGTGGATCCTGGCGAACATCGCCTCCTCGTAGGCCCGGATCGCCGCGTCGGGGTCGGCGGGGTCGGCCACGAGTGCGGCGGCGAGCTCGGCGGCGTCGAGCAGGGCCTGGTTGGCGCCCTCGCCGACCGGCGGCATGAGGTGCGCGGCGTCACCGATGAGGGTGATGCCCGGCCGGTGGTCCCAGCGCGTGCCGGTGGGCATCACCTCGATCAGGCGTGGGATGGGCGGGCCGTCGCCGGCTTCGATGAGTGCGGTGAGCCTGGGGTCCCAGCCGTCGAACAGGTCCAGCAGCGCGGATGTGCTGCGGTAGGTGTCCAGGCGGTCGTCCGCGGGGAGGGAGATCCCGACCCGGATCTCGCCGTCGCCGAGGCGTTGCGCCGACAGGGTCCGGCGCACGCCGATGCACCAGAGGTTTCCGGGGCCGACCAGCTCGGCGAGCTCGGGGTGGCGACGGTCGGCGTCGGTGATCCTCAGCTCGACGTGGGTGGCCACGGGGGACAGCGGCGAGTCGGTCAGCAGGGCCCGGGCGGCCGAGCGGGCGCCGTCCGCGCCGATGAGGACGTCGCAGTCGGCGCGGTGGCCGCCGTCGAACGCCAGCCCGAAGCCTCCGCCGGGTCGTGGTGTCGCCGCGACGAGCCGGCGCTGCCAGACCACCGTGTCGCGGGGGAGCGAGTCGAGCAGGAGGTCACGCAGTGCGGCGCGGTCGATCTCGGGGCGCCCGGAGAACGAGCCCGGTTGCGGCCTGTGGTGCACGAGGACGTGACCGGCGGGGTCGAGGATGCGATGTTCCTCGCCCTCCGGCCGGGCCTCGGACCGGAACCGGCCGGTGAGGCCCGCGTCGGCCAGCGCCTGTTGCCCGGACTCCGGGTGCAGGTCGAGCATGCCGCCCTGGGCCCGGGTGGATCGGTCCGCCTCGCGTTCGTACACCACCGTGTCGATGCCGTGCCGGTGCAGGATCCGGGCCAGCGTCAGGCCGCCGAGGCCACCGCCGGCGATCGCGATTCGCATCATCATCCCCCGTTACCGTACGATGTACCTCATGGATACACCGTACGGTAGCGCGCCGATGCCGGTTTGGGAACGGCCCGAGCCTCAGCCGCGGGCGGCGCCGGTGCCGCTGAGCCGTGCGAAGATCGCCGCCACGGCGATCCGGGTCGCCGACGAACACGGCCTCGACGGGCTGTCGGTCCGCAAGATCGCCAAGGAGCTCGGCGTCGGTCCGATGCGGCTCTACGACTACGTGCTCAACCGGTCCGAGCTGCTCGATCTGATGGTCGACACCGTCTACGCCCGGATCGCCGAGGCCGGTCAGCACGCCGAGTGGCGCGCCACGGTGCTGGCCGTCGCCCGCGCGACCCGCGCCGCAGCCCTCGAGCACGAGTGGTTTTCCGACCTGCACGGCGGCCGGCCACACCTGGGACCGCACGCGCTCGCCGTGGGCGAGGCGACCGCGGCGGCGATGAGCCAGGCCCCCCACGTGCACGGCATCGACGACCTTCAGCGCGCACTGGGCGCCCTCAACGCCTTCATCACCGGGGCGGTCCGCCGGGAGGTCACCGAGCGGCGCACCGCCCGCGCCACCGGCACCGACGTGGCCGCCTTCCAGGCCGGCCTCGGCCCCTACCTCACCCGCATGCTGGGCACCGGCAGGTATCCCACCGTCGCCCGGCTCGTCATCGAGGGTGCCCACCTCGACGCCGAGGAGACCTTCGAGCGCAACCTGACCACCGTCCTGGACGGCATCGCCGGCACACCCCGCACGTGACAGGGGTGCGCCGGCGGGCCCGGATCAGCTGGTCGTCTGCGCGGGCCGGCGGCGCCGCCTCGGCCACGCCGCCGCGACCACGATCGCGAGCGTCAGCACCCCGACGATCCCCCAGTAGGTGAGGCCCAGCGGGCTCGGGTCGGTCCACCGGTTGTAGCGCAGCCAGACCGCGTCGGGCGCGAAGAACACCACCGCGGCCGGTGCCCACCGGGCGTCCCGGGTGATCACGGTCCAGCCGAGCGCGAGGCTCAGCAGGGCGATCTGGCCGATCGCCACGGCGGCCACCCACCCGGGCGACGCGGGCCAGGCGATCGACGCCTGGCGGGCGGCGAACGCGGCCACCGGCACCGCGAGCCACCACCACGACCGACGGCGCAGCTTGCCGCGCCGGGACAGGACGCCCAGCGCGATCACCCCGACGAGCAGGGTCAGCCAGGGCGCGAGCTCCGCCCGCGTGGCCGGCTGCGGCGAGAACGGCGGCAGCTCGTCCAGCGACGGCCAGACCTTGCGCAGGTGCAGGCGGCTGACGGCGAAGACCGCGACGAGCGCGAACGGCAGCGCGAGCCAGGGCCTGCCGATCAGCAGCGCGACGACCACCGCGGCCAGCAGCACCGGCCAGACGACGTAGTGCCCCTGGAACCAGGTCTGGCCCACGGCCGTGGCGAGGGCGCCGAGCGCGAGCAGGAACGTCGCCATGTGCAGCCCGTCGAGCCACCACACCGGGCCGCCGCTGACGATGCCGGCCGCGCGCAGCTTCGTCGCCTCGACGGCCAGGGCCACGGTCTCGCGCACGTCGGGCCGGCGCTGACCGGGCCGGGCCACGGCCATCAGCGTGTCGACGATCTCGTCCCCGTGGGTGGTGCGGTAGGCCCGCGGATACATCCTGACGAGCCGGCCGTAGCGCCGGGCGAGCACCTCGCTCATGCCGTCGCCGTCCGCACGGCGGTGTGGCGCAACACCAGGCGGGCGGCCTTCTGCATGCGCGCGGCCTCAGTCACGACCGCCTGCCGCCCGTCGTCGGTGAGCCGGAAGTAGCGGCGCGGCCGGCCGGCCACGATCTCCTCGTGGTCGACCTCGATCAGGTCCTGGTCGGCCAACCGGTCGAGCGAGCCGTAGAGCGTGCCGACCGGCAGCTTCACCCGGCCGCCGGAGAGCTCGAGCGCGTGCTTGATGATCGCGTATCCATGTCGCGGTCCGTCGAGCAGCGTGGCGAGCACGTAGTACGTCTGCTCCGTCATGCCCCGGACAATACTTCGTGGCTCGAAGTATCACAACGCGACGGGGCACACCGACACCCAAGCACGGGGGTGACAGAACCCGGCCAACGTCGGTGGACACGGCTCTAGCGGTCCGGTGCGGCCGCGGCCTTGAAGAAGTCACCGCCCTTGCGGTGCATGTCGTCGGTGCCCCAGGCGCGTTCCTCGGCGGTGACCTTCCGCAGCCGCGGGATGTGTTTGGCGCAGTGGATGTACGCCTCCTCGACGTGCACGTTGACCCAGCGCTCGGCCTTGCGCCCGGGGACGGTCTCCACCGGCAGTTCCGGGAAGGCGCGGCGCATCTCGGGGTCCGGCACGATCGTGGCGTGGCCGTTGACGTGCAGGCCGATCACGTCCCGCAGGAAGTCGACGAAGATCAGGCCGACGTTCGGGTTCTCCAGGATGTTGCCGAGGCTCGCCATGACGCCGTTGCCGCGGTACTCCGGCCAGGCCACCCGGCCCGCCGACAGCACCCGCACGAAGCCCGGCGGTCCCGCGCGGAACGTGCAGTCGCAGTGGCCGAGCGCGCTCGCGGTCGCGACGAACATCATCTCCTGCCGGCCGACGAAGTCCGTCATGTCGGCGTTCAGTTCGGGCAGCACCTGTTGCCGGTAGAAGCGGTCCGCCCGCTCGACGGTCCCGAACCGTTGCTGCAACAGGTGCTCACCCGCGGTTCCGGGCATGCTGACGCTGCTCTTCGTGTCCACCGCTGCCTCCAACGCCGGCACTTCGAACGCGAAGTGTCACGTGCCGGCCGCCGGTGCCGTCGCACCCGGTGTGCGACATCAGCCCTTCACGGTGAGCAGCGGGCGCAGTTCGGCGACCGGCGTCGCCACCCCGGCGGTCCCGAGGCTGTGCACGACCGCCCCGACCTCCTTGTACGCCCACGGCGCCTCCTGCTTGAGGTCGCGCCGCCACGCCTCGATGATGTCGCGCCGGCCGGCCACGGCGGGGTCGCGGTGGTTGAGCGGGGTGACGACCCGGAACTCCGCCAGGAACGCGTCGAGCTCGGCGTCGCTGCCGCGCGACGCCGAACCCCGCGGGATGCTGCGACCCGCGCCGTGGCAGGCGCTGGTGAGCGCGCGGGTGTTGCCGAGGCCGCGCAGGAGGTGGCTCGGCGCGCCCATCGAACCGGGCACGATGACGGGCTCGCCCCAGGGCTGCGCCTCGCTGGTGGCGCCGCCCGCCGGGGTGGCGCCCTTGCGGTGCACGACGGTGCCGTCGGCGGCCGGCCACAACAGGTTGTGCGGCGCGTCGTACACCAGCCTGGCCCCGACGTCACCGGCGACGGCGGCGAGACCCGCCCGCATCATCAGCGCCAGGAAGAACCGGTTGCCGATGGCGAAGTTCGCCGCGTTGGCGAACGCGGTCAGGTACCGCTCGCGGCGGGCCGCGCCGGCCTCGTCGAGCAGCATCGGCAGGATCCGGTTCCGGGGCGCCGGCACGCCCTTCGGCCACAGCGCCCGCGCCTGGTCCTGGCCGGTGGCGTTGGCCTGGTGCCCCAGCGACAGCGACCCGCTGTGCACCATGAGCACCACCCGTCCGGGCGCGAGGCCCCAGGCGTAGGCGGCCGCGCCGTCGTGGACCTGCGACACGTACTGCAGCTCCGCGAAGTGGTTGCCGCCGCCGACGCTGCCGATGATGCTGTCGAAGCTGGTGCCGCCGCCGCTGGTGATCCAGTCGCGGAAGCCCTCCGCCGAGGCGGCCGGATACGCGGCGGTGTGTAGGAGGCCGTCGAGATCCTCGTCGCGGACCTGCGGGTGGAGGCGGTGCCCCGGCCCACCGGCGGAGAACAGCCCCGGCAGACCCTCGCGGAGCAGGCCCTCGCGGTGTGCCGGGGTGAGGCCGATCTGCCGGCCGCCCTCGAAGAACAGGTGCCGCAGGTGCCCTTCGAGCCGGTCGAGGTGCGGCCGGACCCGGTCCACGGTCAACGACGTCGCCTCGACCCGCATGCCGCAGTTGATGTCGTTGCCGACCGCCTGCGGGATCAGTGCGCCGCGGGTGCGGATGACGGTGCCGATCGGGATGCCGGCGCCCTTGTGGAAGTCGGGCGTGCACACGACCCGGTCGATGCGGGGCGCTTCGTCGAGGCCCGGCGTGGCGGCCGCGAGGGTGCGCAGCGTCGCCTCGGTCTCCAGGACGGTGAGCAGCTCGTCGACGGCCGCGGACTCGATCGGCACGTCCGGGCCGGCGCAGATCTCGACGGGCACGCCGTGCGGGTTGGGCAGGGTGAGCCAGGAGTCGTCGGTGCGAATCAGGCGCGGGTCGGGCCGTTTGGTCGTCGACATGATCCCTTGAGGGTAGGGACGGCCGCTGCCCGCCGTCGACCGAATTGACGGCGGGCAGCGGTCCGGTCAGCCGTCGAAGTTGGCCTGCTTCACCGCGAACACGTTGCGGTGCCCGACCTGCTCCTGCAGCGACCACAGCAGGTCCGCCTCGGCGGCGTCCTCCCAGTAGCTGATGCTCTCGCCGCCGCTGACCCACGCATAGGTGTGCGACCCCGCCGACGGCGTCCAGTAGTAGAGCTGTTTGGACCCGGACGAGTTGAACCACCAGCGGTTGTTGTGGGACGCGACGCCGTTGAGCTTGTACCAGGGCAGCTGCAGCGCCTGCGTCGCCGTGGTGCTCGCGGCGAACGTGGTGGCGCCGGCGGCGAACGGGAACCGGACCGCCCGCGGTGCCCGGTTGGGATAGTCGGTGCACCCGGACGAGCAGGTGTACTCGGTCATCACGATCGACCGGCTGACCCGGTCCAGCGAGATCGTGGACCAGGCCAGGCTCGTGCCCGACGTGGTCGCCGCGGTGACCGTGCCGATCTGCGGCAGCGCGTAGGCGTAGTTGTGCGCGTAATACGTGGTGGCGTTCTGCCGGCCGATCTGGCCCGCGGTCCCGCCGGTGTTCGTCTTGAGGATCTTCCTCAGGTCGAAGACCCGCATGCCGTGCCCGGTGTCGGCGACGTACAGGTAGTCACCGAACCAGGAGACGCCGCCGGCGTGCACCTTGACGTCCTTGAAGTCCGGCGCCGCCGCCGTGCCGGTCGGCTCGACCAGCAGGATCTTGCGGTACTTGTTCGGATACGTGGCGTCCCAGTCCACGAGCGTGATCCGGCTGCGCGACGACGCGCCGTCGCAGCCGTCCTTCGTGTACCAGCTGACCAGGACCAGCTGGTGGCCGTCGTAGTTGCCGCTGTTGGCGGTGCCGATCGCGTCCCGGCTGGTGGTGATGCCCTGCGGGAAGTTGGTGCAGTCGCCGTCGTCGCCGGAGTCGAACTGGAACCCCGTCTCGTAGGTGATCCCGAGCGAGTCGGTGATCCCGGACCGGTCATGGTTGGCGTTGTCCATGACGGTGTGCACGGCCGCGGTGCCCAGTGTGGACACCAGGGCCGTGTTCACGGTGTCGAACTGGTGGTAGTTCGACGACAGCGTGAACTGTCCCGCCGGCAGTGTGGTCGGCGCCGCCGCGGCGGACGCGCTGGTGGCGGTGAGCAGTGTCGCGGCGACGGTGACCCCGGCCGCGACGGCAGCAATGACTCTCATACGGCAAAACCCCCGATATCGATAGATGGGTAACGATAGCTGCCGCCGGACGGGTGCGGTGCGTTTCGATCTCCCGGTGGACGGGCATCACTGGATCAGACGTCAACGTCACGATGGAGGAGGAGCAATGACCGTCACTGGGATCATCACCGCGCTGATCGTCGGTCTGATCGTGGGCGCGCTCGGGCGGCTCGTGGTCCCGGGCCGGCAGAGCATCCCGATCTGGCTGACCATGGTCATCGGTGTCGTCGCGGCGCTGCTGGGCACCGTCCTGGCCAACGCGCTCGGCATCGCCACGGACACGCCGGGCGTCGACTGGGGCGAGCTGCTCGTCCAGGTCCTGCTCGCCGCCGTGGGCGTGGCCCTCGTGGTCGGCGTCTCCGGGCGCGGCCGCCGGGTGCTGTAACCCCGGCAGCACACGAAAAGGCGCCCACCCGGGCGCCTTTTTCGTGTCCGGGGCGGTAGCGTCCGCGACGTGACGAACCTGCGCATCGAACCGCCGGCGGACGAGTCGGGTCTCGAGGACTGGCGGCAGGTGCACAACACCGTCGTGCCGGACGCCGCGATGTCCCTCGACGAGGCGCGGGAGCGGGCCGGGAAGTACCTTCTCGAGGTCGCCTACGACGGCGACGACCTCGTCGGCTGCACTACGGTCCGGCCGCCCGAGGAGGGCGGCGCGGCGGCCACGGTGATCGTCCGGGTGCTGCCCGGTCACCGCGGCCGGGGGATCGGGGCGGCGCTGTATGAGCGGGCCATGCGGCAGGCCGCCGAGCACGCCGCACCCGCCGTCGAGACGGTGGTGTGGGCGGCCAACAGCGGTGGTGTCCGGTTCGCGGAGGCGCGCGGCTTCGTCGAGGTGGACCGCTACGAGCCGGAGCCGGGCGCGATCCCCTACCTCACGCTGCGGCTGGCCCCGTGAGCCCCAGTTGCACCGCCCGCGCCGCCGCCAGTGCGTGGGTGTCCTCGATGACCTCGTCGTAGACCATTCGGCCCCAGCGCAACCGTACCCACTGCATCGCCTGGTTCTCATAGGTGCTGCCGTCGGCCAGGCGGGCGGTCAGGCGCAGTTTGACCACCGCCGTCGTGCGCCACGGCCAGCCGGTGACGACCACGTCCGTCAGCGTGATCCGCAGGCCGGGGAACAGCTCGAACACGCCGCGGAACCAGTCCGCGAACGCGTCCCGCCCGCGCAGGTGCACCCCGATCGGGGGTGGCCCGGCGAAGTGGAACTCCAGGTCCGGCGCGGCGGTCGCGACCGCCACCTGATACTCGCCCGTGCCGATCCGCCGCCACAGTGCCCGGACCCTGGCCCGGGTGATCGCGTGGTACATGCCGCACAGCCTAGTCGCTTGCAACTTGCAATGCACTAGGCTCGGGGGTGTGGACCGGGACCGTTTCGCCGCGATGCACTGCTCGATCGCCCGCACCGCCGGCATCGTCGGCGACCCGTGGACGCTGCTCGTCCTGCGGGACCTGTTCCTGGGCGTCAACCGCTACGAGGAGCTGCGCCGGGACCTGGGCATCGCCACCAACATGCTCGCCGACCGGCTGGAACGCCTGGTCACCGACGGTCTGGTCGTTCGCCGCCGCTACGAGCAGCGCCCGCCCCGCGACGAGTTCCTGCTCACGCCCCGGGGGCGGGACCTGTTCACGGTCGCGCTGACCGTCATGGCCTGGGGCGACCGGCACGAGGCACCAGAGGGGCCGCCGATGCGCCTGCGGCACGAGGGGTGCGGCCAGCCGGCGACCCCGCGCGTCACCTGCGACCAGTGCGGCGGTGAGCTGCACCTGGACAACGTCACGGTCCTGCCAGGCCCAGGCGGCCGGGACGCGCCCGGGACCACGGTCGTCGCGGAGCGCCTGCTGCGGCGGCGCACCGGCTGACCACACGGAAGTGGGGCCCGTGAACACACGGGCCCCACTGGTATCACTGCCACCACGTCGGAGCGGCGGCGCCGTCCTACTGGATCACGAACGTCGTGTAGTAGACGTCCATGATCTCCTTCTCCTTGCTCACGGTGTAGGCCACGATGACCTTCTCCTTGAGCTGCGTCTTGTACTTCTCGCGCCCCTCGTTGGTCAGCAGCTCCTTGGAGTCCATGTTGCTGAACAGGGAGATGGCGGCGTCGAGCGCCTTGCTGCCGTCCGGGGCCTCGGCCGCCTTGTCGGTCGCCTGCAGCGTCATCTTCAGCTTCAGGTAGTGCCCGTCGGCCAGGTTGATCGTGACCGCGTCCAGCGGCACGACGACCCCCGCGACGAGCTTCTCCACCGCCGCGGCCGGCTTCGGCGCGAACATGAGGTAGCCACCGTAGCCACCGCCGCCGAGCGCGACGAGGACGATCGCGAGGATCATGATGAGCTTCTTCTTGCCGCCCTTCTTGGGGGCTTCCTCGGTCGCCTTGTCCTTCTCGTCCTTCGCCATCGTGTTCCCCTTCGCCCGTACGCCTGCCGACCTCCGACGTTCAGCAACATCGGACCGATCACCCGACAGGTGAGTTGCACGAAGGTGCGGCAGCGGTAGCGTCAGGTTGCGGTGGCCAGGCTCTGCTCCACCCACCGGCGCAGGGTCGCGGCCGGTGCGCCGCCGGACTGGCGGGCGACGACCTTGCCGTCCTTGATGATCATCAGCGTCGGCACGGCTCGCACCTCGAAGCGCTGCGACAGCCCCGGCGCCACGTCGACGTCGACCTTGACCAGCTTGACCGTGCCGGCGAGCTCGGTGGCGACCTGTTCGAGGGCGGGGCTCACCGCCCGGCACGGCTGGCACCACTGGGCCCACAGGTCGACCAGGACCGGGGTCGAGGACCCCTCGGCGACCTCGGCGAACGTATCGTCGCCGGCGTCGACGATCCACGGCACCCGGGCGCCGCAGCTGCCGCACGCGGGCGTCCCCTTCGCCGCGCCGGGGACCCGGTTGCGCTTCCCGCACTGCGGGCACGCCACGATGTTGCTCGCCACGTTGTCGCTCCTCGAATCGTCGCCTACTTCCTGTCGACAACGGACGTACCCGGGAAATTCCCGGTCATGACGGGCGGAGCTTGCGGGCCACGAGGACGGCCAGGCCGGCGCACAGCAGCACCCCGACGGCGGTGCCGGCCGGCGCGCTGAACCGCTCGACCTGCTGCCACCGCTCGGCGAGCAGCCAGCCGGCGCCGATGAACAGCGCGTTCCACACCCCGGAGCCGGCGGTCGTCAGCAGCACGAACTTCGGCAGCCGCATCCGCTCGATCCCGGCCGGGATGGACACGAGGCTGCGCAGGATCGGCACGCACCGCGACAGCGCCACGAACCACGAGCCGTGCCGCTGGAAGAGCCGCCGGCCGCGCTCCAGGTCACGCTGGCCGGTCAGCAGGAACCAGCGCTTGCCGGCCAGGCGGTGCAGGCGGTCATACCCGAGCCGGGCGCCCACCCAGTACAGCACCAGCGACCCGGCGACGGCACCGACCGTCGCGGACACCCAGACGAGCACCGGGTGCATGGCACCGGCCCGGGCCCGGAACCCGGCGAGGGGCAGGATCAGCTCCGACGGGATCGGCGGCACGAGGGTCTCCAGCGCGATGAGCATTCCCACCCCGACCGGGCCCAGCTGATCGATGACATCGAAGATCCAGTCCGTCATCGCAACGATCCTACTGACGGATCACCGCGAAGACCCAGGGTGGCCGCGACGTGGCGCTGCCACCGGCCCGGGTGCACGCCTGGGCGGGCCGCCATCGCGCGGCACTTCGCGACCGCAGCGGCCTGCCGCAGCGGCCACGGCGGGCGGGCGCCGTCGCGCCGTTCAGACCTTGGTCGGCATCAGGGAGCCGCGCCAGGCGACGGCGTCGGTGAGGGCGGCGACCACGTCGAGTTCGGTGCCGAGCGCGTCGGCGTACGCGCGGTGCAGGTTGGGCACGATCCGCTCCGCGTCCGCCCAGCCGGCGAACTCGCCGAGGTCGCACGCGCGGGCGGCCTCGAGGGGTGTCAGCCCGGCCCGCACACCTTCCCCGGCGGTGTCCAGCACCAGCTGGTAGTACCGCCGGATCCCGTCGAACACCGGCGGGATGTCGGCGGCGGTGAGCAGCGGGCCGTGCCCCGGGACCAGGTGCGCCGGCTCGAACGCGGCGAGCCAGTCCAGGGCCGCCAGCGCGCCGGTGACGGAGCCCATGAAGACCAGCGGGGTGAGGCCGCTGAAGACCAGGTCACCGGCGAAGAGCACGCGCTCCCGCGGCAGCCACGCGACGAGGTCGCCGGTGGTGTGCGCGGGGCCGCCGGGATGCACGACGTCGACCTGCCGCTGTCCGATGTGGAGGGTGAGCCGGTCGCGGACGGTCACGTCGGGCAGCCGGCGGGTGACCGCGCCCCAGTCGGGGACGGGCTCCCACAGCGGCGGGCAGCCGTCGATGACCGGGTCGACGCGCAGGCCTTCCCGCATGTGCTCGTGGCCGACGACGACGGTCGCGGCGGGCAGGAGGCTGTTGCCGTAGGTGTGGTCGCCGTGTTGGTGGGTGTTGACCGCGAGCCGGATCGGGCCGCCGCCGGTGGCCTCGTCCACCGCGGCCAGGAACCGCCGGGTCCGGGTCTCGGTCGCGCAGGTGTCGACGAGCAGGACCTGCCCGCCGTCCGCCACGGCACCGGCGTTGTTGACCCACCAGGTGCCGTCCGGCTGGACCCACGCGTGCACCCCGGGCACGACCTCATGCAGCGCCATGCCCCGCAGCGTATGTCACCGGCCCCGCAGCGGGATCTGGTCGGGGGTGATGAGGCCGAGGCTCACCAGGTCGTAGTCCAGGTCGCGCTCCCACTCGGCGCGCGGGGCGACCAGGGGGCTGCCGCTCTGCGCGAACGTGAGGTGCGGGGTCCCGCCGGCGGAGCCGAGGAACAGCCCGGGCCGGCGGCTGGCGCCGAAGCCGCCGAGGGTCTCCAGGCGGCGGGGACGCTGGCCACGCACCAGCGCCGCGGACCAGCGCCACGGGGCCGCGTTCGTCATCAGGCCGGTCGCGTTGGTGGTCCACTTGTCGGTCCACTCCCGCAACCGGAAGCTCTCCGGCAGCCCCTGCAGGACCCGGGCGGTGGCCCGGTCCGTGCTGACGCCGCACAGGTCCAGGGCGTCCAGGGCGCGGCCGGTGAGCAGCGCGTCGACGGCGGCGGCGACCAGGCCGGTCCGCAGCCTGTCCACGCCCCACAGCTCCTCGACGTCCGTGGCCGGGGCGTGCCAGTACTGCGGCATCCGGTCCCAGCGGTGATAGGTCGACTTGCCGACGACCCTGGCCAGGCCGGCCCGCAGCCCACCCCCCGGGGCGGTGCCCACGACCAGCCAGATGCCCTTGCCCGCCGGGCTCGCCGGGGGCACGACCTCACGCAGCAGCACCTGCGTCCGGCCGGCGAGCCGCCCGCCGGTCCGGTCCCGCGGAAACCACCAGCGGATCCCGGGCAGGAACAGCCCGGCGATGGTCTCGTCGAGGTCCTCCGCCTGCTGGTCGGACAGCATCGACAGCAGCATCGGGTCCAGGGCGACGTCGACGGGGATGTCGCCGCCGGCCACCTTCGACCTGGCGAGGCGCTGCAGCCGGGCCCGGCGCCGCGCCGCGGGCTCGCCCGCGGGGATGACCGACCAGGTCGCCTCCCACTGCGCCCAGTCCTCGACGGCGGCCACGACGTCCTCGGGGAACACCGAGTGGAACTGCCCGGACGCCACCGCGACCGGGTCACCGTGCTCCAGCGGCTGGGTGTCGGCGTCGGGGCGGCGCTCGTAGAACGCGGCGGCGAAACCGAGGACCGCGGTCGGGTCCGGCAGCGTCCGCACCGGCTCCCAGTCGCCGACCTGCTCACCGGGGCGGATGTCGGCGACGGTCACGACCGCGTATGCCTCGTCGCCCGGCATCCGCACCCACGCACCGGGCTCCACCGGGCTCGCCGACCACTGGCGCGGTGCCTGGCGGATGACCGGCTCCAGGCCGGAACGGCGCAACGCGTCGACCGCTGCGGTCAGGGACGTCTCCACGGGGACCACCATAAGGTGAACCTATGGACGAGTTGTACCGGAACATGCAGGGACTGGTCGACCGGGGCACCGTGCCGGGTCTGGTCGCGGCCGTCGCGGGTGCGGACGGGCCGGCCCGGGTCGAGGTCCTCGGCTCGGCGGCGTTCGGCGGTGACGCTGCTGCGATGCGCCGCGACACGCCGTTCCGCCTCACGTCGGTGACGAAACCGATGGTGGCCGTGGCCGCGATGATGCTGGTCGAGGACGGGCTCCTGGCCCTCGACGAGCCCGTCGACCGGCTGCTGCCGGAGCTGGCCGGCCCGCGGGTGCTGCGGCGCCTGGACGCCGACGTGGACGACACGGTGCCGGCGCGGCGGGCGATCACCGTCGAGGACGTGTTCACCTACCGGATGGGGCACGGGCTGCTGCTCGACCCGGCCGCCGACCCGCCGATCAACCCGCCGTACCCGGTGGTGCGGGCCGCCGACGACCTCCACCTGACCCTGGGCCGGCCCGACCCGAGGACCCCGCACGGCGTCGACGAGTGGATGCGGCGGTTCGGGACGCTGCCGCTGCTGTTCCAGCCGGGGGAGCGCTGGGCGTACAACAGCAGCGGCCTCATCCTGGGCGTCCTGGCGGCGCGGGCGGCCCGGATGCCCCTCGGTGACCTGCTGCGGGAGCGGCTGTTCGACCCGCTCGGCATGGCCTCGACCGGGTTCACGCTGCCGCCGGACCGGGCCCGGGAGCTGCCGGCGGAGTACTTCGGTGGCGAACAGCAGACCGACGTGGCGACCGCTTCGGACTGGACCCGGGAGCCGGTGTTCCCGGACGGTGCGGCCGGGCTGGCATCCACTGTGGACGACGTGCTGGCGTTCGGCCGGTTCATGCTCCACGGTGGACGGTCGCTGCTGCCGTCGTCGGTGGTCGAGGCGATGACCACCAACCACCTGACGCCGGCGCAGATCGAGGGCGGCGGGATGCTGCTCGGCGGCCGAGGCTGGGGCTACGGCATGTCGGTGCACGCCGACGGCACGTACGGCTGGGAGGGTGGCTACGGCACGACCTGGAGCAACAGCCCGGCCACCGGCACGGTCCGGGTGCTGCTGACCCAGGTGTCCGACGTGCTGTTCGACGGCACCCTGGAGGAGTTCACCCGGCTGACGGTGCACCGCTGAGCGTGCGGTTTCACCGATCTGGTGGTGCGCCGCTGAGCGCGCCGCGGATCTGACGCTTGCGGGCCCGGTTGCCGCACGGGTCGGCGGAGCACCAGCGGCGGGTGCCGGTGTGCGAGGCGTCCAGGAACAGCGCCTGGCACGCCGGGTCGGCGCACGCCCGGACCCGGCCCGCGGCCGGCGAGGTGACCAGGTCGAGGGCGTCCCGGGCGACCAGCGCCAGGGTGGCGGTGACCGGGTCCGCGGCCTGCCAGCGCAGCGCGCCGCCAGGGTCGAGGAACGGCACCGGCACCGAACGGGCCGCCGCGTCGTTGAGCGTGTCCCGTGCGTCGGGTTTCGGGGTATCGGAGATGACCAGCGTGCGGACCGCCTCGCGGAGGCGTTGGGCACCGGTGAGGATCACCCCCGGCACGCTGCTGCCCGGTGCCGGCGCGACCGGGCCGAACTGCCGGACCCAGGCGGCGAGCGCCGGGCCGTCGCAGAGGTCGTCGACGGGCCGGCCGGTGCCACGGTCGCGCAGCGTGTGGACGAAGTCCAGGCACAGCCGGCCCGTGCCCTGGCGGAAGGACATCCCCGCAGCATAGCCCGCTGCCGGTCACCGACAGGTAGGGTTCCATCCATGTCGGTGACGGGGACGGTCAACTATTCGTGGCGTGGTGCGTTCGCCGACGCCGAGGTCGAAGCGCTGCACGCGGAGGGATTCGGGCATCCGCCGACCGGCAGCGGCTGGTGGGCCCGGGTCAACCGGCACAGCCTCGGCTGGGTGTGCGCCCGCGACGGCGACGCGCTCGTCGGGTTCGTCAACGTCGCCTGGGACGGTGCGGGTCACGCGTTCGTGCTCGACACCGTCGTGGCCGGCGCGGCGGGGCGCCGGGGCGTCGGGACCGCGCTGGTCGCCGCCGCGGTCGACGGGGCGCGGGCCGGCGGGTGCGAGTGGCTGCACGTCGACTTCGAGGATCATCTGGCCGGCTTCTACCTGTCGTCGTGCGGCTTCACCCCGACCGGCGCCGGACTCGTCAAACTGTGAGGCGGGGTTGCGGGCGGCGGCGCCGTACCCGCACAATGGACGACATGATCAGCACTCACCGGAAGGGCGCGTCCGCCCTCGCGCGTTGACCGCCACGGCGCGGCGTGTCGCCGCTGCCCCCGCAATCCGCTCTGTTCCCCGCTCGCCGGCTCATCTCATCGAGCTGTGGCATCGCGCGGAGCCCATTCTCGGCGAGTGGCTCGAGGTGGGACGTTCCACCGGGCCCGCAGACCGGGCCACCACCGAACATCTCATCGCCGGCATCTACCGCCGGCTGCACCGTCGTGCGCCGGCGTTCCGCTGGGTCGACTCGCCCCGCAAGGCGTTGCCGCTGCTCACCGGCCTGCCCACGCATCGCGACCTGCAGTCGTGGGTGCTCGCCCGGCGTCCACAAGGGACACCACCGATCGCCGGTGACATCGCCACCGCCCTCGCCCGGTTGCGCGGTGCCCTCGACGACGCGCCCGCCCTGCCGGACCTGACCGCGACGGTGAAGAAGCCCGAGAAGGAGGACCGGCACAAGCCCTGGCCGGTGCTCCCACCGGAGCGCGCGATCGAGGCCGGGGTGCCGCTGCGGGAGGTGCTGCGCCAGTCGCTGCACATCCCGATCGCGGCCGGGCTCACCTGGCCGGTCCGGGCCACCCTGGGTCCACAAGGGACACTGCCGGTCTGCTGGTACGGCCAGCAGGACGCGACCTGGATCGGCCTGCACGACACCATCCGCAAGCTCGGCCTGGCGAGCTACCGGCCACGCGACGCCGAGCAGCTCGACGAGTGGTCCGCACTCGCCCGCGCGGCCGGCTGGTGGTGGCCGGGCGAGGACGTGTGCGTGCTCGTGGACCGGCCAACGGCGGTCGGACCACGGCGGGTCGGCTACCGCGACGGCACCACCATCAGCTGGTGAGCTTCACCCCTGACAGCGCCTCGCACGCGGCGAGCAGCCCGTCCTGGACGGACCGGTCGTACGCGGCGGGGTTGGCCTTCAGGTCGGTGCGGCGCTTGAAGTAGCGGCCGGTGACCGCCGCCGCCGGGTCGTCGGCGGTCGCCAGCCACACCTGCGTCTCGGCGCCTTCCGGCAGGCCGTCGGTGGCGCTGGGACCGCCGAGCTTCGTGCGGATCCAGCCGGGGTCGACGGCGTTGCTGCGCACCTGCGGCCACAGCCGGGCCACCGCGAACGCGAGTGCCACGTCGTGCAGCTTCGAGTCGCTGTAGGCCTGCATGCCGTGCCAGGGCTTGCGTTCGTACTGCAGGTCGGCGAGGTCGGCGACCCCGACCGACTCGAGTCCGGAGGAGAGGTAGATGAGACGGGCCGGCCGTGGCATCAGGGCGGTCAGCACGTACGGCGCGAGCGTGTTGACCTGGAACGTGCGCTCGAGGCCGTCGCCGGTCACCTGTCGCTCGTCCTGCCCGCCGATGCCCGCGTTGTGCACGACCACGTCGTAGACCCCGGCGTCCCTGGCGAGGGCCTTCGTCTCCGCGAGGGACGCGAGGTCACCGACGACGGTCGGCACCCCGGGCAGCCCGGCCGCGGCGGCCCTCGCGGTGCTGCGCGCGTGCAGGACCACGTCGTGTCCCAGCCGCAGCAGCTGCGCCGCGGTCTCCAGGCCGATGCCGTCCGTCGAACCCGTTACCAGTACCCGTGCCATGCCAGCATCGTAGAGGGCGGGCCTATGATCGATGGATGGCCGCTGCCACCGTCCGCCGGTACTTCCGCGGACCGCACCTGACGTGGGCACAGGCGACGAGGGTCGTCGCGGACGACGCGCGCGGGCTGCTGCTGTGGCTGCCGGAAGGCGCCGGCTTCGCCTGCCGGGTCAACGACGAGGGCGATTTCCTGCGCGCCTCACCGACGATCGACGCCTACGGCGCGGCGCCGCTGTCGGTGCGCACCTGGCGTGGCGCCGACGTGCTGCTGCTGCACCCGCCCGGCGCCGCCCACTCGGTGTGGTGGTTCTTCACCGGCGGCGTGTTCACCGGCTGGTACGTGAACCTGGAGTCCCCGGCGCACCGCCGGGCCGGCGGCATCGACGTCGTCGACCATCACCTCGACGTCGTGGTGGCCGCGGACCGCACCTGGCGCTGGAAGGACGAGGACGAGTTCCTGGGCTGCGTGGGCCTGCCCGGCTTCTGGGACGAGGAGCAGGCGGCCGCGATCCGCGCCGAGGGGGAGCGGGTCGTCGCCGCCCTGGAGGCGAGGGTCTTCCCGTTCGACGGCACCTGGTGCGACTTCGTCCCCGACGCCGGCTGGCCCACGCCGGCGCTGCCGCCCGAGTACTCAGGGGACCCGGCGGCGCTCAAGCGAGGGTGAGACCGTGCTCGGTCAGGGCCTCCTGCAGGATGCGCAGTGCCTTCGGGCCGACCCCGTGCAGCGCGGCCAGCTCCGAGCGCCGAACCCCGGCGAGGTCACGCAGCGCGGTGTAGCCGGCATTGTGCAAGGCGCGCGTCGCCGGCGCCCCGATGTTCGGCAGCGTGTCCAGTGATGCCACCCGCGAAATTCTACCGGCGTGGATCGGCTCCCGTGCCACCATGCACCGCATGGACGCGCAGACGTTGACCGGGCAGCTCCGCCGCGGGCGGGGTCCCGGCCCCGAGGCGGCCGCGGCGGTCTACGGCTGCCTCGTCGACGACCCGCGCGACGACCATCAGACCGAGCACCGTGCCGACCCTGCGGTTCCTGTGGGCCGAGACGACCCATTCCTACGCCCGCGCCGACTACCTCGCCGGGCTTGTCGGCACCGCCGCACCGGCCGTCGCCGCGGAATATCTGGACGAGGCCACCGACGACTGCGAGGACCGCGTCCGCGACCTTGCGATCGGCGCTGAATAGCCGTCCGGTCGCTTTTCGATCTGCCGGGTGGGCCGTCCGACACGGTGCAGCACGTGAGCGTCACCTACGTGCGGGTGGACATGGGCGCGCCGACCGGCACGCTGCTGGTCAAGGTTGACCTGAAGACGTTCGTCCACGACTTCGAGGTGCCCGCCAAGCCGACCGTATAGCGGTCAACCTATCAATTCGGTAGGATTGAGGGGGATGACACGGTGGTGGGACAGTGGCGCGGTCCGCGGCTCGAAAGCCGTGGACCGCGCCCTGGCGTTGCTCCCCGCCGTGCTGTTCCTCGCCGCGATGGTGGCGCTGTTCCAGCACTGGGAGGCCGTGTTCTGGGTGTGCGGCGGCGCCGCGATGCTCAGTCAGTACGCCACTCTCGACCGGCGTTAGTCCCAGCTGGTGCTCGCCCAGTCGTCGCTGGACCAGGTGCGGCCCGACCAGGTTCCCGACGACCAGGTCCGCCCTGACCAGGTGCGGCCGGTCCATGCCGGGTCGGTCCACGTCGCGCTGCTCACCCACGGCGTCGCGGTCCACGTCGCCGCCGCCCAGGTCTTCGACGCCCACGAGGTGCCGGTCCAGTCGTCGCCGGCGATCTTGAAGCCCATCCAGGTGCCGCCGGACCACGAGGTCTGCGCGGCCGACTTCGGCGCCCACTGCGGTGACGCCAGGGGGCCCCAGACGGTGCGCTCGCCGGACAGCGGCGCGTTGTCGAGGATCACGTGGCTGGTGCCCCGGGCCAGTTCGAACGTGCCGGTGCCCTTCGAGGTGTTCCACGTCGGCTTCGCCACCGCGGTCCCGGTGCGGGCGAGCGCGCCGTTGACGTTGAGCTCGAGCAGGCCCATCGTGCCGGCCTTGCCGTTCGGCAGGAACGTGCCGCCCTTGATCAGCCACTCCTTGATCTGGTCCGGGGTCGCGGCCGGCTTCGACTGCAGCACCAGCGCCGCCGCCGCGGACACGACCGCGGTCGCCTGGGAGGTGCCGCTGCCCTTGAACAGGGTCGTGCCGACCCGTGCCGACGCGTACGTGTTGTCGATGTTGGACCCGGGGTCGCGCAGCGACGCGATCGACGTGCCCGGCGCGAGCAGGTCGACCTGGTTGCCGCCGACGGCCAGGTTGGTGAACGTCGCCAGGGTGTCGTCGGCGGTCGCGGCGGTGCCGTTGGTGGCGGACGCCCCGACGGCGAGGATCCATTCGTCCATCGCCGGGTTGGTGAGCTTCGTGGTGCTGTTGCCGTTGTTGCCGGCGGCCGCGACCACGACGATCCCGGCCTGCCACGCCTTTTCCACCGCGAACTGCAGCGGATCGGTCCAGTTCGGCGGGTTGCCGCCGGACCCGTAGGACAGGTTGATCACCCGGATCGGGTTGGCCGGGTCGTCGTTGCGGTGCTTCACCACCCAGTCGACGGCCGCGATCATCTGCGTCACGTCCACCGCGCCGCTCGCCGTCCCGATCTTGATCGAGGTGAGCTTGGCCTGCGGCGCGAGGCCCTTCATCCCCGACGCGGTGTCGTTGCCGACGATGATGCCGGCCATGTGGGTGCCGTGGCCGAACGTGTCGAGGTACCGCAGGTTCGCCGCCTGCGACTCGAACGACAGGTCCGGGCCGTTGACGACCTGGGCCGCCGGCAGGCCGGGCACCGGGGCGACCCCGGTGTCGATGAGCGCGACGCCGACGCCCTTGCCGGTCAGCGCCGCCGCGGCGCCGGTGTCGGCGCCGATGATGGTGCGCACCGACGCCAGCGTCGTCGCCGGGGCACTGGTGTCGGTGGTGGCGGCCCACGCGCTGGACCACCCGGAGGTCGCGGTCGCCGGCGTGGAGACCGCGCCGCTCAATGCGACGGGGAGAGCAAGGGCACCGGCCGTCACGGCCAGCACGGTTCGTCTACGGGTCACCAAGGGTTGCGCTCCTATCGCGTCGGCGCGGTCCGTTCAACCATCACCGCGCCGGACGCCGCTGTCACCGGCGGCGGAGGCAATCCGCCCGGTCACCCGACACGGTCCACCTGACCCGCGTCCATCGGCCGTACCGACTCCCGGGAAAGTCCTTCAGCGCGCCGCTGCCCTGCCGATGCACCGCTACCACCGCCCGACGACTCAGAAGTTGTGGGCGCTGCCCACCGGCAGCAGGCGGGTGCGGCGGATCCGGCCGGCCCCCGCGAGGTGGACGAGCAGGACGCCGGCCGCGAGGGCGAGCAGGCCGCTGAACACGATCGCGACGACGTCGAGCCCGGTGACGGCGAGCGGGGTGGCGGCGACGGTGACCTCCAGCGCCATGGTGCGCACCGAACCGTCCGGAGCGGCGCCGAGCGCGATCACGGTGTGGCTGCCGGTCAGTGAGCTGGGCACGGTGACCGGCTTGCTGAAGTTGCCGTTGCCGTCGGTGACCACGGTGCCGAGGGTGAGCGGGCTCGAGTAGATGGTGATGGTGGCGGTGGAGTACGGCGCGAAGCCGGTGCCGATGACGACGATCTGCTCGCCGGGTTCGGCGGTGGTGATGTCGCCCTGGTCGGTGGTCAGGGTGAGCTGCGTGTCAGGCACGGTCGCGGGGATCTGCGGCTCGGCGGCGCTCGTCGGTGCCGACGCCGGAGTCGGCGCCGACGGGCCGCTGGCCGAGTCGGCCACCACCGTGTACGTGTAGGTGGTGCCGGCGACCGCGCCGATGACGCAGCTCGTGGGCGTCGGGCCGGTGACGTTGGTGCTGCAGGTGGCCGGTCCCGGGCTGGCCGTGACGGTGTAACCGGTGACGGCCGCGGTGCCGGCGCCCGCGGCGGCGGCGCTCCAGGAGACGGTGACCGCGCTGGTGCCCGCGGTGGCGGTGACACCGGACGGCGGCTGCGGCGGCGCGGCGGGTGTGCCGTTGGTGGCGGCGGTGGCCGGGCCCGTTCCTGCCGCGTTGATCGCGCGGACCTTGACCGGATAGGTGGTCCCGTTGGTCAGGCCGGTGACCGTGCCGGTCAGGGTGCCGCCGGTGCCGGCGGTGGTGGTCAGGGTCGTCCAGGTGGTGCCGTTGTCGGTGGAGACCTCGTAGCGGGTCACCGGGCCGACCGGTGGGGTGAAGGCCAGTTGCAGCGCCGTGTCGCGTCCGGTGACGGTGAGGCCGCTCGGCGCGAGCGGACCGCTGCCGACGGTCACAGCCTGCGCCGCGGTCGCGGGGCCCGGGCCGGCGCCGTTCACGGCCCGGACCTTCAGCTGGTAGGTGCCGCCGGCCAGCCCGGGGACGGTGCCGGCGCGGGTGGCGCCGGTGCCGGCGGTGGTGGTCAGGGTCGTCCAGGTGGTGCCGTTGTCAGTGGAGACCTCGTAGCGCGTGACGGGGCCGGCCGGCGGGGTGAAGGTGACGGCCACCGTGCCGCCGGACGCGGTCGCGGAAAGGTCCGTCGGCGCCCCCGGCAGAGTCGGAGTCGGTGCGGGCGGTGTGGGCTCTCCCGACCCGGCGGGGGTGACCGACGCGGCCGTGGTCGGCTCGCCGGCGCCGATGCTGTTCACCGCGCGGACCTTCACCTGGTAGGGGGTGCCGTTGGTCAGCGACGGCACGCTCATCTGGAGGGTGCTGCCGCTGCCGGGGGTGGTGGCCCGGGTCGTCCAGGTCGCGCCGTTGTCGGTGGAGACCTGGTAGGAGGTGATGGCATTGCCCCGGGCGCTGCCGGGCGTGAAGGTCAGCAGCGCCGTCGTGTCGCCGGGTGCGGCGCTCAGCCCGGTGGGCGCGGCGGGGCCGGGCGTGAACTTGACGACGACCTGGCCGGCGTAGATCGCGGCGTACAGCAGCCCGTCTGGGTCGAAGGCCAGCCCGTAGGGGGCACTCAGCGGCGACTGCAGCGCGAGCCCCGGCACCGCCGTGCCTGGGGCGCCGGTGCCGGCGACCTTGACCCGGGCGCCGGTGGTGGTGTCGACCCGGTCGATCTGCCCGTTGCCGAGGCTCAGGTAGAGCTGCCCGTCGGTGTCGAACTTCAGGCCCAGCGGGACGCTCAGGGAGCCGGCGAGCACCGACAGCGTCCCGCCCGGCGTGATCTTGAGCAGCTGGCTGCTGTCGGTCGAGGTGATGTACAGGTTGCCGGCGTCGTCGATCGCGGTCCCGGTCGGCCGGTTGACCTGCGACGTCGCGGCGGTGCCGGGCGTCGGCGTGCCGTTGGTGCCGGTGCCGGCGATGACCGTCAGCTGCCCGGTCAGGAGATTGATCTTGCCGACCTGGCCGCGCTGGCGTTCGCCGAGGTACAGGATGTCGCCGTCGATGGCGAACTGCGACGGGGTGTCCAGCGGACTGGACAGGGCCGGGCCGGTCACCATGGCGCCCGGGGTCCCGGTGCCCGCGATGATCGACAGGGTGCCGCCGGGGGTGACCTTGAGGACGTAGCCGAACCAGGTGTCGCCGACGTACATGTTGCCGGCGTTGTCGAACACGATGCTGCCGACCTCGTGCAGCGGTGACGCCGCGGCGGGCCCCTCGACCGGCCGTGCGCAGGTGCCCGTGCCGAGCGCCACGGAGAGGGTCCCGGCGGGCGTGACCTTCTCCACGACGCAGTGCTCGGTGTCGGCGATGTACAGGTTGCCGGCGGCGTCGAACGCGAGGTCGGCGGGCCCCTTCAGGCCGGAGCCCGTGGCGGGACCGGGGTTCGTCGGGGCGATCGCGCCGGTGCCGGCGACCACGGACAGGTACAGCGGCGGGACGACCGTGCCGGTCACCGGGGTCACCGGCACGCCCGCCGCGGCGGTGCCGCCACCGGTGCTGTTCACGGCGCGGACCTGCACCGTGTACGGGGTGCCGCTGGTCAGGCCGCGCAGCGTGACGGCGAGCCGCCCGTTGCCGGCGGAGTTCGCCGTCGCGGGCATCCACACCCCGGCGCCGAGCTTGATCTCGTAGCCGGAGATCGCGCTGGTGCCGGTGCTGGCCGGCGCCCGGAACGACACGACCGCGGACTCGCCCCCTGGCGTGGCGGTGACCTGCCGGGGGGCGCTCGGCGTGGCCGAGCCGACGCGGTCGACGGTGTTGTTGGTGCCGTCGGCGATGTAGATGACGCCGTTCGGATCGGCCGCGACGGCATACGGGTAGTTCAGGTTCGACGCGGACGCGGCGCCGCCGTAGGTCGGCGCGGCGTCCGCGCCCATCTGTCCGGCGACGGTGGAGATCGCCCCGCCTGGCGTGACCTTGCGGATCACCTGGTTGCCGGTGTCGGCGATGTACAGGTTGCCGTCCGCGTCCACGGCCAGGCCCTGCGGATAGTTCAGCTTGCTGGTGGTGGCCGTGCCGGTGCTCGTGGAGCCGGTGACGCCGGTGCCCGCCACGATCGACAGCACCCCGCCGCCGATCGAGGTCGGATTCGTCACCTTCTCCACCACGGCGCCGCTCTGGTCGCCGATGTAGAAGTTGCCGTCTCCGTCGACGGCCAGGCCGTAGATGCCCTGCAGTGGGGACGCGGTCGCCGTGCCGGGCACCGCCGGGGTGAACGCGCCGTTGCCGGCGGCGAGGGTGAGCGTCCCGCCCGACACGCGGTAGACCTGGTTGTTGCCGTAGTCGCCGATGTACAGGTTGCCGCTGCCGTCGACGGCCAGCGCGTTGGGCAGGTTGAGGTCGGCGGAGGTGGCCGGCTGTCCGGGCGTGGTCGACCCCATGGTGCCGGTGCCGGCCACGACCGTCACGGCTCCGGCCGGTGTCACCTTCAGCACCTTGGAGTTCATGTAGTCGGCGACGTAGACGTTGTCGGCGGCGTCGACGGCGACGGCGGTGGGCCGGTTGACCTTCGTGGTGGAGCCGGTGCCGGTGAACGTCGAGCCGGCGACGCCCGTGCCGACGATGACGGTGGACACCCCGGCCTGCGTCACCCTGACGACCTGGTGGTTGAACATGTCCGCGACGTAGACGTTCCCGGCGGAGTCGACCGCCACGCCATTCGGGGTGTTGAACCCGGTGGCGAACTGCGTGATCGGGTCGCTGCCCGCGGCGCCCGACACGGGCAGCGGCAGGACCACCGGCGCAGCCGTCACCGCGATCGTCGCGGCGAGCACCCCGGCCCGCCACCCGCGCCCGCTCCGGCTGCTGATCCGATTCACGCGTCACTCCCCAAGTAGTTACAATTCGCAAGGAATCTACTACTCAGCGTGACCTTGTGTGCCGGATTGGGGCGCGGCTCTCGACGGCCCGCCCGCTACCCTCTGCGGCGTGGACGAGGTTGTGGCGCTGGCCAGTGAGCTGATCCGGATCGACACCACCAACACCGGCGAGCCGTCCGGGACCCGGGGCGAGCGGCTCGCCGCCGAGTACGTCGCGGAGCGCCTCGAGGACGCCGGCTACGAGACCACGTACGTCGAGTCCGGCGCCCCCGGCCGCGGCAACGTCATCGCCCGCCTGCGCGGAGCCGACGAGGAGCGGGGCGCGCTGCTGGTGCACAGCCACCTCGACGTCGTGCCGGCCGAGCCGTCGGAGTGGTCGGTCCATCCGTTCTCCGGCGAGGTGTCCGGCGGATACGTGTGGGGCCGCGGCGCCGTCGACATGAAGCACATGGTGGCGATGAGCCTGGCCGTCGCCCGCCGGTTCCGCCGCGACGGTGTCGTCCCGCCGCGGGACCTGGTGTTCGCGTACCTCGCCGACGAGGAGGCCGGCGGGGTCAACGGTGCCGGCTGGCTGGTCCGGCACCGCCCCGAGCTGTTCGACGGGGTGACCGAGGCGATCAGCGAGGTCGGCGGCTTCTCGCTGACGGTCGGCGACGGCGTCCGGGCGTACCTGGTGGAGACGGCCGAGAAGGGCGTCGGCTGGCTCAGGCTGCACACCCGCGGCACCCCCGGGCACGGCTCGCTGCTGCACACCGACAACGCCGTGGCCCGTCTCGCCGCCGCCGTCACCCGGCTCGACGCGCATGAGTTCCCGCTCATGCTGACCCCGCCCGTGCGGGACTTCCTCGCCGGCGTGAGCGACCTCACCGGCGTCCCGTTCGACGAGGATGACGACCCGGCAAAGGTCCTCGGCCGGCTCGGCTCCGTCGCCCGCATGATCGGCGCGACCCTGCGCGACACCGCGAACGTCACCATGTTCTCCGCCGGCTACAAGGACAACGTGGTCCCGTCGACCGCCTCCGCCATCTTCGACTGCCGGCTGCTGCCGGACCGGGAGGAGGCGTTCCTGCGCGAGGTCGACGCCGTCGTCGGACCCGGTGTCGAGCGCGAGTGGAAGAGCATGCCGTCGGTGAGCACCACCTTCGACGGCACCCTCGTCGACGCGATGACCGCCGCCATCACCGCGGAGGACCCGGACGCGCGGCTGCTGCCGTACATGCTGTCGGCCGGCACCGACGCGAAGGCCTTCCAGCGCCTCGGCATCCGCCACCTCGGCTTCGCCCCGCTGCGCCTGCCACCGGACCTCGACTTCACCGCCCTGTTCCACGGCATCGACGAACGGGTCCCGGTCGACGGGCTGCTGTTCGGCACCCGCGTCCTGGACCGCTTCCTGCGCATGTGCTGAAGCCCGCTGGGTAGGGTGGCTCGCATGTCGGTTCTGGTCGCGTTCAGTGTCACCCCGCTCGGTGCGGGCCCGGAGGTCGGCGCGCTCGTCGCCGAGGCGGTGCGGGTCGTGCGGGCGTCCGGCCTGCCGAACCGGACCGACGCCATGTTCACCACCGTCGAGGGTGAGACCTGGGACCAGGCGATGGCAGTGGTCCGCGCCGCGGTCGAGGCCGTCCACGCCAAGTCCCCGCGCACCTCCACCGTCATCAAGGTCGACTGGCGCGACGGCGTGACGGGCGCCCTCGACGCGAAGGTCGCCTCCGTCGAACGCCACCTGATCGACGACTGACCCGAAAGGCTGCGGTCAGACGGGGCAGTCCTCGAGGTCGCGCAGGGCCTGGATGACGGGGCCGGGCCAGGTGGGGTCGGTGTCCTTGTGCTCGACGGTGCGCACCACCCGCATGCCGACCGCGGCGGCACCGGCCAGTTCGCCGTCCGCGCCGTCGCCGACGTAGACGCAGTCGGCCGGGGCGGCGCCGAGCGCGTCGGCGGCGGCCAGGTAGATGCGCGGGTCGGGTTTGCCGAAGCCGACGACGCTGGAGAAGACCGCGACGTCGAACCGGGACGCGAGCGCGCACGCGGGCCATTCCTCGGCGGCCTCCGCGGTGGCGTTGCTCACCAGGGCGAGCCGGGCGCCGCCGGCCCGCAGCGCGTCGAGGGCGGTCAGCGTCGCGGGGTGCACGGCGTCCAGGACTCGGTGGGCGAGGGCCCGGCGGTGTGCGGCGGCGCGGGCCACCGCCTCGTCGGACGGGTGCACGCCGAGGCGGCCGGCGAGGATCCGGATGGTCTCCTCGACGCTCCAGCGCACGAGCCGTTCGTCCCAGGTTTCGTGGTACGCCCGCAGCAGCGCGTCCGGGTCCACGCCCACCATCACGGCCATCTCGCCGACGACCCGGTCGCGCTCGGCGTCGGCGCCGTCGACCAGCGTGTGGAACAGGTCGAACACGATGAACCTCGGCGGCATGCCCGGCACGCTAACAGGCCGCCGCGGCTGTGAAGCGGCGCACTCGCCCCTTGTCCAGGTTCCCCACAGCCGGTTGGCTCGGAGCATGGCGCGCATCGCGTACGACGAGGGGGACGCCGCGGCGTTCGAGACCAACCGGCATCTGAGCGACGAGGGGCTGCATGCCTGGCGGGAGGCGGTCGGGCGGCACCTCGAGCCGCATCCCGGGCAGCGGCTGCTGGACCTGGGCTCCGGCACGGGCAGCTGGGCCCGGGCCTTCACCTCCTGGTTCCCCGGCGTGGAGGTCCTGGCGGTGGAGCCGTCCGCGGCGATGCGGGCGCGGTCGGTGTATCTGCCGGTCGTCGCCGGGCACGCGGGGCGCGTGCCGGTGGCCGACGGGGTCGTGGACGGTGTGTGGATCTCGACGGTGATCCATCACGTGCCGGACCTCGCGGCGGCCGCGCGTGAGCTGCGCCGGGTCGTGCGGCCGGGCGCGCCGGTGCTCATCCGGTCGGTGTTCGCCGGCAGGTACGACGGGCTGACGCTGGTGCGGTACTTCCCCGAGGCCGCCACCGTGCTGGACACCTATCCGAGCGTGGCGGAGGTCGAGACGGCGTTTGCCGGAGCCGGGTTCCGCACCGTGGCCCTGGAGCGGGTGGCGCAGACCACGGCGGGTTCGGTGGCCGAGGCCGCGGCGATGCTGCGCCGCGACGCGCACACCCCGCTGAAGCTGATCAGCGACGAGGCCTACGACGCGGGCCTGGCCCGGCTGCGGGAGGCGACCGACCCCGGCCCGGTCATGGACACCCTGGACCTTCTGGTGCTCAGGTAGTGCCCAGGAGCCGGCTCACCGCCCGGGTGGCGCGGGTCGCGGCGGCCGGGTCGCGGCGCAGGCGGTGCGTGGTGTGCAGGGCCAGCATCACCCCGCAGAGCTCGAACACGACCTGATCAGGGGCGTTCGGCATCTACCCGGAGGGCACCAGGTCGCGCGACGGCCGCCTGTACCGCGGCCGCACCGGCGTCGCGTGGCTGGCGCTCACCGCGGGCGCGCCGGTCGTCCCGGTCGCGCTCGCGGGCACCGGCGGGCTGCCCGGGCGGGCGAGGATCACCGTGCGGTTCGGCCCGCCGCTGCAGTGCGCCGGGCTGGCGAGGATCACCGTGCGGTTCGGCGCGCCGCTGCACTGCGCCGGGCTGGCCGACGACGCCCGCGACCGGCGCGCCGCCACCGACGAGATCATGGACGCCATCGCCGCGCTGTCCGGCCAGGAACGGGTCGCCAGGTACAACGCGGTTCAATAGCGGAACGTGCCGACGAGGTCGGTCAGCTCGCCGGACATGCGGCGCAGTTCGGTGGTGGCCTGTTCGGACTCGGTGACGCCGGCGCTGGTGAGGCGGGCCGCCTCGGCGACGCCGGTGATGTTCTGCGCGATCTCACCGGTGCCGGCGGCCGCCTCGATGACGCTGCGGTTCATCTCCGAGGTGGTGGCGGTCTGCTCCTCCACGGCGGAGGCGATGGTGGTCTGGAAGTCGCTGATGCGGGCGATGACCGCCGACACCTGCTCGATCGCGGCGACCGCACCGGTGGTGTCGTCCTGGATCGCCTGGACCCGGCGGGAGATGTCCTCGGTGGCCCGGGCCGTCTCCTGGGCCAGGTCCTTCACCTCGGACGCGACGACCGCGAAGCCCTTGCCGGCCTCGCCGGCCCGCGCCGCCTCGATGGTGGCGTTGAGCGCCAGGAGGTTCGTCTGCTCGGCGATCGACGTGATCACCTTGATGACGTTGCCGATCTCGGCGGACGAGTCGCCGAGCCGGCTCATCGTCGCCGACGTCTGCGCCGTGATCTGCACCGCCTCGCTCGCGACCCGGGCCGCCTCGCTGGCGTTCTGCGCGATCTCGCGGATCGACGCGCCCATCTCCTCGCTGCCGGTCGACACCGTGTCGACGCTGCGGGACACCTCCTCCGCGGCGGCGGCGACGGTCTGCGCCTGGACCGAGGTCTCCTCCGCCGACGAGGCGATCCGCATCGCCACACCCGACATCCGCTCGGAGGCACCGGCGAGGCGGGTCGCGGAGCCGTCGATCGTCGACACCGTCTGGCGCAGGCGGGTGGTGGCCGCGTCCAGGGCCTGGCCCATCTGCCCCGGCTCGTCGCGTGAGGTCAGGCCGGTGGTGCGGGTCAGGTCGCCGCCAGCGAGGCCGTCGCACACCGCCTTCACCCGGTGCAGGGACCGCACGATGCCCCGCGCCACCAGCAGGCCGAGCGCCAGGGCGGCGACCAGGCCGATGCTGAGGAGCAGGATCGCCATGGTCCGGTTCGAGTCATAGGAGTCCCGGGCCGCCTTCGCCGACGCGGCCGCGGCGTCCGCCTCCGACTTCTCCAGGCTGTCCAGGTCCTTGTTGATGGTCGTGAACACCGGCGCGACCTGGCTGGTGCGGACCTCCTGCCACGCGGCGAGGTCGCCCTTGGTGGCGTTGGGCAGCTGGACGGTCTGCGCGATCCGCACGTACTCCGCCCACTTCGCCTCCAGCTCGTCCACGACGCTGACGGGACCGGCGGGGTGGCTCGCGCGGTACTCCGCCACGGCGGCGGCGAACGCCTCGAGGTCGGCCGTGAACGCCTTGACGAACTGCGCCTGGGCGGTGGGGTTGCCGACGGCGGCGGCGTGGTTGGCGAGGTCGACGCGGGCCAGCGTCGCTGTCGCCCGGATCTTGCCGACCGCGGAGGTGCTCATGACGTTGCTGGTGTAGATCTGCTGGGCGGCCTTGCTGGCGTCGCCGAGCGCCGACACCGCCAGGACACCGTTGACGAGCGCCACCAGCACCGCGACGAGGACAGCGGCGACGATCCTGACATTCACACTGAGATCACGCAGAGCCACGACTCCACCGTAGGTACGTGACCGTCAGTGCGGATGAGAGTTCCTCAGATTCGCGTCCGGGTATCTTCACCGCCGGCGTCGGTGGCCGCCACCGCCGCGCCGGTCGGGGTCCGGTAGTAGAGGACCGAGCGGCCGGAGCGGCGCCTGGCGACGAGGCCGGCGTCGAGCAGGACCCGCAGGTGACCACCGACCGAGCCGAGGCCGGCGCCGGTCACCGCGACCAGCTGCGTCGTGCTCAGCGGCGTCGCGAGCAGGGTCAGGACGGTGGCGCGCAGCGGCCCGAGCAGCCGGGCCAGGGCGTCGGGGGGAGCGGCGCCGGTGGGCGTGGCGAGCCAGCCCGTGCACGGATAGATGACCGAATACGACCTGGGCGGCTCCTCCCAGCCGACCCAGCCCCTGGCCGCGGTCGTCGGGATGAACAGCAACGAGGCGTCGCTGATGTCCATCGGCGCGTAGTCATACGTGTTGATCTGCAGCCGCCCGTCGCCGAGCCAGCGCATGCCCGGGCGCATGCCGTCCAGGACCGCGGCCCAGCCGCCGGTGCTGAGCCGGGCGTTGCGGGACACGATGTCGGCCTCGAAGACGCGGCGCAGGCGCGGCCAGCCCGGGCGCACGAGCTGGGACCAGACCCACTCGACCAGGTCGGCGGCCCGCTCGGCGAGCCCGTCGGCGCGCAGTACGTCCGGCACGGCACCGTCGAGGCCCAGGTGCGCGCGGGCGGTGGCGTCCGGGGTGCGGCGCAGCCGGGCCAGCTCGGTGGAGAACGTCTCGCCGGGCGTGTGCGGCGGGGTGACCAGGAAGTCCGCGATCCAGCCGGGCCGGATCGCGGTGTGCAGGAACGGCCGCACGAACGGGTCGCCGGCATACCGGGCGTCGAACGCGGCGCGGTGCGCGGCGAGCCACTCCCGCTGCGGCGCGCTCGTCGCGTGCTGGCCGCCGAGCGCCGACAGGCAGGCGACCGTTTCGGCGAGCGGCGACACGACGAACCGGCTGCGGGCCAGCACGTCGGTGCCGATCTGCCAGAATCCCACGTTTCGCCTCCACGCGAAACTGTACCGGGTGCCCGTACCGGCGCCGCAGCATGACGATCATGCGAACCTATCGGCAACTGTTCGGCACGCCGGAGTTCACCGCGTTGTTCGGGACCCTGTCGGGGCAGGTCGCGGCCGGGACGGTGGCCGGGATCGGGCTGGGCACCCTCGTCTACGCGGCTACCGACTCGCCGCTGCTGTCGGCGCTGAGCATGTTCGGCGCGTCGTTCGCCCAACTCGTCGGCGCGGCGACGGTGCTGTCGTGGGCGGACCGGGTGCCGCCGCGGGCCGCGCTGACCGGGCTCGCCGTGTTCGCGGCGGTGACGACCGCCGTCCTCGCCGTGCCCGGGCTGCCGATCGTGGCCCTGTTCGCCGTCATCTTCGCGCAGGGACTCGCCAATTCGGTCGGCGGTGGCGTCCGGTACGGGCTGCTGGCCGAGATCCTCCCGCCTTCGGCGTACATCCTGGGGCGTTCGCTGCTGAACATGTCGGTCGGTGCGATGCAGATCGGCGGCTTCGCGGTCGGCGGTGCGCTCGTCGCCGCCGTGTCACCGCGCGGAGCGCTGCTGGTCGGTGCGGGCCTGCAGGTGGTGTCGGCGCTCGTGGCCCGGTTCGGCCTGACCCGCCGGCCGCCGCGCGCCACCGACCGGCCGTCGGTGCGGGCGACCTGGCGCGGCAACCGGCAGGTGTGGCAGCCGGGCGTATACATCGCGATGTGGGTGCCGAACGGGCTCATCGTCGGCTGCGAGGCGCTGTTCGTGCCGTACTCGCCGGGGGCGGCCAGCGTCCTGTTCGTCACCTCCGCCATCGGGATGCTGCTCGGTGATGCGATCGCCGGCCGGTTCGTGCCGCCGCGGCTGCGGTTCCGGCTCAGCGGACCGTTACGGTGGCTGCTCGCCGCGCCGTATCTGCTGTTCTTCCTCGAACCGTCGGTGCCGGTCGCGGCGGCGCTGGCCGGGGTCGCCTCCATCGGCTACGGCGCGACCCTGCTGCTGCAGGACCGGCTCCTGGCCACGACGCCGGAACCGTTGCACGGCCAGGCGCTCGGGCTGTTCGGCTCGGGACTGCTCGCCATGCAGGCGGTCGGCGCCACCCTCGGCGGGCTCGTCGCCCAGTCCGTGCCGCCGGGCACCGCGATGGGCATCCTCGCGATCGGCTCGCTGCTGGTGTCCGCCGGACTGTTCGTGGCCCGCGTGGCGTCCGGTCGCTGTGCGGCAGAGGCGGGCACCCGGGACGTCGCCCGGGTGCCCGCTGTCGACAAGGCTGTCGTTTAGGCCAGCGCCAGGCTGGCGCGGCGGCGCTCGGCGTCCTTGTCCAGGACGCGGACCGTGACGGCGGCGCCGACCTCCAGGCCGGTCACGCCGTGCAGCAGGCCATCGACACCGTCGGCGAACCGAACGAACGTGCCAAACGGCACCACGCCGGACACCTCACCGTCGACGACGTCACCGATGCTGAGATCTTCGAAGCGGGACATGCGATCACCTCCTTCCTCGGCAGGCTCCGCTCGATGCGGGCGGTGCGGAAGGAGGGGCGGGCCACGGGCCCGCCGGCAGCTCAACGAACTGCCGGACGCCTTGTCTGTGCACGGCACATGGCCGACCCGGCAGTCACCCCGGAACCGTACCTTGGTTCCCGTCCTCCAGGAAACCCGTGACCGCGATGGCATGATCGTTGTCGTGGTGCTTCTCGGGACCAACATCCGGCTCGGTCGGGGACCGTCGTGACGATCGAGGTGCCTGCCTGGGCGGCCGAGGTCGCCGGCGCGTTGCCCCGCCCGCTGGTGTTCGCCACCGTCAGCGGCGCGCACCTGTACGGGTTCGCCTCCGTCGACTCCGACCTCGACCTGCGGGCCGTACACCTGCTACCGGCGGCGGAGGTCGTCGGGTTGCGCCTCGGGCCGCAGACGTTGCAGCACAGCGGGGTGCGCGACGGCGTTGAGCTGGACGTCGTCAGCCACGATCTGCTGCCGTTCGCCAAGATGCTGATCCTCCGCAACGGCAACGTGCTGGAGCAGCTGCTGTCGCCGCTGGTGGTGGTGACGACCCCGGCGCACGCCGAGCTGGCGGCGATCGCTCCCGGGCTGATCACCCGGAACCACGCGCACCACTACCTCGGGTTCGCCGCCACGCAGGAGCGGCTGCACGCCAGGTCCGGCGAGCTGAAGCCCGCGCTGTACACGCTGCGGGTGCTGCTGACCGGCATCCACCTGATGCGCACCGGCACGATGGTGGCCGACCTCGGCGTGCTCGGCGCTCGGCTGCCGTACGTGCCGGACCTCATCGCCGCCAAGCGCGAAGCCGAACACGGGCCGCTGCCGGCCGGCGCCGCACGACGGCTCGCTGCCGACGTGCCGCTGCTGCGCGCGGAGCTGGAGGCGGCCCGGAGCGCGTCGCAGCTGCCCGAGCATCCGGACCCGGCGGCGGTCGACGCCCTGCACGACCTGGTGGTGCGCACCCGCCTCGGCTGAGCCGTCGTATGGTGGTCCCCTGACGGGGGAGGGTGGACACATGTCGATGCTCAA
>NZ_BONQ01000206.1 GCF_016862795.1 Dactylosporangium siamense | reverse complement strand
GGCCACTCGCTGCTCGCCACCCAGGTCATCGCGCGCATCCGGGCCACCGGGCGGGAGATGAGCGTCGGCGATCTGTTCGACCATCCGACCGTTGCCGGGCTGGCGCCGGTGCTCCAGGAGCCGGTGGAGGCGTGGCGGCCGCGGTCGGCGGTGGAGATCCGGCGCGGTGGCGATGGGCCGCCGATCTTCTTCGTGCACTCCGGCACGGGCGGGGTGACGGACTACAACGGGATCGCGGCGCAGTTCGCCGGTGGGCAGCGGGTCATCGCGATGCAGTCGCGCGGGCTCACCGACGACGAGGAGCCGCTGACCACGGTCGAGGAGATGGCGCGGGTGTACCTCGAGGAGGTCCGCGCCATCCAGCCCGAAGGCCCGTATCTGTTCGCGGCGTGGTCGATGGGTGGCTACGTCGCCCTCGAGATGGCCCGGCAGGCCGGTCCCGGCGCCGCCGACGTTATCCTGGTCGGGCCGCCGCGGCACATGCCGCGCTCCCGGCGGATGGTGCGCCGTCAGCGCGCCCAGACCCGCAAGCTGGTCGGCGACATCACGCGCGCGATCGACGGTGGCACGCCGCTGCCGGACGGCGCCGAGCGGGAGCTGCTCGACATCTGGCAGCTCGACGAGCAGGGTGTGGCCGCGGTCAAGGCCGGCGACACGGGGCAGCTGCGGGCCGCTCGCATCAACCTGCTCAACACGCTGGCCAGCCTGGAGTACCGCATGCGCATGGGTCGCCGCGGTGCCCGCCACGAGGGCCGGGTGGTGCTGCTGATGCCGCAGGACGACCCGGCCGAGGTGCAGAGCTCGACGCTCGAGCAGTGGCGGGCGACGGTGGCGGATCTCCGCGAGGTCCACTCGTTCCCGGGCACGCATATGACGCTGATCCGCGAGGACGCGGGGGCCGAGGCCGCCGGGCGGTGGCTGAGCGAGGAACTGGCCGGCCGCCGGGGCGAGTGAGCCATGGACCAGACGGCTGTATATCGAGTATCATACTCGGCATGCAATTGCATATGACGGCCTGACGGGCGTCAGGTGCACGCTGGCGCGTGACCCCCGCACGCCGCCCGCGTGGTGGGCCCGGCACGACCGATTCACCCTCGAGGTCGGTCGTGCCGGGCCCTATTTCAAACGCATTCACGGCAGGATTTGCCGGTCATTGAAATTGGCGCGGAAAGTAGCGCGGCAAAGCCGGTGAAATGTCATTTGGGGAGCGGCTGGAGCCGGACTGGCGTGCCGATGGCCGCTGATCGAAGGGGATCGCCGAGTCCTTACGCAAAATTGTCCGGGCTGACTATCCTGCCATTTGTCCCTGGGTGCCGTGCCCGCCGTGAAGGACATGACGCGGAGGCAACGTGACAGAGCGACCGACCAGCGTTCCCGGCCCCCGAATTCGGGGCTTCCGCGGCATGATGCGCGCCGTCGCCGCCGCGATCAGACTCGTGTGGCGGGCCTCGCGCCGCGAGTTCCTGATCGTCGTGGCGATGGACGTGCTGCAGGCCGTCGGCATCTTCGTGCTGGTGATCCAGGTCCAGAAGGTGCTGTCCAGCCTGATCGGCTCCGACAACGGCGCCAGCGCCCCCGCACTGGCCAGCAATCTGATCATCTTCATATCCGCCAACATCGTCATCGTGCTGGCCGAGGCGGTGATCGCCAACCGGCGCACGATGCTCGGCGAACGGACCAGCATCTACGCGTGCGGCGAGGTGATCGGGGTCGTTTCCCAGGCGGAGCTCGACGACTTCGACAACTCCCGCTTCCACGACCGGCTGCAGCGCGCGTCGGCCAGTGCGCAGCACCGTCCGATCCAGATGGTGTCGTCGCTGACGCTGGTCATGCAGGCGCTCTTCACCGTGATTTCGCTGTGGATCGCGCTGTCCACCATCCAGCCGGTGATCGCGGTGTGTGTGCTGGCCGTGATCTTCCCGGTGTGGATCGGCGGCACCCGCGGCGGCGAGCAGTACTACGAATTCGTCAAGGAGACCACCAGCTCGGACCGGGGCCGCAGCTACCTCTACGTCCTGCTGACCACGCGCGATCCGGCGAAGGAGGTCCGGGCGTACAACCTCGCCGACCACCTCGCGACGACCTGGCGCGACTCCATGAACGAGCGGCTGCGGCTGCTCGGCGCGATGCTGCGCCGCCGGCTGCGCTCGTCGATGATCTCCTCGCTGGGCAGCAACGCCGTCATCGCGCTGGTCGCCGGCGGGCTCATCCTGCTCACCCACTACCACGTGCTGTCGCTGGCGCAGACCGCGACACTCGCCGGCATCCTGCTCGTGCTCAGCCAGAAGCTGATGGAGGCCATCTCGGCCACCAACGCCTTCTTCGAGTCCGCGCCCCTCATCGCCGACCTCGACGAGTTCCTGGCGCTCGGGCCCAAGCTGCGCGGCCGGCACGACGGCGTCCCGGCGCCGGCCCAGTTCTCGCGCATCGAGCTCGACGGCCTGGGCTTCACCTACCAGGACGCCGAACGCCCGGCCGTGCGGGACGTCTCGCTGCGGATCGAGGCCGGCCAGGTGGTAGCGCTCGTCGGCGAGAACGGGTCGGGCAAGACGACGCTGGCGAAGCTGCTCGCCGGGCTCTACACGCCGCAGACCGGCGCCGTGCGGGTCGACGGGGTCGACCTGCGCGACATCGACACGGAGGCGTGGCGCAACTCGGTCGCCGTGCTGTTCCAGGACTTCATCAAGTACGCCATGCCGGCCGCCGACAACATCCGGCTGGGCGCGGTCGAGCGCGAGCCCGGCCCCGACGACATCCACCAGGCGGCCCGGGCGGCCGGCGCCGACGGCTTCCTCTCCGCCCTGCCGGAGGGCTACGACACCATGCTGTCGCCCCAGTTCGGCGACGGTCAGGACCTGTCGCTCGGCCAGTGGCAGCGGGTCGCGCTCGCCCGCGCGTTCTTCCGCTCGGCGCCGGTCGTGGTGCTCGACGAGCCGAGCGCCGCGCTCGACGCGCGGGCCGAGCGGGCGCTGTTCGACAGCGTGCGCGAGCTCTACCGCAACCGCACGGTCCTGCTCATCTCGCACCGCTTCTCGACGGTGCGCACGGCCGACCACATCGTCGTGCTGGAGCAGGGCCGGATCGTGGAGCAAGGCAACCACGCCTCGCTGATGGCCGCCGGCGGCCTCTACGCCGAGCTGTTCTCGATCCAGGCGTCGGGCTTCCTGGACGACGAAGACGTCGAGGCCGTGATCGGCGACGGCATCGCCGACGAGCCGGTCCAGATGTCGACCAACCCGCTGTAGCGAACGAGTCGGGACGGGAACGTATGCGAACGGAACTGCCCCTGCACCCGGCCGCCGAGCTGACCGCGGGCCTCGCCGGCCTCGCCGGCCGCACGGGGGCGCACGTGCCGGACGTGGTGCTGGCCGGCCTCGCCGCCGCGCTCGCCCGCCGCGACGACCGCGACACGGTGACCGTCGGCGTCGGCTCAGCCGGCGCGGTGTCGCTGGACCTGTCGGACGACCCGCGCTTCGCCGACCTGGTGGCCCGGGCGCGCGACGCCCGGCCCGGGCCGGGCGAGGGCGCCGTCGAGGTCGCGCTCGGCCCGGACGCCGCAACGCTTTCCTGCGCCTCGCCGGAGGCCGCGGCCGGGCTCACGGGCCATCTGCTGACGCTGCTGGCGGGCGCCGTCGCCGACCCCGCGCTGCCCGTGTCGCGGCTGCCGATGCTCACCGCCGCGGAGCGCGCCGAGCTCGACGGCTGGAACCGCACCGACGCCGCGCCGGCCACCGTCGCCGGGGTTCACGAGCTGTTCGCCGCTCAGGCGGCCCGCACCCCGGATGCGGTCGCCGCGTCCTGCGGCACCGAGTCGCTCACCTACGCCGAGCTCGACGCGTCCGCCAACCGGCTCGCCCATCACCTGCGAAGCCTCGGCGTCACCGCAGAGACCATCGTCGGCGTCGCGCTGGAGCGCGGGCTGGGCAGCGTCACCGCGCTGCTGGCGATCTGGAAGGCCGGCGGCGCCTACCTGCCGCTGGACCCCGACTTCCCGGCCGAGCGCCGTGCCTACATGGCCGCCGACAGCGGCGCCGCCCTCGTGCTCACCGGCACCGGACAGCCCGCCGTCGGCGACGTCCCGGCCGTGTACCTCGACGACCCCGCCACCGCCGCGGCCGTCGCGGCGGCGCCCGCCGACCCGCCGGCCCGGCGGACCCACCCGGAACAGCTCGCCTACGTCATCTACACCTCCGGGTCGACCGGGCGGCCCAAGGGCGTGCTCGTCGGGCACCGCGGCGTCGTCAACCGGCTCGTGCGCATGCAGGACGACTTCCGCCTCGACGTCACCGAGCGCGTCCTGCACAAGGCGCCACTGGCCTTCGACGCCTCCGTCTGGGAGCTGTTCTGGCCGCTGTCCGTCGGCGCCCACCTGGTGATCGCCGAGCCGGGCCGGCACCGCGACATCGACTACCTGCTGGGGCTGCTCGACTCGGCCCGCATCGCCGTCGTGCAGTTCGTCCCTTCGCTGTTCCGGGTGCTCGTGCGGCATCCGCAGCCGCCGGCGCTGCCCGCCCTGCGGCTCATGATGTGCAGCGGCGAGGCGCTGCCCGAGGAGGACGTGCGGCGGTTCTACGAGCGCAACTCGACCGCCACCGTCGGCAACCTCTACGGGCCGACCGAGACGTCGATCGAGGCGGTCATCGCGACCTGCGCCCGCGGCGACAGCGGGCCGCCGCCGATCGGCCGGCCCATCGGCAACGTGCGCGTCCACGTCGTCGACCGCGCGATGAACCCGGTGCCGCCCGGCGTGCCCGGCGAGCTGTACATCGGCGGCGCCGGCGTCGGGCGCGGCTACGCCGGCCGGCCCGCGCTGGCCGCCGAGCGCTTCGTCGCCGACCCGTTCGCCGCCGACGGCGCACGGCTGTACCGCACCGGCGACCGCGTCCGCTCCCGCGAGGACGGCCAGCTCGTGTTCCTCGGCCGGGTCGATCATCAGGTGAAGGTCCGCGGCGTGCGGATCGAGCCCGGCGAGGTCGAGGCCGCCCTGCTGGCCCACTCCGGCGTCGCCGAGGCCGTGGTCGTCGCGCGGGGCGAGGCCGCCGAGCGCCGGCTCGTCGCCTACTACGTGCCGGCCGGCCCGCCGCCCAACCCGAGCGAGCTGCGCGCGTTTCTGGCCGGGACCCTGCCGACGTACCTCATCCCGTCGGCCTTCGTCGAGCTTGACCGCATCCCGCTCAACCCGAACGGCAAGACGGACCGCGCCGCCCTGCCCGAGCCCGACACTGCCAGGCCCCGGCTCTCCGTCGCCTATGCCGGGCCCCGCAGCGGCACCGAAGCGGCGCTCGCAACGATCTGGGAGAACCTCCTCGGCGTCGAGCGGGTCGGCATCCACGACGACCTGTTCGAGCTCGGCGGCCACTCGCTGCTCGCCACCCGCGTCATGTCGCGGGTCCGCGCCGACTTCGGCGTGGAGCTGGACCTGTCGGCCCTGTTCGACGGCCCGACGGTCGCCGAGCTCGCCGCCGCCGTCGACGCCGCGCCCAGGGGCGGCGCCGCCCCGCCGATCCGGCCCACCGGCCGCGACCGGGCGTTGCCGCTGTCGTTCGCCCAGCAGCGTATGTGGATCATCCACCAGCTCGAGCCCGGGTCCGCCGACTACAACGAGCCCCTGGCCCTGCGCCTCACCGGCCCGCTCGACGCCGCCGCGCTGCGGGCCGCCCTCGACACCGTCGTCGCTCGGCACGAGGTGCTGCGCACGCGCCTGGTCGCCGGCGCCGACGGCGGCGCACACCAGGTCATCGACCCCGCCGGGCCGGCTGGCCTGCTCGACATCGACCTGAGCGGCGAGCCGGACCCGCGGGCGTCCGCCGAGGCATGGCTGGCCGCCGATGCCGTCGCACCCTTCGACCTGGCCCAGGGGCCGCTGCTGCGGGCCCGGCTGCTGCGGCTGTCGGGCACCGACCACGTGCTCAGCCTGTGCGCGCATCACGTCGTGTCCGACCAGTGGTCGGTTGCGCTGCTGCATCGCGAGATCAGCACCCTGTACACCGCGTTCGTCCACGGCGAGGAGCCGCCCCTGCCGCCGCTGGCCGTGCAGTACGCCGACTTCGCCGTCTGGCAGCGCGACTGGCTCACCGGCGACGTCCTGGACCGCCAGCTCGGCTACTGGCGCGAGCACCTCGCCGGCGCTCCGGCGATCGAGCTGCCGACCGACCGGCTCCGCCCGCGCGTGCGCTCGTCGGCCGGCGACCGCGTCCGCTTCACCGTGCCCGCCCCGGTGACGGCCCGCCTCCGGGCCTTGTCGCGCGACACCGGCGCGACGATGTTCATGACCCTCTTCGCCGGTTACGCGGCGCTGCTCGGGCGGTTCACCGGCCAGGACGACCTGCTCGTCGGCACGCCGATCGCGGGCCGCAACCGCGCCGAGACCGAGGACCTGATCGGCTTCTTCGTCAACACCCTGGTCCTGCGGGCCGACCTGTCCGGCGACCCGACCTTCGCCGAGCTGCTCGCCCGCACCCGGCAGGAGGCGCTGGCCGCGTTCGCCCGCCAGGACGTGCCGTTCGAGCAGCTCGTCGAGGCGCTCGTCACCGACCGCGACCGGTCCCGCACGCCGCTGTTCCAGGTGCTGTTCAACTACAACCTGGACGTGGCGGCCGAGGTGGAGGGGATGCGGCTGGAGGAGATGCCCGCCCCGGTCGCGGCCAAGTTCGACCTGCGGCTGGTGTGCTCCGACGACGGCGAGACCCTCACCGGCTCGGTCGAGTTCGCCACGGCGCTGTTCGACCGCACCACGATCGAGCGGCTCGCCGGCCGGCTGCTCGTGCTGCTCGACGCCGCCGCGCACGCCGCCGACCGGCCGCTGTCCGCCCTGCCGGCGCTCGCCCCGGCCGAGCGCGACGAACTCGCCGGTTGGAACGACACCGGCCGCGATCTCGCCGCGGGTGCCGGGGTGCACGAGCTCATCACCGCCGCCGCCCGGCGGGCCCCCGGCGTGACCGCGCTGCTCGACGGGGACGGCCGCCTCACCTATGCCGAGCTCGACGCCAGGGCCAACCGGCTCGCCCATCACCTGCGCGGCATCGGCGTCGACCGGGAGACCGTCGTCGCGCTGTGCCTCGACCGGTCTGTCGACTCGGTCGTCGCCGTCCTCGCGGTGTGGAAGGCCGGCGGCGCCTACCTGCCGCTCGACCCGGCCTATCCGGTCGCGCGGCTGCGGTACCTGCTCAGCGACAGCCGCGCCGCCGTCGTGCTCGGCGCGTCCGAGCGCCTCGACGATCTGCCCGTCGGCCGGGCCCGCGCGGTCGCTCTCGACGACCCCGCGGTGGCCGCCGCCGTCGACGCCGAGCCGGACACGGCGCCCGACGTCCCGGTGCACCCCGACCAGACGGCGTACGTCATCTACACCTCCGGCTCGACCGGCCGTCCCAAGGGCGCCTGGGTCACGCACCGCGGGCTGGCCAACTACGTGCGGGCCGCGCCCGAGCGGACCGGACTGGGCGGCGAGGGCCGCCGCTACCTGCTGCTGCAGCCGCTCGGCACCGACTTCGGCAACACCACCGTGTTCGTCTGCCTGACCACCGGCGGGACGCTGTACGCCCCCGAACGGTCCCTGGCCACCGACCCGGAAGGCCTGGCCGGCTACCTGCGCCGGCACCGGATCGACTACCTCAAGATCGTGCCGTCCCACCTCGCCGCGCTCACCCGGCAGCTGCCCCTGCCCGACCTCATGCCGGCCCGGACGCTGGTGCTCGGCGGCGAGGCGGCATCGCCCGACCTGCTGGCCGCACTGTCCGATGTGGACGTCGCGGTGTACAACCACTACGGGCCGACCGAGACGACGATCGGCGCCGCCGCCAGCCGGCTGTCCGGCGGCCCCGCGCCGATCGGCCTGCCGCTGGCCGGCGTCCGGCTCCACGTGGTGACCGGCGGTGGCCTCGCCGAGGCGCCCGTCGGCGTGACCGGCGAGCTGTACATCGGCGGCGCCGGCGTCAGCCGCGGCTACGGCGGCCACCCGGCCCTGACCGCGGAGCGCTTCGTCGCCGACCCGTTCGCCGGCGGCGGCGCCCGCCTGTACCGCACCGGCGACCGCGCCCGCCGCCGCCCCGACGGCCGGATCGAGTTCCTCGGCCGGCTCGACCACCAGGTGAAGATCCGCGGCCACCGGATCGAGCCGGGCGAGATCCAGGCCGCGCTGCTGTCACACCGCTCGGTCACGGCCGCCGTCGTGACCGTCCGCGAGGAGCACGACGACCGCCGCCTCGTCGCCTACGTCGTGCCCGCCGTCCCCGTGGACCTGCGCGCCCACCTCGCCCGGACGCTGCCCGACGCGCTCATCCCGGCCGCGTTCGTGGCGCTGCCCGAGCTGCCGCTGACCGCCAACGGCAAGATCGACCGGGCCGCCCTGCCCGCCCCAGGCGCCGACCGCCCGGACCTGCCCAGCGCCTACCTGCGGCCCCGCACGCCCGCCGAGGAGCTGCTCGCCGGCATCTGGATGGACGTGCTCGGCCTCGAGCGGGTCGGCACCGGCGACAACTTCTTCGAGCTCGGCGGTCACTCGCTGCTCGCCACCCAGGTCGTCTCGCGGATCCGGGCGGCGTTCGGCGTCGAGGTCTCCCTCGTCGTGCTCTTCGACCGGCCCACGGTCGCCGCCCTCGCCGCGTTCCTCGACGCCGCCGCGCCCGGCCGCGCCGACGCCGGGCACACAGTTCCGGCGATCACCCCGGCCGACCGGTCCGGCCCGCTGCCGCTGTCCTTCGCGCAGCAGCGGCTGTGGTTCCTCCACCAGCTCGAGCCCGGCTCGATCGAGTACAACAACGCCGAGACCATCCGGCTGCGCGGGCCCCTCGACGCGGCGGCGCTGCGGGCGGCCCTCGACACCGTCGCCGAGCGGCACGAGGTGTTGCGCACCCGGTTGGTGACGGGTCCGGATGGTGTACCACAGCAGGTCGTCGACCCGCCGGGCGGCGTCGAGCTGATCGAGTCCGACGTGTCCGCGCGACCGGACCCGCCGCGCGCGGCCCGGGACCTCCTCGCGGCGGACGCCGGGCGCCCGTACGACCTAGCCCGCGGCCCGCTCGTGCGGGCCCGGCTGGTCCGGCTCGGCGCCGACGACCACGTGTTCTGCCTCTACCTGCACCACGTGGTCTCCGACGAGTGGTCGGCGCTGATCCTGCGCCACGAGCTCGGCGCCGTCTACGAGGCTTCCCGCGCCGGCCGGTCGCCCGCCCTGGCGCCGTTGGCCGTGCAGTACGCCGACTTCGCCGCCTGGCAGCGCTCCTGGCTGCGCGGCGCCGTCGTCGAGGAGCAGATCGCGTTCTGGCGTGACCGGCTGGCCGGCGCGCCCATGCTCGAGCTGCCGCTGGACCGGCCGCGGCCCCCGGTGCGCTCCTCGAGCGCCGCCGCGGCCGAGTTCGCGGTGCCCGCAGCGGTCGCCGACGGCCTGCGGTCGGTGGCCCGCCGCAGCGGCGCCACGATGTTCATGACGTTGCTCGCCGCGTTCACCGTCGTGCTGTCGCGCCACTGCGGCCAGGACGACGTCGTGGTCGGCACGCCCATCGCCAACCGCAACCACACCGAGACCGAGGGACTCGTCGGGTTCTTCGTCAACTCCCTCGTGCTGCGCACCGACCTGTCCGGCGATCCCACGTTCGCCGAGCTCGTCGGCCGCGTCCGGCGCGAGGCCCTCGCCGGATACGCGCACCAGGACGTGCCGTTCGAGCAGCTCGTCGACGTGCTGGAGACCGCGCGCGACCGGTCGGTCGCGCCGCTGTTCCAGGTGATGTTCGGCGTCGACCGGGTCGGCGGCGGCGCCGGCGAGGCGCGCTTCACGTTCCCCGGCCTCGCCGGCGAGCCGTTCCCGCTCGGCACCGACGAGGCCCGCTCCGACCTGACCGTCGCGCTCGCCGAGGGCGCCGACGGCATCAGCGGCAGCCTGCTGTACCGCACCGACGTCTTCGACCACGCCACCGTCGAACGACTGGCGGAGCATCTCGCGCTGATCCTCGGCACCATCTGCGCCGCCCCCGACCAGAGGCTCTCGGAGCTCCCGTCGCTGCCGCCCGCACAGTGGCGGCAGGTGGTGTGCGACTGGAACGACACCGCCGCGCCGGCCGGCCCCGCCGCCGTCCCCGCGCTCGTCGCCGCCCGGGCCCGCACCCACCCCGACGCGGTCGCCGTCGTCGCCGGCCCCGCCGCACTCACCTACGCCGAGCTGGACCGCCGCGCCGCCCGGCTCGCCGCCTACCTGCGCACGCTCGGCGTCGGCCCCGAGACCGTCGTCGGCCTGTGCGCCGAACGCGGCCTCGACCCGGTGGTCGCCATCCTCGCGGTGTGGCGGACCGGCGGGGCGTTCCTGCCGCTGGACCCCGAATATCCGGTGGAGCGCCTCGCGTTCATGCTCACCGACAGCCGGGCCTCGGTCGTGGTGGGCTCGAAGTCCGCGCTGGAGCACCTGCCCGGCGGCCGCACCCGCCTCATCGCCCTCGACTCCCCGTCGACGGCGGCGGCGATCGAGGCCGCGCCCGAGCCGCCGGCGCCGGCACCGCCGCACCCGGACCAGCTCGCCTACGTCATCTACACCTCGGGCTCGACCGGCCGCCCCAAGGGCGTCGCGGTGAGCCACCGCGGCGTCACCAACCTCATCCTGGGCCAGGCCCCGGTCTTCGGCGTGGATCAGGACGCGACGGTGCTGCAGTTCGCCGCCCTCGGATTCGACGCCGCCGTCTCGGAGATCGCGGTGACGCTCGCCGCCGGCGCGCGGCTCGTCGTCGCCGGCCCGGACGAGCGCGCCGACACCGCGGCCCTCGGGCGCCTGGTGCGCTCGAGCGGCGTCACGGTGCTGACCCTGCCGCCGTCGCTGCTCGCCACCCTCGCCCCGGCCGCTCTGGACGGCGTGGCGACGCTCGTCGTGGCCGGCGAGGCGATCGGCGCCGGCCTCGCGCGCGACTGGGCCGGCCGCGTGCGGCTGCTCAACGCCTACGGCCCGACCGAGACCACAGTCTGCGCCTCCATCGGAGTGTGCGACGCCGGCGCGGATGGTGCCCCGCCGATCGGCCGGCCGATCGTCAACACCCGCGCCTACGTCCTCGGCCAGGCCCTGCGGCCCGTGCCCGTCGGCGTGACCGGCGAGCTCTACGTCGCCGGCGACGGCGTCGCCCGCGGCTACCTGCGCCGGCCCGGACTGAGCGCCGAGCGGTTCGTCGCCGACCCCTTCGCCGCCGACGGCTCCCGCCTGTACCGCACCGGCGACCTCGTGCGCTGGCGCGCCGACGGCGAGCTCGAGTTCGTCGGTCGCGCCGACCGCCAGCTCAAGGTCAGAGGCTTCCGGATCGAGCCGGCCGAGGTCGAGTCGGCCATCGCCGCGCACCCGGCCGTCGCGGCCGCGATCGTCACCGCCGACCGGGCCGGCGACGAGCGGCGCCTCATCGCCTACGCCGTCCCGGCCGAGGCCGCCGACGGGATCCCGACCGGCGCGGCCCTGCGCGAGTTCCTCGCCGGCCGGCTGCCCGAGCACCTGATCCCCACCGTCTTCATGGAGCTCGCCGCGCTGCCCCTGTCGGCCAGCGGCAAGATCGACCGCGCGGCGCTGCCCGAGCCCGGCGTCGAGCGCGCCGCCGACCGCCACGTCCCGCCCGCGACCCCGACCGAGGAGCTGCTCGCCGGCATCTGGGCCGACGTGCTCGGCGTCGGCCCGATCGGCGCCGACGACAACTTCTTCGAGCTCGGCGGCCACTCGCTCGTCGCCACCAAAGCGGTGTCGCGCCTGCGCGAGGCCACCGGCGCCGAGCTACCCCTCGCCGTGCTGTTCGACCATCGCACCCTGCGCGCCTGCGCCGCGGCGATCGACACCGTCCTGGCCGGCGCCGGCGAGCGGGACGGGGCCGCGCCGCCCATCGTCCCGGTGGATCGCGCCGCGCCGCTGCCGCTGTCCTACGCCCAGCAGCGGCTGTGGTTCCTGGCCCAGCTGGAGCCCGGCTCGGCCGACTACAACGTGCCGACGGCGCTGCGCCTGCGCGGCGAGCTCGACGCCGGCGCGCTGCGGCGGGCCGTGGCCGCGCTCGTGGCCCGGCACGAGGTGCTGCGGACCCGCCTGGTCACCGTCGACGGCGTCGCGCACCAGCACATCGACCCGCCCGGCGAGCCGCACTGGGTCGTGACGGACCTGACCGGCGACCCGGCGGGGCTCGCGCGGGCCCTCGCCGTCGCCGCCGGCGACGCCGCCACGCCGTTCGACCTCGGCGCCGACCGGCTCATCCGCACCCGGCTCATCCGCCTCGCCCCGGACGACCACGTCCTGTGCGTCGTCATGCACCACGCCGTCATGGACGAATGGTCCGCCGGCGTGCTGCGTCGCGAGCTGTCCGAGCTGTACAGCGCCGCGCGCGACAACCGCGAACCGCGCCTGCCGGACCTGCCCGTGCAGTACGCCGACTACGCCGTCTGGCAGCGCGACTGGCTGCTCGGCGGGGAGCTCGACCGGCAGCTCGGCTACTGGCGCGACCGGCTGGCCGGCCTGAGCACCCTCGAGCTGCCGGCCGACCGGCCCCGCCCGCCGGTGCGCTCCTCGGCCGGCGGCCTCGTCGACGTCGTCGTGCCGCGCCCGGTGATGGACCGCCTGACCCGGCTCGGCCGGGACGAGGGCGCCACGATGTTCATGGTGCTGCTGGCCGGCTTCTCCGTGCTGCTCGGCCGCTACGCCGGCACCGACGACGTCGTGGTCGGCAGCCCCATCGCCGGGCGGACCCGGACCGAGACCGAGAACCTCATCGGGCACTTCCTCGACACGCTCGTGCTGCGCGTCGACCTGTCCGGCGACCCGGCCTTCACCGAGGTGCTGCGCCGTGCCCGCGACAGCGCACTCGGCACGTACGCGCACCAGGACCTGCCGTTCGAGCAGCTCGTCGACGCCCTGCAGCCGCAGCGCGATCGCAGCCGCACGCCACTGTTCCAGGTGTACTTCAACCACCTCGGCGTCGCCGACGGCGGCGGTCGCACCTTCGGCGGCGCGCTGGCCGAGGAGGAGCTGCGGCTGCCACACACGACGGCCAAGTTCGATCTCACCCTCTTCACGCGGGCCGAGATCGGCGCGCAGGGCATGGTCGCGACCCTGGAGTACAGCAAGGACCTCTTCGACCACGCGACGGTCGAGCGCCTGGCCCACGATCTCGTCGCGGTGCTCACCGAGCTCGCGTCCGCGCCCGGCACCCCGCTGTCGCTGCTCCCGCCGCTCGCACCGGCCGAGCTGGCCCGCTGGAACGACACGGCCGCGGCGGTGCCGTGGACGGGCGGCGTCCTGGGCGCCTTCGCGGCCGCGGTGGCCGCGACCCCGGACGCCCCGGCGGTGGTGTCGGGCGGGGAGTGGCTGTCCTACCGCGAGCTCGACCAGCGCTCGGACGCGCTGGCCGGGTTCCTGGCGGCGTCGGGCGTGGGCCCGGAGTCGGTCGTGGGGGTGTGCCTGGACCGCAGCGTGGAGCTGGCGGTGGCGGTGTGGGGCGTGTGGAAGGCGGGCGCGGCGTATCTGCCGCTGGACCCGGGGTATCCGGCGGCGCGGCGGGCGGAGCTGGTCGCGGACAGCGGCGCCGTGCTGGTGCTCGACGCCGACGGGGTGCGCGCGGCGCAGACGCAGACCCTGCGGGTGCCGGCGCCGGCGTTCCGACCGGGGCGGCTGGCGTATCTGATCTACACGTCGGGGTCGACGGGCCGGCCGAAGGCGGTGCTGTCGACGCACGACGGCCTGGCCAACCGGGTCTGGTGGATGCAGCGGGAGTTCGGCCTGGCACCGGGCGAGCGGGTGCTGCACAAGACGCCGATCACCTTTGACGTGTCGGTGTGGGAGCTGGTGTGGGCGCCGGCGGTCGGTGCGGTGGTGGTGATGGCGGAGCCGGGCCGGCAGGGGGACGTCGAGTATCTGGTCGATGTGATCGAGCGCGAGCGCGTCGCGGTGGTGCACTTCGTGCCGTCGCTGTTCGCGCGGTTCGTGGGCGCCGAGTGGGCGTCGGGGATGGCCGGACTGCGGCTGGTGGTCTGTTCGGGCGAGGCACTGTCGGGCGGTGATGTGGCGCGGTTCTCCGCGCGGCACCCGTCGGCGGTGGTGGCGAACCTCTACGGGCCGACGGAGGCGTCGATCGACGTGACGTCGTGGGTGTGCCCGCGGCCGGACGCCGGCGGGGTGGTGCCGATCGGGGCGCCGATCGCGAACACGCAGGTGCAGGTGCTGGACCCGGCCCTGCGGCCGGCGCCGGTCGGGGTGTCGGGCGAGCTGTATCTCGGCGGCGTGGGACTGGCGCGGGGCTACCACGGCCGGCCGGAGCTGACGGCGGAGCGCTTCGTGGCGGCCGCGGGCGGCGGCCGCCGGTATCGGACCGGGGACGTGGCGGCGTGGCGCGGCGACGGTCAGGTGCTGTTCCTGGGCCGGGCCGACCACCAGGTGAAGGTGCGCGGGTTCCGGGTCGAGCCGGGCGAGGTCGAGGCGGCACTGACCGCGCTGCCGGAGATCACGGCGGCGGTGGTGGTGGCACACCGGGACCGGTTGGTGGCCTACGTGGTGCCGTCGGCGGCGCGGGCCCGGGAGCGGCTGCGGGAGCGGCTGCCGGACTATCTCATCCCGAGCGTGTTCGTGGAGCTGACGGCGCTGCCGCTGACCTCCAGCGGCAAGGTCGACCGCAAGGCGCTGCCCGACCCGGCGCCGGCCCGGCCCGAGCAGGCGTTCGTCGCCCCGGGCGACGTCCGGGAGGCGGCCCTCGCCGAGATCTGGGCCGAGCTGCTCGGCGTCGAGCGCGTCGGCGTGACCGACAACTTCTTCGAGCTCGGCGGCGACTCGATCATCGGCATCCAGGTCGTGGCGCGGGCCCGCCGGGCCGGGCTGTTCCTGTCGGCCGGGCAGCTGTTCGAGCACCAGACGGTGGCCGAGCTGGCCGCCGCGGCCGGCACGGCGCCCGGGCCGGTCGACGCCGAGCAGGGACCCGTGACCGGCGAGCTGCCGCTGACGCCGATCATCCACGACTTCGTCGACCGGCAGCTGCCGCGGCCGTCGCACTACAACCAGTCGCGGCTGCTGCAGGTGCTGCGCCCGGCCGCCGCCGGCCCCTTGCGCGAGGCCCTCGCCGCACTGGCCGGGCACCACGACGCCCTGCGGCTGCGCCTCACCGCCTCGCCCGCCGGCGGGCACCGGCTCGAATGCGCGGACCCGGCCGCGGCGACCCCGCCGGTGCTCGCCGAGGTCGACCTGACCGGGCTCGACGAGCCGCGCCGGCGGGCCCGCCTGGCCGAGGCCGCCGCGCAGGCACACGGCGGGCTCGACCTCGCCGCCGGCCCGCTGCTGCGGGCGGTCCTGTTCGACGACGGGCCGGCCGGGCAGAGCCTGCTGCTCGTCGTGCACCACCTCGCCGTCGACCACGTGTCGTGGCCCATCCTCATCGAGGACCTGCACACCGCCTACGAGCAGGCCGCCCGCGGCTCGGCGATCAGGCTGCCGGCCAAGACGACGTCGCTGCGCCGGTGGGCGCACCGCCTCGTGGAGCTCGGCCGCGAGATCGGGGCCGAGGCCGGCTACTGGCTCGACGCCGACGCGCCGGTGCCGCTGCCACGCGACCATCCCGACGGGCGCAACGACCTCGCGCACGCCCGGACCTTCCAGCAGCTGCTGCCCGCCGAGCAGACGCGGCGGCTGCTGCAGACCGTGCCGGCGGCGTACGGCACGCACGTCACCGAGGTCCTGCTGACGCCGCTCGCGCTGGCGGTCGCCGAGTGGACCGGCGACCCGGCGGTCACCGTCGACCTCGAGGGCCACGGCCGCGAGGACGTCGGATCGGGCTACGACGTCTCCCGCACAGTCGGCTGGTTCACCACCCTGTTCCCGGTGCCGCTGCACGTCGGCGACGGCGACCTCGGTGCGCAGCTGCGGCATACCAAGGAACGGATGCGCGCGCTGCCGCGCCGCGGGCTCAGCCACGGTGTGCTGCGTCATCTGGCGACCTCCGCGCTCGGCGTCCGACCGGGCGCCGAGGTTGCCCTGAACTACCTCGGCCAGGCCGACGCCGGCCACGACGGCACGCCGCGCTTCCGGGCGCTGCCGGACTCGCTCGGCCCCGACCGGGCGCCCTCGGGCCCGCGCGGGCACCTGGTCGAGCTCGACTGCCGGGTCGTCGACGGGCGGCTGGGGCTCACGTGGACCTACTGCGACCGCGTCCACCGGCCGGAGACGATCGAGCGGCTCGCCCGGCGGTACACCGAGGTCCTGGACGAGCTGATCGAGCACTGCTGCGCGCCGGCCGCCGGCGGGCCGGTGCCCGGCGACTTCCCGCTCGCGGGACTGGACCAGGCCGCCCTCGACATGATCCAGCAGCGCCTCGGCGCGCGCTTCGACGGCTGACCCGACGCCCGGCGGCCCCGTGCCGGATCGCTTGTGCGCGGGGAGCGAGAAGGCGCGGGCGAATCTTGACAAGCGCGCCACCGGCATGCTCGACGGCCGTCTGTATACGTAGTATCATACTGGGCATGAGAACGGGTATATCGAGTATGGTGACGCCGTGAGCATCCGCCATGCGCTGCTGGCGCTGCTCAGCGAGGGCCCCAAGTACGGCCTTCAGCTGCGTGAGGAGTTCGAGGCGCGGACCGGCGAGGTGTGGCCGCTCAACGTCGGTCAGGTCTACACCACCCTCCAGCGGCTGGAGCGCGACGGGCTGGTCGAGTCCGACGACGACGCCGACCTCGGGCCGCAGAAGGACTTCCGGATCACCGCCGACGGGGCCGAGGAGCTCGCGGGCTGGCTGCGCACGCCGCCCGACCTGGGCTCGCCCCCGCGCGACGAACTGGTCATCAAGGTGCTGGTCGCGATCCGGCTGCCGGGCGTCGACGTGCACGAAGTCATCCAGGCGCACCGGCGCTACCTGGTCGAGCTGATGCAGCAGTGGACCCGACTCAAGGAAGAGGAGGCCGACGTGGACCTTGGACTCGCCCTGGCGGTCGACGCGGAGCTCTACCGCCTCGATGCGGTCGTGCAGTGGCTCGACAGTGCCGACGGCCGGCTCAAGCGGGCCGGCCTGGAGCCGCCACCACCGGCCAAGGCGCCGGCCGCTCCGCTGATCCGCCGCCGGGCGGGGGTGCGTCGATGAGCGGGGTCCTGGAGCTGCGTGGAGTGTCGAAGACCTACCTGGACGGCGCGGACGAGGTGTATGCGCTGCGCGAGGTGGACCTGGTCGTCGAGCCCGGGAAGCTGGTGGCGGTGATGGGGCCCAGCGGCTCGGGCAAGAGCACGCTGCTGACCATCGCCGGCGCGCTCGAGACGCCGACCGCCGGCGAGGTGATCGTGGCCGGTCAGTCGCTCTCCTCGATGTCGCGTGACGACCGCAGCCGGCTGCGCCGGCGCGCGATCGGATACGTGTTCCAGAACTACAATCTCCTGCCCGGGCTGACCGCGGTCGAAAACGTGGCGATGCCGCTGGAGCTGGACGGGGTCTCGGCCGGCAAGGCGCGCGCCGCGGGGCTGCGGGGACTGGAGGAGCTGGGCCTGGCCGAGCGGGCGACCCGCTTCCCGGACCAGCTCTCCGGCGGCGAGCGTCAGCGGGTCGCGATCGCCCGGGCCGTGGTCGGCGACCGCCGGCTGCTGCTGGCCGACGAGCCCACCGGCGCCCTCGACTCGGCCAACGGCGAGGCGGTGATGCGCATGATCCTGGCCACCTGCAAGCGCGGGCTGGCCGCGGTCGTGGTGACCCACGACGCCCAGCTCGCCTCGTGGGCGGACCGGGTGGTGTTCATCCGCGACGGCCGGGTGGTCGACCGCACCTCCGCGCGCTCGGGGCCGGACTCCCTGCTCACCGGCGAGCCGGCACGATGAGTCTCGCCGTTGAGGACCCGCCGCTGGTGCTCGGCACCGGCCACGGCGGCATGGCCGCCCGCCGTGCCGTGATCCGCTGGGCCTGGCGGCTGTTCCGCCGGGAATGGCGCCAGCAGTCGCTGGTGCTGGTGCTGCTGCTGGTCGCCGTTGCCGCCATCACGGTCGGTCTCGGCGCCGCCACCAACTCGGCGAGCTCCCAGGCGTCGTCGTTCGGCACCGCCGATCACCTGGTGACGCTGGGCAGCACCGATGAGTCGCAGCTGAGCGCGGACATCGACGCCCTGCGCGCCGCGTTCGGCACGGCCGAGGTGATCCAGTACCAGAAGGTCCCGATTCCCGGCTCGGCCAACACGATCGACCTTCGGGCGCAGGACCCCAACGGCCCCTACGGCCGGTCGATGCTGCGGCTGGACTCCGGCCGGTATCCGCAGGGCCCGGACGAGGTCGCGGTCACCGAACGCGTGGCCCAGATCTTCGGCCTGCACGTGGGCGGCACCTGGGACCTCGGCGGCCGGCAGCGCCCCGTGGTCGGCCTGGTCGAGAACCCGCTGAACCTGCTGGACCGCTTCGTGCTCGCGGCGCCGGGCCAGGCCACCCCGGTCGACCACGTCACCGTGCTGATCCGGGCGACCGCGGCGGAGTTCGCCGCCAAGACCCTGCCATCCGGCTCGTCGATCGAGCTGCGCAGCCCGGAGGAGGACAACAGCAGCGCTGCGGTCCTCGTTCTGGCCACGATCGGCCTGCTCTTCGTCGGCCTGCTGGCCGTGGCCGGGTTCACGGTGATGGCACAGCGCCGGCTGCGGGCGCTCGGCATGCTGGGCGCGATCGGAGCGAGCCACCGGCACATCCGGCTGGTCATGGTCGCCAACGGGGCCGTCATCGGCACGGTCGGCGCACTGGCCGGCGCCGTGCTCGGCCTGGCGACCTGGTTCGCGCTGAGCACACAGCTGGAGAGCTCCTTCGGGCACCGCATCGACCGCTTCAATCTGCCGTGGACGACGCTGCTGTTCGCGGTGCTGCTGGCGATCCTGACCTCGATCGGCGCCTCATGGTGGCCGGCCCGCTCGGCTGCTCGGGTGCCGATCGTCTCCGCCCTGTCCGCGCGCCCGGCGACCCCGCGGCCCGCGCACCGCTTCGCGCTGATCGGCGCGGCGCTGCTGGCCGTGGGAATCGGTTGCCTCGTGGCGGCGCAGCAGACCAAGCAGCTGTTCATCGTCGGCGGCGTCGTGACGACCGCCCTCGGGCTGCTCCTGCTCGCTCCGGTCGGCATCGCCGTGCTCGGCCGGCTCGCGCGGGTCGCGCCGCTGGCGCCGCGGCTGGCGCTGCGTGACCTGTCGCGATACCGGGCCCGGTCGGGTGCGGCGCTGGCGGCGATCGCGCTCGCCGTGGGCATCGCCGCCGCCATCGCGCTGACGGGCGCGACGGCCGTGGCGAAGGCGGCGCAACCCACGGGCGGCAACCTGCCGCCCGACCAGCTCATCGTCTGGCTGTTCCCGCACGCCGTCGACGGGGCGGTGCAGTCACTCACGCCGGAGCAGACGGCCAGCGCGCGGCTGCGGGTCGACGCGATCACCGGTGACCTGCACGCCACCTCGGTGCTGGCGCTGCAGGCGCCGGTGGGCAAGGACACCCCGCAGGACGGCGGCGGGCTGTCAGTGGTCCAGCTGGGCAAGCCGACCATCACGTCGTCCGGCGGGGAGCGGCCCGGCGTCGAGTACAGCAGCAAGCTGTCGGTGCGGCTGTTCGTCGCCACGCCCGAGATGCTGTCGCACTACGGGATCAACCAGGCCAGCATCGGCGCGGACACCGACGTCATCACCTCGAAGACCGGTATCGACGGCTACGACCTGTATCCGTTCGGAGGGACGCCGCCGCGCCCGCATCTGCAGCAGGTGTCGCTGCCGACGTACTCGTCCCAGCCCACCGCGCTGATGACGACGCACGGCATGGAGACCCTGCACCTGTCGGCCATCCCGGTCGGCTGGCTCGTCCAGACGCCGCGACCGCTGACCCAGGCCCAGATCGACCGGGCACAGCAGACGGCGCTGGCCGCCGGGCTCGTCGTCGAGACCCGCCCGACGGGCGCGGACCTGGAGCGGCTGGCCGACAACGCCACCGGCAGCGGCATCGCCGTCGCCCTCGGCGTGCTGGTCATGACGGTCGGGCTGATCCGCAGCGAGACCGCGGGGGACCTGCGCACGTTGACCGCGGCCGGTGCGCGGCGTAGCACCCGGCGGACGCTCACCGCTGCGACCGCCGGAGCGCTCGCCCTGCTCGGTGCCCTGATCGGCACCATCGGGGCGTATCTGGCTCTCGGCGCCTGGTATCACCGGGAGCTGCACTGGCTCGCACACGTGCCCTGGGTCAACCTGGGCGCCATCCTGCTCGGCCTGCCGCTGATCGCGTACATCGGCGGGTGGCTGCTGGCCGGAAAGGAAGCGCCCGGCCTGGCGCGCCAGCCGCTGGACTGAGCCACCGGGATTCGACCCATGCGTGCGGCCGGCGATCATCGCCGGCCGCACGCGCGGGTCGTGTCGTCAGGGTGCACCGCCGGCGAGGTCGCCGGATGCCTGGCTCCGAATCCATATACGCGGTATAGTACGTGGCATGGTATGCGGTAGGGTGCTTGTTCGTGCCCGTCGGCTCGTGCCGTGAGCGTCCGGCACGCCCTGCTGGCCCAACTGGCCGAGGGGCCGAAATACGGCCTCCAACTTCGCGAGGAGTTCGAGGCCAGGACGGGCGAGATCTGGCCGCTGAACGTCGGTCAGGTTTACACCACCCTGCAACGACTGGAGCGCGACGGGTTCGTCGAGTCCGACGACGTCGACTCCGGGCCGCAGAAGAGCTACCGGATCACCGGTCGCGGCGAAGCGGAGCTCGCCGAGTGGCTCCGCACGCCGCCGGACATGACCTCCCCGCCCCGGGACGAGCTCGTCATCAAAGTGCTGGCAGCGGTCCGGCTACCCAACGTCGACGTCCAGGAGGTGATCCAGGTCCATCGCCGTCGGCTGGTCGAGCTGATGCAGCAGTGGACCCGGCTGAAGGAGGACGAGGCGCAATACGACCTTGGCCTGGCCTTGCTGCTGGACGCCGAGCTGTATCGCCTCGACTCCGTCATCCTCTGGCTCGACGCCACCGACGCCCGCCTGCGGCGGGAGGCGGCGACGCCGACCCCGGCCAGAAGCCACGACCGACCGTCGCCAAGGCCGGGCCGGAGGATGGGAGCACGCCGATGAGCGTGCTCGAGCTGCGGGGCGTGTCCCGGGTGTTCGGGCACGGCGCCAACGGCGTCGTGGCGCTCGACGGCGTGCACCTCTCGGTCGAGGCCGGCACGATGGTGGCCGTCATGGGGCCGAGCGGCTCCGGCAAGAGCACGCTGCTGTCGATCGCCGGCACCCTCGAAAAGCCGTCCGGCGGCGAGGTGCTCATCGACGGCACCAGGCTGTCGGCGATGTCGGGCCGCGAGCAGGCCCGCCTGCGGCGGCGCTCCATCGGGCACGTCTTCCAGGACTACAACCTCCTGGCCGGCTTCACCGCCCTCGAGAACGTCACCTTGTCGCTGGAGCTGGACGGCATGTCGGTGCGCCGTGCCCGGGCCGCCGGGACGGCCGCGCTCGACCGGCTCGGCCTCGGCCACCGGGCGTCCTCGTTTCCGAGCCAGTTGTCCGGCGGCGAGCGCCAGCGGGTCGCGCTTGCCCGGGCGTTGGTCGGGGACTGCCGTCTCCTGCTGGCCGACGAGCCGACCGGGGCCCTCGACTCGGGCCACGGCGAGGCGGTCATGCGCCTCATCAACGCCGCGTGCAAGCGCGGCGTGGCCGTCGTGGTGGCCACGCACGACGCTCAGCTGGCCTCGTGGGCCGAGCGCGTCGTATTCCTGCGCGACGGCCGGCTCGTCGACCAGACCGCGCCGCCGCCAGGCCCCGAGTCGCTGCTGCTGCCGGTGACCAGCGGCCGTTGAGCGCCGGGGTCGGCGGACCAGAGCCCGCCTGGGCCCGGGACGGCCCGGTCGCGGTGCGCCGCTGGCCGGTCGCTGGAGCGGCCGCCCGGCCGGCCCGGGCGGGCGGTTTCCGGTGAAATACTTGATCCGGCTCATGGGGCTGCGCACGGACGGCCGACGAAGGAGATGAGGGCCGATGCCGCTGGCCTGGATCAGTTCCTATCCCAAGTCCGGCAACACCTGGGTCCGCATCCTGCTGGCCAGCTACCGGCAGGACCGGGGGGTGCGGCTACGCTGGGCCGGCGACGGGTTCAAGAACCTCGATGCGACGGATCCCGACCTGTATGACCTGTTCGCCGAGGGCCGGATGCTGCCGCTCGACGACCCGCGGCTGCTGACGGTGAAGACGCACCTGCTGCCGAGCGCCGAAGTGTTCGAGCCGTACCGCGACGCCACCACCAAGGTGCTCCACGTCGTGCGCAACCCGCGCGACATCATGCCGAGCGCCGAGCGCTTCCTCACGGTCAGCGCCCGGCACCGGGAGGCCTTCGCCCGGCACTTCATCGCGCACCGCGGCATGGAGGGCTGGCAGCGCTACGGCTACGGGACGTGGCCGCAGCACGTGCGGGAATGGACCACCCCGGACGTGCTGCGACGGCACTTCCCGCGCGCGGAGCTCTGCGTCCTGCGGTACGAGGACATCAAACGCGACCCGGTGACCTCACTGCACACAGCGATCGAGTTCCTCGGCCTCGACCGCATGCCCGACCTCGGCCGCATCCGCCGCGCGGTCGGGCACTCGGCGCTGGACAAGCTGCGCGCGGCGGAACGGCCCGACCCCGACAAGCCTGCCTTCTTCGGCACCGGGCTGAGCGGCCAGTCGCTGACGTCCTACGGCCCCGGCATCGAGGACGCCTACCAGGCGCTGCTGCGCGACGACCCGCAGTTCGCCGGTTGTGTCGAGCGGTTCGGCTACGGCGGCTGATCCGGCGCGGCCGCACCGTTCGCCACCACGAGAGCGAGGGATTGATGCGCGCACTTACCTGGGTCAGCTCATACCCGCGGTCCGGCTGCGACTGGACCCGGGTCCTGGTGGCGAGCTATCTGCTGGACGTTCCCGCGCCCGACCTCGACACCGATGAGGCGGACCGGGTGGCCCCGGACCTGATGGACCTGTTCAACCACGGCCGTATGGTGCCGCGCGGCGACGATCGGCCGTACCTGGTGAAGACGCAGTTCCACCCGGGCGTGGAGGCCCTGCGCCCGTACCGGGAGGCGACCGGCAAGGTGGTCTGCCTGGTGCGCGACCCCCGCGGCGTGATCTCGAGCCACGTCCGCGCCCAGCGGCTGGCGGGGGAGGAGCGGCGCTGGCTCGCCCTGTGGATGGTGGAGCAGCTCGCACCGGTCGGCCGGCCATCGCAGGACGCCGGCATCTCGGGCGCGTCGGGCACGTGGTTGCAGCACGTGCGCGACTGGACGTCGGCGGAGCGGGTCCGGCGCCACTTTCCGCACGTCGAGGACGTGTGCGTCGTGCGGTTCGAGGACCTGCGGCGGGACCCGGCCGCGGCGCTGCGCGTGGTCCTGGAGTTCCTCGACGTCGCCGGTGGGGTGGACGCCGACCGGGTGCGCCGGACCGTCGAGCGATCCGCGTTGCGGGACATCCTCGCGGCGGCCCGCAGGGCGCCGGCCCGGGGCCTGGCGGCGTTCCAGGACAACCCGCCGCCCGTCGTTGAGGTCGACGACGCCGAGCTGTCCCTCATGGACATCGGCGAGGACGTCGAGGCCGCCTACCGCAAGCGGCTGGCCGAGGAACGCGAACTCGCCGCGCTCGTACGGCAATTCGGTTACGAAGCCGGATAGACCGGGCCGGCCATATCTTGAATTGCCGTCCCGCCGATTCTTGAATTGCTGTTCAACGCATTCTTCGGGCTGCTCCGGATGCATTTCGAGTCCGGCTGGAGCCAGGGTGGAGTGCTCATGGGGTCGCCCGAGAGTGCCGCCAACGTGCACTTACAAACTGCGGCCCGGGCTGAATATTGTGGCGATCATCCGCACGGCTGCCGGGCCCGCGATGAAACACATGACACCGGGAGATTCGAACTGATCGACCAACGCTGCACGCCCACCGCCGGCAGCACTCCCACCCCCGCCGACTCCCCGCTGACCGGGCTGGATCGGGCCGCCATCGGCCCGGCCCGGCAGCGCCTCGATGCGCGCTTCGGAGGATGACGTGAACGCCCGTGCCATCGAGGACATCTACCCGCTGACGCCGCTGCAGCAAGGCATGCTGGTGCACACCCGCATGGCGCCCGGCTCCGGTGTGTACTGGATCCAGAACTGCCAGGAGCTGGACGGCGACCTCGACCTGGCGGCGTTCACGCGGGCCTGGGAGCTGGTGTTCGAGCGGCACGCGGTGCTGCGCAGCGGCGTCATCTGGGAGGGCGTCCCGGCGCCGCTGAGCGTCGTCTTCCGGTCGGTCCCCGTGCCGATCGAGGTGCTCGACTGGACCGCGAGGACCCAGGCCGAGCAGGACGACGCCTTCGCCGGACTGGTGGAGCAGGATCGCCGCCGCGGCCCCGACTTCGACGGCTCCGCCCTTGTGCGGCTCACCCTGATCCGGCTCGGGCAGCGGCGGCACCGCCTGCTGTGGAGCTACCACCACCTGCTCCTCGACGGGTGGAGCGTGCCCATCGTCCTGGCCGATGTCGGCGCCGCCTACGAGTCGCTGGTCGCCGGCCGCGAACCTGCCCTCGCCCCGCGCCGCCCGTTCCGCGACCATGTCTCCTGGCTCGCCGCGCAGGACCCGGCCCGGGCCGAGGCCTACTGGGCCGGGCGGCTGCGTGGCTTCACGTCGGCCACCTCGCTGCAGATCGAGGGCGACACCGGCGAGGAGGGCACCGGCGAGCACCGGGTCCGGCTGTCCGCCGGGGCGACCGCCGGCCTTGCCCGCCTCGCCCGCGCCGAGCGCCTCACCATCAACACCGTCGTGCTCGGTGCCTGGGCCGCGCTGATGTCCGCCTACGCCGGCGTCGACGACGTGCTCTTCGGCGTGACGACCTCCGGCCGCGGCGACCAGCTCGAGGGCATCGAGTCCATGGTCGGCATGCTGATCAACACCACGCCCGCCCGCGTGCGGGTCGACGGCGCCGAGCCGGCCGGTTCCTGGCTGCGCCGGGTGCAGGCCGAGCAGGCGGCCGCCCGGGCCTTCGAGCACACCTCGCTGGTGCGGATCCAGGCGTGCGGCGAGATCCCGGCCGGGCAGCCGATGTTCACGACCCTGTTCGTCTTCGAGAACTTCCCGGCCGGCGAGCCCGACGGCGAGCCGGCGCTGCGGATGACCCAGGGCCCGGTCAGCGAGCGGGACAACCACCCGCTGACGGTCATGGTGTCGCCCGGCCCGCAGCTCGGGGTGCGCATCGCCTACGACCGCGCCGTCTACCCCGGCCCCGCCCTCCGGCGGCTGGCCGGCCACCTGGTCGCCGTCCTCGAGGCGTTCCTGGCCGGGCCGGACCGGCCGGTCGCCGAGCTCTTCCCCGCCGCCGAACTGGAGCTCATCGCCAGCTGGAACGACACGGCTGCGGCGGTCCCCGCGATCGGCCGGGTCGTGGACCAGATGGGGGCGGTGGCGCAGCGGCACCCGGACGCGGTGGCGGTGATGTCGGGGACGGCGAGCCTGACGTACCGGGAGCTGGACGAGCGGGCGAACCGGTGGGCGTGGCACCTGCGCGGGCTGGGCGTCGGCGTCGAGTCGGTGGTCGGGGTGTGCCTCGAACGCGGGCTGGACCTGCTGCCGGTGGTGCTCGGCGTGTGGCGGGCGGGCGGCGCCTATCTGCCGCTGGATCCGGGATACCCGCCGGAGCGTCTGGGTCTGATGGCGAGCGACGCGGGCGCGGCCGCGGTCGTCGGCACGGGCCCCGGCGGCTGGCAGCCGGGGGCGTGGGTCGGCGTGGACGACCCGGCCACGGCCGCCGGGCTGGCGGGGTGTGACGTGCGGCCACCCGAGGTGCCGGTCCCGGCCGACGGGCTGGCGTACGTGATCTACACGTCGGGTTCGACGGGCCGGCCGAAGGGCGTGCAGGTCGGGCACGCGGGGCTGCAGAACCGGATCTGGTGGATGCAGCGCGCGTACGGGCTGCGGCCGGGCGAGCGGGTGCTGCACAAGACGCCGATCACGTTCGACGTGTCGGTGTGGGAGCTGGTGTGGGCGCTGACGGTCGGCGCGACGGTGGTGATGGCCGAGCCGGGCCGGCACGGGGACGTCGAGTACCTCGTCGACCTGATCGATCGGGAACGCGTCGGCGTCGTGCACTTCGTCCCGTCGCTGTTCGCCCGGTTCGTCGGGCCCGAGTGGGCGGCCCCGATGGCCGACCTGCGGCTGGTGGTGTGCAGCGGTGAGGCGTTGGCCGGCGCCGATGTCGCCCGGTTCTACGCCCGGCACCCGACGGCGGTCGTGGAGAACCTGTACGGGCCGACCGAGGCGTCGATCGACGTGACCGCCTGGACGTGCCCGCGGCCCGGCGACGCAACCGCGATCCCGATCGGGGCGCCGATCTCGAACACGCGCGTCCACGTGCTGGACGGCTCGCTGCGGCCCGTGCCGGTGGGCGTGGTTGGCGAGCTGTGGCTCGCCGGGGTCGGTCTCGCGCGGGGGTACGGCGGCCGGCCAGACCTGACGGCGCAGCGCTTCGTCGCCGACGCGGTGGCGGGCGACGGGTCCCGGTGGTACGCCACGGGCGACCGGGCGCGGTGGCGGCCCGACGGCCAGCTGGAGTTCCTCGGCCGCATCGACCACCAGGTGAAGGTCCGCGGCTTCCGGGTCGAGCCCGGCGAGGTCGAGGCCGCGCTGACCGAGCTGCCCGAGATCGCCGCGGCGGTCGTGGCCGCCCGCCAGGAGCGGCTGGTGGCCTACCTGGTCCCGGCCGACGCGGCGGCGGGCATCCCGGCGGCCGGGCAGCTGCGGGAACGGCTGCGGGAACGGCTCCCTGAGCATCTGGTGCCGGCGGTGTACGTCGAACTCGCCGCCCTGCCCCTGAACACCAACGGCAAGATCGACCGGGGTGCCCTTCCCGACCCCGATGCCGCACCCGATCGGCCGGTCGCCGGCCTCTCCGGCGTCACGCAGGAGCTGCTCGCCGGCATCTTCGCCGAAGTGCTCGGCCAGGAGCGGGTCGGCGCCGACGACGACTTCTTCGAGCTCGGCGGCCACTCGCTGCTGGTCACCCAGGTCGCCTCGCGGATCCGGGCGACGTTCGGCACCGAGCTGCCCTTCGCCGCGCTGTTCGCCCAGCCCACCGTCCGGGCCCTCGCCGGCGTCGTCGACGCGGCCCTGCCCGGCACCGCCGCGGCCCCGGTCGTCGGCGCCGAGCGCGGCCCTCGCCCACCGCTCTCCTTCGGCCAGCAGCGGCTGTGGTTCCTCGACCAGCTCGAGCCGGGCTCGGCCGAATACAACGTCACCGTCGTGTGGCGCCTCGCCGGGACGCTCGACCCCGCCGCGCTGGCCGCGGCCCTCGACGCGGTCGTGGCGCGGCACGAGGCACTGCGCACCCGCCTCGTCTCCGACGGGGCCGGCAGCGCTTACCAGGCGGTCGACCCGGCGCCCGGCGGGGCCCTGCGGCACGTCGACGTGACCGACCGCGACGAACCGCTGCCGGCGGCCCGGGAGCTCGTCGCCGCCGACGCGGCCACCCCGTTCGACCTGGCGGCCGGCCCGCTGTACCGGTTCCGGCTCTACCAGGTCGCGGCCGACGACCACATCCTCAGCCTGATCCTCCACCACGCCGTCGCGGACCAGTGGTCGGCCGGCATCCTGCTGCGGGAGGCCTCCGAGCTGTACGAGGCCGCCCGCACCGGCGACCGGGCCCGGCTCGCGCCGCTGCCCGTCCAGTACGCCGACTTCGCGATCTGGCAACGTGAGTGGGCCGCCACCGGGGTGCTCGACGCTCAGCTCGCCTACTGGCGGCAGCGGCTGGCCGCCCCGCCCGCCCTCGAGCTCCCCGAGGACCGCCCCCGCCCGCCCGTGCGGTCCGGCCGCGGCGCATCGGTGGACGTCACCGTTCCGCCGGACCTCGCGCAGCGGCTGCGCGCCCTGGCCCGCGCGCAGGGCGCCACCATGTTCATGACCCTGCTGGGCGCGTTCGCCGCCGTCCTCGGCCGGCACGCCGACCAGGACGACGTCCTCATCGGTACCCCGGTCGCCAACCGAAACCGGCTCGAGACCGAGGGACTCATCGGGTTCTTCGTCAACACCCTGGTGCTGCGCACCGATCTGTCGGGCGACCCGACCGTGGCCGAGCTGCTCGGCCGGGTCCGTGCCGACACGCTCGCCGCCCACTCCCACCAGGACGTGCCCTTCGAACGGCTCGTGGACGCGCTCGTCGGCGAGCGCGACCGGTCCCGGTCCCCGCTGTTCCAGGCCATGTTCGACTACGGCCGGCTCGACACCGCCCCGGCGCTGGGCGACCTGCGGGCCACGCCGGAACGCGTCGCGCGCGGCACCGCCCTGTTCGACCTCACCCTGAGTCTCGTCGAGCTCGCCGACGGCGGCCTCGCCGGCCGGCTCGAGTTCAGCACCGACATCTTCGAAGCCGCCGGCGTCGAACGGCTCGCCGCCCACCTCGTGAACCTCCTGGAGGCGATGGCCGTCGGGGCGGACCGGCGCCTCTCCGAACTGCCCGTCGCGTCCCCGGACGAACAGGACCGCCTCGTGCGCGACTGGGGGACCGGCCGGCCGGTCGTTCCCGCGGAAACCACGATGCACGAGCTGATCGCCGAGCGGGCCGCCACGACCCCGGACGCCGTTGCGGTGCGCGCCGGCGGCGCCGAGCTCACCTACGGCGAACTGGATGCGCGGGCCGGCCGGCTGGCGGGCCGGCTGCGGGCGGCCGGCGTCACCGCCGAGTCGGTGGTCGGCGTGTGCCTCGGCCGGGGGGTGGACCTGGTGGTCGCCGTCCTGGCCGCCTGGCGGGCCGGCGGCGCCTTCCTGCCGCTCGACCCGGAGTACCCGGTCGAGCGGCTCGACTTCATGGCCGACGACAGCGGCGCCGTGCTGGTCCTCGCCGACGAGCACACGGCCGCCGTCGCCGACTGGGCCGTCCCGGTGCTGCGCGTCGACGAGCCGCACCCGGCGACGGACGGGCAACCCGTGGCGGCCCGGGTCGCCGCCGGCTCGCTCGCGTGCGTGATCTACACGTCCGGCTCGACCGGCCGGCCCAAGGGCGTCGCCGTCACGCACGCCAGCCTGGGCGGCGTCCTCGCCGGATGGCGGGCCGTCCACTTCGGGCCCGACGACCGGCACCGCTGGCTGTCCGTCGCCAGCGCCAGCTTCGACGTGTTCATCGGCGACCTCGTCCGCGCGCTGTGCTCCGGCGGGACGCTGGTGCTCGGCGACGTGGGTCTGCAGGTCAGCACCGAACGCTGGGCGGCGGTCCTGCGCGACGAGCACATCGGCGCCCTGGAGTGCGCGCCGCGCTACGCCGACGAGCTCGTCGAGCACGTCCGCCGCACCGGGCAGGCCCTGCCGGGGCTGCGGCTGCTGATCGTCACCACCGACGTGTGGCGGCTGCCGGCCGCGGCCCGGGCGCGACAGGTCCTCGGGCCCGACGTGCGGGTGCTGACCGGCTATGGCGTCAGCGAGGCCACCATCGACTCCACGTCCGGCGACCCTGCGGACGTGTCCGGCACCGGCCCCGTGCCCATCGGCCGGCCGCTGCCCGGGGCCCGGGTGACCGTCCTCGACCGGTGGCTGCGCCCGGTCCCGGTCGGGGTGGCCGGCGAGCTGTACATCGGCGGCGCCGCGGTGGCCCGCGGCTATGTGCGTCGGCCCGAGCTGACGGCGCAGCGTTTCGTCGCGGACCCGTTCACGAGCGACGGATCGCGGTTGTACCGCACCGGCGACCGCGTCCGCTGGGGCGCGCACGGCCAGCTGGAGTTCCTGGGCCGCCTTGACCGGCAGGTGAAGGTCCGCGGCTTCCGCATCGAGCCCGGCGAGGTCGAGGCCGCGCTGACGGCGCACGAGGGGGTGGCGGCCGCCGTCGTGGCCGCCGACGGTGCGCAGCAGCGGCTCGTGGCCTATGTCGTGCCCGCTGACGTCGAGGCCGGGGCCCCGCCGGTCACCGTGCTGCGGCAGTTCCTGGCTCAGCGGCTGCCGGCGTTCCTCGTGCCGGCGGTCTTCGTGTCGCTGCCGCGGCTGCCGTTGACGCCCAACGGCAAGGTCGACCTGGCGGCGTTGCCCGACCCGGACGGTCAGCGGATCCGGCTCGGCGAGGCGTACGTCGCCCCGGCCACCCCGGTGGAGGAGATCCTGGCCGGGATCTGGGCGCACGTGCTCGGCGCGGCCCGGGTCGGCGCGCACGACGACTTCTTCGCGCTGGGTGGGCATTCCCTGCTGGCGACGCAGGTGGTGTCGCGGGTCCGGACGGCGTTGGGTGTCGACCTGCCGTTGGCGGCGTTGTTCGACCGGCCGACGGTGGCGGGGCTGGCGGCCGCGGTCACGGATGCGGACGCCGGCGCCGGCGCGTTGACCGGGTCGATCGTGCCGGTCGGCCGGGATCGGCGGTTGCCGCTGTCGTCCGGTCAGCAGCGGCTGTGGTTCCTCGACCAGTTGCAGCCCGGCTCGGCCGAATACAACGTGCCGTTGCCGATCCCGCTGCCCGGCGACCTTGACCCGGCGCGGTTGCGGGTGGCGTTGACCGCGTTGGTGGCGCGGCACGAGGTGCTGCGCACCCGGCTGGTCGCGGATGCCGACGGGGTGCCGTATCAGGTCATCGACCCACCGACCGAGGTCGACCTGCCGGTCGTCGACGTGCGCGGTGCAGCGCTGGAACGGAGCCTGCTCGAGGAGCGTATGGCGCCGTTCGACCTGGCGAACGGCCCGCTGCTGCGCGCCCGGGTGTACCGGCTCGGGCCGGGCGAGCAGCTGTTGTGGCTGTGCGTACATCACGTGGTGTGTGACGAGGGGTCGGCGACCATCCTGCGCCGCGAGCTGCTGGCGCTGTATGCGGGCGAGGTGCTGCCACCGTTGGCGGTGCAGTACGCGGACTACGCCGCCTGGCACCGGCAGTGGCTGACCGGGGACGTGCTGGAGCGGCAGTTGGCGTTCTGGCGGGGCGAGCTGGCCGGGGCGCCGTTGCTGGAGCTGCCGACGGATCGGCCGCGGCCGGCCGTGCGGTCCACGGACGGGGCGCTGCTGCGCTTCGCCGTGCCGGGCGCGACGGCCGACCGGCTGCGGGAGCTGTCGCGGCGTTGCGGCACGACCATGTTCATGACCCTGTTCGGTGCGTTCACGGTCCTGCTCGGCCGGTACAGCGGTCAGGACGACGTCGTGGTCGGTTCGCCGATCGCGGGTCGCAACCGGGTGGAGACCGAGGATCTGGTCGGGTTCTTCGTCAACATGCTGGTGCTGCGCACGGACCTGTCCGGGGATCCGACGTTCGAGGAGGTGCTGGAGCGGGTCAGGGCGAACGCGTTGGCGGCGTACTCGCATCAGGATGTGCCGTTCGAGCAGCTCGTCGACGAGCTGGGCACGGACCGGGACCTGTCCCGCACGCCGTTGTTCCAGGTGCTGTTCCACTACTTCACCGACGGCGAGGACGTCCAGGACGTCGACGCGGGGCCGGTGCCGGCGGTGAACAAGTTCGACCTGTCCCTGGCCCTGGGTGAGACCGCCGGCGGCGGCCTGGTCGGGCTGTTCGAGTACAGCACCGCGCTGTTCGACGACGACACGGTCCGGCGGATGGTCCGGCACCTGCTCGTCGTGCTCGACGCGCTCGGCGCGGATCCGCAGGCGCGGGTGTCGGACTGTCCCGTGTTCGACGAGGCCGAGCGTCGCCTGGTCGTGCAGGAATGGAACGCCACCGACGCGCCGATCGCCGAGCAGCACGGCGTGCACGAGCTGTTCGAGGCGCAGGCCGCCCGGACCCCGGATGCGGTCGCGGTGCGCTGCGGCCCGGTGGCGTTGACGTATGCCGAGCTGGACGCGGCGGCCGAACGGCTGGCCGCCCGCCTCCGCCGGGCCGGCGTCGGTCCCGACGTCGTCGTCGGCATCGCCCTTGAGCGCAGCATCACGATGGTCGCGGCCCTGCTGGGCATCTGGAAGGCCGGCGGGGCCTACCTACCGCTGGACCCCGACTATCCCGTGGACCGGCTGCGGTACATGGCGACGGACAGCGGCGCGTCGGTGGTGATCGGCACGCAGGCGACGGCGGCGCCGTTCACCGACGTCGTGGCCACCATCGTCGATGTCGATGTCGATGAGGACGTCGACGCGGCGCCCGTCGGCGGGGTGACCCACCCCGATCAGTTGGCCTACGTCATCTACACGTCAGGGTCGACAGGCCGACCGAAGGGCGTGCTGGTCGGGCACCGGGGCGTGGTCAACCGGCTGGTGCGGATGCAGGAGAAGTATCGGCTCACCGGGTCGGATCGGGTCATGCACAAGGCGCCGCTGACGTTCGACGCCTCGGTGTGGGAGTTGTTCTGGCCGTTGGCGGCGGGTGCGGAGCTGGTCGTGGCCGAGCCGGGGAGCCACCGTGATCTGGATCGGTTGCTGGGCCTGCTGGTCAGCGAGCGGATCAGTGTGGTGCAGTTCGTGCCGTCGCTGTTCCGGCTCCTGGTCGCGAATCCGTTGCTGCCGGCCCTGCCCGACCTGCGGCTGCTGTTCTGCAGTGGTGAGGCCCTGGCGGCCGAGGACGTGGCCCGGTTCTACGCGCGCAACGACACGACGACGATCGGGAACCTGTACGGGCCGACGGAGGCGTCGATCGAGTCCTCGTCGACGGAGATCGAGCGCGGCGCAACGCTGGTGGGGCCGCCGCCGATCGGGCGGCCGATCGGCAATGTCCGGCTGCTGATCCTCGATCGTGGGTTGCGGCCGGTGCCGGTCGGAGTGTTCGGCGAGGTCTACGTCGGTGGGGTCGGTGTCGGGCGGGGGTATGTCGGCCGGCCGGAGCTGACCGCGGAGCGGTTCGTCGCGGACCTGTACGGGCCGGGCGGGGCGCGGGCGTATCGGACCGGGGACCGGGCGCGATGGCGGACGGACGGGCAGATCGAGTACCAGGGCCGCGTCGACCTGCAGGTGAAGGTCCGCGGTGTGCGGATCGAGCCGGGCGAGATCGAGGCCGTGCTGCTGACGCATCCGGAGATCACCGGCGCGGTCGTCGTGGCCAAGGGCGAGGGCAGCGACCGGCGGCTGGTGGCCTACATCGCGGGCAGCTCGGCGCTGCCGGACCAGGGCGCGTTGCGCACGTTCCTGCGCGCCACCCTGTCCGACTACATGATCCCGTCGACGTTCGTGGCGCTGGACGCGATCCCGCTGAGCCCCAACGGGAAGGTCGACCGGGCGGCGTTGCCCGAGCCCGACGCGGCGCGACCCGACCTCGCCTCGGGGTTCGAGGCGCCGCACGGGCCGGTCGAGGTCCAGCTGGCCGCGGTGTGGGCCGGGCTGCTCGGGGTCGAGCGGGTCGGCGCGACCGACGACTTCTTCCAACTCGGCGGGCACTCGCTGCTCGCCACCCAGGTGATCTCCCGGATCCGGCAGGCGTTCGCGGTCGAGCTGCCCGTCGCCGCGCTGTTCGCCCAACCGACCATCCGCGGGCTGGCGGCCATGGTGGACGGGACGGCGCCCGGCGCGCCGGTGCCGGCGATCGAGCCGGTGGCGCGCGAGGCGAGGATGCCGCTGTCGTTCGCCCAGCAGCGGCTGTGGTTCCTCGACCAGTTGGAGCCCGGCTCGCCGGAATACGCCATCCCGCTGCCGATCCGCCTGCGCGGCGAGCTCGACGTGGCCGCGCTCCGGGCCGCCCTCGACGCCGTTCTCGAGCGGCACGAGGTGCTGCGGACCCGCCTGGTGGCGGTGGACGGGGTGGCGTATCAGATCATCGACCCGGCCCGCGGCTGCGACCTGCCCGTGGTCGACCTGTCCGGCGAACCCGACCCGGAGGCGGCGCTGCGCGCGGCCGTCATGGCCGACGCGACAGTGCCGTTCGACCTCGCCGCCGGTCCCCTGCTGCGGGCCCGCCTGCTGCGCACCGCACCCGACAGCCACGTGCTCAGCATCGTCGTCCACCACGTCGTCGCCGACGAATGGTCGACCGGCATCCTCCGGCGCGAGCTGGGCGCCTGCTACGAGGCCTTCCGGCGCGGCGAGGCGGCGCCGCTGTCGCCGTTGCGCGTGCAGTACGCCGACTTCGCCGTCTGGCAGCGCCACTGGCTCACCGGCGACGTGCTGGCCGTGCAGCTGGACCACTGGCAGCGGCAGCTCGCCGCGGCGCCGACCCTCGACTTCCCGACCGACCGGCCACGCACCGCGCAGCGCTCCTCGGACGGCGCCAACGTCGAGTTCGAGATCCCCCGGCCCCTGGTCGCCGCGCTCGAGGTCGTCGCCGCCCGCCAGGGCGCGTCGATGTTCATGAAGCTGTACGCCGCGTTCTGCGTCCTGCTGGGCCGCTACGCCGGACAGGACGACGTCGTCGTCGGCACCCCGATCGCGAACCGCAACCGCGCCGAGACCGAGGACCTGGTCGGGTTCTTCGTCAACACCCTCGTCCTGCGCACCGACCTGTCCGGTGACCCGACCTTCGGCGAGCTGCTCGGCCGGGTCCGGCGCACGGCCCTGGACGCCTACGGGCACCAGGACCTGCCGTTCGAGCGGCTCGTCGACGAACTGGGGATACCCCGCGACCGGTTCCGCACCCCGCTGTTCCAGGTCCTGTTCAACTACATCGCCCGCGACCCACGCGACGAGGGCGAGGGCTGGGGCGCGGACAGCGGCGATCTGGTCGAGCTCCCCGGCGGCGTCGTGCGCTTCGACCTCGCCCTCACCCTGATCGAGCACGCCGACGGCCGCGTGGCCGGCGGCTTCGAATACGCGACGGCGCTGTTCGACCACGCGACGATCCAGCGCCTGGTCGGCCACTTCATGGAGTTGCTGTCCGGCGTGGCCGGGGACGCGGGCCGTCGCCTGTCGGACCTGGGCGTGCTGACGGCGGCGGAGGCGGTCGAGCTCGTCGGCTGGAACGACACGGCTGTCGACATTCCGCCGGC
>NZ_BONQ01000205.1 GCF_016862795.1 Dactylosporangium siamense | reverse complement strand
CCTCGTGCCGGTCGCCGGCATCCTGGACGTGCTCGACAACTACGCGTTCGTGCGGACCACCGGCTACCTGTCCGGTTCCAACGACGTGTATGTCGCGATGTCGCAGGTCAAGCGCTATGGGCTGCGTCGCGGCGACGCCGTGACCGGTGCCGTGCGCCAGCCCCGCGACGGTGAGCAGCGGCGGGACAAGTACAACCCGCTCGTCCGTCTCGACACGGTCAACGGCATGGACCCGGAGGAGGCCAAGCGCCGCCCCGAGTTCTACAAGCTGACCCCGCTCTACCCGCAGGACCGCCTGCGGCTGGAGACCGAGCCGCACATCCTCACCACCCGCGTCATCGACCTGGTCATGCCGATCGGCAAGGGTCAGCGGGCGCTCATCGTGTCGCCGCCGAAGGCCGGCAAGACGATGGTGCTGCAGTCGATCGCGAACGCGATCACCCGCAACAACCCGGAGTGCCACCTGATGGTGGTCCTGGTCGACGAGCGGCCCGAAGAGGTCACCGACATGCAGCGGTCGGTCAAGGGTGAGGTCATCGCCTCGACCTTCGACCGCCCGCCGACGGACCACGCCACGGTCGCCGAGCTGTCGATCGAGCGGGCCAAGCGGCTCGTCGAGCTGGGCCACGACGTCGTGGTGCTGCTCGACTCGATCACCCGGCTCGGTCGCGCGTACAACAACGCGTCGCCGGCCAGCGGCCGCATCCTGTCCGGTGGTATCGACTCGACGGCGCTGTACCCGCCGAAGCGGTTCCTCGGCGCGGCCCGCAACATCGAGAACGGCGGCTCGCTGACGATCATCGCCACGGCGCTGGTCGAGACCGGCTCCACCGGTGACACGGTCATCTTCGAGGAGTTCAAGGGCGTGAGCAATGCCGAGCTGAAGCTCGACCGGAAGATCGCCGACCGGCGCATCTTCCCGGCGATCGACATCGACCCGTCCGGCACCCGCAAGGAAGAGATCCTGCTGGCGCCCGACGAGCTCGCGATCGTCATCAAGCTGCGCAAGGTGCTGCACGCGCTCGACTCGCAGGAGGTGCTCAACCTGCTGCTGGACCGGTTGAAGAAGACCCGGACCAACGTCGAGTTCCTCATGCAGATCGCCCAGACCACACCGGGCGAATAGATGACCCGACGTCCACGGCCGCCCTCAGATCTGGACCGGGCCAGCAGCCGTATCACCTGGCCCGGCACGGTACGGCGACCTCAAGGCACGGTCAGGCGCCGCCGCCGTTGGCGCACGGACAGCCGGCAACATGGAACTGCACCCGCCTGCTGGCGGATCAGGCGGCGAGGCGGTACCCGCGTTTGATCACGGTGTGGACGAGTTCGACGCCGGGGACCGCTCGGCGCACCCGGGACACCGCCATCTCGATCGCGTGGTCGTCGACGTTGGTCAGGCCGGGGACCTGCTGACGCAGGTCGGCGCTGGACAGCACGGCGCCGGGCGCCCGCGCGAGCGCCCGCAGCACGTCGACGGGCCCCTGCTGGATCGGGTACAGCCGGCCGTCGAGCAGGACCGCGTGCCCGCGCACCTCCAGGGTCAGGTGGCCGACGGTGGCGTGCACCGCCCGGTCGAGCACCGACCTGGCCAGCAGCTGCACCGGGGCGTCGAGCTGCGCCAGGACGTGCCGCCCGGCAGGGGAGTGGGTCAGCAGGTGGCGGAACAGTTCGTCGGCGGAGCCGGCCGCGGTCGACAGGATGTCGCGTAGCCCGAAGCCGGGCAGGGCGTCGGCCGTGCGGGCGTCGGCGGCGAGCAGGCGGGCGGTGCGCAGCACCCCCAGCAGGTGCTCCAGGTCCGGCACCGCCTGCAGCCAAGCGCGGCGCCCGCCGGCGGAGGCGGCGAGGACGTCGTCGACCGGCCCGGCGAGGCCCGTCGAGCCTGAGGGTGCACGGCGTCGACGGCCTGCGCGTGGTCGACGCCTCGGTCATGCCGTACGTCACCAACGGCAACATCTACGCACCGGTGATGATGCTCGCCGAGAAGAGCGACGACCTCATCCTCGGCAACACCCCGCTCCCGCCCGTCGAGGTCGAGTTCTACCAGCACAGGGCCGCGAACGGACCGCACTCATGATCGTCATCCGCAGGCCATCCGATGGTTACCGAGTGTCCCGCCCGGATGGGCAATGATCACGTCCGGCCGGGCGGCTCCATGCCCGGCCGCTTGAAGGAGGCTTCTATGCACACCCGATTTGCCCGCGCCGGCGCGCTCGTGGCGACCTCGCTCCTGGCCATCTCCGTCGCCGCGTGCTCGCCGCCGGAGAAGGAGAGCCCGGCGTCGTCGAGCAACGCGGCGACGGCGGCCAGCGCCGCCGATTTGGGCGGAATGGACCAGCTCGTCGCGGCCGCGAAGAAGGAAGGCCAGCTCAACGTCATCGCGCTGCCGCCGGACTGGGCCAACTACGGCGAGATCATCAAGGCCTTCGAGGCGAAGTACGGCCTGAAGGTCAACTCCGCGCAGCCGGACGCCTCCAGCCAGGATGAGATCAACGCCGCGAACCGGCTGAAGGGCCAGGGCAACGCACCCGACGTGTTCGACCTCGGTGGCGCCGTGGCGCTGGCGAACGTGGCGATGTTCGCCCCGTACAAGGTCGCCACCTGGGCCGAGGTGCCCGACGCGCTCAAGGAGGCGGGCGGCGCCTGGATCAACGACTACGGCGGCTACATGTCGATCGGCTACGACGCGGGCAAGGTGCCCGCGCCGGCCTCGGTCGCCGACCTGCTCAAGCCGGAGTTCAAGGGCAAGGTCGCCCTCAACGGCGACCCGACGCAGGCCGGCGCCGCCTTCAGCGGCGTCGTCATGGCGGCCCTGGGCAACGGTGGCTCCGCCGACGACGTCGCCAAGGGTGTCGACTTCTTCGGTCAGCTCAAGAAGGCGGGCAACTTCCTGCCCGTCGACCCGACGCCGGCCACGATCGAGTCCGGTCAGACCCCGGTCGTCATCGACTGGGACTACCTCAACGTCGCGCAGGGCACGAAGCTCAAGGGCAAGCTCGACTGGAAGACGGTCGTGCCGGCCAATGCCGTGCTGGGTTCCTACTACGTGCAGGCCATCAGCAAGGACGCGCCGCACCCGGCCGCTGCCCGGCTGTGGCAGGAGTTCCTGTACTCCGACGCCGGCCAGAACCTCTGGCTGAAGGGTGGCGCGCGGCCCGTGCGCGCCGACGCGATGGACAAGGCAGGAACGCTCGACAAGACGGCGTACGCGGCGCTGCCGCCCTTCACCGGATCGCCGGTGTTCCTCACCGACGCGCAGACCCAGAAGGCCAAGGACTACCTGGCCGCCAACTGGGCCAAGACGGTCAGCTGACCGTCGGCATGAGCACCGTCCAACAACGCTCGGACCCCGCGGCGCCCGCGCCCGGGGTCCGAGCCCGTGGCCGGCGAAGCCTGCGCCGCGGCCTGGACCTGTTCGGCGTCGTGCCGTTCTTCGCGTTCGTCGCGGTGTTCCTCGCGATCCCCACCCTCGTCGTGGCGATCGGTGCGTTCGCCGGTGACGACAACCGCCCGACGCTGGACAACCTGGCAGCGCTGACCGACGGGTACATCGTCGACGCGTTCGTGCGCAGCATCGTGCTGTCGGCCGCCACCGCCCTGCTCGGTGCGGTGCTCGGCGCGCTGCTCGCCTACGCGCTCGTCACGGCGAAGCCACAGGGGCTGCTGCGCCGCGCGGTGACCGCGGCCGCCGGGGTGCTCGCGCAGTTCGGCGGGGTCACCCTCGCCTTCGCCTTCATCGCCACGGTCGGGCTCAGCGGCTTCGTCACGGTGTTCCTGCGCGAGCATCTCGGCGCCGATATCTACGCCGGCGGCGTCTGGCTGTTCGAGCTGCCCGGCCTGACCCTCGTGTACACCTACTTCCAGATCCCGCTCATGGTCATCGTGTTCCTGCCGGCCCTCGACGGCATCCGTCCACAGTGGCGTGAGGCCACCGAGAGCCTGGGCGGCTCGACGTGGCAGTACTGGCGCCGGGTGGCGGTGCCGTTGCTGGCCCCCGCGTTCCTCGGCTCGACCCTGCTGCTGTTCGCCAACGCGTTCTCGGCGTACGCCACCGCGGCGGCGTTGGTCAGTCAGGGCAACCCCATCGTGCCACTGCAGATCCGAGGGACGATCACCAGCGAGGTGGTCCTCGGACGGGCCAACCTCGGCAAGGCGATGGCACTCGGCATGATCGTGGTCGTCGCGATCGTGATGTGGCTCTACGCGCTGCTGCAGCGGAGGACCTCGCGATGGCTGGGCTGACCGCGCCTCCTCGGCGGGCGGGGCTCCGCCGCCGCCGGGCCCGGCGGCAGCGGGTCTTCCGATGGGTCGTCGTCGGGCTGCTCGGGCTGTTCTTCGCGCTGCCGCTGCTGGCCATGCTGGAGTTCACCACCCGCGGCGCCGGAGGCAAGCTGTCGTTCGACACGTGGCGCCTGCTCGTCGACTGGCCGCGCTTGAGCGAGACCTACCCCGACCTGTCGGCCGGCATCACGACCTCGTTCGGCCTCGCCCTGCTGACCACGGTACTGATGCTCGTGCTCCTGGTCCCCACCGTGATCTGGGTGCGCCTGCGGCTGCCCCGGCTGCGCCGCACGATCGAGTTCCTGTGCCTGCTGCCGCTGACCATCCCGGCGATCGTGCTGGTCGTTGGGCTGGCACCGGTGTACGCGTGGGTGACGTACTTCCTGGGCGGCTCGTCGCTGACGCTGACCTTCGCCTACACCGTCCTCGTGCTCCCGTACGCCTATCGGGCCATCGACGCCGGGCTGTCGGCGATCGACGTGCGCACGCTCGCCGAGGCGGCCCGTTCCCTCGGTGCGGGCTGGGCCACCGTGATCTGGCGGGTGGTGCTGCCCAACATCCAGTCCGCCGTGCTGTCCGCCGCGTTCCTGTCCGTCGCGCTGGTGCTCGGCGAGTTCACCCTCGCGTCCCTGCTCAGCCGCACCAACCTGCAGGTCGCGATCGAACTGCTCGGCAAGAGCAGCGCGACCATGTCGGTCGCGGTCTCCCTCGCCGCGCTGATCCTGGCCTTCGTGCTGCTGTTCCTGCTGTCATTCGTCGGTGCCGTCAGAGGCCGGCGACGCAACCGTTCGAAGGAGCCAACCGTGAGTACGAGCAGTGAGCCCGCCATCCCCGCGACGCCGGAGGTGACGCGGTGAGCGGGCAGCGGAGCGTCGCGGTGCGGCTGCAGGGACTGCGCCGGCGGTTCGGCGGCGTGCAGGCACTCGACGGACTCGACCTCGACCTCGCACCGGGCGAACTGATCGCGCTGCTCGGACCGTCGGGCTGCGGCAAGACCACCGCGCTTCGGGTGCTGGCCGGGCTGGAGGACGCGGACTCCGGCTCGGTGCTGGTCGGCGGCAAGGACATCACGATGCTGCCGGCCAACCGGCGGGATATGGGCATGGTCTTCCAGGCGTACAGCCTCTTCCCGCACCTGACCGCACTGCAGAACGTCGAGTTCGGCCTGCAGCTGCGCGGCCGCCCGGCCGCCGAGCGCCGCCGCACTGCCGCGGAGATGTTGGAGCTGGTCGGCATCAGCACACACGCCGACCGGTACCCGCATCAGCTCTCCGGCGGCCAGCAGCAGCGCGTGGCGCTGGCCCGCGCCCTGGCGATCCGCCCGCAGGTGCTGCTGCTCGACGAGCCGCTGTCGGCGCTCGACGCGAAGGTGCGCGTCCAGCTCCGCGACGAGATCCGCCGCATCCAGATCGAGGTCGGCACCACGACGCTGTTCGTCACCCACGACCAGGAGGAGGCGCTGGCGCTCGGCGACCGGGTCGGCGTCATGCGCGACGGCCGGCTGGAACAATTGGCCGCGCCGGCCGAGGTCTACCAGCGACCCGCGTCCGCCTTCGTGGCCAACTTCATCGGGTTGAGCAATCGCCTGCCGGGCCGCCTCTCGGCCGGCACCGTCGAGGTGCTCGGCGTCGTACTGCCGCTGATCGATCCGACCACGGCACCGGCCGACCGGACCGCGCCGGTGACCGCGCTCGTGCGTCCCGAGTCCGTCGACGTGGTCGCCGATGCGGAGGGCACCGGCCGGATCGTCTCGGCGAGCTTCCTCGGACCCACGAGCCGGGTCACCGTCGCCATGCCAGGCGACGTACTGGTCACCGCGCAGGTCTCCAGCGCCCGGCTGGCCGAGCTGACGCCGGGCGCGGCTGTGCGGCTCGACCTTTCGCCGGTGCCGGTGGCGCTCGCCGCCTGATCGGGTGGGTTCGCCTCGGTGGCTGTCCATCCGGCTCGACGGCCTGGTCCGCTCGGCAGGCCGCTTTGCCCAGTGCCTCAGCGGGCGATGTCGAGGCTGGTCGGGGCGCTGGTGTGCGGCCGAGGTGGGCGACGACCGACGCCGCCGGTTCGGTGGTCGAGGACCTGCGCAGGGGCAAGGCGTTCGCGCGCATGATGAACCGGATCCACGTCCGGGACACCAACGGTGATGTCGTGGACTTCGAGGAACAGCGGCAGGCAAGGGCACTACGCCCCGCCGACCATGACTGGCGCACACTTCCCGGGAGGCGGCCCCGTCCGATCAGGGACGCGTCACGGCTTGCGGGCCACGGCGCCATACGCGTCGATGTGCTCGGCCGCAGGGTCCTCCGCGTGCCACTGCGTGATCGGCGCGAGGCCGGGGTCCACCATCGTGAGACCCTCGAAGCATCCGGCCAGTTGGTCGGGGCTGCGCAGGATGTACGGGACACCGCCGCTCTCCGCCAGCTTGTTGGCGCCCTCGACCACGGCCGGGGTGGTGTCGGTGCCGTCCCACAGAACCAGGTGGCTGCCGGGCGCGACGCTGTCCATCACCCGCCCGACGATGGAACGCACCACGTCCAGGTCGGGCTCGTAGCCCATGACGCCCATGAACATCACAGCGACCGGCTCGGAGAAGTCCAGCGTCTTCGCCGCTTCGGCGAGAATCAATTCCGGTTCGTGGTAATCGGCATGGACGTAGTCCGTCTGGCCCTCGGCGCTGGAATTGGTTAGCAGGGCACGGGCGTGCACCAGCACCATCGGGTCGTTGTCGACGTACACGATCCGGGATTCGGGCGCGACCTGCTGGGCGACCTCATGGGTGTTCTGCATGGTGGGCAGGCCCGTCCCGATATCGAGGAACTGCCGGATGCCCGCCTCGGCCGCCAGGAACCGCACGACCCGGATGAGGAACTGCCGGGACTCGAGCGCCATGAGGGCGATCTCTGGATAGACCTGGACCACTGCGTCCCCAGCGGCTCGGTCGGCCTGGAAGTTGTCCTTGCCGCCCATCCAGTAGTTCCAGATCCGCGCCGCGTGCGGCACATCGAAACGAAGCTGCGCGGCGAGCTCGGAATCCGGGTCGACCATAGTCAGGCTCCTATGTAAAAGGCTCGTCGTGTGCGAGGTGGCCACTGACTTCTATCGCTGTTCTACGAGTCCGACGCACTCTACAACATCGGCCGGCGGCGGCTACTCCGCGACTTGCTCGGTGACGAGGAGGCAACCACAGGTGAGGTCGGGTCGACGACTTGGCTGTCGCGTTCGACGCCGAGCCTCTCGCGATTGCTTCGGCCGCTGATTGCCGCTACGTTCGATCATGCGCAAGAGGATTGCGACATGAGGGTGGTGCTTGCAGCATATGCAAGGGGATTGCAGAGATCTCGTCGAGGCGGTGGCGGGGCGTGCGCTCGCGTACCCGTACAAGACCTGGGGCTTCGGCGAGGGCATGGCGCTGCTGGGTGTCCTGCGGGCCGCCGAGCAGCTGGGCCGGCCGGCCTGGATCGACGCCGTCGCTGAGCTGCTCGCCCCGAGCCTGGCCGGCCCACCTCGGCCGACCGACCACCTCATCGCGGTCGACGTCCTGGTCGAGCTGAAGCGGCTGCGGCCGGCGATCGCCACCGACGAAGCGCTCCGCCGATTCCAGGCGGCCGTGCTCGGCGCGAGCCGACCGGTTCCGGACCGGCCACCGGTACACCGGCCGGACCTGCCCCACCTGGCCACCATGATCTGGGTCGACTGCCTGCACACCGACGGCCCGGGCCTGGTCGCCACCGGCCACCCGGCGGCCGCAACGGCCCTGGTGGACGAGGCTGCCGCCGTGCTGCAGGACCCATCCGGCCTGTTCAGCCACGGCTACGACACCGCCACCGCGACGCCCAACGGCGTGCACTGGGGCCGCGGACAGGGCTGGGCACTGCACGGGCTGCTCGCGGCCGGACCGCGACTGCGGCCCAGGGCCGAGCGGCTGCTGACCGCACTCGCGGCACACGAACAGGACGGCAGCTGGCGAACCATCGTCGACGATCCCGCGGCGCCGGTCGAACACAGCGTCAGCGCGCTGATCGCCGCGGACACCCTGCGCGACCCGGCCTGGGCGGCCATGGGACACCGCGCGCTCGACGCCGCCGTCGCCGCGCTCGACGCGGACGGTGGCCTGCCGGTGTCGTCGGCGACACCGGTCGGGCCGCCCGCCACCTACCTCGACCGTGACACCGGCACCTACCCCTGGGGCCAGGGACCCCTGCTGCTCGCACTGCTGTCCGCTCGCAAGGAGGAGACGACGTGAAGATCGAATCCGTCGAACCGATCGTGCTGCGGGTCCAGCCCGCCGAAACCTACTGGGGTGCCCGCACCTGGAGCGCCGACCAGGGCACGGAACTGGGCGAATACCCGGTCACCGCACGCCGCCGGTACGCGTACTCGACCACCATCGACACCGTCCTGGTCCGCGTGGTCACCTCCGACGGCGTCGTCGGCTGGGGCGAATGCAAGGCACCGGTCGCGGCGCCGGCCACCGCGGCCCTCGTCGCCGAGCTGCTCGCCCCGATGATCGTCGGCAGCCGGCTCGACGAGATCGCGGTCAGCTGGGAGCGGATGTACGCCGCCATGCGCGTGCGCGGCCACGACAGCGGCTTCTGGCTGGAGGCCCTGTCCGGCGTGGACATCGCGCTGTGGGACGCGTGGGCACGAACGCTGCACCAGCCGATCCACGCGCTGCTCGGTGGAGCGTTCCGCGGCAGCGTGCCGGTGTACGCGTCAGGCATCCCCGCCGGCGCCGACACCGACCGGGTCCGCGTGGAGGCCGAGCGGCTCGTGGCAGCCGGGTACACCGCCATCAAGGTGGCCATCGGTACCGACCCGGGCTCCGACGTCACCTCGGTCGCCGCCGTCACCGACGTCGTCGGCCCGACCGGCCGGGTCTTCGCCGACGCCGCCGGCCAGTACGACCTGCGCCAGGCGCTCCGGGTCGGCCGCGCCCTGGGCGAGCTCGGCATCGGCTTCTTCGAGATGCCGATCCCACCCGAGGACATCGACGGCTACCGCGACCTCGCGCAACGACTCGACACGCCGCTGGCCCTGGACTCCCTCGCCACCCGCCACCGGGCCCTGGACTTCCTGCGGCTCGGTGCCCTGCACGTGCTGCAACCCGACGTGTGCCGGGCCGGCGGCATCACCGGCGTCACCCGCATCGCCGCGCTCGCCGACGCGTTCGGCGCGATGGCGACGCCCCACGTCAGCATCGGGTCGGCGGTGCACTTCGCCGCCAGCCTGCAGTGCGCCGCGGCCATGCCCAATTTCGACATCTGCGAGTACTGGATCGGCACCAACCCGCTCGGTACGCCCGTCGCCCCCGACATCGAGATCCCGGCCTCCGGTCAATGGCTGGTGGGCTCCGGACCCGGCCTCGGCATCACCGTCGACGAGTCCGCGGTGCGCACGCTCGCCGAGCGGACCCGCTAGCCAGGTACCACTACGGGTACAGCGTCGACACCCAGATGTGGGTGAGCGTGTCGACCAGGACGGCGCGGTCGTCGAACGGCGGCACTGCGCAGGCCGCCAGGTAGTACAGCCGCTCGCCGGTCCAGGTGAGCGACGCGGCGAGGGCCGGTGCGTCGACGCCGGCGAGCCGGGCCGTCACCTCCGGGTCGGCCTCGATGCGGGCGAGCGCGGCCTCCGTGAACGTGGCCATCTGGGCCAGCCAGAGCTCACGCAGCTGCGGGTCGGAGGCCCAGCTCTCCACGATTGCCCGCAGCACCGGCGCGTTCGCGAGCCACAGTCCGGCGCCTGCGTCGACGCCGAGCCGCAGCGCCTCGCGCGCATCGACCGCTCCGCTGACCCATGGCTGCGCGGCCTCGTGGCCGGAGGTCACCGCGCGCCGCACGAGCTCGGCCAGCGCCGCCTGTTTGCCCGGGAAGTAGAAGTAGAAGCTTGCCCGCGAGACGCCGGCCGCGGCGATGATCTCGGCCACGCTCAGTGTGTCGAACGTGCGCTCAACCAGCAGGTCGCGCAACGCGCCGAGGATGCGTTCGCGCAGCTCGGTGGGGTGCTGGTTGGGTTCGTCGCGCCGCGGCATGTGACGCAGCGTACCGCACGCGCCGTCTGGACACTGTGACCAGACACTGTGTATGGTCGCGGCATGACGCAGATCGCCATCCATCTGGTAGTCGCCGACCCCGAGACCGCGGCCGCCTGGTACACCGAGGTGCTGGGGGCGCAGGAGACCGGCCGTCTCCCGCTGCCCGACGGCCGGCCGCTCACGATCAACCTGCGCGTCGGCGACTCCGAGCTCGCCATCGCCGGGGAGCAGCCGGCGCGCGGCCTGCGCACGCCGGCGGCGCTGGGTGGCACGCCGGCCGCGTTCCACCTCCCGGTGCCCGACGTCGACGCGGTCTGGGACCGGGCGATCGCCTCCGGCGCCACCGCGTTCGAGCCGCCGCACGACGCGTTCTGGGGCGACCGCACCGCGCAGTTCCTCGACCCCTCCGGTCATCGGTGGGCGGTCAACCAGCACCTGCGCGACGTCTCCGCCGACGAGCTCGCCGCGTTCGTCGCGAAGGCGTTCGCATGAGGTACACCACCTTCGGCCGGACCGGCCTGCGCGTGTCCGAACTGGTCCTCGGCGCGATGACGTTCGGCGAGCAGGGCGGGGTCGGCGCACCTCCGGCGGAGTGCCGGCGCATCCTCGACGTCTACGCGGAGGCGGGCGGCAACGTCGTCGACACGGCGATCAACTACCGGGGCGGCGCCAGCGAGGAGATCCTCGGCGAGGTCCTCGCAGGCCGCCGCGACCGTTTCGTGGTCGCGTCCAAGTACACGGTGACGCGCGACGCGACCGACCCCAACGGCGGCGGCAACCACCGCAAGAACCTGCGCCTGTCCCTGGAGACCAGCCTGCGCCGGCTGCGCACCGACCACCTCGACATCTACTGGGTGCACATCTGGGACCGGCACACCCCGATCGAGGAGACGATGCGGGCCCTCGACGACGCGGTCACCGCCGGCAAGGTGCTCTACGTCGGCGTCTCCGACACGCCCGCATGGGTCGTGTCCCGCGGCAACACGCTTGCCGAGTGGCGCGGCTGGACCCCGTTCGCCGGCCTGCAGGTGCCGTACAGCCTCGTCAACCGCGACGCCGAGCGGGAACTGCTGCCGATGGCCGGCGCCTACGGCCTCACCGTCACGGCATGGAGCCCGCTGGGCGGCGGCGTCCTGTCCGGCAAGTACACCGGCGACGGCGGGGCACCGACGCGGCTCAGCCGCGACTCGATCAGCGAGCGCGACCTCAGCATCGCTGCGGCCGTGCAACAGGTCGCCGGTGAACTCGGCGCCACCCCGGCGCAGGTCGCGCTGGCGTGGGTGCGCCAGCACAGCGGCGTGCTCCCGATGATCGGCGCGCGCACCGTCGAGCAACTGCGCGAGAACCTGGGCTGTCTCGACGTGACCCTGCCACCGGAGGCCACCGCACGACTGGAAACGGCGACCGGCTTCAGTCTCGGCTTCCCGGCCGACTTCATCGCGCAGACGTCGTCGTGGGTGCTCGGGTCCCACGACCTCGTGTCGCCGTAGATCAGCAACGAATGCGGGTGCCGCCACGCATGCCGCCGTGGCACGATGGCCGGCGATGGTGATCGAATCCCTTACCTGGGCTGACGTCGACCCTGCCCGGCATCCGTTCGACCCGGACACCGTCCACGACGTCGTGCGGGCGTTGGCTCCGGCGGGCGGGGTGCCGGCGCCGTACCGGTACGACCCGGTCCGTGGCTACGATCGCGCCGCGGCCGACGCGCGCTGGGCCTGGCAGCGGGCGATGGAGCAGGCCCTCGTCGAGCACTACGGCTCCTGGGCGTGCGGCTGGAACGCCCAGATGGGCGGCCACACCGCCGACGGTGCGCTGACCGTCCGGTGGAACGGCGCCCAGGACTCGATCACGACGCCCGAGGAGACGCTCGACGCGGTCGCCGGGGCGCTGCTGGACTGGCGGACGTTCCTCGAGGACCTGGTCGGGATGTTCGCGCGGCACCTGCCGCTGCCCACCGAGCCCCACGCGGCCTTCGCCGCCTGGGAGGCCACCGCCGCCGCCCTGGTCGCGACGGTGGCGGCGCGGTCGGGCGCTGACGAGCACTGGTATCCGGTATGCACGTTGGCACTGAAATGGTTCCTGGACGTCGCCGAGGTCCCGGGCGACGACCACGACGTGCTCGTCGACGCCACGATCGGCGGGAAGTTCTTCAGCTCCGTCTCCCCGCAGGGCGCCGAGGTGGCCGACGGTGCGGAGTCCCTGGCGGCCGCGCTCACCGGCATCACGCCGCGGCCGGACGACGCGTGGCCCGACACCTGGCCGCAGGACTGGCCGAGCCGGCGCAGCACGGAGATTCCCACCGCCGCCCGGCGGGCGCAGCCGGCCGCACCGCCGGCGGCGATCCCCGACAGCCTCGCGGCGTGGCGGCAGGTCCGGCAGTCGGCCCGCTGGGCGCATGTTGCCGGGCATGTCGACGGTCCGGCCGGCACCGCGCGTGACGGCGTCGCCGAGGTCTTCGCGAGGCGGAAGTACGGTGCCGGCCGCGCTCTCGCCGCGTTGCGGCTGGCACGCGCCGACGCGGCCGGGTCCGGTCCGCTCACGTTCGCGCGCCTCGAGACGTGGCAGCGGGAGGTGCTCGGCGTCGCCGCGGCGCCGTTCCGCACGACGTCCGCCTGGGCGAGGGGCGGCCGGGAGCGGTACGCCTATGACAGTGAGCTGCCCTCGGCGTTCGAGGCGTGCCTGGCCGAGTCCGCCGACCCGGCCGTGCCGTTGCCGTCCCGGGCCGCGCGGGTGTATCTCGACGTGCTGTTCTTCCACCCGTTCGCCGACGGCAACGCGCGCTCGGCGGCGCTCGCACTGTATTTCGTGCTCGCCCGCGACGGCGTGGTCCTGGACCGGGCCGCGGCGCTGCTGATGACCCGCTGGCCGGCGACCGACCCGCGCGGCGCCGAAGGCGTGGCCCGCTTCGTCGCCACCCTCATCGAACGGACCCGCGACCGCTAGTGGGCCGAAGGCTTCACTGATTGCGGAGTTCCAGCGCCCGATCGCTCGAACTCTTCAGCCCGTGCTCGGCGACGAACTCCAGGAAGTCCGCGGCCACGAGCTTCCGTTCGTAGCCGTCGTGGAAGTGGAACCAGATCTGCTCGTGGCAGCGCCCATCGGTCACCGGGAACCCCCAGTAGTCGCCGGTGCCGACCGGGGCTACGGCGATGAAGTCGCGGTCGGGGAACTCCAGGTCGTTCTCCGACCGGATGTCGAGGTCCGTTTCCGGCGCATCCGGATCGACCGGCCGGAACAGTTCGAGGTAGCCGAACATGCCGCCGCCGTACCGCGTCATGAAGGCCTTGTACTGCTCCGGGAAGGTCACGCCCATCTGGGCCTCGACGCGGGCGATCACCTCCGGCGTGCAGGTGTACCTATCGATCGTCGTGAAGCCCTCCCGCGCTGCCCATTCGGCCGCCTTCCGCAGGAACGGCTCGGCCAGGGCGTCGAACGCGGCGGGATCCACCGGATCACTGTAGCGCCGGTTACGGTCGTCGATCCGGCGGGAACGGGCCGGGCCAGAGCCCGGCAGGCGGGTGTTGCCACGTGGCTTACCACGTGATAAATCTTCTGCCACGTGGTAAATCACGCTGTCCTGTTCCATGAGCCCGCCAGCCGAGGAGCACGTGCATGGCTCGACAACCCGCTCGACAGCCCTCTCGAGAACCCGTTCGACAACCCGGAAGATCCCCTCAGCGACGCGCCGCCGCCGCGGCCGTCGTTGCCGCGCTCGTCGTCGTCTGCGCTCAGGCCGCAACGCCCGCCTACGCGGACGGGCAGGCCGTGAACGTCTGGCTCACCACCGGTGACCTGGTCAGCAAGCTCACCCCGCAGACCGCGCTCGCCTTCGCCGCCGACTCCGGCACCAACCCGCTCACCATCGACGTCGACGACGAGCGCACGTTTCAGACGATGACCGGCTTCGGTGCCACCTTCACCGACTCGTCGGCGTGGTTGATGGCCACCAAACAGAACGCCACCCAGCGCTCGGCGGTGCTCAACGACCTGTTCAACACCTCGACCGGCATCGGCCTGTCGATGCTGCGCCAGCCGATGGGCTCCACCGACTTCATCAGCACCGTCGGTGGCTACTACACCTACGACGACGTCGCCGGCGACACCACGCTCGGCAGTTTCAGCGTCGCGCACGACGACGCCACGATCGTGCCGATGATCCAGCAGGCCCTCGCCGTCAACCCCGGCATCAAGGTCAACCTGACCTCGTGGAGCGCGCCGGCCTGGATGAAGGACAACAACAACCTCAAGGCCGCCTGCCAGGACTGCTATCCGGGCACGTTGCTGGCGGGCTACTACAGCCTCTACGCCGACTACCTGGTGAAGGCGATCCAGGCCTACCAGGCGCGCGGCATCCCGATCTGGGCGACGAGCGCGCAGAACGAGCCGAGCACCGGAAACACCTACAACACGATGGTGCTCAGCGCCGCGCAGTCGATCGACTTCATCACCAACCACTTCGCGCCGAAGCTCTACAACGCGGGGCTGCAGCCGCGCATCTTCGCCGGTGACATGGTGTGCTTCGACGCGACCTACCCGACCGACGTGTTCAACAACGCGGCCGCCTACGCGGAGACCGAAGGGTCCTCGTTCCACGGCTACTGCGGGACGCCCGACCAGCTCGGCGTCATGCACGACAGGTTCCCGTACAAGCCGATCTACCAGTCGGAGCTGGCGCCGTACTGCACCGACACCGACTTCCGCGACATCCTCGTCAACGGGCCGCGGAACTGGGCCCAGTCGATCATCGCGTGGAACGTCGCGCTGGACACCACCTCCGGGCCGTACCACACCGGCGCGGCCAACATCTGTGACTCGGCCTCGCATCCGGGCATTCCCATCCAGCCGCTCGTCACGATCAACCAGAGCACCGGCGCGGCGACGTACCGGCCGAGCTACTACTGGACCGGGCACCTCGCGAAGTTCGTGAAGCCGGGCGCGAAGCGGATCGCGTCCAACAGTTTCGGCGCAAGCAGTGTGCAGGACGTGGCGTTCCTCAACCCGGACGGCACCCGCGCGGTCGTGGCCTGGAACCGGGGCGGGTCCGCCGCCACGACCAAGGTGCGCAGCGGCGGGCAGTCGTTCTCCTACTCGATCCCGGCCGGAGCGATGGTGACGTTCACCTGGGCCGGTGGCACGAGCGGCGGCCGGCACGGCTGGGGCGACTCGGTGCGCGGCACCAACGCCGCCAACATCTACGGCGGTGGCCTGGCCCGCGGGTCGTGGAGCCTGCCCAGCGCCACCGCGGCGACCGTCACGAGCCTCGGCTCGGGCTGGAACTCGCTCTACCGCGGCGCCGACACGCGCCTCGCGGACTACTCGGTGAGCGTTGACGTGCGGCGCACCGCGGCCGGCACCACGTCGGCGTCGCCGAAGTACGGTGTCTACGGCTGCTACCAGAACGACGACAACTACGTGCAGGCGTGGATCGACCCGGTCAACGCCACGTTCGTCTCCCACGCCCGGCTCGGCGGCACCGACCTGGGCTGGTCCGGGACGCAGGCGTTGCCGGGCGGCTTCAACACCGGCGTCGCCCACAAGCTGACCGTCGACCGGCAGGGCAGCACGTTCCGGTTCGCGCTGGACGGGGTCGCGCAGCCGTCGCGGACCGTGGCGATCACCGGCGGGTGCCAGGTCGGCCTGGTCACCGAGGACACCGCGGTCGAGTTCACCAACGCCCAGGTGCTGGACCGCCTGGAGTGGGGCGACGCGCGGTTCGGGTCGAACCCCGGCAACATCTACGGCGGGAAGGCGGTCCGCGGCAACTGGGTCGTCAACGCGCCGCAGAGCCTCGAGTCGACGTCGCTGGGCTCCGGCTGGAGCTCGATCTATGGCGCCGCCGGCATCCGCACCACCGACTACACGCTCAGCGCGTCGGTGCGCCGGGTCGCGGCCGGCACCACGTCGGCGGCGCCGAAGTACGGCGTCTACGGCTGCTACACCGACGACCTGAACTACGTGCAGGCGTGGATCGACCCGGTGAACAACGCGTTCGTGTCGCACGCGCTGGTCGGCGGCACCGACCTGGGCTGGTCGGGGGTCCAGGCGCTGCCCGGCGGGTTCAACCCGGCGGTGCCGCACACGATCACGGTGACGAAGACCGGCAGCACGTTCACGTTCAAGCTCGACGGGGTGGCGCAGCCGTCGCGGACGGCGGCGCTGAGCAACTGCCAGGTCGGCGCGGTCACCGAGGACGTGAAGGCGAACTACCGGGCCGTCACGATCAGCTGAGGACCAAGGGACCGCGCCGCGGCGTTCAGCGGCGCGGTCCTGCCGTGCTCTCCCGCACGACCAGGGAGAAGTCGGTGACGGTGTCGTGGTCGGCCTCGTCGCTGCCGTTGACCCGGTCCAGGAGCAGTGCCACGGCGGTCTCGGCGATCTGGGCCTTGTCCGGGGAGACCGACGTCAGCGACGGGATGCTGTAGGTCGCCTCGTCGATGTCGTCGAAGCCGACGACGGCCACGTCGTGGGGGATGCGGTAGCCGGTGTCGTGCAGGGCGCGCATCAGCCCCTGCGCGAGGAGGTCGTTGGCGCAGAAGACGCCGTCGGGGCGCTCCTCGGGGGGCAGGGCGAGGATGCGCCGGCCGGCCTCCGCGCCGTCGCGGCGGTGGTAGCCGTTGACGCTGAACACCAGCTCGGGGCGCAGCGGGACGCCGGCCGCCGCCAGGGCCTGCCGGTAGCCGGCGAGGCGCAGGTCGGCCATGTGCGAGTCGGTGCTGCGGCTGGCGCCGACGAACGCCACCCGCTTGCGGGGCAGTGACAGCAGGTGCTCGGTCGCGGTGCGGGCCGCGGCGACGTTGTCGATCCCGACATGGTCGATCCCGGCGTGGTCCGGCGCGACGGAGACCTGTTCGCCGAGGAGCACGACCGGGAAGCCGCCGCCGCGGTTGAGGATGTCCTCGCCGCTGCTGGCGATCGGGCTGCAGATGAGGCCGTCGATGAGCCGCTGGTGGCCGAACCCGTTGAGGGAGGCGTGCTCGCGGGTCAGGTCGCCGAACGTCTGGATGATGAGCACGGTGAGGCCCCGGCGCTCGGTGGCCTGCACGACGAGGCGGGTGAGCTCGGCGAAGTACGACACGTCGAGCTCCGGCACGGCCAGCCCGATCATGCCGGACCGGCCGCTGCGCAGGTTCTGCGCGGCGCGGTTGGGCTGGTAGCCCAGCTCCTCGATGGCGGCGAGGACCTTCTTGCGGATGCGGTCGCTGACGTGCGGGTAGTCGCTGATGACGTTGGACACCGTCTTGCGCGCCACGCCGGCACGGCGCGCCACGTCCTCCTGCGTCACGGCCACCGCGGACACCCCCCGTTCTGGATCAGGCAGCAGAGAGCGACTGCTCGTGGAGCCACTGTACAGGTTCTCTGCCACGTGGTAAAACTTTCTCTGCCACGTGGTAAACACCGGCGAAGTGATCGTGGGAACGCCGGGAAAATGCCGCTGACGTGCTACAACGCAAAGACCAAGGGAGGCGCACATGCCCCGCACCGCGATAGCACCGACATTCGTCGGCGAAGGAAAGATCGAGCTCCGTGAGCACACGTACCGTGACCCCGGCCCGGGCGAACTGCTGCTCGCCGTGGGCGCGAACGCGATCTGCGGCACTGACCGCGAGCAGTGGTTCGAGGGCTCGGCCGTCGTGCCCGGACACGAGGCGGCCGGGACCGTCGTCGCCGCGGGGGAGGGCACCACGGTCGCCGAGGGCACCCGCGGCGCCGTGTTCCTGATGGACTACTGCGGCACCTGCCGCAGCTGCCGGCTCGGGTACACCAACCAGTGCCTCGCCAAGCGCAACGACATGGGCTTCACCGCCGACGGCGGCTACGGCCCCTACGAGATCGTCCACGAGAGCAACTTCTTCGCCGTCCCCGACAGCGTGACCGCCGCCGAGGCGACCCTCCTGCTCGACGTGATGGGCACCAGCGGCCACGCGCTCGGCCGGATCCACCGCATGCGCGACGACGTCGAGTCGCTCTACGTCGCCGGCGCCGGCCCGATCGGCCTCGGCATCCTCGTCATGGCCCGCATCCGCTACGGCGCCGACGTCCCCGTCTACGTCAGCGACGTGTCGCCGTGGCGGCTGGCGTTCGCCGAGGAGCTCGGCGCCACCCCGGTCGACGCGACCCGGCCGGTCACGCTCACCGGCGTCGACGCCGCGATCGACTCCACCGGCAAGCAGAGCGCCCGGCAGACCGCGGTCGCCGTGCTCGGCAAGCGCGGCGTGCTCGCCTGCGTCGGCCACGGCGAGGGCCTCACCCTCGACGTGTCCGCCGACCTCATCGCCCCCGAGCGGACCGTCATGGGCAGCGAATACTTCGCCTACGCCGAGATGGCCGCCAACCTGGAGCTGCTCCAGGCGCACCTGCCGCAGCTGTCCCGGATCATCACCCACCGGCTGCCGGCCAGTGAGCTGACCGCCGCGTTCGAACTGTTCCTCGGCGGCGAGACCGGCAAGGTCGTCGTCACGCAGGACGAGCGGTGACCGCCCGCCTGAAGGTCGCCGTCGTCGGCGCCGGCGGCTGGGGCGAGCAGCACGCCCGCATCTTCGCCCAGCGTCCCGACACCGACCTCGTCGCGATCGCCGGCCGCACCGAGCGGCGCACCGCCGAGCGGGCCGCCGCGTACGGCACCCGGCCGTACACCGACCTCACCGCCATGGTCGAGGCCGAACGCCCCGACCTCATCACCGTCAGCCTGCCCAACGAGGGCCACTTCGAGCCCACCCTGGAGCTGATCCGGCTCGGCGTGCCGCTGCTGGTGGAGAAGCCGCTCGTGTTCGACCTGGCCGAGGCCGACAAGCTCATCGCCGAGGCGGCCGAACGCGACCTGTTCTTCGGCATCAACTTCAACCACCGCTACGCCGAGCCGGTGCTGCGCGCCCGGCAGGCCATCGCCAACGGCGCGATCGGCGACCTCGTCTTCGCCACCTGGCGCTTCGGCGGTGAACCCAACTTCGGCACCTCCCCGCACGCCAACCTCATCGAGACCCAGTGCCACGGCTTCGACATGCTCGAGCACCTGTGCGGGCCGATCACCTCCGTCGCGGCGCAGCTCACCGACAAGACCCGCACCGGCGTCTACACCACCCTGGCGGTCGCGCTCGGGTTCGCCGACGGCGCCGTCGGCAGCCTCGTCGGCAGCTACGACTCCTCCTACGCGTACCCCGGCACCCAGCTCATCGAGCTCAACGGCACCGCCGGCCGCGCGCTCATCGAGGACACCGTCGCCCGGCTCACCCTGCAGTCCGTCGGCGACGAGACCCGCCACGTCTGGCAGGCCGGCTACTTCAACGACGCCGCCCGCCAGTTCCACCTCACGTTCGACCGGCACGTCGACGCGGTCCTCGCCGCCCTGCGCGACGGGGCCGAGCCGCCCGTGCACGCCCGCGCCGGCCGCCGCGCCCTCGCCCTGGCCATGGCCGTCATCGAGTCGTTCGAGACCGGCCGCCGCGTCTGTGTCCCCGCCGAGGTCCCCGCTGAGGACGCGTCGTGACCATCGCCGACCACGAAGCCCGCACCTCGGTGCTCAGCCTCGACGGCACCTGGGGCTTCCATCCGGGCGACACCGCCGACTCGCTCCCGCCGCCCCTGGCCGGCCTCGGCGCCATCCAGGTGCCGGGTCTGTGGGAGGCGCAGGGACACCTGCATCTGAGCGGGGTCGCCTGGTACGTCCGTGAGTTCGACCTCGACGACGTCGAAGGTCACTGGACCGTGGCATTCGGCGCCGTGATGGACGAGGCGACCGTCCACGTCAACGGCGTCCAGGTCGGTGCGCACGCCGGCGCGTACACCCCGTTCACCGTCGACGCCACCGGCGTGCTGCGGGCCGGGCGCAACGTCATCGCCGTGCGGGTCCTCGACATCCCCGGCGACGCGCCCGAGCACCCGCGCGGTCCGCACGGCAAGCAGGGCTGGAAGAACGACCTGTTCCCCAGCCCGCCCAGCCTGTACCTGACCTACGGCGGCATCTGGCAACCGGTCACCCTGACCCGGCACGGCGCCGTCACCCTCCAGGACGCCTTCGTCAACGGCGACCCGGCCCGACCCGAGGCGAAGGTCCGCATCCGCAACCGCGGCGGCCGCATCGCCGCGGTCGTCGAGTGCACGGTCGACGGCCGGGTCACCCGCCAGGAGGTCATGGTCCCCGGACACGCCGACTGCGAGGTCGTCCTGCACCCGCGCCTGGACGGCCTCGAGCGCTGGTCGCCGCAGTCGCCGGCCCTGCACCACGCCCGGTTCGTGGTGCTCGCCGACGGGTACGCCTGCGACGAGACCGAGGTCCGCTTCGGCGTGCGCACCGTCACCGTCGACGGCGACCGGATCCTGCTCAACGGCGCGCCGCTGCGCGTGCAGGCCGCGCTCGTGCAGGGCTTCCGCGCCGACACCCTCTACGCCGAGGGCTCCCGCGACGCGATCGAGCGGGAGGTCCACGCCGCGAAGGCGATCGGGCTCACCATGCTGCGCCTGCACATCAAGGCGTTCGAGCCCCGGTACCTCGACGTCTGCGACGAACTCGGCATGCTCGTGCACTGCGACCTGCCGATCGCCGAGCCGATCGCGGTCGACGAGCTCGACGACACCGGGCCCCTCGCCCGGGCCTGCGCCGCGGCCGCCGCCGAGCAGGTCCTGCGCGACCGCAACCACCCCAGCGTCGTGCTGTGGTCGGCGATGAACGAGATCGGCGCCGAGAACACCGACCGCGACGTGCGCGCCTCGCCGGGCTACGAACGGTTCACCCGGATGCTGTACAACCTCGTCACCGACCTCGACGGCACCCGCCCCGTGATCGAGAACGACTCCGTCGAACCCGGCCCGGAACACGTCTACCGCAGCCCGATCCTCACAGCGCACTGGTACGGGCGACTCAGCCGCCAGTACCTCGCCGCGCTGCGCGCGAAGAGCACCGCCGCTCCCGTGCCCGGCAAGGTGCTGCTGGTCAGCGAGTTCGGCGACTGGGGCCTGCCGTCACTGGAGACAGCCGCCACGCAGACCCCGTTCTGGTGGCCGAACCATCTCGCCGAGGACATCGCGGCGCTGCCGTGGCCCGGCACCGCCGCCGCCTTCGTCGAAGGGACCCAGGCCTACCAGGGCCTGGCCGACCGGCTGCAGATCGAGCTGTTCCGCAGCACGCCCGGCATCGCCGGATGGTGCCTCACCGAGCTCACCGACGTGCCGCACGAATACAACGGGCTGTGGGACCTCGAACGGCGCGGCAAGGACCCGGCGATCCGCGAGGTCGCCGCGGCCTGCCGGCCCACCCTGCCGATCGCGCTGCACGACGACGACGCCTGGAACGGCTTCGCCGGCGGAACCGTCGACCTGTCGGTCGTCGTGTCCAACGACACGCCCGCGACGGTCACCGGCGAATGGTCCGTCGACGGCGTCACCGGCACCGCCACGCTCGCCCCGCACACGCCGACGACACCGCATCCGGTGACCGTGCCGCTGCCGTCCCGGCCGGGACCCCACGAGCTGACCGTGACCTGGACGGCACCCGGCGCGGCCCCGGTCGAGCAGCGCTACCCGCTCACCGTCCTCGCCCGGCCGACGGCGGCGCATTCCGTACACCTGCTGGGATCGGCGACGGACGAGCGGGCGTTGACCGCCGTCGGCGCACGGACCGGCGACACCGGGTGCCTGGTCGTCGGCGAAGGCGCGCTGTCCGCGGCCACCGGCCCGCTCGTCGACGCGGCGCTGCGCGAAGGGCGCAACGTGCTCGTCCTCGCCCAGGGCGTCGACGGCGCCGCGCACCTGCCGGTGCCGGCCACCGTCAAGGACCTGGCCACCGAATGGGGTTCGCTGCCGAACGTGTTCACGACCGGCGAGCCGGTGCTGTCCGCGGTGCCACCCGGCACGGTCGTCACCACCGAACTGCTCAGCGTCACCGCGCACGTCGTCTACACGTCCCTGGACGGGCGTGACTGGCCACAACGGCCCGTGCTCGGCGTCTACAAGCCCCTGCCGGGGCGCCTCACCGGCGTCATCGTCGCCGCGCTGCCCGTGCACGACGGCTGGCTGTGGCTGTGCCAGCTGCCGCTCGTCGACGCCGTCCTGCGCGACGACCCGACCGCCGTGGCCACCCTCGCCGACCTGATCGGAGCCGCGTCATGAACCAGTTCTCCGACGGCGTCCTGCGACTCGGCGTGGGCATCGAGGACACGTTCATCGCGCACACCGCGCTCGGCCGCCGCAAGCTCGACGAGTACGAGCTGACCCAGCACTACACCCGCTGGGCCGGCGACCTCGACCTGGTCAAGGCGTCCGGCGCGAACACCGTCCGCTACGGGCTGCCGTGGTACCGCATCAACCCCGCACCCGGGACGTACGTGTGGGACTGGGCCGACCGGGTCGTCGACCGGCTCTGCGAACTCGGCCTCGAGGTCATCGTCGACCTCGTGCACTACGGCACCCCCGAATGGCTCGACAACCACTTCATCAACCACCGCTACCCGCAGGCGGTCGCCGAGTACGCCTTCGCGCTCGCCGAACGCTACGGCGACCGGCTCACCGCCTGGACCCCGCTGAACGAACCGCAGTGGACGGCCCGGCTGTGCGGGGAGTCCGGGACCTGGCCGCCGTACCTCACCGGCGACGACGGCTACCTGCAGATGATGCGGGCGATCGCGAAAGGCGTCGTCGGCTCGCAACGGGCGATCACCGACGCCACCGGCGGCAAGGCCACCTTCGTGCACGTGGAGGCGTCCTTCCGCTACCCGTCCGGCGACTCCGGCGTGTTGAACGAACGCCGGTGGCTGTGCGGCGACCTGCTCAACGGCATGGTCGGCGAAGGCCACCCGCTGCTCGGCTACCTGCGCGAGCACGGCTTCACCGACGACGACCTGACCTGGTTCGCGTCGAACCCGGCCCGGCCGGACGTCATGGGGATCAACTACTACCCGATGTGGTCGACGCTCGTGCACGAAGACGGCCCCGGCGGCGCCGCTCAGGAACGCGACGACGGCGTCGCCGGGCTCGAGGAGATCATCCGCGAGACCGCCGCCCGCTACGGCGTCCCCGTCATGGTGACCGAGACCAGCTACGAAGGCACGATGGCGCAGCGCATCGCCTGGCTGCGCGACTCCGTCGCCCTGCTCCACAAGCTCCGCTCAGAGGTCGAGATCGCCGGCTACATCTGGTGGCCGTTCTTCGACCAGATCCGCTGGCAGTACCGGGAGGCGCTCGACCCCGTCGAGCAGCACCTGCACCGGCTCGGCCTGGTGACCCTGGACACCGACGACGTGGGCGGCTTCCCCCGCCGGCCCAACGAGCTCTTCGACGTCTTTCAAGCACTCTGTCAAGGAAGGCAATCATGAGACGGACACCCCCCATCCGCGTTCTCAGTCGCGCCCTCAGCATCGCCGCCGCCACCCTCCTGCTCGCCGCCTGCGCCGACACCGCCGGCGACACGGCCCAGGGCACCGCCGGCTGCGAGGCCTACCAGCAGTACGGCACGTTCAAGGACAAGAAGGTGTCGCTGTACTCCGGCATCGTCGCGCCCGAGGACGAGCCGCACATCAACTCCTACAAGAACTTCGAACGCTGCACCGGCATCCAGGTCGAGTTCCAGGGTGAGAAGGAGTTCGACACCCAGGTCCAGGTGCGCATCAAGGGCGGCAACCCGCCGGACCTCGCGATCTTCGCGCAGCCCGGGCTCGTCAAGCAGCTCGTCGAGACCGGCAAGGCGGTGCAGGCCCCGGACACCGTCGTGGCCAACGTGAAGAAGTTCTGGAGCGAGTCCTGGCAGGGCTACGTCACCGTCAACGGCAAGGTCTACGGCGCGCCGCTCGGCGCCAACGTGAAGTCCTTCGTCTGGTACTCCCCGAAGGAGTTCAAGGCCAAGGGATACACGGTGCCCAAGACCCTCGACGAGCTCAAGACGCTGTCGGAGAAGATCGCCGCGGGCGGGCAGAAGCCGTGGTGCGTGGGCATCGGGTCCGGCGACGCGACCGGCTGGCCGGTGACGGACTGGATGGAGGACATGATGCTCCGCCTGTCCGGCCCGAAGGCCTACGACGACTGGGTCAACCACACGATCCCGTTCAACGGCCCGGAGGCGACCGGCGCCCTCGACGCCGTCGGCGAATACCTGAAGAACCCCGCCTTCGTCAACGGCGGCCTCGGTGACGTGAAGAGCGTGGCGTCGACCCAGTTCCAGGACGCCGGCCTGCCGATCCTGCAGGGCCAGTGCAGCCTGCACCGGCAGGGCTCGTTCTACGCGCAGAACTGGCCGAAGGGCGTCAACGTCTCACCCGACGGCGACATCTACGCGTTCTACTTCCCGAGCAAGGACGACACCAGCAAGCCCGTCCTCGGCGGCGGCGAGTTCGTGGTCGCGTTCTCCGACCGGCCCGAGGTGAAGGCGTTCCAGACCTTCCTGGCCTCCGACACGTGGGCCAACGAGAAGGTCGCGAGCACCCCCGGCGGCGGCTGGATCAGCGCCAACACCGGCATGGACGCGAGCAAGCTGACCAACCCGATCGACAAGCTGTCCGCGCAGATCCTGCAGGACCCGAAGTCGGTGTTCCGCTACGACGGCTCCGACCAGATGCCCGGCGCCGTCGGCACCAACGCCTTCTGGAAGCAGGGCACCAACTGGGTGACCGGACAGTCCACCAAGGCCACCCTCGACGCGATCGAAGCGGCCTGGCCCAAGTAGTGCCCCTCGGCGCGGCGGCCGCACCCCACGGCCGCCGCGCCCCACTGGAGGAACCACATGGAAATCGCGGCGAAGCTGGGACAGCTCGCCCTCGGCCTCGGGGCGTTCGCTCTCGTGGTGACGGTGATCCTGCTCCTTGCCGGGCGCTTCAACGGCCCGAAGGCCGACCGCCGGCTGGCCTGGCTGTTCCTGGCCCCGACCGTCCTCGGCCTCGCGGTCGCCGTCGTGTACCCGGCGCTGCGCACCGTCTACGAGTCGCTGTTCGACGCGCACGGCGCGCAGTTCGTCGGCCTCGACAACTACGTCAGCATCTTCAGCTCCGCCGAACAGCTGCACGTGCTGCGCAACACCGCCATCTGGGTCCTGCTGTCGCCCCTCGCCGCGACCGCGATCGGACTCGTCTACGCCGTCCTCGTCGACCGCAGCCGGTTCGAGTCCTTCGCCAAGGCGCTGGTCTTCCTGCCGATGGCGATCTCGTTCGTCGGCGCGTCGATCATCTGGAAGTTCGTCTACGAGTACCGCCCCGACCTGCCCGGCGTCTCCCAGATCGGGCTGCTCAACCAGATCCTCGTCACGCTCGGCGGCACCCCGCAGCAGTGGCTCATCAACGCGCCGCTCAACACCCTGCTGCTCGTCGTGGTGATGATCTGGATCCAGGCGGGCTTCGCGATGACCGTGCTCTCCGCCGCCATCAAGGAGATCCCGGTGGAGATCATCGAGTCGGCGCAGCTGGACGGCGTCACCGGCATCGGCCTGTTCCGCAACATCACCCTGCCGAGCATCCGCCCCACGATCGTCGTCGTGCTCACCACGATCGCGATCTGGACCCTCAAGGTCTTCGACATCGTGCGCACCATGACCGGCGGGCAGTTCGACACCAGCGTCGTGGCGAACGAGTTCTACACGCAAAGCTTCCGCTCCGACAACCAGGGCCTCGGCTCGACGCTCGCCGTGCTCCTGTTCGTGCTGGTCCTACCGGTCATCCTGTACAACATCCGGCAACTGCGCCGGTGGGGGGCGTGATGCAAGCCATCTCCGAACGATCGGCCACGGCCCGCAAGCGCCTGTCCTCACCGATCGCCTCGCTCGCCACGGTCGTCATCGCCGTGCTGTGGAGCCTGCCGACCGCCGGCCTGCTCGTCACGTCGTTCCGCCCGCAGGCCGACATCCAACGGACCGGCTGGTGGACCGCCACGAGCTTCACCCTCGACAACTACCGGCAGGTCCTGGAGAGCCAGACCTCCGGCCGGTCGCTGTCCCAGGCCTTCGTCAACTCCGTCGTCATCACCCTGCCATCGGTCCTGGCCCCGCTCGCCATCGCGCTCATCGCCGCCTACGCCCTCGCCTGGATCGACTTCAAGGGCCGCGACCTGCTCTTCGTGCTCATCTTCGCGCTGCAGATCGTGCCGATCCAGGTGACCCTGATCCCGCTGCTCAACCTGTACGTCGACGCCGGCCTCGCCGGCACCTACTGGCCCGTGTGGATCTCACACACCGTCTACTCGCTGCCCCTGGCCATCTTCCTGCTGCACAACTTCATGCGCGGCCTGCCGAAGGAACTCGTCGAGGCGGCCCGCGTCGACGGCGCCGGCCACGTCCAGATCTTCCTGCGGGTCCTCGCCCCGCTGCTCGTGCCGGCCGTCGCCGCGTTCGGCATCTTCCAGTTCCTCTGGGTGTGGAACGACCTGCTGGTCGCCCTGACCTTCGCGAACACCCCCGGCACCAACCCGATGACGGTCGCCCTGGCCAACCTGGCGGGCAGCCGCGGCAGCGCCTGGTACCTGCTGTCCGCCGCCGCCTTCGTCTCGATGCTGCTGCCCCTGATCGTGTTCCTGTCGATGCAGCGCTTCTTCGTCCGTGGGCTGCTCGCCGGGAGCGTGAAGGGATGACCGGCGCCATCACGGTGCTGCCCGAGCTGCGGCACCGCTGGATCGTCGAACAGGTGCTGACCGTGGGCGCGGTCACCGTCCGCGAGGTGGCGCAACGCTTCCACGTCTCCGCGTCCACCGCCAACCGCGACTGCGACCGCGTCGGCACCCGCATCGGCCGCCGCGTCCACGGCGGGATCGTCCGTGACCCCCTGTGAGCAAACTGTTCGAGGACCTCGTCGGGTAGCCGGCGCAGGACTGCCCGCGAGGCTGGCGGGTCCGCGACAGTTCGTCGTGCGCGGGCGGCGGGTCCGGTAGATTCCTGGGTACGGCATCCGGGTCAACACCGGTCCAGACGAGGCGTTCAAGGGAGGTGGAGTGCGTGACCGTCACGGCGATGGCTGCTGTCCGCAGCGCACGATCCATCCTCACCTTCAGGCCCATTGGCTGACCGCTCCGGTGACAGCCCGCTGAGCGCGGGCACGACACGGCGGTCGTAGCCGGGCCCCCTTCGTAAAGGGTCTTTGCTGTTGTCTGCTCATCATGCGTCCTCCGGCCTGTCCGCATACGGCTGGGACGACACGCTCGAACAAACCTTCACCCCGCACCGTGCCGCCGGGCTGGTCGCCGCCCGGATCGTCGCCGTCGACCGTGGCGGCTGCGACGTCGTCACCGGTACCGGACACCTCCGGGCCCGCACCGCCCCAACCGGTGACCCTGACCCGGTGGCCGCGCCGTGCACCGGCGACTGGGCTGCCCTGCGGTCCGCCCCCGAGCCGGCGGTGGTGGCCCTGCTGCCGCGCCGGAGCGTCATCGTCCGGGCGTCGGCCACCCGGTCGTCGCACGGGCAGGCCCTGGCCGCCAATGTCGACACGGCCGCGATCGTCGTCTCGCTCGAGGTGCCGGTGAACCCGAGCCGCATCGAGCGGCTCCTCGCTCTCGCGTGGGAGAGCGGGGCGCTGCCGGTGCTCGTGCTGACCAAGGCCGACCGGTCCGCCGACGCAGCCCGCGCCGCGGCCGACGTGGCGGTGCTGGCCCCAGGCGTTGAGGTCGTCACAACCAGTGCGGCCACCGGTGCCGGGCTGGACATGCTGACGTCGGTGCTCACCGGCACGGTTGTGCTGCTGGGCCCGTCCGGGGCCGGCAAGTCGACGCTGGGCAACGCACTGCTCGGCGCTGACGTCCTGGCCACCGGTGCGGTCCGGGGCCAGGACGGCAAGGGCCGGCACACGACGGTGCGCCGGGAACTGGTGCCGCTGCCCGCCGGTGGGGTGCTCATCGACACCCCGGGGCTGCGCGGGATCGGCCTGTTCGACGCCGACGACGGCCTGCACCTGGCTTTCGCCGAGATCCAACGCTTCGCCGAGCGGTGCCACTTCGACGACTGCGGCCACGACACCGAACCCGGCTGTGCCGTGACCGCCGCTGTCGCCGCGGGGGAGCTGAGCGAGCGTCGCCTCGACAGCTACCACAAGCTGCAGCGGGAGAACGCCTGGGCGACGTCCCGCACCGACGCGCGGCTGCGTGCCCTGCGGGCGCGCGAGTCCAAGGCGATGAGCCGCTTCCAGCGGGAGCTGTACGCGTCCCGTGAGCGGCACGGTCGTCGATGACGCCGGACGGGTCCTCGCCGGCGGCCGGATAGGTCCAGCCTCGGCGGCGGTGTGCGCAGCACCGGTCTGCGCCCACTGCCGCCGTGGTTGACGACGGCATGACCGCGACCGGCAACGAGGAGGTCCGCCGCAGGCCCGACGATCGCCGCCGTCCTGCTCGTCGTCGTCGGCGTCATCGCCTGGGAGGTCGTCCCTCCCGCCGTGGGCCGGACCTGAACGTCTGACCGTCCGGCGGGCACCCGCCGCGCCGACCTCTTGGCCAGTCACCGGCGGCTGACGACGTTGACCACCGTGCCGTCCGGGTCGCGGACGAAGAAGCGCCGCTGCTCGCAACCGGGTCGGCGGTGGTGACGGCGGATCGTCCGGCCCGATGCTGGCACCCGGTCAGGGGCGCGGCCCGGAGTTCCGGGTCGCGCCCCTGACTGATGGTCCCGTCTGACTTATCGGCCGATCTGCTGACCGTTGTCGGCCCAGGTGTTGTTGCTCCACGTGGGGAGCGTCGACGCGTTCAGGGCCTGGGTGCCGTAGTAGCCGCCCTTGGGCCAGAAGCCACCACCGGACTGGCGCATGAACTTGTTGTTCGTGACCTTGCCGTTGGTGATCTTGTAGTTGGCGTCGTACCAGTAGAACGAGTAGCCGCCGCCGTTCATCAGGTTGCTGTCGACGATGACGTCGTTGATCGAACCGATGTCGGCCTTGAGCAGGATGCACGACGTCTGGGTGTGCTGGTTCTCCAGGCGGTTGTGCAGGATGCGCACGTAGATCGCGTTCGTCGACTGGATGACGTCGTTGTGCTGGGCGGAGCCGGTGCCGCCCGGGTCGTGCAGCCAGGAGTCCTGGACCGTGCCGCGGCCGTCGATGCGCAGGATGTCGCCGGAGCCGTGGGCGTTGACCCGCAGGAGGGTGAAGCCGGTGCGGCCGATGAGGGCGATGCCACCGGTCGAGGCGTCCTTGAGCTGGCCGTCGATCTCGGTGTCTTCGATGCGCAGGTTCGCGTTGTCATCGGTGGACGTGACGGCCTGGACGTTGGCCACGCGGATCCGGCTGTTGCGGATCGTCACGTTCTTGGCCTTGATCTCGATGTGGCCGTTGATGTCCTTGCTGTCGATGACCGTGCCGGCGACCGTGATGGTCATGGGGCCGGTGTACGGCGTCAGCGTCACCTTCTTGCGGGTGTCGCCGGCCAGGCCCTGCGGGTAGCCGGTGTTGTTCGCGGCGGGGAAACCGGCAACCGTGTAGGTCGGGTTGCCGCTCGGGCTCTGCGTCGTCGTGCTGGTGGTCGTCGGCGCGGGGGACGTGGAGCCGGAGGGCGAGGCCGAGGTCGCCGGGGTCGTCGAAGCGGAAGGGCTACCCAGGCCGGTGGACGCGGACGGGGAAGCGCCAGTGCTCGTGGAGGCGCCGGGCTGCGCGCTGTATCCGGGGACGGCGCCGTAGCCGGGGAGGGTGTCCTTGCACGCGGTCAGGCCGCCGGTGGCGAGCAGTGCCGCCACGATGCCGACACCCGCGCGGCGCAGCGGACTGCGGCCGGCCGCAGACTGCGGTGCGGGGTGGAGCGGGGACCCGGCGGCGGGGAGCACGTCGGCGGAGTCGTGCGAGATGGAGTGCGGGTTCATGTTGCGGGAATCCTCCCTTTCAGTCGACATCTGTCCGTCGACGGCCATCGGCCTGGCGGAGCTTGTCGGCATGAAAGTCGGTTGGGGTTCCAGTCCAAGCTGAAACATTCCTTTGTCTGCGGCGCACGCGTTGTCCATTCCGGCTAACCCGAAATTGGCCGCGTGATGACCGGCGCTTTTGGCACCGTCCGAGACCTTGCCGTAAACCTTCCGGTCGAAAGCATGCCATGGCTTGACCAGGGAATGCATCCTTGCCGGATAGACGAACAGCTACCTTTAGCCCGCTTAAGCCTGAGCTAATAGGCAGTACGATTAAAAACCCCGCTTAAGCCCCGGATCGGACATGTCGGCGCGAGTTCGAGTGACCCGGATCACACCTACAGGTGTGGCCGAAAATGACGATCTTCATCATTCTTGCGATGCGGTAAACCATACAGCCGGGTGGCTTTTGGCTTAGTGCCAGCAGGTGTGATTCAGCCCGCCGTCGTTCAGTTCCCGGGAAGTTTCGACGGCGAATTTCCGGCGCAGGACACTGGTACCTGAGGCCGTGCCGCAGCCGCGACACGTCGCGGTACTGATGGCCGCGCGATCCGGTCGCAGTCGCCGCGTCCGCGTCCGCCGCGGTCAGTCGCCGCCGGCGCCGAAACCCGGGCGGCCCGGGGCCCAGTGGGGTTGGACGCGCACGGCTTTGCGGGCAAAGCCGCGCTGCTCGATCAGCAGGCGCTGCACCAGCCGGCAGGTGTCGCTCTCGCCGGCCACGTACGCGGCGCCGGCGCCGGCGGGCAGGGCCAACTCGCGGACGGCTTGCAGCAGCACCGGGGAGGCGACCGCGGACGCCCGCCCCCGGTGCACCCACGGCAGCGGCGGCACCCCGTCCGGGCCCGGCATCTCGTCCGCCGGGCCCGGCGCTTCGAAGACGCCGATCGCCGTCGCCGTGGTCCGGGGCAGCGCGGCGCGCATCGCCAGCAGTGGTACCGCCGCTGTCTCGTCCCCGATGAAGAGGTGGTACGCCGCCGAGTCGTCGAGGGTGATCTTGCTTCGTGGCGGCTCCAGGGTCACGCGGTCGTCGGGAGCGGCGGTGCGGGCCCAGTCGCAGCCCGGCCCGCCGGCGTCGTGCAACGCGAGCCGAAGCGACAGCGCCGAGCTGGCCGGGTCGTGCCGCCAGATGGAGTACACCCGGCGCGCCTCACCGTTGCCGGCGGGCACCCGCACGACCACGTGTGCGCCTGGACGGCACCGCAGGCGCGGCACATCCGGGCCGATCAGGTCGATCTGGCGCATCGTGGCGCTCACATCCCGCACGGCCGCGATCCGGGTCAGCAGATCCGGCCGGGCCGCCCTCCGTGGATACGTCACGCCGGCGAGCCTAACCGTTGTCGTTGAGTGCTGTACGGCGCTCATGCGGCCGTCCTGTCTTGCGACAGGACGGTGGGGCTGCCGTTCCGTGGCCTGTCCAGCGCCGGACAGGCCACGGTTCCGGGTCGGTGGCGGTTCAGGCCGACGTCACCGCGAACCCGTCCAGCACCGCGTATGTGCCGGACAGTTTGGTGACGACGATGGTGTGGGTGCCGGCGGTGAGGCCGGTTCTGGTGTAGACGACGACGTTGGCGTGGCGTACGCCGTCGGTGGGGACGGTGTTGACGGTCACTTGGGTGCCGCCGTCGATGGTGATGCCGAGGTTGCCCTGGTCGGTGTTCTGTTCGCCGTAGACGGTGATGCCGGTGCCGGTGAACGTCAGGGTGGCGGTGGATCCGTTGGTGGTGGCGTAGTGGATGTCGCCGTTGAGGTCGCCGAAGGTCCGGCCGGACTGCAGGGTGAAGCCGCTGTAGGCGATGCGGCTGTCGGTGTTGTCCATCCGGGTCGTGGTCGGGCCCGTGTTCAGGACCGCGAAGCCGTCGAGGACCGCGTAGTTGCCGGACAGTTTGGTGACGACGATGGTGTGGGTGCCGGCGCTGAGGCCGGTTCTGGTGTAGACGGCGACGTTGGCGTGGCGTACGCCGTCGGACGGGACGGTGTTGACGGTCACTTGGGTGCCGCCGTCGATGCTGATGCCGAGGTTGCCCTGGTCGGTGTTCTGCTCACCGTAGACGGAGATGCCGGTGCCGGTGAACGTCAGCGTGGCGGTCGACCCGTTGGCTGAGGCGAAGTGGACGTCGCCGTTGAGATCACCGTACGTCCGGCCGGACTGCTGGCTGAAGCCGCTGTAGAGGATGCGGCTGTCGGTGTTGTCGATGCGACCGGGGGTGACCGGGCCGCCGTTGCCGTCGCCGACGCGGATGTCGGCCGTGGTGGTCCCGGAGGGGATCGGCACGATGAGGAACCCGCCGGAGACGAACTGGACGTTGGTGACCCGGACGTTCTTGACGTAGACCGGCGTGGTCGAGGTGAAGCCGTGCCCGCCGATGAGCACCTGGGAGGCGTTCGTCGGGGAGATGTACCGGACCTGCGGCGCGCCCGCGTTCGGCTGAGCGACATAGGCGGAGGTGAGCCCCGCCGCGGCGAGGATGCTGGTCGGGATGCTGGTCGGACCGGGTGTCGCCGGGATCGAGACGTTGCCGGAGGCGTTCGAGTCGACCGGTTGCGCGCAGGGGTACGACTGGGTGCCGGCGGAGAAGTAGTTGTTGCGGATCCAGAAGTGGCCGGTGGGGCTGCAGCCGCCCTGCGCCGAGCCACCGGCGCTGAAGGCGACGTTGCCTTCCCAGTTGATCCATTCGGCGCCGGCGTCGTCGTAGTAGGTGAAGTTGGTGTTGCGGCCGTTGAAGGCGACGTTGCCCTTGACCTGCAGGCCCTTCGCGAGCGTCGCGACCGGGTCGATGGTGCCGTCGGACTTGTTGACGTAGCCGGCCTGGTGGCCTTCGACGTAGATCGCACCGCCGTCGCTGCGCACCGACATGTAGTCGTGGAAGAGGTTGTTGCTGATGGTGTTGCTCTCGTTGATGTTGGTGGAGTTCTGCGGCGTGCTCGCCTGATCCACGTGACCCTGGATGACCCCGGCGGTGATCGCGGTGTACGGCAGGTCGTACAGCACGTTGTTGGTGATCTTCGTGCCACGGGAGAACAGCAGCGTGATGCCACACGCGGAGGAGTAGTCGGTACCGATGTGATGGATCACGTTGTCGGACACGGTGGTGTTCGTCAGGATCTCGTTGAGGCCGACGCTGTCGCCGCTGACGGCCGCGGGATCGGGCGTGCAGTGGTCCTTGATCCCCTGCGCCTCGCCGGCGTTGGTCGGGGTCGGGTCGTAGGTGCAGCCGAGCAGGAGCGCCGTCGATGCGATGTCGGTGAACTCGTTGCCCTGGATAAGGGTGTTGCGTGCGCCGTACATGACGCTGAGCCCGGCGCCGCCGAGGTTGACGAACCGGTTGCCGGCCAGGGTGAGGTTGGTGGTGGCGGTGAACGCGACGTTGGCGAGGGGCTGGGTCAGCGCGCCCCACGGGCAGCTGCCCGCCGGGTTCGCGAAGTTGCACATGCCCTGGTTACGGCCTTCGGTGATGCGCAGGTTGCTCTGCACGTCGGAGAACCCGCGTGACGGGTCGTTCCAGGTGGCGTAGGAGAACTGCAACCCAGTGAACGTGACGTCGTGCAACGGATTGGCTAGCGTGCCCGCGCCCTGCAGCAGCGACTCGAGGCGGGGGAGTTCCACGGCGAGGTTCTGCATCTGCTGCCAGGATTCCGGCTGGTAGTACAGCCGGTTCCCGTCGAGGAGCCACTCACCGGGGCTCAGCAGCGCTCGGGCGTTGTCGATCCGGGCCGGCTTGGTGTTCACCGACATCGACGGCAGCCCACCGCTGCCCTGGCTGAACGCGGCCCGGTTGGTGACGTTCGTCCAGCAGGGCTGCGCCATCGTCAGCGTCGCGGTGCTCGCCGTGTAGCTCGCGACCGGGCACCGCGACTCGGTCCACGGACCGTTGCCGCCGGGGTAGTCGAACTCGACCCTCGCCACCTCGGCCGCCGTGCGCGCGCCGAACCACGCCTTTGCGTTCGCGTCGGTGTTGATGTTGTACCCGGACGACGAACCGGTCCAACTGCCGGTCCAGCCGAGGTCCGACAGGGCCGCACCGGCCACGGGGACCTTCTTGCCGTCGACGTACACCTGCCGGGTCTGGCTACCGGCCGGCACCGGCGCGGACCAGACGCCGCTGGTGCCCTCCTGCGTCCAACCGGTCACCCGAGTCGCGCCGGAGATCACCGGCGCCGCACCGGGCGCGGCGCGCCACACCACGGGATGCCCCGCGCTGCCGGAGTCGGCGGCGGTGAACTTCCACGGGCTCGACAGCCGGTACGTGCCGTCGGCGAGCAGCACCTGCACGTCCGCGCCGGGGTCGGCGGCGAGTTTGGCGCGTACCGCGCCCTGCGCGCCGGTGAGGGAGCACGGGGCCGCCTGCGTGCACGCCGACCCGGCGCCGGCCGGCGACGCGTAGAAGGTCGCCGCGGTCGCCGCGGACGTTGGCTGGACCGGCGCAAGCCCGGCGGCTGTGGCGACCACCCCGGCGAGCAGGAGTCTGACTCGGTTCATGGTTGTCCTTTCGGCGGGACCGCTCCCCCGTGGCGGGCGGGAATACATAGGATGTATCTCGATCGCTGGACGCGCCGATTCGCCAGCAACCCTGTCTATGATCGAGGTCCGCGGTAGCGGCCACGGTCACTTGGAGCGAAACATAGGATGATACTCGGCCTATGTCAACACATCGACATGCGTGCCTTGGCTGGGCGACTCCCGGTCGGCGGTTCGCGATAGAGCGGTGACAGTCGATGGGTCGGATCATGTCTGACGAGGTGACACTCGGCGTCGACTTCGGTACGTCGCACACTGTCGCCGCGCTTGTCCGGGCTGATCCGCACTGCGCGGTCGAGCCGTTGCTCTTCGACGCCTTGCCGCTGCTGCCGTCTGGTGTCCACGTCGAGGACGGCCCAGTCCTCGTCGGCCGAGGCGCGCAGCGCCCGCCTGGACCCGCGTCGTTTCGAGCCGCACCCGAAACGACGCATCGACGACGGGGTGCTCCGCGGCACCGGGTTGCCCGTCTTTGTCGCGGAGCACGGTCTTACCATCCAGGCTGAGCGCTTTGCAGATCGCTGTGATGCCGATGCCGTTGCTGAGCAGTGCGTGGATCTCGGCATGGCGTTGCCGGGTCAGCTGCGCTCGGCGGTCGTAGTCAGACGCGGACTGCGGTGCGGGTTGGGCAACGTCTGCATGCTCAGGTCGTTCGCGTAAGGACTTTCGGTGTGCGCGGACCACCCGGTCAACCGCCCGGGTGGGGTTGTAGGGCAGGTGGAACCGGTCGGCGACCTGGATCGCGGTCGGGGCGCCGAGCCGGGCGCCCTCGGCATAGCCGCCGGCCCAGTCCCGGCAGATGACCTCAGCGCCAGGCTGGGCCCGCAGCCAGGCGGTGAAGCTGGCGGCCCGCCGGTCGGGCAAGAGATCCACCAGACGGCCGGTGTGTCCATGTCCACCACGATCGAGCCGTAATGGCGGCCCTCGCGGAACGCGAAGTCGTCCACCCCGACCGTCACCACTCGCCCAGGTTCCGGCACTGGCAGCGTACCGATCAGCTGCAGCAACGTCGTGCGTGACGCCGCGGCCGCCAACCGGTCACCGAGAATGGGGCCCACGCATGCGCGGGGAGCACGGCGGGACCGGTTGACATGATGATGGTTCCTCCGGACCACCCCCGCATGCGCGGGGGGCAGGTCCTCGCGGCGATGCGACCCGAACGGACCTGAGGGCCACCCCAGCATGCGCGGGGAGCACTCGACTTCGCGGGTCGTCCGCCAGCGCCGGACCGGACCACCCCCGCATGTGTGGGGAGCACGCTGTCCCCGGGGCTCGAACTGGGCAACCCCGCCGGACCACCCCCGCATGCGCGGGGAGCACGAGGCTGGCTCGCAGGGCTTCCTGCGCGTTGCGGGACCACCCCCACATGCGTGGGGAGCACAGCAACGTCGCCACCGTCACATGGACCGTCGTCGGACCACCCCCGCATGCGCGGGGAGCACAACAGCGGCCGCAGGTCGTACACGGCTCGCTGGGGACCACCCCCGCATGCGCGGGGAGCACGCCCTGCGAGACGAAGCCGGAGTAGCCGGTCATCGGACCACCCCGCATGCGCGGGGAGAACTGCCCGCGGTCGGAGCTCGTGTGCGTGGTGTGGGGACCACCCCCGCATGTGCGGGGAGCACCGCCTACGGTTCAGGAGCGCAGGTTGCGCTACGGGACCACCCCCGCATGCGCGGGGAGCACGACGTCACGACCCCGATCGCGTCGGTGGGCAAGGGACCACCCCCGCATGCGCGGGGAGCGCATGCGGTCCGCGACCTTGCGGGTGTAGGAGTGCGGACCACCCCCGCATGCGCGGGGAGCACGCCATTGCGATGCACGAGGTTCCCCCGGCGGGGGACCACCCCCGCATGCGCGGGAAGCACGTCGAGAAGCTGCGCGTCGCCGGCCTCATCGGGGGGACCACCCCCGCCTGCGCGGGGAGCACGTTGACGCACTGCTCGATGCGGGCGACCGCGTCGGACCACCCCCCGCATGCGCGGGGAGCAC
>NZ_BONQ01000204.1 GCF_016862795.1 Dactylosporangium siamense | reverse complement strand
CACCGACATGACCACCCCGAAGCTGACCGTCACCGACGGGACCTTCGGCAGTGGCCTGATCGGCGTGCGCACGTTCAACGCCACCGCCACGTTCGACAACATCACCGCAGGAGGTGCGGCATGAGGACCCGCGTGGTCGCCGTCCTGATCGTGCTCGGCGCGCTGCTCGTCGCGCCGCCCGCGGCCCGCGCCGCGGTCATCGACGCCGGACCGTTCAGGGCCTCGGTCGGCACCCCGTCGGTGGTGCCGAACCGGGCCTCGGTGCCCGTCTACCCGTGGATGCCCGACGGGCACATCTCGGTCCTCGCCGACGGCCCCGGCCGCTGGATCATGTTCTGGGCCGAGTTCGAGAACTACCGGACCGTCGGCACCACCCCGTTCCCGGAGGACCAGACCGTCCGTGAACCCTCCGGCCGGGTCTTCGGCGGCCGCGACGACCCGAACCGGTGCGGCTGGGACAACGGCGGATCCTGGCTGATGCGGGTCTTCCGGCTGAGCGGCTCGCGCCTCGTCGCCTACTACCACGCCGAGGACTGGTGGTGCGGCGCCGACCTCGGCAAGGCCCTCTGGGCGTCGGTCGCGGTCACCTACTCCGAGGACAACGGCCGCACCTGGGCCCCGGGCCGGCAGATCATCACCTCGGCCACGCCCCGCCCGGCCACCCCGGTCTTCGGCGGCGCCGGCGACAACGACGTCGTCTACGACGCCTACAACCGGCGCTGGATCTGCTACTACCACGACGGCGGGCGGCTGCACATGGCCGCCTCCTACGACCCGGCCGGCGCACCCGGCACCTGGCGCAAGTGGGACGGCACCGGCTTCACCGTCCCCGGCATCGGCGGCGCCGACCACTCCATCGACGCGTTCCTGCCACATGAGGGACACAACCCGTCCGTCACCTGGAACGGGTACCTCGATCGCTGGGTCATGGTCTACGCCGGCTGGGACGGCCGCACCTACCTGTCCTCCAGCGTCGGCCTGCTCAACTGGACGCCACCGGTGCTGCTGCTCGCCCCGGCCCCGCCCTACGACCGGATCTGGTACCCGACCCTCATCGGCGACGGCGGCGACCAGAGCTCCGGCCGCGACGTGCGCCTGTACTACGCCCGCATGCGCCCCGGCACCGGTGTCCGCGACTTCATGTCCGTCCCGATCACCTTCACCGCCTGACCAGTTCGGTCACTGCACCCCGTCGCGCCGCCCGCCAGGTGTGTCATGGCGGGCGGGCATCAGGCCGTTCACCAGGTCACGCAGGGTCCGGTCCAGACGGTCCGCGGCGCCACCACACCGGCCGCATCCTGCTCCTGCCGACAGCGGCCGCGCCGGCGTAGGTGCGGGGCGGTGCCAGGATCCGGGCAGAATGGCTCCGTGAGCGACGACGAAGACACGGGCCGGCCGGTCCTCCGTATCGCCCGGCCGCACGACGCGGCGGCGCTGATGCAGCTGAAGCAGCGCCTGGACGAACAGACCTCGTTCATGCTCCTGGAGCCGGACGAGCGCGACACCTCGACCCAGACGCTGGCTCGCCATCTGGAGGACGTCAGCCGGTCGGAGAACTCCGTGGTGATCGTGGCCGGCCAGGACGGCGAGCTGACCGGATACGTGGAGCTGGCCGGGGGGAAGTTCCGGCGGAACCGGTCCACGACCCACGTCATCCTCGGCGTCCTGACCGAAGCGAGCGGCAACGGCATCGGCACCAGATTGCTACAGGAGGCACAACGCTGGGCGGCGGACCGCGGCCTGCACCGCATCGAGCTCAACGTGATGGCCCACAATCACCGGGCGATCGCCCTGTATGAGCGCATGGGCTTCGTCCACGAAGGCCGCCGCGTGGGCTGCCTGCTGATCGACGGCAACTTCCGCGACGAGCTGTCCATGGCCATGATCCTGCCAAGCCCGGCATCGCCGTGATGGAACGGTTGGTGCCGGGCACCCCAAAGGATCACGACACCGGGTTGCGGTACTAGCCTGCGGTGGTGGCAGGAAGTGAACTGGACGAGTTGATCGCGGCCGACGGTGCGGCGCTGCGCGCGTGGCTGCTGGAAAACCACACCGCCTCCCCCGGCGTGTGGCTCGCCCTGACCAGGAAGGGCGGCTCCGTCACCACGCTGACCTGGCAGCAGGCGGTCGATGAGGCGCTGTGCTTCGGCTGGATCGACGGACAGGCCCGCAAGCGCGACGAGGAGAGCTCCTGGCGGCGGTTCACCCCGCGCCGGCCCCGCAGCGTCTGGTCCCAACGCAACGTCGAAAACGTGGCCCGGCTCGAGGCGGCCGGCCTGATGCTGCCCGCCGGCCGCGCCGCGGTGGACGCTGCGAAGGCCGACGGGCGGTGGACGGCCGCCTATGCGCCGTCGTCGGAAGCGGAGGTGCCGGCCGACCTGCGCGCCGCGATCGCCGCCGACCCGGCGGCGACGGCGATGTTCGACGTGCTCACCAAGGCCAACCTCTTCTCCCTCATCGCCCGGGTCAATGCCGTCAAGCGGGCCGAGACGCGCACCCGGAAGATCGCCGAGTATGTGGCGATGCTGGCCCGGCACGAGACGATCCACCCGCAGCGAGCCAGGCCGGCGGACCCGCCGACGTCGTGACGGCGGCGTCCTCGATAGAGGTCGTGAACGGGCGTTGCCCACGATGCACCTGCGGTGTCGGGTGCGTATCGCCGTCGCCGACACCGGTCGCGGCATGAGCAAGCATGCCCTGGCGAAGCTGTTCACCCCGTTCGAGCGGCTGGACGCCGCGCAGGCAGGCATCGAAGGCACCGGGCTGGGACTTGCGCTGTCCCGCCACCTGATGCAGTCGATGAACGGCACACTGGACGTGTCCAGCATGCACGGACGGGGCAGCACGTTCACGATCGAGCTGCCGGAGACGGTTGCGCCGGCCGCTGTCGCGTTGCCGGTGGACCGCGAGGTGCTCCGGGCGCCCGCCTACGACGGGCCGAAGCGGGTGCTCTACGTGGAAGACATGGTGGAGAACGTGCGGCTGGTCGAGCAGATCCTCACGCACCGACCAGACGTCACGCTCATCCCGGCGATGCTGGCCGGCGTCGCGCTGGATCTGGCGCGCGAACACCGGCCCGATCTGGTGCTGCTCGATCTGCATCTGCCCGACCTACCCGGCGAGGAAGTCATGCGGCGGTTGCACGCCGATCCCGCGACGAGTGATGTCCCGGTGGTGGTGCTCAGCGCTGACGCTACCCGGCCCCACATCGAGCGGCTGCTGGCCGAAGGTGCCACTGCCTACCTCACAAAACCCATAGTGGTACGGGAACTGCTCGACACAGTGGATGGCATCCTCGCCCCGCAACCTCCCGGCCACCGCCCGCAGAGCTCCATCAGTCGAACCATGCACTCGGAGGCGACGACCGTGGCCAAGCCCCGGTAGGCCGTTCCCCCACGCGCGGTCACCCTCGGCGTGGTTGGTTCTGCCCCAGCACAGGCTACGCCGGGACGGGGTCGGCGCCGCCAGGGTGCGACGCGGCCGCTGATGTCGCGGCGATCCATTGGGCCACGCCGTCGTCGGTGTTGGCGGCGATCACCTGTGTGGCGGCCGCGCGGACCTCGGGCGCGGCGTTCGCGACTGCCAGCGCGGTGTCGGCGACCGCGAACATCGGCAGGTCGTTGAGCTGGTCACCGAAGCAGGTCACCGTTGCCGCCGCGAGCTCGGCCTTCAACGCGGCGACCGCGGTCGCCTTGGTGCCGGAGGTCAGCTCCAGCCACCATTGGCCGGGCGAGTAGATGTCCTCGGCGAAGACGACGTGGCAACCGTCCGGCGCGGCGGGAAACTGCTCGAAGAGCTCCTGCAGCGGCTGCCGGTCACCGATCAAGGACACGAAGAAGACCGCGGCCGTGTCGATGTCGTCCCAGGTGGACAGGGGCAGCAGCCGGGGGTCGCCGGGTCGGGCGCGCAGGAAGTTCGCCACTCCGGGCGTGATCCGGTCGGCCAGCCAGCAGGCACGGTCCCTGCCCTGCCGGAGGACGTACAGGATCGGTTGCACGAGCCGCGAACCGTCGGTGAGCCGGAGCACCTCCTCGACCAGGGCTGCCGGCAGGAGCTGCGCCTGACGTGGCTGGCCGGTCACCGGATCCAGGACGATCGCGCCGCCGTACGTGATGACCGGAAGCCGCAGCCGCAACGGCGCGGTCACCCGTGCCGCAGAGGTGTAGGACCGGGCCGTCGCGTAGGTGAACAGGCCACCATCGGCGATGTACCCGTTGATCACGCTGACCGTGAACGCGCTCAGGGTCGTGTCGTGCCGCAGCAGCGTGCCATCGAGGTCGGAGACCAGCAGCTCTCGATGGCGCCGGTGTCCCAGCCCTGACATGGTCGGACCATAGCAGGCTCAGTTTCCCGCTTCCCCGGACATCTGCGCTGAGGCCACGCTGGGAACGCCTACTGGCCTCCCTCGTCGGGATCGTCCTGCGTACTTTCACCCAGCGCCAGGACCCGCGCACCCGGGTCGCCCTGCACAGGCGACGGAACCGAACCGATGACCAGGGCAGCGACGACGGCGAGCGCCGAGGCCGCCCTCCACAAGGAACTCATGCCCGATAGGTGTTCCAAGCCGTTCCACGCCGTGAACCCGGGTGGGTGCCGCCAGCACCCGGCGGCACATCGCCATGCACGCATCACCGCAAACTCCAGCTGCTCGGCGGGAGAGCAGCACGATGACGACCTGCGGGGCGGCGGTGACGCCGAGGACGAGCAGCGAGATCCACGGCGCGCGGATCCCTTGCTTGGAGGACTCCAACTGGCTGTCAGGAATGCAGTTGGCCGGCCATCTGCTGCATCGCCACGATCTCGGCTTGCTGCGTCTTCACGATGCGGCTAGCGAGAGCCTTGGCGTCCGGGTTGGTCCCATGGGCCAGCTCCGCCTGAGCCATCGTGATCGCTCCCTGGTGGTGAACGACCATCATCTGGAGAAACAGCTTGTCGAAGTCGGTGCCGGTCGCCGCCTGCAGCTTCGCCATGTCTGCGCCGGACATCGGGCCCGGCATCGTCGGCATCCCGCTGGGCATCATCCCGCTCGGCATCATGCCATTCGGCGATTTTCCATTCGGCATCATGCTCGGCATGCAATGCATTCCGGGACAGCTCGGCATCGTGGTCGGCTGTCCCCAGGCGACCAACCAGCCCTTCATCGTTGCGATCTCCGCCTTCTGCCCGGCAATGATCTTGTCGGCGAGCTGTTTGACGTCCGGATCGGCCGCCTTCATCTCGGCGAGGGAGGCCATCTCCACGGCTTGCTCGTGATGCGGGATCATCATCTGGGCGAACATCGCGTCGACGTTATTAAAGGTCGGGTTGACGCTGACGCTGCCGTTGTTCGGTGCCGTCGGACTACCGCCGCCGCTTGCGGTGTCACTGCAAGCAGCGAGCGTGACGGTGACAGTCAGGACGGCGCCCACCAGCATGGCGCCGCCTCGGGTGGAGTACCTCATGGCGCTCAACTCTCTCGACTCGGTGTGGCGAGCTGCATCGCCCTGAGCGACTACCCCTGTGACACGGTCATACCGAACGCGGGCGTCATCGCCCGGCCGGCGTGACCTCGGAGCTGCAATCCGGCCACGGCCGAATTCGGCGCCACCTCACACCCCGGGCATCCACGGCATGCTTCCCGAACGGGGTGGCGCTATACGGGCACAACACCACCAACCAGAAACTCACCCGGTCCTTATCCAGTTCGCCAGTCGTCCGCGAGTACGCAGACCACGCCAGCGGCGCGGCGGCAGGCGGCACGCCGACGGCGACCACACCGGACGCCACTGCGGAGATGGACCAGCCCGGATCGAACGGCGTTGCGCGCCGATGGCGACGAGCGGTGCGAGAGCATCCTGTGATGGGCGGGACAGCGCGGCGTCCCGCCCATCGAGGCGGCCCGCACGGTGGTTCACGGCGCGGGCGCCAGCCGCACCCGGCGCAGGAGTTGGGCGTTGAGCGCGACCACGATCGTCGAGACCGACATCAGGACGGCGCCGACGGCCGGGCTGAGCGTGACTCCGGCCCAGGCCAGGACCCCCGCCGCGAGCGGAATGGCGACAACGTTGTACCCGGCCGCCCAGGCCAGGTTCTGGACCATCTTGCGGTAGCTGGCCTGCGAGAGCCGGATCACGCCGGTGACCCCACGCGGGTCCGAGGATGCCAGGACCACCCCGGCGGACTCGATCGCCACGTCGGTGCCCGCACCGATGGCGATCCCGACGTCGGCGCGGGCCAGCGCGGGGGCGTCGTTGACTCCGTCGCCGACCATCGCCACCCGCAGCCCTCGCTCCTGCAGCGCGGCCACGGTGCGGTCCTTGTCCGCGGGCAGCACCTCGGCAAACACCTCGTCGACACCGGGGCGCAGGCCGAGGTCGGCGGCGACCGCGTCGGCAACCTGCCGGGCGTCCCCGGTGATCATGACGATCTTGGTGATGCCCTCCTTGCGGAGCTGGGTGATCGCCTCGCGGGCTTCGGGCCGCACCTCGTCCTCGAGGGCCAGTGCGCCGATGCTCCTTGCTCGGTCATCGGCACTGTCCGGGTCGAGACGGACCAGGTGCAGCACGGCGGCGCCGCGCCCGCTCCACGCCGCGGCGGCGGCGGCGACGTCGTCGGGCACCGTCACGTGCAGCTCCCGCAGCAGCGCGGGGCCACCCACGGCGTAGTTGATCCCGTCGACGGTGGCCTGGACCCCGCGGCCGGTGAGCGACTGGAACCCCTCGGCGTGGATACCGGTTGTGCCGTCGCGGTGAGCTGCTGCAACGATGGCGCGGGCAAGAGGGTGCTCACTGTCGGCTTCCACTGCCGCCGTGAGCTGCAGAATCTGCACTTCCGTGCGCCCGTCGGCGGCAGCGACACCAGTGACGGTGTGCGCACCTTTGGTCAGGGTGCCGGTCTTGTCGAACAGCACCGCGTCGACGGTGCGCATCCGCTCCAGGGCGAGGCGGTCCTTCACCAGAATCCCGGCGCTTGCCGCGACCGCGGTGGACAGGGAGATCACCAGCGGGATGGCCAGGCCGAGGGCGTGCGGGCAGGCGATGACCAGCACCGTGACGGTCCGCACGACGGACTCGTCCAGGTCACCGAGCGCCCACCAGGTGGCGAAGGTGATCAGGCCGGCGCCGGCGGCGATGTAGAACAGCCAGGCAGCGAACCGGTCGGCGAGGACCTGGGCCCGGCCGCGGGACTGCTGCGCCTGCCCGACCAGGCGCTGGATACCGGCCAGGGCGGTGTCGTCGCCGACCGCGTCGACCTGCACCCGCAACGCGGAGTCGGTGGCAACGGTGCCGGCCACGACCCGATCCCCGACCGTCCGGGCGACCGGCCGGGACTCGCCGGTCACCATCGACTCGTCGAGTTCGGCGCTGCCCTGCACGATCCGTCCGTCGGCGGGGACCCGGCCACCGGATCGCACCAGCACTACATCGCCGACCCGCAGCTCAGCGAGGTGCACCGGTAGCGCCTGGCCGGCCGCGTCGAGGCGTTCCGCCTCGTCCGGCAGTAGCGCGGCGAGGGCGGCGAGCGCGCCGCTGGCCTGCCCGATCGCCTTCATCTCCTGCCAATGGCCCAGCAGCATGATCGTGACCAGCGCGGCCAGCTCCCACCAGAACTCCAGGTCGAACCAGCCGAGGCTGGTCGCCAGGGAGGCGATGTACGCCACGGTGATCGCCATGGAGATGAGCAGCATCATTCCAGGCGCACGGTCGCGCAGTTCGCTGACAGCGCCGGCGAGGAACGGCCAGCCGCCGTAGGTGAACACGACGGTGCCCAGCACCGGGCCGACCAGATCCATGCCGGGGAAGTCCAGCTGATAGCCCAGCCAACCCATCACCATGTGGCTGGTCGCCACGATCGGCACGGTCAGGGCGAGGGTCAACCAGAACTTGCGCCGGAACACCTCTGGGTCGTGCCCGGCGTGCTTGTCATGCCCGCCACCGTGTCCGTTGCTGTGTGCGCTGCCATGTCTTGGGTGGCCGCCGGCTGGATGCGGCCGGGTGAGATCGGTGTGACCACCACCCGGGTGGCCACGGGCCGGTGCGTGCTGGCCGTGATGCTCGGAGTGGTCAGCTTGGCTGTGGCCGTTGTGATGGGCCGCCGCTGTCCCGTGGTGTTGTTCTGACATGGCCATCTCCTTTCGCCCTTCTCAACATACCCCCGGGGGGTATTGACGCCAAGGGCTGGGCCCCGGATGTGACCGCTACGATGCTGCGTAGGAGGTGAGTCGGGTGCCGGGAGGCGGCCATAAACGCACGGCGGGCGCGGCGTGCCGCGCCGGAGCGTTCGTGGCGGTCCTACTCGTCCTCGGCGTCGCCTGGATGCACACCCTGGCGATGGCTCCCCTCCCGGCGGGCGGGTACGCCGGCGGCCACACCCGTATGGCGATGGCAGCTGCGCCGCATTGCGTTGCCGGCGAGCACGGCACGCCGTGTCGCGACGCCCCTCACGGCAGCGGCCACGCCGCGTCGATGTGTCAGTCAACCCCGCCGGCCGCCGAAGGCATGCACATTCCCGCCTTGACCCCATCGCCGCTGACAGCACCCCGCCCGGCCACCCGAGCCTGGCCGGCCACGACCGCCGTCGACGCGGCCGCCGGCAGCGGCTGCGGCCCGCCATCGCTGACCATGCTCTCGATCTCCCGGACGTAGGCCGACTCCAGGCACCCAGACGCCGCAGACCGCACCCCGCACCTCGCGGGCGGTAACAGGCTGCGGCGACGTTCCGGCGCGTCCGCGCCACCCTTTTCGGATTCCCAGGAGTTGAGTTCCGCTATGCGTACGATCAATCTGCGTCGTGCCGCTCCGGCCACCGGCGCGCTCGGCCTCGTCCTGCTCGCCGGCGCCTGCGGCGCCGACGGCGGGATGGACCACGGCAACATGGGCGGCAGCACCCCGACGTCGGCGGCAGCGCCGAAGTCCGGCGCCACATTCAACGGCACTGACGTCCAGTTCGCCACCGACATGATCCCGCACCACCGTCAGGCCCTGGATATGGCGAAAGCGGCCCAGGCCAAGGCGAGCACGCCCGAGGTCAAGGCCCTCGCCGGGAAGATCGCCAAGGCGCAGGAACCGGAGATCACGACCATGTCGGGGTGGCTGACCGCGTGGGGTGAGCCGGTCCCCAGCCCTGGCGGCATGAACCACGGCGACATGGGCGCCGAGATGCCGGGCATGATGACCGACCAGGAGATGCAGGAGCTCTCCAAGGCCACCGGCACCGCCTTCGACAAGATGTTCCTGCGGATGATGATCAAGCACCACCAAGGTGCAGTGGAGATGGCCAAGACCGAACAGGCCCAGGGCCAGGACCCGGCGGCGAAGAAGCTCGCCGGTGACATCGCCACCAGCCAGACCGCCGAGATCGCCGAGATGCAGGGCCTGCTGGCCAAGCTGTAGGACACCGCGATGCCCGGGTGGGCGCCAGCTGTCGCGGTGCCCGCCCGGTCCTCGATCGTCTTGGCCGGGTCGTGTCCGGCCGATCTCGCGTTCGCGCCCGCATCGAACCACCGCGGGCGGACCGCCGCCGGCTGGCACCGTCACGTCACCCTCGTCACCGCCGCGCATCCGTTCATCACCACGCTGCGGCTCGACCCAAAAGCGGATGCGCCGGCCCGACCCTCTACAAGGTCATCCGCGAGCTACAACTGATGCCGACCTATATGTACCCTTGCGGTTACGTACCCATCTGGTTACGCTCGTGGTCATCATGGATGCGGTATTGCAGGCACTGGCGGATCCGAGCCGGCGAACGGTGCTGGAGATCCTCCGCAGGAACCCGGCAACGGCGGGCGAGCTCGCGGAGGCACTGCCGATCGCCCGGCCAGGGGTGTCGCGCCACCTCCGCGTGCTGCGCGAGGCCGGACTGGTCGACGTCCGCCAGGACGCGCAGCGCCGCATCTACACGCTGCGACCAGAGGCGCTCACCGAGGTGGACGACTGGCTGGAGCCGTACCGCGCCCTCTGGCGCAACCGGCTCGACGCCCTGCACACGGAGATCACCCGGGGGAAGAAGGCACGAACATGAACATCATCGGGACCATGCGTCCACTCGACACGACACTCGGCGCGGTGCGCGTCGAGGACCTCTACGACACCGACATCGACGACCTGTGGGACGCCTGCACAAACCCGGAACGGCTCGCCCGCTGGATCGCCAAAGTCTCCGGCGAGCTGCGGGTCGGCGGCTCCATCCACGCCGTCTTCACCAGCACGTGGACGGGACCCGGACGCATCGACGCCTGCGAGAAACCACACCACCTGCTGATCACCACGGAGCCGGGCACCAGCGACGAGGCCCAGATCGAGGCATGGCTGAGCCAGGAAGGCTCCCGCACCCGCCTGATCGTCGAGGAACGCGGCCTTCCCCTGAATCGCCTCCACTTCTACGGCGCCGGGTGGCAGGCCCACCTCGAGGACCTCGGCCGGTCACTCGGGGACGAGCCTGCCGCCGGACCACAGACCTGGACGGAGCAGTCACCGGAGCCGCACTGGCGCACACGGTGGACGGAGCTCACACCCACGTATGAACAGATGACGATCGCCTGATGCCCGACACGATCAGACTCAGCGGCGCCACGGTCAACGCACCCGACGCGATCGCGCTGGCCAGGTTCTACGCGCTGATCACTCACGGCGCCGCGAAGGGCAACTCACGCTGGGCCACCGTCACCGGACCCAACGGACACATCGCCTTCCAGCAGGTCGACGACTTCCGCCCGCCGGCGTGGCCGGCGGGCGGCACACCGATGCACCTCGACTTCTTCGTCGACGATCTGGCAGCCACCAACGCGCGGGTCCTTGCCGCCGGAGCCCACCGCTTCGAATTCCAGCCGAACTCCGACCACTGCTTCGTCTACTCCGATCCAGCGGGCCATCCGTTCTGCTTGTCCACCTGGGACCTTGCGCAGATCGACCTCGAAACAGACGGCACCTGAGGCAGCCGTCTCCGGGTCGCCGACACGGGGCGTCGACCCGGAGACGGCTATCCGTTCACCAAGCGGCCCGGCACGGGTAGACGTCCGTGCCGGACTGCCTACTGGCCTCCCTCATCGGGATCGTCCTGCGTACTTTCACCCAGCGCCAGGACCTGCGCACCCGGGTCGCCCTGCACGGGCGACGGAACCGAACCGATGACCATGGCAGCAACGGCGGCGAGCGCCGCGGCCGCCTTACACAAGGACCTCATGCAGGACAGGAGTTCCACGCCGTTCCATGCCCGGCTAGGACCGACCGGGAACTGTCGGCAGGTTGAGCAGCGTCTCGGCGGCCGCACTTTTCACCAATCCCCCACACTGGAACGAATCGGTCACGCATAGTGATGATGCGTGTTGCCGGGCGGAGGGATTGCCGGATGTTGGGGATGGCTGGCCTGCTGGCGCGCCGGTTCGGGTTGACTGCGACGCTGGGGATCGCGGCGTGCGCGACGCTCACCGCGGTCAGCGCCGCGCCGGCGGCCGCGGCGATCGCCGGGTCGGACCCCAACGCCCAGTTCTGGCTGTCCGACGGCAACGCGACCTCGATCCTGCGCATCGACCCGGACGGCACCAAGGTCACCCTCGGCGGCGGGCTGAGCAACCCGATCGACCTGGCCGTGGACCGGGACGGCACCGTGTACGTGGCCGACAACAGCAACCAGCGCATCGTCAAGATCACCTACGCCGGGACGCAGACGACGCTGGGCTTCACCGGGCTCACGAGCCCGTACGGGGTCGCGGTCGACAGCAACGGCGCCGTGTATGCCACCAACGGCGGCACCGTGCTGAAGCTGACCACCGGCGGGGTCCAGACCACCTTCGCCACCGGGTTGTCAGACGCGTGGGGCATGGCGGTCGACGCGAGCGGCAACCTGTTCGTCGCCGAGTCCACGGGCGGGCAGGTCTCCAAGGTCACACCGGGCGGGACGAAGACGGTGTTCGCGACCGGGCTCGGCTCGCCGACCGGGCTGACACTTGACCACGCCGGCCGGGTGTTCGTCAGCGACGGCGACAACAGCCAGGTCGTCCGCTTCGATGCCGACGGCACCAACCCGACCAACGTGACCACTGGCACCGGATACAGCCACGCCCTCGCGGTCGACGCGCTCGGCGACATCTTCGCCGGCAGCACCACCGGCAGCACCCTGTACAAGACGACCTCGACCGGCACCCGGACGTCGCTGCTGACCGGGCTCAGCGGCCCGTACGGCGTCGGCGTCATCTCCGTCCCGGCGGCACCGACCAGCCTCACACTCACCCCCGGACCGAGCCGGGCCGGGGTGTCGTTCGTGCCACCCGACGACGACGGCGGCACCACGATCACCGGCTACCAGTACAGTCTGGACGGCACCACCTGGACCACGCTGCCCACGTCGGCCGGCACCGGAGGGACGCGCACCGCAACGGTCACCGGGCTCACCGACGGCGCCGCATACACCCTGCGCGTGCGGGCGATGAACCGGATCGCCGGCGGGCCCGCAGCGAGCAGCTCGGTGACGCCGAACCCGACCGCCCCGGCCGCGCCGACCAGCCTCGTCGTGACCCCGGCGAACGGTTCGGCGACCGTGACGTTCCAGCCGCCGACCGACGACGGGGGCAGCCCGCTGCTGGACTACCAGTGGAGCCTGGACGGGACCAGCTGGAACACGCTGAGCACCACGCCCGCGACCGGCGGCGCGCGCACCGGCACCGTCACCGGCCTCACCAACGCCACCCCGTACACGGTGCGGGTGCGGGCGACGAACGCCATCGGTCAGAGCACCCCCGTGTCCGGCGCGGTGACGCCGGTGCCGACCGCGCCGGGCGTGCCGGTCAACCTCGTCGCGACCCGCGGCGACAGCCAGGTGACGGTGACCTACCAGGCGCCCGCTGACGACGGCGGCAGCCCGGTCACCGGCTACGAGTACAGCCTCAACGGCACCACCTGGATCGCCCTGCCGGGCAACAACATCATCACCGGGCTCACCAACGGCACCGCGTACACCGTGCGGGTCCGCGCGAAGAACTCGGTCGGCGGTGGCATCGCGGCCTCCCAACCGGCGACCCCGGCGACCGTGCCGACGGTCCCGCTCAGCGTGTCCGCCACCGGCGGCAACGGCCGCGCCGTGCTCACCTTCTCGCCACCCGCGAGCGACGGCGGCGACCCCGTCACCGGCTACCAGTACAGCCTCAACGGCAGCAGCTGGACCGCGGTGCCGGGCAACAACACGATCACCGGCCTCGTCAACGGCACCGCATACGCGGTGCAGCTGCGCGCGGCGAACTCCGTCGGGCCGGGCGCGGCGGCGAGCACCCCGGTCACCCCACAGGCGACCGTGCCCGGGCCCGTCACCGCCTACACGGCCACGGCCGGCAACACCTCGGCCCTCCTGGCCTTCCAGCCCCCGGCCGACAACGGCGGTGCGACGATCACCGGCTACCAGTACAGCCTCGACGGCACGACCTGGAATCCGCTGGGCACCGACCGGACGGTGACCGGGCTGACGAACGGCACGCCGTACACCGTCCGGGTGCGGGCCGTGAACCAGATCGGCGGCGGCGCCGGCACGACCGCCGCGGTGACCCCGGCGCCGGTCCCGCCGGGCCCGCCGACCGCGCTGAGCGCCCGACCGGCCGCACAGGGCGCGACGTTGACCTTCCGGCCACCGGCCGACGACGGCGGCGCTGCCATCACCGGCTACCAGGTCAGCACGGACGGCGGCAGCACCTGGCAGGCCCTCACGACCACGCCGGGCACCGCGGGCGCCCTGACGGCGACCGTGACCGGCCTGACCGACGGGCAGTCGTACGAGGTCACGGTCCGGGCCCGCAACGCACCGGGCGCGGGGACGGCGAGCGCACCGGCGAGCGTGACCGCTGGGACGCCGCTGCCGCCGGTCGACGTGCAGACCAACGCCGGGGTGTCGTCCGTCGTCGTCACCTGGTCCGCACCGCCGGCCAACGGGGTCACGATCACCGGGTACACGGTGACGGCGGCACCCGGACCGGCCACCTGCACCGTCACCGCGACCACGTGCGTGCTCGGCGGCATCGCCGGCACCAGCTACACGGTCACCGTGGTCGCCCACGCCGGCAACCGCACCTCGGCACCGTCGGCAGCCTCGGGCGCGGCCGTGCCGACGTCGCCGCCGGTCACCACGACCCCGCCGGACACCAGCCTGACGCTGACCACCGACCGAGGGGCCATCAGCACCACGGCACCGGGCGAGGACGTCGTGGTGATCGGCACCGGCTTCGCGCCGTTCTCGACCGCGGTCATCACGCTGTACTCGACGCCGACCGTCCTGGGCACCGTCACGACCGACGCCTCCGGCGGGTTCACCAAGTCGGTGCGGGTGCCGGCCGGGCTGGAGCCCGGCGAGCACGCGTTCGTCGCGGCCGGCGTCGACCCGGACGGCGCCACGCACACCATGAAGCTGGCGGTGACGGTGCAGGCCGCCGGCAGCCTCCCAGTGACAGGGGTCCCGGTTGCTGGCTTCCTCATCGCCGGCATCGCCATCGTCATGACCGGCGGCGCCATGGTCCTGTTGAGCCGCCCGGGACCGCGCCGGTCGACAGGGCGGGCCAGGTGACCCACGCCCCCGCAGCGTGAGCGCCGGTACGCAGGACCTGAACGCCGGCGATGTCAGCCTTCACCGGCATCACCGCCACCGGCGGCACGTTCGGACCTTCTTTCATCGCGCGGTACGTGGCCCGCGGATGCCATGGGTCGGGTCGCAGCCCTTGGCATCCGCGGGAGTGACACCGCCCGGATCGTCGCGGTGGGGTGTTCCGGGTCCGGGGTGTCCGGACCTCAGCCTCGGTAGGTGTTGCGCACGTAGGTCAGGCTGAACGCGCCCAGGCCGGTGAAGTACTGCGACACGAGGTACGCCGGGTCGGTGGCGATGACACCGGCCTGCAGGTCACTGCCGTCGGTCTTGTCGTCCCATGCCCACGGGGTGTGCGCCGCGTTGCGCTGGTAGTCGTCGCCGGCGAACGCGCCGTACTCGCCGAACGGCGGGTTGCTGTCGCGGCGCTGCCACAGGCCGCCGGGGCCGAAGAGGTCCACGAGCCGGTAGCGGGCGGCGCGGTCGTTGCGGTTGGCCGGCACGGTGCCCGCGTCGCGGCTCGGGTAGTAGACGACACCGTCGCCGCCGGGGAACGAGCCGCCGGACCAGTTGTAGCAGCCGTGGCCCTTCGCCTCCTGGAACGTGGTCGGGTGCGCGGCGCCGTCGTGGACCTGGGTCAGCACCGAGCCATCGATGTTCTCCCGGTTACCGGTGTACGGGCTGCCGGCCGGGACGTAGGAGTAGAAGTTGTCGTGCGCGAGCGTGATCATCGCCTCCAGGACGCCTGTCCCGCCGTCCTTGCGGACCGTCAGCAGCAGGCCCTCCATGTCGTTCTCGTGCGGGAAGAACGTCTTCCAGTCCCGCGGGTGGTAGAACGCGTACACGATGAACCAGTGCGTGCCGGTCTCCACCACCGAGTAGTAGCTGGTGCCGGTGAGCCCCTGCGGGTTGGCGTCGAGGTCGTTCCAGTTGTCGAGCGTGTTCCAGTCGCCGTCGTAGTCGACGGGGGCCAGATAGTCGGCCCGGTACGACGACGCGGTGTCCTGGTAGTGCACCGGCGCCCAGCGGTACGCGAGCTCCGCGTCACTGACCGCCGCGTGAGCCGGGGTGACCGGTACTGTCACCGCCGCGCCGGCCACCAGTGCCGCCACCGTGAGCCGCCAGATCCTCATCCTTGCCTCCGCCTGTAGATGTTGGCGGGAAACTATGTGACGGATGTGGATGCGTATGGACGCCGGCGTGACCGGAGGTCATCGCCCCGGTGTCGGCGGATCTTCCGCGCTGGACGAGTGGCTGCGCGAGGCGATACGACTCGGGGCGGGTGACCTACGGCCTGCTCGACCGCTGACACGACGCTGGCGCGCGGACGTTGGTCCGGTGCCAGCGCATGAGGCGATCATCGAGATTCCCGAAGACGTCCTGAGGGCCGGCGCTTCGCCCGCGTGCGACGCTGTCGGGCTCGATTGGGCCGCCGCCACCGCCGACTCGCGTCGTCGCGCCGTTGATCGCTGTGCCGCATTTGTCTCTACCCGGGCGGGTGTCGGCCGATCGGGTGGGTGTGCGGGGCGATGCGGCGGACACGGCGGTTTCGGTACGCCGTCGGATGTTGGCGTGGCTGCTGGTGGTCGTGGTGCTGCTGGTCGGTACCGCGGCGAGCACGGTTGCGGTCGTGGCGGTGCAGCGCGCCGAGCAGCGGTACGCCGCGCAGCTCATGGACCGCTACGGCGACGACGCGGCGCGGCTGGTCACGGCGCAGGTCGCGGTGTTCGCGAACACGGTCACCGATCTGGCCGCCGCGATCGGCGCGCAGTCCGACCTCAGCGCGTTGGACTTCGCGGCGATCGTGTCCGGGCTCAACCGGCAGCGGCTGCCGGGCACCAGCGGCATCGCCTACGTCGTGCCCGCCTCCGACGTGCAGGCCGGTGCGGTGCAGGCGGCATGGCGGCAGGCCGGCGTCGCCGGTCTGACCCTCACCCCGTCCCCGGCCGGTGCGGCGACGGAGCGCTTGTACGTGGTGCTGGACCGGCCGTTCGACGGTGCGGCGAGCGTCGCCGGTCGGGACCTCAGCGGTGTCGCGCCGCTCGTGCAGGCGCTGCGCATCGCCCGTGACGACGCCGCGTTCACGATCAGCTCCGCCTACGTGCTGACGAAGGACCGGGCCCTGCCCGCTGCGCAGCAGCAGACGTCGTTCACCGTGAGCATGCCGGTCCACGGCCGCGCTGGCACCGCCGACACCGGCCGCTTCCGCGGATGGCTCGTCATGGGTGTGCGCGGCGGCGACTTCATCAACCAGACCCTGCACCTGCAGGCGCACGGTGCGGTCCACATCCAGCTCACCGACGCGTCCACCACACCGGCCAAGGTGATCGCCGCGGTCACCGCCGGGACCCGTGTCCCGGACGATCGTTTGCACCGCGAGCACCGGCTGACCCTCGGGCAACGTGACTGGGAGCTGACCCTGGCACCGACGACCCGGCTGCTCAGCGTCACCGACCGACGGCTGGCGCTCATGACCGGCGCAGGCGGGGCGATCCTGACGTTGCTGCTCACCACCTTGGTCGGGGTCCTCGCCGGGGCCCGGAACCGGGCGATGACGCAGGTCGACTCGGCCACCGCGGCACTACGCCTGGACATCCGGCGCCGGCAGGAGACCGAGCAGCGGTTGCGGGAGCGCGAGGACGAGCTGCGGCAACTCGCCTTCCACGACCCGCTGACCGGCCTCGTCAACCGTATCTTGCTGCACGAACGGGTCGAGCACGCGATGGCGACGCATGCCCGCGCCGGACACAGTTTCGCGGTCCTGTTCGTCGACCTCGACGGCTTCAAACCCGTCAACGACACCTTCGGCCATGCCGCCGGCGACCAGCTGCTGTGTCAGGTCGCGCAACGCCTGACCCGCTGCGTGCGGTCCAGCGACACCGTAGCCCGGTACGGCGGCGACGAGTTCGCGATCCTCGCCGAACATCTCGCCAGCCCCGACGACGCCCTCATCACCGCCGACCGGATCATCGCCGCGCTCATCCCACCGCATGACCTGAACGGCACCCCGGTCACCGTGTCGGCAAGCATCGGCGTCGCCCTGGGCGGCGATCACGCCGGCACCGACGACATCCTGCGCGCTGCCGACGACGCCATGTACCAGGCCAAAGCCGCCGGCAAGGGCCGTACCGCCCTCGCCTCCAACCCGACCGCTGGACCGTGACGCTGACCTGCACGACCGCTGCCCGGCTGCGCAGCGGCCGGGCCGTCGAAGGGAGCCCACGATGACTGCGCTGCGGCGTTGGGCCTGGGTCGGGGTGCTGGCCGTCGGCGTCGCCCTGTACGTGCTCGTCCTGGTCACGATGGTGGCCACCCAGAACCCGAACTTCGTGCCGTCGATGATCCTCATCGGCGTCGCCAGCGGCATGGGGTTCGCCGCCCTGGAAACCATGGGCTACGCGTTCAACGCGCTGCTCGCCTCCAAAGGCAACATCGGCGCCGTCGAGCAGACCCTGTTCGTCCGTGGCCTCACCGCACCGGCCGCGCACCTGGCCTGGACCGGTCTCACCGCCGGCGCCCTGTTCGCGGTCGCCGCCGCACCGACCGGACGCCGCGTGACCCTCTTCGTTGCCACCTTCTTCGGCGCCGTCGTGCTGCACGCCCTGTGGGACAGCTTCGACAACATCGTCGTCTACGCCGTGGTCGGCACCATCAGCCTCACCTGGTTCCTCGTCCAGCTCCGCCGATACCGCGCCTTCGACCCCTACCCGCCGCACCGGACCCCGCCCCCGTACTCTGCCCGGACCCGACCCGGCCGGCGGTTGCGCGGCGGGGCGTGAACTGCTCAGGCTCAGCGTGTCACCGCCGATCTGGACCGTAGAGCTGGCTGGGGCGGGAGGCGGGATGCGGGCGTGGTCACGGCGGGTGCCGACCGCGCACCTGAGCCTCGTCCTGCTCTACGCCGCAGCCATGGCGGTGCTGCTCACCGGGGTGCTGTCCGTCGCTCCGAGCCTGTATCCGAATGCCGCCGAGGTGTGCCGGATGACGTTCGGCGTCGTCGGCCTCGTCGCCGCGCTGCGGGTGACCCGGCGCCCCACGCTCGACCCGCGGACGCGGAAGGCGTGGCGGGCGATGGCGGTGAGCTTCGCGATCCTTGTGGTGTCACCGGTGCTGCTGCTCGTGTTCGCCGCTGACAGCATCTCCTCCGCCGACGACGTCACCCACATCGCGTTCGTCGTAGCGCTACTCGCAGCAGTGCAGTTGTTTCCGCTGCCGCCGACGAGCCGCCGCGGCCGATGGAAGACCGCCCTCGACGCGCTGACGGTCCTCGTCGGCGGCTCGATGGTCCTGTGGTTCACGTCGTTCGGCCCGTACCTCGACCGGCGCGGCCTCACCGCAGACGCGGCGGTGAGCATCGTCGTGTACCCGATCGCGGACCTGGTGCTGCTGTTCAGCGTGGCCCGCGTGCTCGTGCGCGGGCCGGGCGGCGCCGCCCACCACCCGATCCGGACCCTCGCCGCCGGGGCGATCGTGCTGCTCGCCGGAGACGCCGTGCACGGCTACCTCAGCGCACACGGCCAGGCGGAGGTCCACTCAGGCTGGCAGTTCGCGTGCTGGATCACCGCCGACGCACTGCTCGCCGCAGCCGCCGTGGAGCAACTGCGGGCCGGCGAGCGAACGGCGCGCCGACGACAGCAGGCCCTGCTGCCCGCTCGCGCCCTGCCGATCATCGCCGTCGGCGGTGGGCACACCCTGATGCTCGCCGCCGCCGCTCTGGACGGGTCGTTCTACCCATGGGGCGGCCTCGCGATCGGCGGCGCCACCCTCAGCGCGCTGGTGCTCACCCGGCTGTCCCTCGTCCAGCGCGAAAGCGACGAGCAGGCAGTGACGGACCCGCTCACCGGCCTGGCCAACCGCGCCCGCTTCCGGTCCACGTCGCACCGTGCCCTGGACCGCGGCGCCCGCGCCGGCCGGCACGCCGCTGTCCTCGTCATCGACATGAACCGCTTCAAGGAGATCAACGACACCCTCGGGCACCAGTCCGGTGACCTCGCGCTGCTGGCATTCGCCGAACTGCTCCGCCGATGCGTTCCGCAGACCGGACTGCCCGCCCGCCTCGGCGGCGACGAGTTCGCCGTCGTCCTGCCCGACCTCGACAACGCCGCGGCGGCAGAACGGGTCGCCGCCCGTATCGCCGCGTCCACCCAACCCGTGACCATCGACGGCACGACGATCGAACTCGCCGCGAGCATCGGCGTCGCCGTCTCCGCACCGGGCGAGCTCACCCACGACACCATCGTCCACCGCGCGGACCGGGCGATGTACCGGGCGAAACAGCTCGGGCCCCAGACCCATTGGATTTCCTGGGACGAGTCATTCGAAGCCCCACCATCAGGCGTCGAGCGCACCGTCGACCGCCAGCCAACCTCTGCGTAGACCCTGCGACGGCAGGGGCAGCAGGTCTGCGCGTGTTCGGGCCGGTTCCCGCCCGGTTAGATGTCGAGGATCAGCGCACGGTGGTCGGAAACCTCTGGTTCGGTCAGGATCTCGAACCGTTTGACGGCGGCGACGTCGGAGATGAGCAGATAGCTCGCGTGTCGCACCGGCTTCGGGTAGCGAGACGTCCGGGTGTCTGCCGCGCCGACCAGGTCGGTCAGGCCGATCTCGGCCAGGACGTCGAACGTCGCGCTGTCGGGCAGCAGATTGAAGTCTCCGCACACCACCACCAGGTCCTGCGGACCGCGGATCCGGCGTACGAGGTCCGCGAGTCGGTCGGCTTGGCCGCGCCTGGCCGGGGTGTCGGCCTTGCCGGCCGGGTCGCGAAGCCCGTGCACCTGCACCACCCACACCGACCGGTCGGCGGCGCGGTCGACGGTGCGCACGGCCAGTGCGATGCGTGGACGGTCCGCGACCGTCCACTCGACGTGGTCGACGAACTGCCCGTGCACGAAGGCGGAGTCGACGCCGACCACCGGCAGGTGCTCGGCGACCAAGGTCGCCAGGCCGAAGTCCTGCCGATGGCGGCCGCCCGTGCCGTCATGCACGGGGCCGGAGTCGCTGGCGAGGAAGATCGCCTGATGGCGTGGCAGCGCGACGCGGACATCGTCGAGCAGATCAGCACGTTGCGGCAGCGTGCGTTCACCGTCTTCGAAGCGGGTCCATCCAGTCAGGCCGGGCGTCCGAGTCACCTCCTGCAGGCAGACGACCTGCGCCTCGCTGCGGGGCAGCCACGCAACGAGCTCGTCGCACAGCGCGCCACCCCAGGCGTTCACACTCGCGATCCGCACAACGACGCACCTGCCCTCCTGATCCGGCGGCTACCGCCGATCACGCTCGTTGGATGGACTCGACCTTAGATCGCCGCAGGCGCAGCGATTCGGATGGGCACGCCACCCGACGCAACACGCTCTCATCGGACTGCGATCCGAGTGGTTGGCGATGTGGGGCGTGTCCGCGTGCTTCGGCAACTTGGCGAGCACGTCGCCCGGCATGATGCGCCGCGTACCGTGCGCGTCGAGGACGTCCGCCCTGGTGCGGGTCAGCACCGCTGAGCGGCGCGGGCCTGGCTGGTCCGTCGCCGTGCTGGGGCGCGAGCGCCGCGCGCGCTACGGTCACACCGGAGGCAGGAGGTGCGTCCCATGCCCAAGAATCCCCGCAGAGACCTGCTCGCACTGGCCGCCGCCATTGTGGCGCCGCTCGCGATCGCCGTGGCACTGACCCCGTTTCGCGGCACGCTGTCCGCGGCGAACGCGGCACTCGTCCTGGTCGTGGTCGTCGTGGCGGTGGCCGCCAACGGCAGCCGGCTGGCCGGGGCGCTCGCGGCTCTGTCGGCCGCAGCGTGGTTCGACCTGTTCCTCACCCAACCCTACGGACAGTTCACCATCGCCGCGCCCGCCGACATCGCCACGGCGGTGCTGCTGCTCGTCGTGGGCCTGGCGGTCTCGCAGCTCGCCGCGCGGGCACGGCGCCTGCACCTGGTCACGATCACCGACGCCGACCAGCTGGCGCAGATCGAGCGCACCACCGCGTTGGTCCAGTCCGGTGCCGAGAGCCGCGTTGTGGTCGACCAGGTGCGCGCGCAGCTGGTCGACCTGCTGCACCTGCAGGGATGCCAGTTTGAGTATGGCAAGCTGCTCGGTCACCCGGCACGCCTGGAACGCGACGGCAGCATCACCCAGGGACGTGCCCGCAGGCACCCCACCCGCGACGAGCTCCCGGACGAAGAGGTCGAACTGCGGGCATCGGCCGCCGGGCAGTTCTACGGACGGTTCATGCTCCAGCCCACCCCTGGCGCCGCCGTGCCTCTGCAAGCCCGCCTCGTCGCCGTCACCCTCGCCGACCAGACCGGCGCCGCCCTCGACGCCGCGCGGTCCGACGGGACCCGCGGTCCCGGATAGGTCTGTGCTGTGAGCACCGAGCGCATCGGGCATCGGGCAGGTGCTGCCCCGGGATTGTTGCTGCGGCTGTTGTAGCCGCTGGGTGACATAGAATTTCTGCTGGGGAAGCGGTGGCCCGAAGGGCGGCTGAGGATGGTTCTTCCAGGCGTCTTGGTGTTCATGGCGCTGTTGCTCACGTGCGCCGTGACGACGCTGTGTATCGCGTCGCGGCTGGCTCACCCGGACGACCGACCGATTTGGCATCTGCACAGACATCTGCATTGGTGGCGGCGGCTCAAGAGGCAGTAACAAGCTTCTCGTCACGCCCCAACTGGCCTTGGACCGCCGCTCGGGTGGGCGCATACTTTGAAGTGTTCTTCATGAGACACCTCGTTCGGTGAGGCGTCTCCACGGACACAGGCCACTGATCCCGCCGGTCGAGAGACCCTCCGGATCAGGACACCTCTCCCCGGGCTAAGGGGAAAGGCCAGGTGGCTGCGCAGGCAGGACCTCTCGGAAGTCTCGCGCTACGCCGTGGAGTGCCAAAGCTCTGACGAGTGGGGGTGTCACCCGGCACATGATGCCGGACCTCCCGTTGCGATCGTTCGGCACGCTCGCGTGCCCTGGCCGGAGGGGGCGAGTCCAGATGAAACCCAGGAATTCTGGCCGATTCAGGCCCTCCGTCTGTCTGTGCCTGTGCTCCGTTTCCGGCACGCGGTAGCCCCCTCCCTTCCCTATTTGCGGCGACCCGGATGTTGCGGTGACCGATGCGTCACCGTGCTCCCGGCCGGGTGGATGCATGCTGCGCGCCTCCGTGACGGCACGCCCCTCGGCGGGGCGGGAGGTTCCGCCATGACCACGACCACCACGACGCGTTCCGTGGCGCGCGACGACGCGCGTGTCGGCGACATCCGCGGTGCCCTGGGCACCATCCGCCGGGACGACGTGACCTCGCGCCGGGGTCCGCGCCGCAAGCTCATGACCCTGCTGGCGATCGTCGGGCCGGGCCTCATCGTCATGGTCGGCGACAACGACGCCGGCGCGTTCGCCACCTACGGTCAGGCTGGGCAGAACTACGGCACCGCGCTGCTGTGGACGCTGCTGCTGCTCGTCCCGGTGCTGTACGTCAACCAGGAGATGGTGGTGCGCCTGGGTGCCGTGACCGGCGTCGGGCACGCTCGCCTGATCCTGGAGCGGTTCGGGAGGTTCTGGGGCGCCTTCTCAGTGATCGACCTGGTCATCCTCAACGCCCTGACCGTCGTCACCGAGTTCATCGGGATCACCCTCGCGGCCGGGTACCTGGGCCTGCCGAAGGTCCCCGCCGTGCTGCTGGCCGCCGCGGTCATCGTCGCCGCGGCGTACACGGGCAGCTTCCGCCGGTTCGAACGCATCGCGGTCACGTTCTGCGCCGGGTCGCTGCTGCTGGTCCCGGTCTACGTCATGGCCCATCCCGCGACCTCGCAGATGGCCCGCGGCTTCCTCACCCCGACGATGCCCGGCGGGGCCGGACAGCTCTCCGCCGTCATGCTGCTGATCATCGGCATCGTCGGCACGACCGTCGCCCCCTGGCAGCTGTTCTTCCAGCAGTCCTACATCGTCGACAAGCGCATCACACCGCGGTTCATGAGGTACGAGAAGGCCGACCTGTGGCTTGGCGTCCTCATTGTCGTGATCGGCGCCGGGGCGATCATGGGAGCTGCCGCCGCGGCGTTCGCCGGCACCTCCGGGTCCGGCACCTACACCGACTCCACCGGGCTGGCGGCCGGGATCGCCGCCCACGCGGGCAACGCGGCTGGGGTACTGTTCGCGATCGCGCTGCTGGACGCCTCGATCATCGGCGCGTTCGCGGTGTCACTGGCGACCTCCTACGCCCTCGGCGACGCATTGGGCGTCAAGCACTCCCTGCACCGCGGGATCAAGCAGGCCAAAGGCTTCTACGCCGTCTACGCGCTGCTGATCTGCACCGCCGCGACCCTGGTCCTGCTGCCCGGCACACCGCTGGGCCTGCTCACCCAGGGCGTCCAGGTCCTGGCCGGCGTTCTGCTGCCGTCCGCGTCGATGTTCCTGCTGCTGCTGTGCAACGACAAAGACGTGCTCGGCCCATGGGTCAACGGCCGCGGGCGCAACGCCTTCGCCGCGCTGGTCGTCGCGGTCCTGGTGACCCTCTCGGTGATCCTGACCACCTCGGTCCTCTTCCCGGACATCACCACGACCGCGATCCTGGCCATCATCGCCGGCTGCGGCCTGGCCGCCGCGGCCGCGCTCGGCTTCGCCCTCACCACCACCCGCCGGACCGTCGCGGCGCCGATCAACCGGCAGGACCGGGAGAACTGGCGGATGACGCTGCTGGCAGAACTCGGCCGCGCCCCCATGTCCGCCGGCCGCAAGCTCGGCATCGGCGCGCTTCGCCTCTACCTCGCGGTCGCGATGATCCTGGTCACCATCAAGCTCGTCCAGGTCGCGCTCGGCCACTGACCAGCGCAGCTTCTCACACCCGGTACACATTCGACACCCCTGTTCCTGCCAGCGGCCGGAGCTACCGTTGGGGCCGTGGCCAGGGCAACGAGACCGGCTGACGAGGCCAGCCCAGCTGGGTGCCCCCGGTGGCTCGGGACCGGGCAGCGGTTGCTGCGTGGCGGGGAAGGCGAGCCGGTGTGGGCTCGTCCTGCGCTGATCGTCCTGTTGCTGGCAACCGCGGTCCTGTACGGGTGGGGCCTCGGCGCGTCGGGGTGGGCGAATTCGTTCTATGCGGCGGCGGCCCAGGCCGGGTCGGCGAGTTGGAAGGCCTGGTTCTTCGGGTCGTTCGACGCCTCGAATTTCATCACCGTCGACAAGACGCCGGCCGCACTGTGGGTTTCGGGCCTTTCGGTGCGGATCTTCGGCCTGAGCCCGTTGAGTGTTCTGGCGCCGCAGGCACTGGAAGGCGTTGCCACGGTGGCGTTGCTCTATTCGGCCGTTCGCCGCTGGTTCGGGGCCGGCGCGGCACTGCTGTCCGGTGTGGTCCTCGCCGTCACGCCGGTGGCCGCGCTGATGTTCCGGTTCAACAACCCCGACGCGCTGCTCACGTTGGCGCTCGTCGCGGGTGCGTACGGGGTGATCCGGGCGCTGGAGCATGCGCGCACCGGTTGGCTGGTGCTGGCCGGTGCCTGTGTCGGCCTCGGTTTCCTGGCCAAGATGCTGGAGGCGGTGTTGGTCGTGCCGGCGTTCGCGATCGCCTTTCTGGTCTTCGCGCCGACGCCCGTCCGGCGCCGGATTCGGCAGGTGCTCGTCGCCGGGGCGGCGATGGTGGGTTCGGCGGCCTGGTGGGTGGCAGTCGTGGAGCTGACACCGGCCCGGTATCGGCCCTACGTCGGAGGATCGAGCGACAACGACGTCCTGCAACTCGCGCTGGGATACAACGGCTTCGGCCGTCTGACCGGGAACGAGACAGCCGGTCTCGGCGTCCCGCGGATCGGTTGGGGAGAGCCCGGTTGGGGACGCATGTTCAGCGCTGCGGTGGGTGGTCAGGTCGCTTGGCTGCTGCCTGCGGCGCTGGTGTTGGGCGTCGCCGGCTTCGCCTGGGTCGCCGCGCGGGGCGGGGCCTCGGCACGGGCCCACCAGCAGCGGGCCGCGTTCGTGCTGTGGGGCGTGTGGCTGGTGGTGGCCGCGCTGGTGTTCAGTTTCATGGCGGGCATCTTCCACCCGTACTACACCCTCGCCCTTGCGCCGGCCGTGGCCGCACTGGTGGGCATGGGAGCGGGCACGCTCTGGCGCCGGCGGAGCGATGCCCGGGCGACGGCGCTGCTCGCGGCCGTGGTCGCCGGCACGGCAGTCTGGTCGTACGTGCTGCTGGACCGCAGTCCGCGCTTCGAGCCGTGGCTGCGGGGCACGGTGCTGCTGACCGGTCTCCTCGCGGCGGCGCTGGTGCTGTTCACCCGCCGGCCGGGGACACTGCGTACGGTCCGCGTCGCCGCCGCGACCGGCGCCATGATCGCCGTACTGGCCGGCCCGGCGGCGTACAGCCTGCAGACCGCGTCCGTGCCGCGATCGGGCGGTGCGGACACCGCAGCCGGGCCCGAGGTGCCCGCGGCGCGGCACGGGCCCATGTGGGGCGGCGCGGCGGACGGTTTCGGAGCTGTCACGGGCGCTCGCGGCAGCCGGCCCGCCTGGTTGGTCCTGAACCGGCAGCTCAGCCAGCCCAGCCCGCAAGTTCTCGCGCTGCTGAAGCGCGACGACGACTCGTACCGGTGGGTCGTGGCGGCGGTCGGTTCTCGGACTGCCGCGACCTACCAGCTGTCCACCGGCCGGCCCGCGATGGCCGTCGGCGGCTTCAGCGGCCGTGACCCGACCCCGACCCTCGCGCAGTTCCAGCAGGACGTCGCCGCCAAGGAGATCCACTACTTCGTCGCCGGCGGCCCGCTCGGCAGCGACGTCAGCAGGGCACGTACCGGCGACAGCGCGCAGATCGCCAACTGGATCCAGCGGCATTACACCCCCACCACCATCGACGGCGTCACCATCTACGACCTTTCGGGGTAGTCCTGTGGCCGATGTGCGGATTCCTGGTGCGACCTGCCCCGTGCGGACCGACGTCCCGGGTCCCGACGAGCCTGTCCTGGACCTCGTCGTGCCCGTCTACAACGAGGAGACGGATCTGGCGCCGTGCGTACGGCGCCTGCACGCCAACCTCACCGCGACGTTCCCGTACCCCTTCCGGATCACGGTGGCCGACAACGGCAGCACCGACGGCACGCTCCACGTCGCGCACACCCTGGCCGGGGAACTGTCCGGGATCGGCGTCCTGCACGTCGCGGAGAAGGGGCGCGGCCGGGCGCTGCGCGCGGCGTGGACGGCGTCGCACGCCCAGGTGCTCGCCTACACGGACGTCGACCTGTCCACCGACCTGGCGGCGTTGCTGCCACTGGTCGCGCCACTGCTGTCCGGGCACTCCGACGTGTCCATCGGCACCCGCCTGACCGGCGGCGCCCGCGTGGTGCGGGGAGCCAAACGCGAATGCATCTCCCGCTGCTACAACCTCATCCTCCACAGCGCGCTGCACGCCGACTTCTCCGACGCACAGTGCGGCTTCAAAGCGATCCGTAAGGACGTGGCCGACCAGGTGCTCCCGCTCATCCAGGACACCGGCTTCTTCTTCGACACCGAACTGCTGATCCTCGCCCAGCGCGCCGGCCTGCGCATCCACGAGGTCCCGGTCGACTGGGTCGACGACCCGGACACCCGGGTCGACATCCTGGCCACCGCCCTCGCCGACCTCATGGGCATCGCTCGCCTCGCCCGCGAGGTGCTCACCGCAACGCCGTCCCTCACCAATCTGCGCGCCCAATTCGGCCGCGCACCGCTCCAGCCGGACATCCCAGGCGTACCGGTTGGCATGCCGGGCCAACTGGCGCGGTTCACGACGGTAGGAGTGCTGAGCACAGCCGCCTATCTCGCCTTGTTCGCGGCGATACGCCTCACCGCCGGTGCCCAGCTGGCGAACCTCCTCGCGTTGCTCATCACCGCGGTTGTCAACACCACCGCAAACCGGCGCCTGACATTCGGCGTCCACGGGCGGGAACGGGCCGTCCTGCACCAATTCCAGGGCATGCTCATCTTCGCGCTCGGGCTCGCCATGACCAGCGGCGCGCTCGCCGCCCTCAACCGGTGCAACCCGCACCCGACCCGGATCCTGGAAATGGCGGTGCTCGTCGTCGCCAACCTGAGCGCCACCCTGGTGCGATTCCTCCTCATGCGCGGCTGGGTCTTCCGCCCAACCGGCTGAACAGGTCGTGGTCATGATGTGGTGTACCCGCAAGACCACCCTCACCGCGACAGTGATCGTGGTGCTCCTGGCCGCCGTCTTCGCCGCGCACTCCGGGGTGTTCGACGACGTGCCGCTGCTCAACCCCACCGTCGCTCACGCCGTCGAACTGCTCGCCCTGGCCGGCCTGACCGGCTCCTGGATTCGTCGGGACCGGCGATGGCTGCTGCGCACCCTGCCGCTGCTGCTGGCGTCGGCGACGGCCCTCACTGCGGCGACCGTCGTGCTGCTGCGGCTGACCGACACGGTCCGCGACCGCTATCCGCCGATGTTCGACCTGTGGTTCGCCGCGATTGTGGCAGCCGTCCTCGGCATACCCCTCGCGCTGCCGCGCCCCGGGGTCATCCGCCGGATCACCGCCGTAGCCGCCGTCCCCTTGACCCTCGCCGGGGGACTCCTGTTCGTCAACCAGATCTATGCCGTCTGGCCGAACGTGGGAGACCTTCTCGACCACACCGGCGCACTGAGCGGCGGCGACCTCGAACGGACACTCCGTGGCACGTCGCCGGACGCCCGCGCCGAGGGCGTGCTCGGCGCGTTCGACATGCCAGCCACCGACTCACACTTCGCGCACCGGCCAGGCTACGTCTACCTCCCACCGGCCTACTTCACGGCGCCCCGGCCGGACCTGCCGGTCCTGCTCGTCCTCGCCGGCGTGCCCGGCTGGACCAGCCAATGGCCGGAGGCCGGCCAGGCCGTCACCACCGACGCCACCTACGCCGCCGAGCACCACGGCATCGCCCCGGTGCTCGTCTTCGCCGACCAGAACGGCGCGACGTACCGCGACACCGAATGCGTCGACGGCCAGAATGGCAACGCCGAAACCTTCCTCACCGTCGACATCCCGGCGTTCGTCACCGCCACCCTGCACCTCAGGCACGACCCCGAGACGTGGGGCGTCGTCGGCTTCTCCGAGGGCGGCACCTGCGCGGCCGATCTCGTGATCGCCCACCCCGACGTCTACCGCCACCTCGTCGACCTCGGCGGCGAGCCGCGGCCCACCCTCCGCAACGCCCAGACGACACTCCAGCTGTACAACGGCTCGGTCACCGACGAGGAAGCCCATGATCCAGCCCGGCTGCTCGCCACGCACCACTACGACGGGGTCACCGCATGGTTCGCCGCGGGTGCTGACGACCTGCGAGGCATCGCCACCGCCCGAGAGCTTGCCCGCTCAGCGGCGACCGCCGGCATCACGTCACACGAGTTCACCGGAAGCGGCGGACACAACTGGCACTTCGCCAGCACAGCCTTCGCCCGGGTCCTGCCACCACTCGGAAGCGATCTCAGCATCCGGTAGGGGATCACGCTGTTGCCCAGCGCCAGCGGTCGAGCGCACCGGGCCAGAACGTAATATCCGCAGCCCACCGCAACGGACGGGACCACCTGAACAGTTACGTAGAGAACCTCGGTGATCTTCTGGACGGGTCATGCCCGCTCTGCTACGTCCAGCACGGGCGCGTCTACACCAACCACTTCAAGCCGTACACCTCTTGCCAGTAGAACCAAGGCGCTGCGGTGCGGTGAGCTGGGCTGTCTTGTATGGTGCGGCGACGCCGGAGGTGCTGATTGCCATCGAAGACGAGGTAGCTCACCGAATCGGGGTGGCTGTCGACAGTCAGCCGGATATGACGTCGAGGCCGTCGTCAGTCATGATCTGACGCCATCCGAAGGCGGCGAGCGTGACGTCGACGCGGGCGCCGAAGACCCGCAGGAGTTCCGGCAACCAGCCCTCCTCGAAGCGGGCGGCAGTCGTTTCGAAGACCTGGGTTGGCCGAGCGCCGAGTTGGTTGGCGGCCACGTGTGGCAATGCCAGACCGATCATGAGATCCCGATCGTCGGCGGTGTCGACCGCGGCGCCAAGACTCATCGCCAGCAATCCGTGCTGGAGGCGATCGAGGGAACGTTCCCGCATCGCCAGTACCACCATCCGCCGGCCATACGAGCCAAGCTGCGTCGCGTCGGATCGATCAAGCTCGGAGATGAACACGGTGCCGATCCGGGCCGGCGCACGGTCGAGGATCCCGCGAGAGCTCACATCGGCCGGGCGGTGAGGCCTACGACCAAGAACCTGGATTGCCATCCTGCACAGGGTACTGACGAGAGTTGATGGACTACAGGTCGCGAACGCGGGCCTTGATCGCGGGCCAGTCGTAGCTCACCTGAAGGACGGGCTCGTCACTGATTTTGGGCTCAGTGCGGTACCCAGCGACGAGGATGGCCTGGGCCACCGTGGCTCGACATGCTCGAGCAGCGCAAGGAGCAACGCCCCGCCTCCCGAGTGGCCGACCAGCACTGTGTGCTCGTTCAAGTCGTGGCCGAACAGCACCTTCGGCAGGAGCGTTGCGATCGGCTCGACGCTGCGGGGATCGTTCGATATCACTCAGATCGGCCCGGGCGTTGCCGGTAGCCGGGGTGGACCCCGGCGGTGAGGTTCTGTTGCTGCGCGATCCGAGCCAGCAGCTCGCGGAGGGTGGTGCGCTCCGCTGTGGTCAGTGCCGCGAACAGGTCGTCCTCGTGTGCCTTGCCGGTCGAGTCGAGGCGGCGCTTGATGTGCTGCCCGGCGTCGGTCAGGTGCAGCGCATACACGCGGCGGTCCGGCTCGCCGCGTCGGCGTTCGACGAGACCGCGCTCCTCCATGGTGTTCACGAGCGTGACGAACCGGCTGGGCGGCATTCCCAGTCGTTCTGCGTACGTCAGTTGACTCCGGCCCGGCGCCTGCGCGAGCATCCGGATCAGCCCGGCCTGGGGCGGTGTCAGGTCCAGCTCGGCCACTCGTTGCGCGAACGCCGTTGTGGCGTGGGCGCCCAGCTGCGCGAGCAGGAACGCCGCCCCGCCCCACGATCGATCGTCTCGGTCAGGCACCAGCCTATCGTAGCGGTTGGTGAATCGTACACACTCGTATATGGTTTCTCCGTGTACATCAATTTGGGAGCCCACATGTCCCGACCACAGACCGGCCCGCCATTGACCACCCCGGGCCTGGCCTCCATTGTTCTGACCATCGCCAGTCGCCCCCGATCGTCATGATCGCGCTGGTGACCGGGGCCACGGCCGGAATCGGCCGCGAGATCGCGGCCAAGCTGTGTGCCGCCGGGGCGACAGTCCTCATCACCGGACGCGACCAGCAGCGCGGGGCGGCGGTCGCGGCCGAGCTCGGCGCGACCTTCCTGCCCGCCGACCACGCGACCGTCCGCGGGAACCTTGACCTGGCCCAGCGGCTCCGAGAGGACGTTTCCCGGCTCGATGTGCTGGTCAACAACGTCGGCGGTGGTGCGTTCGCGACGCGGATGCTGACGGACGAGGGCCACGAGGCGACCCTCGCCCTGAACTACCTCGGTCCGATCGTCCTCACCCAGGCGTTGCGGCCCGTCCTTGCCTCAGACGTGCACATCGTTCAGGTCGTGTCGAGTGCGCTCACGATGCACACCGGCGACCCGTTCACCGAGCCGACCCCATATACCGCGATCGCGGCCTACGCCCAGGCCAAACAGTTGAATCTGCTCGCCACGATGAGCCTCGCCCGGCAACTCGGTGTCCGCGCCCGGGTCAATGCGGTCAACCCGGGCATGGCCTGGACCCCGGGCGTCCAGGCGCTGACCCCGCAGGCCGTGCCGGCCTGGCGCTACATCTGGCCGCTGGTGCGCGCGATGCAGCGCCGGGCCCTGCCCGAGAAGGCCGCCCGGACCCCGACCCGGCTGGCCCTCGATCCCATCGACACCGGCCGGTTCTACGAAAGCAGGGGGACGGCGAAGCCACTCCCCCCGCGCCTGCGCGACCCGGCATTGCACGACCGCGCCTGGCGGTTCGCCCTGTCCACAATGGAGGGATAGTTGTGCGTCCATCGCGTTTCCTGCTCGCCGCCGGCCTCGCCGGTCCGATCCTCTTCCTGGTCATCGCGACCCTGGCCGGGTGGCTCCGTCCCGGCTACTCGGCCCGGACCGACGCCATCAGCGACCTCGGCGTTGGCGAGAACGCCTGGCTCCAGAACGCCAACTTCCTCCTCTTCGGCATCCTGCTCGTGGGGTACGCCGTCGGGTTCCGCCGGGCGATGGCCCCCCTCGTCGGCGTCCGCACCGCAAGCTGGGGAGCCGTCGTGATCGGCGCCGGCGCCGTCGGCACGGTTGGTGCCGTCGTGTTCCCGGCCGCTCCGGCCACCGGGCTGTTCCATTTCCTGTTCGGGTTCCTCATCGTGATGGTGTCGGCGGTGGTGGCCGCCTGCTACGGCGGCCGGGTTTTCCGTCGCGTACCCGGCTGGCGCGGCCTGGCCCGCTACTCCACCTGGACCGCGGTGGTCTCCGTGGCGCTGTTCATCACCACGTTCTTCGTGCTCAATCCCGCGTCGCCCATGGCCGCGGCCGGCATCGGCGGCCTGGTCAACCGGACCCTCGCGACCGTCGCCTTCGCCTGGTACGCCGTCACCGCCTGGAAGCTGCTCCGCATGTATCGCCGCACCGGCCCCCCGACGGTGCTCTCCGACACGACGATGCATCCATTCACCATCGGCCGATGGGCGTCAGCCCTGGCCTCAGGGCGCCCTACGGGGTCAGGGCGCTCGACACCATGAGCAATTCATCGACCTTGAGAGAAACCACACCGTCGGGATTGCGGGGACTCGACTCCCCGTCACACACATTGACGTCATCGTCGTCGGGTTCCCAGCTGGCCGGCTCGAAGTCGAGGTTCTCGGCCACGATGAGCCGGGCCACCTCGCCGAGGTCGCCGGTCGCCCCGGTCAGCCGCAGCGATTCCACCACCCTCGCCGTGGCCCCGAGCTCGTCGGCATCGGCATCACCGAGCATGGGCGCCAGCAGGAGCAGGCGGACGGCCCCCTCGCGGGGGTCGGTCCCGTGGTCGGCCACCGAAACCAGCTCAGGCCAGGAGATGCCCGGCCCCTCGGCGTCGCCGCCGAGCGCGGAGATCCGCACGGAGCGGCCGTCGGGCTCGGCGGCGAGGAGATAGTCGACCCCGGGGTCGTCGGCGTAGTTGCGGAAGATGACGGTGATCCGTCCCCCGCGCGGCAGGTCGAGGTCGAACCTCGGCCACGCGCGGGGGTCGGACAGGAGCCGCTGCATCTGCCCGACCGACTCGGCGTCGACCGAGTAGACCCGGCACAGCAGATCCTGCTCTTCGATCGACTGGTTCAGGAAGTAGGCGGGCCAGAACGCGGCCTGTCCGACCAGCGGGAACCCGTCGACGAGGTGGTCCTCCGGACGCACGTCGTCCGGAAAGCCATCGAAGTAGTCACCGTGCATCATGCCATTCCTCAATATCGCCAGGTTCGCCAGAAAATGCGGTAGGCCGTCTTGTCGTCCCGGCCATTGAAAACCTGCCCACCGAGCCGCATGGACCAGGTTCTCATGAACGGTGCGCAACGCTTCTTGCAGACGTTTCTCGACGTTCCGCCGTAGAGGATCTCCTCATTGCTGGCGAGGCCACGGAAAATGGTCTCCTCCGCGTGGCCCTTCCCCCGGACGAACTGCTCGCCGGCTCCGAGAATCCACTTCGGCATCCTTCGTGGTCCGTTGATGGCGATGCGGTTGGTGATCTGTCCGGTGTCGAGGTTGCGGACCCCGATGACGGCTACCGTGCCGCCATTGTAGTTGGTGGTCGCGGTCCACATGTCTTTCAAGGACTGCGCCCTGGCCTGGGCGTCGATCGCCTCGGCCTCGTAGCCGCAGTTGTGGACGAGGACCGGCGTGCCGCCGGCGAGGACGTAGTAGGTGTGGATCTCGGCGACCGTGAGGTCGTGCATCACCTGCGGCGCGGTGAAACGGTGCACCGTGAGGATGACGACGACGCTGCCGTCGAGGCTCTCGATCTGTTCGTTGGCCCGCAGGTCCGCGGCGTCGACCCAGCTCTGGCGGGTCTCCGACCAGAACGGGTGGTGGGCCGTGGTGTTCAGCGTCTGCACACCGTCGGCGTCGGCGACGGTGAGGTCGGTGAGGTCGGTGTCGAGGTTGATGTGCTTGCGGGTGACGGTCCGGGTGGTGGTCTCACCGGTCTGCGGGTCGGTGGCGACGACCTGGTCGCCCTCCCCGATCTCCCCGATCGGTCGGTCGGTGCCGTCCGCCATCCGCACGCGGGTGTCGGGGTCGAAACTGTGTTTGCAGCTGGCCCCGGCGTTGTCCGCGCCGCCGGCGACGTCGTCGCCCTTCTTCGCGGCGCCGCCGGCGCCCGCCGCGTCGTCGGCGAGGCCGCCGGGCGCGTCGTCGGCCTTCTTGGCGCCCGCGCCCGCCTTCTGCGCGAGTTCGTCGGCCTTCTTTCTGGCCGCGGCGATGAGGTCGTCGGTGCGCCGGATGACGTCATCGGCGATCTTGATCGCCCGTTGCCAGGACTTGTATGCGACGAACGCCTTGTTGATGCCCTTGACGATCGCCTTGCCCGCCTTGAACACCTTGCCCCACGGGATCATCCCGATGAGGGTGTTCACGCAGGCCCCGACGTCGCCCTTGGTGATGCAGTTGACGATGTCGGTGATCCCGAGGAAGTCCAGCAGGAACGCCAGGCCCTGTTCGACCAGCATGTCCATCATGGACTTCTTCTTGATCGCCTCGGCCTCGAGGCGGGCCTTCTGGTCATCCGGGGAGAGGTCGCCGGGGTTGCCCGGCGGGGGCGGCGGCGTGACCGTCTTCGGCGGATTGGCGTCCGGGTCGGCGGGGAACGCCTCACCGGTCGGGTCCGCGTTCGTCATCGGTGCGTTGTTGCCGTACGCGTAGCCGTTGAGCCGCTGCGGATCCTCGGGAATCGTCAGCGGGTCCACCGAGACGAACCGACCGAGTTTCGGGTCGTACTCCCGCGCACCGAGATGCGTCAAACCCGTCGACTGATCCTTCGTACCGCCGACAAAGCCCTTGTCACCCGGCCAGCTGACGACCGCCGTGCCCCGCTCCTCGCCGAACGGCGTCGTGCGGCGCTTCTGCACCGCGCCGGTGACGGAGTCCATCGCCACCGTCGCGGTCCCGTGCGGGTCCGCGGCGAGGTAGGTCAGGTTGCCGTCGTTGGTCCGGACGGCGACCGTCATCCCGGCGTGGCTGTAGTACCGGGTCGCCGATTTCGTCCCGGTCAGGCTGACGTGCAGCTCCTGGCCGGGCAGGTACAGCGTGGTCCCGGTGTCGTCGCGGCGGATCAGCCGGTTGCCCGTGGCGTCGTTGAGGTACCGGGTGATCTTCGTGCCCTCGGTGACCTTCGCGAGGCTGCCTTCGGTGTCCCATTCAAGGTCCTGGGTGGCGCCGCCGACGACCCGCTGCGTGGTGTTGCCGCTCGCGTCGTACTGGTACGACGTCAGCGTGCTGCCACCCACGGTCGTGGTGTTGAGCCGGTGCCCCGTCGTGCCGTAGTTGTAGGTCGTGGTCGGCTCACCCGGCAGTTCGTGCCGCTGCTCCGTCTTGCGGTTGCCCGTCTTGTCGTAGGTGTAGCTGCTCCAGTACTTCGCCGGACCGCCCAGATTCGCAACCGTGCGACCGGAGGTGGCGCAGTCCGCCGTCGCCGGCGTCCAGGCCTCGGTCATCCGGCGCAGGTAGTCGTGGCTGAAGCACTGGTAGTCGGCCTGCTGCCCGGACGCGGTCGGCTGGTCGAAGACCGAGACGACGTTGCCCGCGGCGTCATAGCCGTAGGTCGCGTTCGCGACGCTCGCCCCGCCGTTGGGCTTCGCGCTCGCAGTCAACAGGCGGCGGGTGGCCTCCTCGTAGGTGAACTGCAGCAGCAGCGACTTCTTGCCTGACCCGGTCGCGCCGACCGTCATGCTCAGCGGCTCAGCGAACGAGTTGTACGCCGAGGCCTGGACGTAGGACGAGATGCCGACGGTGGAGGTCGGCAGACCCCACGCGTTGTACCGGTGCGTCAGTGTCTCGGCCGGCAGCGACGCCAGGGCCGGCATTGACGTGGTGTCGGGCGAGCCATCGAAGTTGTACGTGGCCGAATAGTCATAGGTGCCGGCCAGGCCACCCTCGATCATCGGGATGCCGATGCGGGTCTTCGTCGGCCGCAGGTAGGCGTCGTACTCGATCACCGAGGTGCGGTACTCGTCGGAGCCCACCCACCGCGACGAGGACGTCGGCATGCCCAGCTTGAGGGTGTCGTACACCCAACTGGTGAGCTTCTTCTCCGGCGTGGTGGTGACGTCCTTGACCTCGACCGGCCGGCCGACGGCGTCGTACGTCGTCCCGAGCTTCTTGCCCCGCGCGTCGGTGGTGGTGGCGACCTCGCCGTACTGCGTGTACGTCAGCGTCGACTCGCCGCGGTCGGGCTCCTTCAGCCGGTTGACCCGGTGCAGATCGTCGTAGAAGTACTCCCACTTGTTGCCCGCGGAGTCTTCCACGACGCTCTGCTGGCCGTCCTTGGTGTAGCTGAACTTCGTCTCGTCGTAGACGCCGGCGGTCTTGTACTGCCACAGTTTCCACAGCCGGCCCTGCGGGTCGTATGTCGCCGTGGTGGCGACCCCGCCCGCCGGTGGCGTGGTCGTGATCTGGTCGCCGCCGTACGCCGTGGTCGTGCGCCATTTCTCGGCCAGACCGGTCGACGTGTGCCCGTACAGCACCTCGGCCGTGGTCCGGCCGGCACCGTCGTAGGACGTGCGGACCTGGTTGGGCAGCGACGCCTCGTTCACCGGCAGGAACGAGAACCCGGGCGGGGCGTCATTGGTCATCGGACCCGACCGCTTCACGATCCGGTTCTGGGTGTCGTACTCGATGGTGCTGACCGAACGACCGCCGGTGGGACTGGCGATCTGCGTCTGCCGCAGCCGCAGCAAGCCGTCGTACAGCTCGTACTTCGAGGAGTACTGCGGCGCGAACGTGCCCACCGGCTGCCCCGGGACCTGCGACGGCGCCTGCAAGGTCGACGTCGCCACAACCGAGTACCCGGTCTGGCTGATCAGGTAGGAGAAGGTGCTGTCCGGCGAGTCGACACCCCGCTTGCGGGTCGGCCCCCACACGTTGAGCACCCGGCCCAGCGCGTCGAGCTCCGCTTCCGTGGTCAGGTCGTCGTTCGTGTCGTCGACCATCTTCACCGGCGCGCCCCAGGCGGGGTCGTTGTCGGTGTACGAGACGTGCCCGAGCGCATCGGTCGTCACCACGCGGGTGATCGGCCCGTTCCCCGTCCGCACGTAGTCGGTGTGCGTCAGGTTGCCCCTGACGTCCGTGGCGTCGGTGACCCGACCCGTCGCGTCGTAGGCCGCCGTCGACTGGATCTGATACGTCGCCGTGCTCGCCGCCGCGCCCGTGTAGCCATTGACCTGCTCGACCTTCGTGAGCAGGCCCCGGTCGCCGATGACGCCGAGCGTGTCGGACTGGTAGTAGTTGCGCGAGTCGCTGAGGACGTCGCCCTTGGCGGGGTTGGCCACCGAGCACGCGACGGTCAGCTGCTGCACCCGCGTCGGCAGGTTCATCAGGTGCTTGCCGGCGTTGGAGGCGAACGTGTACTTCGTGCACTGGTCATCGGTGCTGTCACCGACGACACCCTGGTTCTCGATCGCGGTGACGACACCCTCGGACGTCAGGGTCTTGACGACCTTCGTCTCCCGGACCGTGGTTGGCGTCAGATACGTGAACGACCGGGAGATCGCCACGTCGGCCTTGGTCGAGACGGTGGTGCCCCACGGCTTGGTCTGGCTGGCCTGCACCGCGGAGACCCAAGGGTCGTCGATCGTGGTGGTGAGCCGGGTGGTGTCGTCGAGGTAGCTGGTGGTCTCGCGGGTCATGCCCGCGAACCGGTCGTCGTCCGGGATCGAGCCGCCGCGCGAGTCGGTGACGTTCACCGTCTTCGTGCCGCCGGAGCCGTTGCGGTCACCGTTCATGCCCCGGAAGAACCGGGTCTCCGCCTTGCGCCGGGTGCCGTCGGTGCCGTCGCCGGTGCGGGTGATCACGGTGCCGTAGCCCCGCCACTGCGACCACGTCTTGTCCTCGACCGGGATGATCCCGTCGATCTCGTCGAAGTGCCACGCCGCGTCGCCGACGTACTCGTAGTCGGTGACGACCGGCTGCATGCCGCTGTACGCGTCAGCCTGCGTAACCCGGTCCACGACGTACTTGTGGAACCAGTCGACGCGGTTCGGGTAGGCCTCGTCGACGCCCTTGACCGGCATGCACCGCAGCGTGTTCGCCTGCGGCGAGACGGGCAGGCTGGTGGTCGAGCAGTTCGTCGGCATGTAGCGGACCGCGAGCTTGCCGCCGGACT
>NZ_BONQ01000203.1 GCF_016862795.1 Dactylosporangium siamense | reverse complement strand
AGCGTCACCTCGTCGGCGCGGCTGGTGCATGTGCCGGCTCACCGGCCCGGTCATATCCCCTCGGCCCGCGTGGGCGGTGGCTGATGGCCACGGCCCGTTGCGCCGCCGCGTACGCGGACGCACCGGCCCTGGCGCCCGTCCCGCCACCGCGGTATGACCCCCGCCGGGCATCGGCGCGCCGGGTGGCTGCGCGAACTCATGGTGTCGGCCTCATCGAGTCGTTCGGCCGGTCGCTGGGGCTGGGCCGTGTTCAACCTCGTCGCCGTCGACCGCGGCGGACTGACCCTCGCGGGGCTGGTCAACGCGGCGGGCGCCGGGTCGCCGCGCTGCACGCCCAGCCCGCAGACGGCCCCGGCAATCGAACCGACGTGCGGAACAAGGAGAACGACAATGCTCGGTGATCTGAAGTGAATCGACAACCCCGTACGTTTTCCCGCCGGTGTTTGCATCGCCTGCTGATCATGCTGCCGGTCCTTGTCTCAGCAGCCATCGTGCTGACGCCCGACCCCGCGCAGGCGCATGAGCCAACCTGTCAGCGGCGGGACACCACCGTCACCCTGACCCCCGACAGCGCGGTGCGGTACCGGATCGCGGGCTGGATGTGCCGCCCGGCACGACCGACGAACACGGTGCAGGTGCTGATGTCCGGCTTCACCTACGACCACAAGTACTGGAGCCTGACCGGCAGCGGCCGCTCGTACGTGAGCGCGGCGCTGCAGGCCGGTACGGCGATCTACACCGTGGATAGAGTCGGTGTCGGCGTCAGTGACCGGCCGCCAGCGGACGAGGTCACCGTCTTGGCGGAGGCGTTCGTCGCTCACCAGCTCGTACAGCAGCTACGGCGCGGACCCAGCGGATTCCAGCACGTGATCGGGGTCGGGCACTCGTACGGGTCAGCCATCTGGATGATCGAGGCAGCCAACCACCACGACGTCGACGCCCTGATCCTGACCGGATACCTGCACCAAGCCAATCCGGTGCAGCAGGCCGCGGTCGCCGCCGGACTGCACCAGGCCAGCGAAGATCCCCTGTTCGCCAATAGCCCGCCGCCAGGCTACGTCACCACGAAACCCGGAGCCCGCGGCCGCAGCTTCTACTACCTGCCCGGCGCAGACAAAGCCGCGCTAGCCCTGGACGAACAAACCAAAGCAACCGGAACCAGCGGGCAGCGGGCCACCATGAACCTGGCCCGGGACCCTTCCTACAGCCGCAACATCACCGTCCCGGTGCTCCTCGTCGTAGGCGACCATGACGCCCTGTCCTGCGACATCGCCGCTGGCCTGCTCTGCAGCACCGCGAAGCAGGTCTGTGCCCGCGAGCGCGACTACTACCCGACGAACACCCCGGTGTACGCGGCCGTCGTGCCCAAGGCAGGCCACTCGATTAACGGTCACCGCACCGCGGCGGCGATGCAGTCCTCTCTCGTCGGCGCCTGGGCGCGCACCGCATTCTCTCATCATGCGGTGGCCTGGTCGAGGTGCCAGGCGTAGCAGCTCGCGCAGACCGAGACCTGTCCAGGCGGTAGGCGTCCGATCGCCTGCACCGCGCTCACGTTCCTCGGCGCCGATCACCGGACGGCCCGCGCCGTACGACCACGTTTCCACTCGAACCCCCGCAACCCGGAGTTATCGCGATGACCACCCTCCAGCACGGCCCTGTCCGCCTGGCAATCACCGACGAAGCCGGCACCGTTGCCGCCGTCATCGCCCACGCGTTCGCACCACTGGACGTATGTCAATGGCTTGTGCCCGTCGACGCGCAACGCGTCTCGGTCCTCACC
>NZ_BONQ01000202.1 GCF_016862795.1 Dactylosporangium siamense | reverse complement strand
AGCTCCTCGTCGACCACGCAGCGAAGCACGGCCGCATCGAAGTGATCGACGTTCAGACCGCCGACGGCAGCACCACGATTGGCGCGGCTGCGGTGTGGCTCGAACACCCGGTCCCTGAGCCCGAGGACTACGCGGATCGAATGGCCGCCGCCTGCGGCGAATGGACGGACCGCTTCGAGCACTTCGAGGTGGCGATGGTCAACGCCCACCCCATCGACGAGGCGCACGCCTACCTCACCCTGCTGGCTATCGACGACCGGTGGCAGAGCCAGGGCCTGGGCACCGTGCTGCTCGAGGCGCGTCACGCGCAGCTGCACACGCCGGCGTACCTGGAAGCGAGCAACTCACAGAGCCGCAAGCTGTATGAACGGTTGGGATACGCCGACTGCGCCGCCCCGCTGGACCTGCCCTACAACGGCGAGCGGATCTACCCCATGTGGCGCAAACCCAACGCATAGACCGCCTGTAGCACGCACACGCAGGACCCGGCCCGCTCCATCGGTTCTCTCCCAGACCGGGACATCACAACGAGGCGCCGGCGCCAGCCGCAGACCAGCAGCGATGATGGCGTCGCCGGCCAGGGTCCTGGCCGGAGCCCGCGGCCAGGATTCACATCCGCCCAACCGGACGTCACTCTCGGAGTTTGAGGGTGTCGCATGGCAACGACCACTGCAACGCGTGGCGCCCCGCGAGTCGGCGAACAGCCCACGGCCACCTGACGCCCGCAAGCTCGAATGCTCGATCCAAGGGCTCCTATGGCGACAGCAGACGCCGCTGAGCGGCGCCGGCGTCGCGGCGGAAGTTCGACTCCGCCGGGTAGGCCCAGTCCGGAAAGCGCTCGTTCCACAGCCGGAACCGTGCCGCCCACGGCTTGTCGGCATGCTCGACGCCGGCAAACGCTGCAAGCCGAAGATGCTTGACCGACGCCTGCCGCCGGCCAGCATGGCTGGTGGGCGCGGCGTGCGGACGTGGGTGCCGTTCGTACTCCAGACGAGCGTCCTCGAACGCTGCGAGCACCTCCTGGGTGCTCGCAGCAGGGTCGATGTTCAACGTGATTCGCCGTGACCAGTCCAGGCCCATTTTGTGGCGGATCTTGACCGCGGGAACGCCGATCCGAGCCGCCGGGATCATTGGTGTGATGCCGGTCAGGACGAACACGGCGGCCAACGCTGGCTGCCATGCGAACGCGTCCGCCAGATTCTCGGTGAGGATCCGAAGCCCGTCGAGTACGCCACCCGCCGTCACGGACCGGCGTCGCACACCACGATCACCCGGCTGTGCGTAGGCGAGTGTTCGATGGGAGAAATGGATCCCGGCCGGCACTGCCGCGATCGGTGGGTTGAACCTGGCGGTCGGCCCGTCCCACTCCACCGTCGTCCCCGGCGGGATCGTGAATGACACGTCGGAGGTCCACTCGCCGTCCTTGTCGGCACAGGCGTTGAGCCACCCCTCGACGTCGTCCCAGGCGATCAGACCGTCCGCCAGATAGGCCCGGCGAAACGCAACCACGTCGGGGTCGTTCGCTGCCTGATGCGCGACGAGCTGGGACAGCGCCCACACCCGCTCCGCGCCGGTTGGCGGCTGTTCGTCAGCGGCACCGTCCGTGCGCTCCGCAGCAGTGCCGCGCGCGAGAATCCCGCGCCCCTGCTCCGCGAGCCAGACCGGCTCCCGGGCGCCGTACTGAACGTCTGCGACGTACCCCAGGTTCAGCAGCTCGGACCAGACGACCTCGAACACGGCTGGAGTGCGGCGCAGCGCCTTGCGGGTGAACTCCCGAAGTTCGTTCTCTCGCATCAGTTAAGGCTACCTGAAACTGATGCAGCAGCATCAGTGGGCATGAAGCGCACCTCACGAACCGACCAATGGACCAGGACGATCCGGCGCATCCGACGCCTCGTCATGGAGTTGACCATGCTGCTCGTCGCGCTCGGCAGTCTCGCCGGGGTCCTCTTCGGCCTGATGTCCTGAGGTTTTAGACGGCGCGGCGCCGCTCTGCCGAGGACCGCGTACCAGGCGCCTACCGCATCGTCCCAAACCCAAGCGATCCCGTGCCCAGACGCCTCGGACGGACCAGCCGCCCATCCATCCACTGTGGACTTGTGGCAGCTGCCGGTTAACTCTGGCCAACTGTTGCGGCGCCTTCCCGATTGGCAGCCTCGAAGGCACGGGAAGCGCTGGCATCGGCCGTGCGGGTGGCTCAGCCACTGGTGACGGCCGGACTTCGCGGCGCGCCGAAGCCGGAGAGTCCGGCATGGCGCCACGCCAGCGGCGGCCGTCTGTACGGGTGGATCCACGTGCACTGCGTACAGACGGCCGTGACCCACTGCCTGGGTCCCCTTCCCGGACTTCGTCGTCCATTGTGGAAGGAGCGCTGCTGTGCCGTCCCGCGCACCAACGGACACGGTCGTCGCGCCACGCCGATCGCCTGTCGTCCCGGCCGTCCTGACCGGCCGTCGGGGAAAATCCCGCGCGGCGACCGTACCAAGACCGAGACCGTCATACGACCACGTGTTCGAGCCGCGACCGGTACCGCGGGAGCTCGGCGACAGCCCCACGTTGCGCCGGGCGTGGCTGCGCGCTGCGGCCCTACGGCCCGGTTGCCCGCCGATCGTGGTGTCCTCCGCCGACGGCGGTGTTGGCCGGTCGACGATCGTCGCCGCGCTCGGCGCGGTCCTGGCGGTGGCGACGCCGCAGCCTCCGGCAGCAGTCGACGCGACCGGCCGCGGCTGGGGCGGCCTGGAGCATCGCGTACTGCGCCGCAACGACGCCACCATCTGGGACCTCCACGCCGCCTGGACGCGAACCGGCCACCTGGACCAGAGCACCCTCGACGCGATGATGCAGCTCGGCACGTCCGGCCTGCACACCGCAGTCGGTGAGGTGCAGCGCAGCACGTCGCGCAGGCCGTTAGTGCTGACCGAGAGCCTCCAGGTCGTTGACGCGATGCGCGGTGCGTACCCGCTCTTGCTGATCGACGCCCCGGTCGCCGACCTCGCGCCGGTGTGGAGGCTGCTGGCCGGAACGATCTGTCCGGTGCTGGTCGCCAGGGCCGGGGTCGACAGCCTGCAGCACACGATGCGGCTGGTCGCGCAACTGCGCGCGGGGGGCCTGCAGGCTGCGGCCGACAAGGCGGTCGTGGTCGTGGTGGCCAGCATGCCGCGACCGTCGCGGGAGGTCCGTGCCGCGGTCCGCCAGCTCGGCGCCTCGGTCGCCGCCGTGGTCAGCGTGCCATTCGATCCTCACCTGGCCCGACCCGAGCCGGTCGACCTCAGCCGGATGCGCGCGCTGACCCGCCGGGCGCTGGTCGAGCTCGCCGACGCCGTTTTTGCCGCCTGCCCCGCCGACCCTGAGCTGGCCGCCGGGCTGTTGACCCCGGCCGGCGTGTCGCAGGCGGCGTTCCGTCCAGCGCGTGCCGTGGCTGCTGATGGGGGGCACCAGTGATGCTCGCCCATTTCGGTGTGTGGCTGGCGGCGAAGGCCGCTGTCACTCAGACGGCCCTGCGTGAGCCGACTCCGAACCCCAGCGGCGGCGGGCTGCCCGGCGGGTTCGACTGGGACAAGATTGGCCCCTCTCCGACCGACGTGCCGCGCTCGGACCTGTTCTACAGCTTGATCAACGGCGCGTTGTTCCTGGGCATCGTCGCGGCGTTCACTGGCCTCGTCGGCGGCGCGATCGCGTTCGGGATCGGGCCGGTGTTCGGCGCGCACATCCTGTCTGACCGGGGCAAGACGATGATGTGGAAGGCGAGCCTGGTCTCCATCGTCGTCGGGTCGCCCGTGGCCATCATCAGCTTCTTCCTGAAGCAGTAGGCGGTCGCTATGAGCGACTACAGGCCCGTCTTCGATGAACCTGCCGGCGGTTCGCGCGTGCTGCGTGTGCTTCTCGCGGTGGTGCTGCTGCTCGGCGCTGGTGCAGCCATGGATCGGTGGCTACTGCCGCACTCGAACCGGTCGGCGGCCCCCGCCGCGTCGGCGGTTGCACCGCAGCAGCCGAGCGAGGTGCCACAGCATTTCCCGGCCACTGCCCGTGGGGCCGGTGACGCTGCCGCCGACCTTGAGACCCAGTTGAGCGCCGCGATCGGTCGCCCGGCGGACGAAGCACGAGCCCGGATCGCGGCGCTGCTCGCCCCCGACGCCACCGGGCTGGCCGACCGGCTCGCGGTCGCCGCCACGACATCGGCAGCTCCGGGTGGGATCCGGCAGACCGTGATCGCCCGGGTCTGGGCCGACAATGCCGGTGACCCGACGAACCTGCCGGTCGGCACCCGCGTTGCCGTGCAGACCTACGGCCTGGCGCTGCTCGGCGCCGCCGCAGAGGGGTCGGCCAGTAGCGGTGAGCTGACCGGCGCGTGGGCGGTGCACGACCTGACCGTCGAGCTCACCGACGCCGGGTGGCGACTGGCCGAGGTCGAGGCACCGGCTCCGGCGCCGCCGCCGGACGTGCGCGGCACCGTCCGCGACAGCAGCCCCCGCGACCCGCAGGTGCTGGGCCGGGTCCTCGGCCCGGACAGCTGGGCCCCCGGAACGACGCCATGACCCCGGCAACTCGGACTACCCGGCCGAACCAGAGGATCGCGGCGAGCCCTGCCAACAGCGCTGTGCGGCGCCCGTCGCGCGGTGTGCTGCCGCGGCTGCTGCTCGGTGTGCTCTTCGTGGTGGTGTTCTGCGGTCTTGCCGGGGTCGTAGGCGCTGGGTCGGCAGTGGCAGCGCCGACGCCCGCGCCGTCGCCGACTCCCGGACCGCCGGGGGCGTCGCCGACCCCGACCGCGTCGCCGACCGCGCCGGGTACGCCGCCGCCGTCATCGGACAACCGGCTCTGCGGCGGCACTGTGCCGAGCACCCAGAAGCGCTGGTGCTTCCTGTGGGTCCGGTATACAGCGAGCCCGCCGGCGGGTGCGCCGTCGCACTGGGTCACGGGCTGCGCGCGGTCGCTGACCGCCGACCAGATGCTGGAGTGCCAGACGGTGGCGCTGACCCTCGATGATCGACCCGGTGATGGGACCCCGACCGTTCTGGCCGATGTCGCGCCGGGCACGCCGACCGCGCCGGAGCTGGTGCGCTGCGATCTGTTCGCCGAGCGGGCCAACACCGATCCGGGCAACGCGAATCGGTGGAACCACAAGCGGGACCGGTGCAAGATCGCCGCCCGCACGCTGTCATTCCAGCTACGCGAGCCCGACGTCCCGAACCCGACCCCGCCAGCACCGCCCACCACGCCACCTGGCCACCACGAGTCGTCGTGCGGGCTGACCGACGTGTCCTGCCAGGTCAAAGACATCGTCAACGGCGTCATCACCAGCGGCTTCCAGGGCCTGGCGAACGCCGTGGTGCAGACGATGGCGGTCCTGCTCGGCTACCTGGCCAAGGCGGTGTTCACGGTCACCGCGCCGACGAAGCCAGACGGGGCGTTCTTCCTCACCTACAACTCCGCCGCCGGGATCATCCTGCTGTTCCTGGTGCTGTTCTTCATCGTCTCGGTGATCCGCAACGGGTTGCGGGTCAACGGGCCCAGCCCGGTGGCGACCCTCGGCGGGCTGGTCCGCGCGATTCTCGGGATCTTCTTCTGCGGCGGGATCGCCTGGGTGATCCTGGCCGCCTGGGACGACGCGACCAACTCGCTGATCACCGCCAACCAGAACCAGAGGTGGGACGCCTCGGCCTGGGTCACCGCGCTGTCGAACCTGACCCTCGGCGCCGGCACCGGCCTGATCGCGCTCGGCATCGCCGGCTTCTCCTGCATCGGCCTGCTGCTGGTGCTGATCACGCAGATCTTCCGCGGCGAGATCGCCCAAGGCGCAGCGCTTGTCGGGGTGATCGCGGCGACCGGTCAGGTGTCGTCGGAGACCCAGCACTGGCTACGGCGCTGGTTCTGGACCCTCAACGCCCTGGGCATGTCCCGGTTCTTCACCGTCGAACTGTGGATCTACGGCACCCGTACCTCGTACGAGTCCGACGACCTGCGCACCGCGCTGCGGGGGCTGCTGCTGATCTGGATGATGGTCATGACGCCGTGGGTGCTGCTGCGGCTGCTGACGATCGTCGACGGCTACCTGTCCGACATCAACGGTCGCGCGGTGTTGGCCGCAGCCGGTGCGCAAGCTGCCGCCGCAGCCGGCGACGGACCAAGAGGCTCTGGGGACGCTGGGAACACGGGGAACCCTGCCCAGCACGCGGCGCAGATGATGAACGCCAACCTCGCCGACATGCCGTCCACCGCCAAGTCGTCGGGGGACACCGGACGTGAGCAGGCCAAGTCCGGCGTCGACCAGGCACAGCAGCAGCTCGGGCTGAGCGACGGGCCGGGCAAGCACACCGCCGACGCGGTTGGCGCCGCAGGGGACGGCAGCACGCCCGGGTCCGGCACCGCCGGTCCGAGCGACGGTGCGAGCACCGGAGCCGAAGGCGGGTCAGGCGGGGCACGGGACCACCCGAACGCCGACGAGGCAGCCGGCGTGCAGCAACACACGCAGCAGGCCAAGGCCGACGTCAACGCCGCGAGCAGCACCACCGCCGGCAATACCGCTGCCGGGGCTGGTGCCACGAGCTCGAACACCACCGGCGGCAACGCCAGCAGCACCGTCGCCACGACCGGCACCGGCGACGCCGGCTCGGGTGGCGCCGACGCGGGGCATGGCAGCGGCGCGGGCACCTCGGCCGACGCCGACCCGATGCTTGCTGCGGCGAATCCCGACCAGCACCACCAGCAGGCCGAACCGCCGCACCCGCAGGACCTGACCAGCGGCGGTGAGCACAGCGCCGGACCGTCGTCGGACCCGCCCGGCCAGTCCGGTCAGCCACCGTCCGGCGGCGCCGAACCTTCGCCCGGCGGCGGAGGGTCAGGCGGCCCGCCCGGATCCGGCGGAGGAGGCGGCGGCGGTGCGTCCGGCGGCGCTGCAGCAGGCGCGGCGGACATCCCGATCGTGCCGGTCTGAACCCTGCCAATCCTCGGGGCGCTGATCGCGTCCCCGCCTGATCCAGCGCACCTGGAGGTGCTGATGCAGTTCTCCTTCCCGCCGCGGTCGACCCGCGGCGCGGTCATGGGGTTCACCTGGTCACAGATCGTCATGGTGACCTGCGGGGTGCTCTGCGCGGTCACCGGCGTCAACGTGCTGGTGACCGGCGCCCGGTGGACCGCCGGTTCACTGTTCGCCGCCGCTGCCGTCCTGTGGGTGCTTGGGCTGCTGAGGCTACGCGGGCGGCGGGTCACCGAGTGGCTGCCGGTGATCGGCGGGGCGCTGGTACAGCGGGCGGGTCGGCAGGACCGCTACCGCGGCATGGTGTTCGCGCCGGGCAGCGTCGGGAAGCACCTGGACATGCCGGGCCAGGCCGCAGGCTACCGGTGGCTGTCCGCCGTCGCCGGCGACGGCACCACCCCGGTCGGGCTGCTCGCCCACCGCCGGGAGCGCACGGTCACCGCCGCGCTGCTGTGCTTCGGCGCCAACTACCTGCTCGCGGACAGTTCGGTGCAGGAACAGCGGCTCGTCGACTGGGCGCAGGTCCTCAATGTGCTCGGCACCGAGTACGCCGACCTCGGCCTGGTGCGGTGGGCGCTGACCACGCGCGCGGTCCCGGACACCGGCAACCGCGCCCAGCGCTATCTGGCGGACCGGGCGATCGACACGACAAGCCCCGCCTACCAGTCCCTGGCCGAGCTGACCGCCGCGGCGGCACCGTCCGCGCAGCGGCACGAGACGCTGCTGGTCTGCGTGTTCGACGTGGCCCGCATGTCCGGCGAGGTCGCCGACGCGGGCGGCGGGGACGCCGCCGTCGCCGCGGTCGTGCTCGACAAGCTCGGTGGCATCGAGGCCACGGTCAGCGAGGCTGGCGTCGCCACCGGCGGCTGGCTGACCCCACGCGCGTACGCGGGCGTGCTGCGGTCCCAGTGGGATCCGGCGGACCAGGCGGAGCTCGACGTCCGCGGCGGGGACGGCATCGCGGGCGGGGTCGAGCCGCGCTTGGCGGGCCCGGCCGCGGTGGAGACGGTCGGGTGGAGCGCGCTGCGGCACGACTCCGGCTACTCCCGGACGCTGTGGGTGGCCGAGATGCCCCGCACCCTCGTCGGCGCGACGTGGCTGACCGGCCTCTACACCCGGGTCACCGGCCGGCGCACCGTCACCCTCGTCGCCCAGCCGATCCCCGCGGCGCTGGCCAACCTCGCCGCCCGCCGCGAGCAGGTCTCACGGGCCGGGGACGAGGTCACCAAACGCAAACTCCGGCTGGTGCGCACGGCCCGGGAACAGGAGGAAGCCCGGTCGGTCGCGCAGATCGACCGTGAGCAGGCGGCCGGGCACACGCGTTACCGCTATGCCCTGCTGGTTACCGTCACCGCACCCAGCATGGAGGAGCTGGAGCAGGACACCCGGACCGTGAAACGCATCCTGGCCAGGGCGGGCTGCGAAAGCGTGGTCCTGTTCGGTGAGCAGGATCAAGGGTTTCTTGCCGGGGCGCTGCCGCTCGGCCGGGGCCTGGCGCCGGTGCGCGGCTGGTGGTCGGCATGACCCGCCGGAAACCCGACCATACCGAGGAACCCGGCCGGGATCTCGGCAAGGTCCGGCTGCGCAGGGAGAGTCGCCTCGGCGACCGGCTCACCGCCCTGGCGGAGGCCCGGGACGTGGCCGCCGCTGAACGCGACCTGCAGCGGCAGCAGGCGGTGCTGCAACGGGCGGAGGTGCGGCTGCTCGACCCGCCCGGCACCGACCGCCGCGGCGGTCACGGCCGCGCCGCCGGGCGGGTCGGGTGGCCGTTGCGGCTGCCGCCGCTGGTCACGACCAGCGCGCAGCTGTGCTCGGCGTATCCGTTTGTCGCCGACCCGGGATTGCCGGTCGACGGGCCGTTGGTCGGCCTTGAGGTGTTCTCCCGCGCGGCGTTCACCTTCAGCGTGCACGAGCTGTACCGGGCGCGGGTCATCACCTCCCCGAACGTCGTGCTCACCGGCGAGATCGGTTCCGGCAAGTCCTCGCTGCTCAAGTGCCTCGCGCTGCGGGGCGTGCCGTTCGGGGTGCGGTTCTACATCACCGACGTCAAAGGCGAGTACGACGGTCTCGCCGCGCTCGCCGGGATCAGCCCGGTCCGCATCGGCCCCGGCCTCGGGGTCGTCATGAACCCGCTCACCGGGATCCGCCGCGACCCGGGGATGCCGGTCGAGCAGTGGCAGCAGATCCAGCGCACCCGCCGCCTGCTGCTGCTGGAGGGTCTGCTGGAGATCCAGCTCGGCGGTCCGCTGCGGGAGGCGGAGCGGGCGCTGATCGGCTACGCCGTCGACACCGTCACCGGCGTCGACGCCGGCGTCGACCCGGACCGGCAGACCACCCCGACGCTGTCCGCGGTCCTCGCCGCGATGGGCGAACCCGAACGCTGGCAGCACCACCTCGCCGGGCTCAACTACCCACTGGAGCAGTTCGCCAGCGACTCCCGCCGGGTCCGGCTCGCGCTACAACGCCTCGTCACCGGCGCGCTCGGCGGCCTGTTCGACGGCACCGGGTCCGGCGCCGGCACCCGGCTGGACTTCGCGCAGGCCGGCGCGGTCCTCGACCTGCGCGCGATCCGCACCAGCGACCAGATGACCGCGATGGCGATGAGCTGCGCCCAGGCATGGCTCGAAGCGGAGCTGTCCCGCCCCGACGCGCCGCCGCGGATGTGCGTTTACGACGAGTTTGCGTTGATTTCGAGGCATCTTCCGCTGGTCCGGCGGATGCGGGAGCAGCTGAAGCTCGCCCGCGCGCTCGGCGTCACGAACCTCCTGGCGTTCCACCGCTTCAGCGACCTCGCCGCGTCCGGATCGGCGAACTCCGAGCAGGTTCGCATCGCCCGCGGCCTGATCGAGGACACCGGCGTGCGGATCAGCTACCGGCAGGCGGCCGGCTCCCTAGAGCAGGCCAGCGAATTCTTGGGCACGTCCGACGTGGAAACCGACCTGCTGCGCTACCTGCGCCAAGGCGTCGGCCTGTGGCGGATCGGGACCAAGCCGTACGTGGTCAAGCACCAGCTGTCCACTGCCGAGCAGCAGATGGTCGCCACCGACAGCCGGATGGAGTACGTCCCCGGCGTCGACGACCTTCCCGACGCCGACGAACACCACGACGAGGACGACCATCGCCGCGGCGGCCGGGCCGCGCGCCGTACGGCGCCGGTTGAGCGGAGTGAACCGGACGAGCCGGACGAGCCGGGCGAGGCGTCGCCGGCACGAGCGCCGATCGGGGTGGCGTGATGGCCCGCCCGCCGCTGTCGTCGCCCGGCCGGCAGCTGCCGCAGCGGGGCCGGACCCGTGCCGACCTGTGGATGCGCGGCGGGCTGCTCGCGGTGATCGCGGTCCTGACGGTGCTGGCCGGCTGGACGCTGTGGCTGGCCGGGCAGCTCGGCGGCGTCCTCGCCCACGGCACCTGGCCCGACACGACTCCCGGCGACGCAGCCGGGATCCTGCTGCGGCTACCGGATCACCGCGGCGATCCCTCCGCCGCCTGGCCGGCGCCTGCACGGTCCGCTGTCCCGCCGGGCTGGCTGCTGTTTGGGCTGTGGCTGGTGCTGTTCGCTGAGCACCTCGGCGCTGCGGCCGCCGGCTCCGTGCTGCTGGCCAGCAAGTACGCGCGCCGGACCGGGTTCGCCCGCCGCCGTGACGTCGACGGGCTGCTGTCCGCCGACGCAGTCCGCGCCCGCACCGACATCGTCCGACCGGGCCTGACCGTCACCGACCGTGACAGCCCGGCCGAAGCCGCCGCCAAGGCCGTCCGCCGCGCCGACCCGCTTGAAACCGGCCGGTTCCTCGGCACCGACACCCTCACCGGCGAACGGCTCTACTTGGCCAACGAATACTCGAGGCTCGCCGCCGGCGTGCCCAGGTTCTCCGGCAAGACGTCGAGGATCGTCATTCCGGCGATCCTCGACGCCCGAGGTGCGGTCATCACCACCGGCACCCGCCTTGAAGCCGCGGAAGTGACATTCGAACGCCGCCGGAAGGTCGGCCCCTCCTATGTGTTCGAGCCGCGTGGCACCGTCCCCGGCATCCCGCGGCTGCGGTGGTCGCCGATCGACGGAGCCGAGGACCCCACTGTCGCCTGGATCCGCGCGAACGGGTTCGCCGCCGGCGCCGGGCTGTCCACCGGTGTGGAGAACGGGGAGTACTTCCGGCAGCAGGCCGCGATGCTCATCCGGGCGCTGCTGCACGCCGCCGCCCTCGACGAGCACGCCACGATGACCGACGTCCTCGGCTGGGCACAGACCCCTGGCGACCCGCGCGCCGAACGGATCCTGCGCCACCACGGCGTCCACGCCTGGGCCGACCGGCTCGCCCTGCACCGCGAGTCATCCGGCCGCGGCCGTGAAAGCATCCAGGCCGTCGTGTCCGGCGCTCTCGACACCGTCTCCGACCCGCGGGTCCTCGCTGCGGTGTCCCCGCCCCGCGGCGAACAGTTCAACGCGGAGCAGTGGCTGGCCGAGCAGGGCACCCTGTACCTGGTCGGCACCCGCGACGCGCAGGCGTCCGTCGCGCCGCTGCTCGCCGCGATCTCCGAAGACCTCCTCTACCGCGCCCGGGAACAGTCGTTCCTCGCCCCGGGCGGGCGGCTGGAACCGGCGCTGTACTACATCGGCGACGAGATCAGCAATGTCGCGCCCCTGACCTCGCTGCCGTCGCTCATGTCGGAGGGCGGCGGGTCCGGGGTCATCGTTGACGTCTTCTGCCAGAACCGCCACCAGCTGCACGACCGGTGGGGCCGCGACGGCGGCGCCGCGATCGAAGCCTCCGCGAACTGCCTCATGCACCTCGGCGGGTCCGCCGATGTGCAGTCACTGCGCGACGCTCAAGCCTTGGCCGGGCAGGTCCGGGAGGTGTCGTCGTCACACAGCTGGGGCGGGGGCCGGGCCAGCGTCTCCGAACAGGTCCGCCGCGAACACGTCTTGGACCTCGCCGAGCTGCGCACGCTGCCCGCCGGGCGGGCGGTCGCCCTGATCGGCAACCTGCCGCCGGTCGAGCTCAGCGTCCCGGCCTGGTACGAACGCGACGACGCCGCCGCGCTCCGCGAAGACCAAGCCGCGTTCCGGGGCATGCTCGCCACCGCGAAAGCGGGTGACGGGTCATGACGGGCGCGGTGCCGTTCCAGTTCGACCTGCCCGATGACGCCGCGGCGGACCTACGCGCGGTGGCGCTGCTCGGCGCCGGCCTGGCCGAGGTCCGCGGCATGCTCGCCGACCTGTCCGAAGCCCACCTCACCCTCCGGCAGGACGTCTTGCAGCGGCAACGCGAGCAGGAACGCGACAAGGCGAGTGAGCAGGCAGCAGGCGCCCCGACGATGCTGCGCTGGTCCGAACTGGACCGGGCCGCCGCGACCGCGTTGTGGCTGTGGCTCATCGGCTGGGTCGGCT
>NZ_BONQ01000201.1 GCF_016862795.1 Dactylosporangium siamense | reverse complement strand
ATCGGCTGGGTCGGCTGGCTCAACCACAGGTTCGGGCTCGCCGCGGACCTGCCGTCCTGCTGGCCGCAGCACCCGCCGATGGTCGAAGAACTCACCGCGCTCGCCGCGGCCTGGCACGCCGCCTACGACAGCCGCGCGCACCCCGACGCGCCGCTGCGCTGGCTGGAGTCGTTCGCCCGCTGCCGACAGCGACTGCGCGGCTGGGACGTCAGCCGCTGCCGCAACGGCAGCCACATCCCGCCGTCTACCGACCTGGCCTGGCCCGACGACTGGCGCGACACCGCCCTCGACGCCGTTGAAGCCGACCTCGTCGGCCGTCCCATGCCCGCCCCGCCCGCACCGTCCGACGCCCACGGTCAACCACCGGCGGCGGCACCCGGCGCCGACCCGACTGGAGGTGAGCCGGTATGAGCCAACCGGCGCAGGTCACCGCCGACGCGGACTGGCGCACCGTCACCGAGGCGATCGAAGAGACCGTCCTCGACATTCATGACCTCCGCGAGGACTTCGCGGACGCCCTTGACCGACTCAGACAGGAGCAGGACATGACCGACCCGCACTACGACGACCGCCGCGACGAGGAACTGCAGCACGCCGAACGCCGCCGCGAAGAGGAGCTCGACGCGCAGGACGACGGCCGCGTCGACGGCGACTACGACCTGGACACCGAATGACGGCCACCACCCTGCCCGCCCCCGCCACTAGAACGGGCGAGTCCGGCCCGGTGGCGGTCGACCGAGTCCGGTACATGCGTACCCTCGACGACCTCGAGTCCCGACTGGATCAGGTCCACCAGCTGCTGCACCGCGGCCGCCGCAGCCCGGCCGGCGCCCGCGGCCAGCGGCTCGTCGAGCTGCATGCAGCGATCCGGGCGGCCGGGCAGTTGCTCAACGACGCCCAGGGCGGCTGGCCGCCGCCCGCACCGGACGACGACGCCGCATGAACCACCACATCGCCCGGTACACGGTCACCGCCAGCGTCCTGCTGGCGGTGACCGCCGCTGCCCTCACCGGATGCAGCAGCCATCCACGGCATGCCCCGACCACAACACCAGCCGTCACCACAGCGCCGACGGCTGAGGACGGCGGCGCGCATCAGGAAGATGACGGCGACGACGGCGCGCAGCCGGATACCTCCACGACCGCGAACGCCGCAGCCCTCGACGTGATCAGCGCGTTCATGACCGCCTGGGCCCGGCCCGGACTCGACCAGCGCCGCTGGCACGCCGACGTGGCCCGCTACACCAGTCCGACATACGCCGACAAACTCGCCACCGTCGACCCGGCCGGCGTCCCGGCCACCCAAGTAACCACGGCGCCGGCGGTCCGGACCGCGACCGCGGGTGCGGTCGTCGCCGACGTCGGCACCGACGCCGGGCCGATCACCGTCACCTGCGTCCGCCTCAACGGCCGGTGGCTCGTCGTCAACGTCGAGCCACCCGAACCTCACCCTGAGGCGACGCCATGAAGATCCTCGTCTGGATCGTCGCCAGCCTCCTCGTGGTGTGCGGCTGCACCGGACTCATCGTCGTCATCGTCGTCGGCGACGCCAACGCGTGCGCGCCCACCCCACCCGGCGGCCTCACAGTGCGCACCGAAGGGCTGCCCGACGTCGGCCGGTGGAAAGCCGACCCGCAGGTCCGCAACGCCGCCATCATCGTCGCCACCGGCCAGCGCCTAGGCGTCCCCGCCCGCGGATGGGTGATCGCCGTCGCCACCGCCATGCAAGAGTCCAGCCTGCGCAACCTGCCCCATCTCGGCACCCGCAACGACCACGACTCGGTCGGGCTGTTCCAGCAACGCCCGAGCCAGGGCTGGGGCACCCCCGAACAGCTCATCGACCCCAACTACGCCAGCACCAAGTTCTACAAGAAGCTGCTCACCATCAAGGGCTGGGACACCATGGCCCTCACCGACGCCGCGCAGAAGGTCCAGCGATCCGCGTACCCCGACGCGTACGCCAAATGGGAACAGGACGCGGAGCGCGTTGTTGCCGCCGCCGTCACGGGCGCCACCATCATCGAGGAAGTCCCCGGCGCCTCCCTGGCCAACTGCGACGGCAGCACCGCGCCCGGCACGCCAGGAGCGTCCGGGTGGGTCCGCCCGGTGCCCGGCACGATTGTCTCGCCGTACGGGCAGCGGGGCGGCAAGCTGCACGCCGGCGTCGATCTCGCCGCGAAACGCCACGACGTCATCGTCGCCGCCGCGGCCGGCACCGTCAGCTACGCCGCGTGCGACCACAGCACCGGCAACTGCGACATCGACGGCAGCCCGACAACGCCAGGGTGCGGCTGGTACGTCGACATCAATCACGGCGGCGGCATCGCCACGCGCTACTGCCACATGGTCAGACGCCCCGACATCACAGTCGGCCAGCACGTCGAAGCCGGGCAACGGATCGGCCTGGCCGGCACCAGCGGGCACAGTTCAGGACCGCACCTGCACTACGAGACCCATGAAGGCGTCGACTGCTCCGGCAGCCGCTGCCAGCTCACCAAAGCCAACAGCAAAAACCCCGCCGTGTTCATGGAACTCCGCGGCGCAACGCTCGGAGCCACCGCATGAGCGGGTAGCGAGCAGTTGACCGACACCGGCCCGGCTTCGAGCGCCGGGTTCCCGTCCGCGCCTCCCGCTGCACCTGGCGTCGCTCGGGCGGGCGCCGGTACGGCCAGGGACGCGCGGTCACGAACGCAGCTGGCACCGCGACGGCGACCAGTTGAACGACGCCACACCACGACCGAGGGAGCCCCAATGAGCCCGGACGAGCCAGCGCAACCCGAGCCGGCGAGCTCAAAGGACGGTGGCGCGGACACCGACGACAGCGGCCGGTGGGCCAGCGAGGTGTGGCAGCACGCCATCGACGACACCGACATCGTCGTGGGCGGCGTCGTCCACGACGGCAACCGCTGGGAATCCGACGGCGAGGGCGGCGTCCGACCACGGCTGTCCGGCGACGATTGGCTGGCGCGGGAACGCGACGAGGCCGACGCCGAGCAACGGCTGTACGAGTTGCGCGAGGCCGCCGACGCCGACTTCTACGGCAGCGAAGACCTCGGCCGCGACGAGTGGGCCGAGCATCCGGCACGCCCGGCACCTGCAGCGGCCGGGATCAACCTGACGCACTTGACGGGACGCGAATCGAGATGACCCTCACCGTTCGACCAGCCGCACCGCCCGACACTCCAGCTGTCCCGGACCAGCCGGCTTCCGCCTCGGCCCGACCCGTGCGGCGCCCCACTGCCGGGCAGGACGGTTCGGCGCGGGCGACGCCAGCAGGGCGGTCGCAGCGGATCGGGTTCGGGCCTGCGGTCGCCCTCTACACCGGGTCGCTGCTCGGCCCCGGCGTCCTCGTCCTGCCCGGCATCGCCGCCGGACACGCCGGCCCTGCCTCGCTGCTCGCGTGGGCCGCGCTGCTGCTGCTCAGCATCCCGATCGCCGCCGTGTTCAGCAGCCTTGCCGTGCGGTACCCGTCCGGCGGCGGGATCGCCGCCACCGCCGAGCGCGCGTTCGGACCCGACGCCCGCGCTGTCGTCGGCTGGTGGTTCTACGCCGCCGTCCCCATCGCCGCCGCCGCAGCCGCCCTGCTCGGCGGGCAGTATGTCGCCGCCGCCATCGGCGCCGGGCCCCACACCGCCCTCGCGATCACCGCCGCGATCCTTGCCCTGGTGATCGCGGCGAACACCGCCGGGATCCGCATCTCCGGCCGCACCCAACTCGCCGTCGTCGGCGTGCTCCTCACGCTGCTCACCATCAGCCTCGCCGCCACCGGCCGGCACCTGCAGCCGAGCAACTTCACGCCGTTCAACCCGCACGGATACGCCGCCGTGGCCAAGGCGAGCGCCGTGCTGTTCGTCGGCGTCGCCGGATGGGAGGCATGCGCCACGCTCACCGACGCCGTGCACCGGCCCCGCCGCACCCTGCCCCGCGTCACCGCCACCACCCTCGTCGTGATCGGCGTCGTCTACCTCGGCCTCGCCACCGCCACGATCGGCACCCTCGGCACCGCTGCCGCCCAAGCCGACGTCCCGCTCGCCGACGTCATCCGCGCCGGGCTCGGACCCGCCGCGCCACCGGTCGTCGCCGTCGTCGCGCTGCTGCTCACCGTCGGCGCCGCCAACACCTACCTCGCCGGAGGAACCCGCTCAAGCGCGGCCCTCGCCGCCGCCGGGGACCTACCCAGCTGGCTCGCACACCAGCCGGACGGCGTCGCCCGGCGCAGCCTCGCCGTCCAGGCCGCCGCCACCATCACCCTCACCGCAGCCGCCGCCTGGTGGCACATCCCGCCCGGCGACCTGATCCGGCTCGTCTCCGTCCTGCTCGCCGCCGTCGCGCTGGCCGGCATGGCATCCGCCGCGCTGCTCCTCCCGGCCGGCTGGCACACCCTCGCCGCCCTCACCGGCACCGCCATCACCGCCGCCGTCCTCGGCACCGCCGGCCCCAACCTCCTCATCCCCGCCGCCATCGCCGGCGCCGCACTGACCTGGCAGGCCACCCGCCGCCGCCCCACCACCCCACCACGACCGGCGGCAACGACTGGAACGGGGAGACCGGCCGCGCCGGTGGCGGCAATGCAGGACACGGAACCGGCACGGCGACCCAGGATGCGCCTGCCCGCCGTCGCGACCCGCACCCCGGCCGCGAGCTCCGTCGGGCGGCCAGGCCGGCAACCGCCAAACGCGCCGGTTCCGGTCCGCCGCAAACGGAGCCGCCGACGCCGCAAACGCGCCGCCCGCCAACGGCGCTGACCAGCACCGCCACTGAACGCCTGCCCTGAGCCTCGAATCCCTCAGCCCTGAATGGAGTTCAACCCGTGCGCGTGCTGCTCATCGTTTCCGCGCTCAACGGCCTTAGCCAACGCGCCCTGTGCGCCCTGCGTGGCGCTGGCCACGACGTCGTCAACGTCGTGGTCGCAGGCAACGAAACGACGATGATCGAGAAAGTCAGGGGCGCCGACCCCGACATCATCATCTGCCCGTACCTCAAGAACCGCGTCCCAGCAGCCATCTGGCAGCGCTGGCCCACGATCATCATCCACCCCGGGCCCGTCGGCGACCGCGGCCCCAGCTCCCTCGACTGGGCCATCACCGATAACGAACCCGTCTGGGGCGTCACAGCCCTACAGGCCGTCGCCGACATGGACGCCGGTCCCATCTGGGCCACCCGAACCTTCCCGATGCCCGCCGACCCGCCCCGCAAGTCCAGCCTCTACAACGGACCCGTCGCCGACGCCGCCATCGCCTGCATCCTCGAAGTCCTCGACCACGCAGCCGACCCACAGTTCGTGCCGACACCACTCGACCAGGCCCGCCGCACCGTCTCCGGTACCCGCCTGCGGCCCCTCATGCGACAAGTGGACCGGGCGTTTGACTGGGATGAGCCCGGCGAACACATCCTGCGCCACATCCGCGCCGCCGACGGCGCACCCGGCGTCCGCACCACCATTGCCGGACAACACCTGTACGTCTACAACGCCGACCTCGTCGACGTTGTCCACCGCACCCGGCCCGGCACCATCCTCGGCCGCAACGACGACGCCGTGCTCATCGCCGCCGGCGACGGCACCGGTATCTGGATCGGGCACGCGAAAGCCACCACCGACCAGGCACCCGACGCGATCAAACTCCCCGCCGTGGACGTCCTCGGCGCCGATCTGCTCGACCGCGTCCCACGCCTCGCAGGACCGGCGCGAATCCGGTACATCCGGCACAGCCCGAAGGTCGGCGAGCTGACGTTCGACATCTACAACGGGGCCTTCTCCCCGAATTGGTCCCGAAGGCTCGCTGCCGCGCTCCGTAGAGCACTCGCGCAGGACACCCACGTCCTCATCGTCTCCGGCAGCACCGACGCCTACAGCAACGGCATCGACCTGAACCACATCCACGCCGCCGACAACCCGCAACTGGCCGCCTGGGCCAGCATCCGCGCCATCAACGCCGTCTGCCGAACCCTCGCCACCGACGCACGCCGGATCACCATCGCCGCGATCACTGGCAACGCCGGCGCCGGCGGCGCCATGCTGCCCCTCTCCGCCGACACCGTAGTCGCAAGGCACGGCGTCGTGCTCAACCCGTACTACAACATCGGACTCAGCGGCTCCGAGCTGCACTCCATGGTCCTGCCGGCCCGCGTCGGCCCCGCGGTCGCGCGCCGCCTCCTGACCAGCCTCCAGCCAGTCGACGTCGACCAGGCGCTCCGCCTCGGCCTCATCGATCACGCAGGCCCGCGCGACCCGGGCACCTTCAATGAATGGGTCCTCGAGGTGGCAGCCCACGCCGCCGCAGGGAACAACTGGGCCTCAACGATCGACGGCAAACGGACCCGCGCGAGCAACCGGCGCAGCGAAATCGCATACGCCGAGGCCGTCGAACTTGGGAAGATGGCTCGCGACATCTTCCGTGACCACCTCGCGTTTGCCGCCAGCCGCACCAACTTCGTCCACAAACGGCGCGGCGGTCAAGCCCCGCAGGCTATCGCCAGCCACCGCTCCTGATGTCCGACCTGCTCGCCCTGGCGTTATCGGCTCCCGCTGAGGTGGGACGGCGGTGCCCCGCTGGAGGTCCAACCGGCCGCCGATGGAGCGGCTCAGCCCGTGACCGGCAGGCTCTGGGGCCCCGCGGACGTCCGATCTCCTGCGAGGGGCGTGACATCGGGTGCCTATCGCGCTGCCGTCAGGGCGCGGTTTCCCGCGGCGTCGCGGCGGTGTGCACTGATCCACGTCGCCGCGTGCGGGCCGGACCTTGTCGTGCAGCCTGACTGGGACCTGCAAGGTAGTTGGGCAAGGCGCTGACCTCGACACGGAGTGAGTCCAACGCGTTGATCACCTGAGCTTGCACGGTCCGCCAAGCGACGGCGTAGTCAGCGACCGGAAACGCCAGACCCAGTGCCGGCAACGCCGTAGCGGCTTCCGGTGCCGCTCCAGCGTGTTGGCCGCTGTTGCGGATCTGAGTGACGTGGAACAGGATATCGACGGCTGTGCGCATCGCTGGCTGTGATTCGGTAGCCAGCCTGCGACTCAGGTAGCGGCGCAGTTTGACGAGCAGGAACCTGTCGCCCTCCTCCGGCGCTGCGTCCATGCCCTTGAGCATCTCGCCGAGCGCGCTGAGACGGTTGTCGAACTCTTCGGCCGTCGCGACAGGGATGGCCAGCCTTGCTGCGCGTTCGGCGCTGGGCACGTGTAGCAGCTTCCGGCCGAACTTCAGTTGCCACACGACGTCGAGGTAGTCGAACGCGGCCACCAGGCCAAGCGGGGAAACCGACTGCGGGAGTGGTACGGGCTCAGGCGGCATGATCCACGCACGCATCCGGGTGAGGTAATCGTTGACGTCACCTACTCCGCGGAACCGGCGCAGGAAGCTTGCTGGCTGATACGTCCAGCGGCGCTCGCCGAGCGGCTGGGCCCCATGGAAGGTGGCAGGCTCACCGTTCAGGAATATGGGCAGCCACCCGGCGAGCATCGCGTCCTGAAGCCCGAGCTCAGCCACCAGATCAGGCCCGACGATCTCTACCTTAATCACCTGACCCGGCTCGAACGGTGCAGCTGCTCGCCGCTCGGCCAACGCGTTGACGAAGCGGATGAACATGTCGACCGCCGGCTTGAACGACGGAAGGTGTGCCATGCCGGCGATGGTCAACTGCACAGGTTCCTCGTCGCGGCGATGGAGATCACGCCGGATCAGTGAATAGGCCGTTTGCCCGTGCGGGATGGACGGCAGGCCCGCGCACACTTCGTCGATGTCCAGCCCGAGGTCGTCCAGCTTGGCCTGGACGTACTGGTACACCGGCCAGCTGCCGGTCGAGATCACCGTATCGCCGACGATGTCCAGCAGGCTCTGCTGCGGTGCGGCCAGCGGACGCAAGAGCGCGTCAGTGTCGGAGGAGATTGGGGCAGTCATCGCGCGCCTCACACGTCGCCGGAAGGAGCGATCCGCGGTCAGCGCCCGTCTCGCTGCTGCCGCGAAGCCGGACAGCCCTACAGAATAGCGGTCGCTGCCATGCGTGGCCATCCCAACTCGCTCGTGTCGTACGGGTCGTCACCGCGGATCGTCTGGGTTGGCCGGATGCGGGCTAGGGCGCTGACGACGGGCTCGCGCTGCATAGTGCCATGTAGATTTGATGCGAGCTGGCGGCAGAGCGGCGGCCGGGTGCGCCAATGCAGCTGTGCACCGTCGTGCAGTAGAGGACAGGCGGGGTGTTCATGGTTGATTCCGTAGCGATGGCGCCGGGTTGGCCGGGGTCCAACTCGAGCGGTGACCGTGGCTGAAGATCCCCTTGGCGTCGTTGCGGGCGAAGACTCGGGCGCCGACACGCAGGATCGGTATGCATGGCAGCACCATTGCACCGCCGTCGACTGCGCCGAGATGTTCAGGTCCGGTCGGGCCCAGTTGGTCGTGACCGAGATCCACGAGGACTACGTCGTGGTTTTCGTCGACGGCCGGACCGAGTTCGTGAGCTGCAAGCACCGTGAGCAGAGTCAGGGTCCGTGGGATCTGATCTCTCTCTGTAACGAGGGTGGGCTCGCCCACCTGTTCGACCGATTCGTACGGTTCCCCGAGCTGGCGTTGCGGCTCATGACGAACGCGAGCCTCAAACCGGGCGCCCTTGAAGCGGCCGGGGTGTGGGCGGCATGCATGCGAGCCGCAGATGGAGAGCTGTTTACTGATTCCACCTTGACGGCGTGCCGCGATGCCCTCGCCCGCGGGTTGCTTGCCGCACGGCACACCCGGACGTTCGAAGGCATTCCGGTCACCCCCCGTCCGGGACGTGGCGGCCGGACCGCTCGTTTGGCAATTCCGGACGGCTTCCTGCCGCTCGTCGAGCGGTTCATGCGCGTACTCATGATCCGAGCCGATCTGCCGCAGCGGCAGTACATCGGGCCTGTCCACGTTTCGAAGGTGATGCGTTCTGCATTGGAGGCGTTGGGATACGACGGCGATGCCGCCCAACTGTGCTACGACCGGCTCGTGGATCTTGTCGCTCTGCGCAACATCGGTCAGCCGCTTACCAATGACTACGCAGGGTGGCTCACTAGCCGCAGCACGGGAACGACATCCGGGGCGCAGGCGGCATTAGTCGAGGCTCGGACCATACGCCGAGACGATGTGACGGAACTGATTCGCCTACACGCTGGACAGCATCGGGCGCCGGTACAACTCGATGCACGCTCGGACGAACGTCGCATCCGTCGGCTCCTGCGAGAACTGGGCCTTGGCGGCGCTGGGTCTATCACCGCCTTGGGCGACGTCGATGTTGGCGAGGGTGCCGGCGACCTTCAAGACGACTTCGACATCGCGTTCGAAGCGGCGGGGGGAGAGCGACGCCTGGGCGCGCCGCTCGCGCTTGCGGTGCCGGTCGGTCCTGGGTTTGCCCAGGCGTTCAGTGCCGACGGCCAGGCTGTCAGTTCGGTGATCTGCGCGGCACCGGGACGAGCCGGCGCCGTTCTCCCTGCGTCGATCTGGCTGGCGTTGCGTCAATACCAGGGCGGGGCAGGCCGCGGCGCAGGCTTCGACAACCTCGGCCTTCCGGGCGGCACTGGCGAACATCCCAACGTCGTCGATCCGCAGTCGAGCAGTGTCGATCTGTTCGGGGGCTCGTGGGCGAAACGGTCGGCGTTCCTCCGGCTGGCTGTGGAGGGTCGGTGGTCGTGGCGGCCGGCCATGGCTCTCGACTTCGAGGGCCCGCACCGGCGGCACTGGACACCGTCCGTGCCATCAGACCTCCGACTGCGGGCGGTTGCGCGTCTCCCCTGGCCCAATCTGCACGCGAACGATCTCACCGCATCCCGCCGGGCCCGTCTCCAACGGACCCTGAGCCGCAGTGGGTTGAGCTATGCCGCTGCGGCGCTGACGCTCCGCCGTGGTGCCGTCGGCGCCCCAGGTGAGTGGATGGTGGCCAGTGGCATCGACGCGTTCGGCACCGACCGCACCGTTCACCTTCGTGCAGCGCTCCTGGCCCCCGATGGGGCCGCCGCGCTCGTGAACGAGGTCATTCTGTCGGTACCTAGCGGACCCTCTCCGGATCACATTCTTGCGTGCGCGTCGCTGTCCATCTGGTTGGATCCGTGGCTGAGGGCCGTCCTGGCCCGAGGCGGTATGTTGGAAAAGGTGGAGGACCTCCGGCTATCACTGGGCGAGCTCATCCACGTGCTCGACGCGGCATGGGCAAGCGTCATCGACGTCGTGCCGATCGGTGCCCTTGACGATCCGCCTGCGACAGCGCTGTTCGGGGCTCCGACGGTTGAGTTGCATATCGACACGCCGACCCGGGTCGAGACTCCAACCGATCGATCCCGGACGTTGCCCGATGCCGTCGACATGTCGCTGCTCGGGCTGGCGATCCGGACCGAACAGCACACGACAGCCGGATTCAGGATCGTCACGCCCCTTGCTACTGCCGGAGATACCCGGCAGCAGTGGCTCGCCGACGGCCTCGCTCAGCTCGGCCGAAGCTGGGGGCACCCCGACGCGGACGCCGGCGTCCTCCTGGCGTCCCTATGACCGGATGGGTCGGCGGAATACGTGGCCGTCGCGATCAGGGACGGAGCAGGTGGCGGAGCCGGACGCCATGGTGCAGCGCGAGCCGGCTGATCAGCCGCTGCGACCGCTTGTAGTCCACCTCGTCGCCTGCCGTTCCGTGGCGCAGAACCGTCTCAAGATGCTTCTGACTCGCGGACAGGCGCCAGCCCTCGGTGTTCGGCGTGATGAGCTCCTCCAGCACGGAAAGACAATCAGACGGGTGACTATCCGCTAGGCCGGCGAGCCGTTCGAGCACCGCCGACTCGGAATCCACCGTCCCCGCGCGCTGCAATGCGATCACGAGCTGGGCAAACGACCATTTTACATCGAATTTCTCTGACGCAAACCAGCGCCCGAAATGTGCTAGCTCCCCAGCAGTGCCGGTGCCCTTCAGCTTGGCGACGCGGAAGTCCCACCATGCCGTGAGCGCCTGGATCTCGGTCTCAGGGATCTCGGGCCGGTCCAGCGTGGTGCTCGTGGTGAACATGATCCGGTCGGCGGTGTCCGCAGACGCCTGCGAATAGAAGGTACGCAGAAGCTGATCTTGTCCATCCAGGCTCAGTGTGCCCTCCCGCAGGAACAGCACGAGGTGGCAGCCGAGCAGGAAGTACGGATCCCAGTCGCGGTCGTGGTTGCTCTTCGCCGGTCGCCGCACCATCGTCTGATACACGTCCGGCAACAGCACGGGTGCGGTTGCGGGCACCTGACCGGAGGCCAGGAATCCCTCCCAGCTGGCGTCGAGCAGCAACCGTCCGGTGTCGTCGGCGGGAAAGATTTTCGTTGCGTTCGCGCGCGTCCACGCCGGCGCCATCCACAGGAGGGCGGCGAAGCGTTCGCCGAAGACGGACCGGACGGCGAGCGCCGGCTCCGCCCACATGTTGATGTGGTGATCCAGCAGGTTGAGTACCGCGTCTAGGTTCGCGTCCGGGTCACGGCGGCGCAGCCGCATCCCGAAGCCGATGGCAGCTCGGATGGCGAGCGGGCGGACGGCGTTCTCGGCGAGTGACAGCGATCGTGGCGACCCGAATCCGTTGCCGGACGCCGTCGCCTCCTCGCGGGTCGGCGCCGGGTCCGGGTCAGCGCAGGCCGACTCGAGAATCGACCAGATCATGGATTCGTGCTCAGCGGGAAGATCCGAGGTGGGCCGGTTGAGCGCGGCTCGTAGCAGCCGCATCAGGTCGCACCGGGGCCGCCGCCACTCGCGCTCGCGGTTGGCGTCGACGGTGCCGAGCTCTCGCTCGGCCTCCTGACTGATCCATGTGGCGAGGTCCACCAGTCCGGACCAGTGCATCTCGCGACCGGCCTGCACCGCTTGCCACAACCCGCTGACAACGGCGCCGACATAGACGGCTGGAAGCCCGATAAACGTCGCGGCGTCGGCTGAGCGCCGAGCCGCGTCCCGCTCGATCGCCGCGCTCAGCTCGCCGTTGAGCGCGGTCGGTCCGAGCGGGCGCCAATCGGTCGGGTCTGGTTCCCAGTTCCGGAGGAACTCGACCAGTTCGGCAGTGGGCATTGCAGCAAGATCGCTCTGCGCCACGGGCCCGGACGCGACTTCCCACGACGGACGTGCCGGGACCCGGTCGAGCTCGGCCAGGGCCGTGCCGTCGGCGAGCTGGAACTTCGTGGCCAAGGCCCGGAGCCGGGCTGCCCAGTCGCTCGGTAGGACAGCCTGCATCGGGTGGAGCCGGCGGATGGTCCAGTCGTCGATGGCGTCCTGGTCGTCGCTGCCCAAGAGGCTTGAGGCGTCCTCAACGACGGCGAGGAACGCTTGGAGATGTTCTGCGCCGATAGAAATGGCACCGCGTCGAGCGAGCAGAGCGACGTATTCAGGCTCTACCCGGAGATCGGCAGCCAACGTTCGATCGCAGAGGCGGGCGGCGGCGAGTTCCGACCCCGTGGCTTGCAGCGAGCTGAGCGTGTGGAGCGCGAGACGGCGCATGATGAGCCACGGCCGACGCTCCAATTCGGTGATGACAGCGCTGGCCGCCTCGTCGCCTTGCTCAGCGATCGTGATGGCGGTGTCGCGGACCGCGTTGACGATCGCATGTTCGATGTCCGTCTCGCCGCGGCCGCCGTCATCGTCGAGTCTCGATCGCCAGACCAGCGAACCGTCGTCGCC
>NZ_BONQ01000200.1 GCF_016862795.1 Dactylosporangium siamense | reverse complement strand
CGAACCGTCGTCGCCCTCCGGGCGGCGGTACCGGGCCCCGTCGCCCTCCTGAAGTAGGTCAAAGAGGTCACACAACAGCACCAACGCCGGACGCCCCGCCGCGCGGGCGAGAGCCGGGACGTGGTCACGCAGAATACGCCCGAAGTCGTACATGGCGAGGTCGCGAGCTCGTGCGGACTGAGCAAGGCCGCTCAGTAGCGCTCGGGCCAGATGCAGCGCCTCGCTCGTGATGTTGCCGAGCGCCAAACGCTCGACGACCTGACCAACCTCATACGGAATGCGGACCCCATACCGGCTGCCGAGTCCGCGGACGATGGACAGGACCAGGCGCCGAGCAGCATCAGGAGAGACCCTCAACGCGACCTGGACGACGTTGCGGTTGACGAACGGGTTGTCTGTCGGGGGGATGGCGAGCGCCACGTCGACGACGTCCGCAACGCCATCACCTGCGATTCGGGCAAGATAGTCGCCCGCCGGCCACGGTTCGTAGCTGATCTGGCCGTCTTCCTCGACGACCGGCGGCGGCGATAGGAAGAATCCCTCGGTGGTGAGCGGTCCGACCCATGCGGCAGACGCACGGCTGAAGAACTCATGGGCAACCGCGTAGACACTCGGTCGGTTCTGCCGCAGCGTTTTCGCGTTCGCCCGAGTTGGCGCCTCGATCTCCAGGAGTTCGTCGATCTGTGCGAACACGGTGACGAAGTTGACCTCGAACCTGTCCAGGACCACGTCGAGCACCAATTCGAACTGCTGCACGATCTCGAGGAAATCCTCGTCCAGCGCCCGGGGGGGATCCAGCGCCGATCGATGAGCCCGTCCAGCCAAGTTGCTCGGGCTGTCCTCACCGGCGAATCCCAGCCAGAACAGGGCGGCTGAGCTAGTGGCCTCGATGCCGAGATCGTCCAGAACGGCCAAGATCTTGGCGCGGTGACGGCTACCGGTCGCCCCGACGCCAGCACCAGGGCCTTCCAAGACAGCCCGAACGGCACTCTCGATCTCGCGAAACAGGTGCGCGACGACATGCGTGACTGACGGCATCGGCGGATGCTCGACGAGCAACGCGCAGGCGTCCGAAAAGAACTGGGCGGGGCCCACACCTACCTGACTCCGGAGCCGCTGCACCACACGCTGCTGGCGTGGCGACAGCTGTGGGCTCCAAAGCCTTCGTCCATCGTCCGAACCCGTCATCAGCATAGAAGTCGACCCCACTGTCCGTAGCCTACGCTAGCGTCCGGGGGGTCGGGCTAGCTGGAGGGAGGGCATCTGGTATGCAGTTCGTTGTCATCGAACCGAGCCAGGCGGCTTCGGCGCTTCGACCGGGCTTCTACCTGACGCGCGACAACTGGAATGACTGGTTCAAGTTCCAAACGCTTTACGGCGTACTGTATGTGTCCGATCGGGGAGAGAAACTCAATATAGGTGGCATTAAGATCGGGCAGTTCGGCATGGTCACCGGACAGTGGAGACCCGATATTCCCGATGCATTCGAGCGCTTGGATAATCGATTCTTCTCCCTCGGGCAGGATGAGACATACTATCTGGCCCTCGACAATTTGGGACAGTCGCTTCGCGAGAGCTACCTCGAGGCGACCCGTGACGTCGCCTGGGATCAGGATCTGTTTGAGCGGGCGCGCAATGAAGACGTGATGGGCGTGTCGCTGCTTCGCTACCTTTCGCCCGCGACCGTCCAAGGGCAGTTTCGCCGACTGGCGCGAGGAGAAGCAAGGCTCGAACGCTACGCGTTTTCATATACGTCACCCGGTGTGCAGTGGCCCGATATTGCGCCTCTTGCTCTGTCATTCAACGTAATGCCAGAGTCGCAGCCACCTACGAACGTCCATGTACTGATCGGCCGCAACGGAGTAGGTAAGACAACACTGCTGCATAGGATGACGCGCGCGCTCGCCGACGAAAGCAGTAGCCCATCGGAGACCGGTAGTTTCACTACTGAGATCCTCGACAGTCCTGGACAATTGTTTGCTGGTGTAGTTTCTGTTTCGTTCAGCGCCTTCGACTCATTTGTTCCTTTACCGCATCGCGAAAACAGGGCCCGCGGTACAGCGTATGCATATGTGGGTTTGAAGAAGATCCCGGACCCAGAGAAGGCGGACAGTGGAACACCAAAGAGTGAGAGCGAGCTCGCCGAGGACTTCGCCAATAGTGTCTCCGCCTGCATCGCTGGCAGTCGGATCGACCGTTGGCGTCATGCCCTGCAAATCCTCGAGGCTGATCCGATCTTCGCCGACGCGGAGGTATCGGAGCTGGCTGACGAAGAACTTTCTGGCGAGATGCTTCAACGCGGCGCTCTCGCACTCTTCTCAGATTTGAGCTCTGGACATAAGATCGTTCTACTGATGATGACCCGTCTCGTCGAGACGGTGGAAGAAAGAACTCTTGTTCTGCTTGATGAGCCCGAAGCGCATCTGCATCCGCCCCTCCTGTCGGCTTTCGTTCGGGCGCTTTCGGACCTCCTGACGAACCGGAATGGTGTGGCGTTAATCGCAACCCATTCACCGGTGGTTCTTCAGGAAGTGCCGCAGGCATGTGTATGGAAGCTGAGACGATCCGGCAGAACGGTAACCGCTGAGCGGCCGGAGATCGAAACATTCGGCGAGAATGTCGGCATCCTTACCCGCGAAATCTTTGGACTTGAGGTATCCAGGTCAGGCTTCCATCGTTTGATTGCTAATGCTGTTCAGGAGGGCGCCTCATACGACGACGTGGTCCTCCAATTCGGCAATCGCCTGGGCGGCGAGGCGAAGGGGATGGTCCGCGCCCTATTTGCTGCGCGCGAAAGTGGAGAGTCGATCTAATGTGGAATGCCCCGCTCCCTAAGCAAGGCGCGCATCTCGCGTACAACGTTTGCCTCGCCCAGGTCGATGATCCTGACCTTGCAAGGCGACTTCGCCTAGTTGAGCCGAATATTCTTAGCGCCGAGCAGTTGTTTCACATGGCCGCTGCGCTGAAAATTCTCCACCTCCTTCGACAAGAGGATTTCAATCCACCCGGCGTGACAGGGAAGGAGTTGGAGGGGCTCTATTCGGGCAGAATGGCAAGGAAGCGGGGCGCTGCTCGTTTTATCTATGATGCCATCAAAAGTGCGCTTGAGGTATGTCCGCTCTGCAATCAGAGGAAGGTTGAGCAGGTCGATCATCATCTGCCGAAGACCTTGTATCCGGCACTCGCGGTGACTCCTTTGAACCTCGTGCCCATTTGCAGCGATTGCAACAAGTTTAAGCTGGACCAGGCGCCTGTCAGCGCCGATTTGCAAACGCTGCATCCGTATTACGAGAATGTTGAGTCCGAAAAGTGGCTGCAGGCCGAGGTCCTCGCCGGTAACCCTGCGGCGCTCCGCTTCTTCGTTGAGCCTCCATCGAACTGGAATTCGGTTCTGGAGGCGCGAGTGAGATATCAGTTTCGAGTGTGCCAGCTCGGTGCCCTTTACGGAGTTCATGCTTCAGGCGAGCTGCGTATGTTGCGGCATAATTTGACCAATCTATATCAGCGAGGCGGTGCCGAGTTGGTGCGACAGCAGCTAGTCGATCAAGCGGACACTCGACGGGCGGTTCACATCAATAGCTGGCAAACTGCCACCTACGAGGCGCTCGCAGGCAGCCGCTGGTACTGCGACGGTGGCTTCGCAAGCATTTGACCTTGCCGCGCGCGTTTACCCTACCGCCAGGCCAAGTAGTCCGCCGGTTGGCCGATCGCGGGCGTTTCGACCGAGTGGTGGACGGACTGTCCAGCAGCGCGTGCTGCGGCAGCACAGCGACCGTTCCAGGCCGTCGTAGGGGTTTGGGCTGCCCGTCGCTGTAGATCAGGGGCCCGAGGTGGCATCCCGCCAGGTGCGGCAGGCGGACATCGCAGCCTTTTGCACTACGGAGCTTCTGGAAAGACGTCGTCGTGCTCGACGTCGTCGGTCCAGTAGCCGTAGCGGCGTCCGAGCAGGTCGAAGATGGCACCGAAGTTCGGAGTCCGCTGGTTCGTTTGAAGGTCGAAGTTCGTCAACGTCACGAGTACCGAAGCGTTGAGCTGCATCCGGAGAGCGTCCTCCGTGAACTCCCGGGGCGGCACCCGTACGTCGTCGGGCTCCTCCGGGTGGAACCGCACCCGATGGAGCATCTCGGCATCAGCTTGGGTTCGAGGGGGTAGTGGCAGGCCGCTTCGCCGGACGCGTTCGAAAGCGACCAGCGACGCAATGGCGTTGAGGAGATGCCAGTCCAGCCATCCCTCGGTGCGCAGGTTCGCGACCACCGTTCGGAAGCCGGCATCAGCCAGGAGACGTGGCAGCGTGTAGCGCAGCGTTGGCAGTGTGTTCGCGTAGCGCCGTCGGACGGCCTCGAGCGCTTCCTTGTGCTCGTAGCCTGGGCCGGGCGTGGTGGGCGGCCCGAGTTCGTCGGCGGCGGCGACACCGACCTCGATGCCGGCTCCGAGCGGTTCGTCCAGCACTGCGGGGACCGAAGGATGCGCTGCTTCCGGTAGCAGGTCAGCAACCTCGTCGAACGGTCGTCCGATCGCGAGTTTGTGGAACAGTCCTCTTTGGAACGCCTTCTCCATCACTGTCATGAACGCCTCGAAGGGCAGCAGTGAGGACGTATGCAGGACGGTCACGAGCGTGGTGGCCATCTCTCGGTGGATCGTATTGATGTCGAGCGCGTCAGCGCGGCTGAGGTGCACAAGCCACCGGCTGGCATCGTTGTCTGGTAGCTGTTCAACGCGGTCGGCGTCGGCGGCGAGTTCGGCGGCGTCTGCCCTGATCTCGATCTCGATGCGGCTGGGTAGCAGGACTGCGTCTTGGTCGGCGAGCTCCACGAGGACGACTTGGGCTGCGGCCGCGAACCGTTCGGCAGCGAGGCCGGCGTGCCGTTCGTTGGCGCTCGTGACGATCCACGTCGTGCCGAGCGCGCTCCACGTGTAGGTTCGGGTCGCCCCAGCGTCGCTGAATGGGCGCCCGACTCCCTCGCGTCCGGCGGAATCGACGATCGTCTGCTCTGGCCATTCGACATCCGCGTCGGCCTCAGCTTCGCCGAGGATTCCGTCGACAATGTCGCTGATCCCGACCTCGGCAAGTGTTGCGTCGATCACGGCGGCGAGGCGCGGGCGATGCTCGCGGGCGACCCGCACAATGGTGGCGACGTCGAAGAGCAGGTACCAGACCTCTTGGTGGCGCTCGGAGTTCCACGGGTCGTCCGCGAACGCTTGGTGCGCTGCAAGGGCCGCCTTCGCCACGTGGATGGCGGTCAGCCAGGTACCGGCTTGGTAGGCGGAGCGGGCGGCACGCAGAAATCCCCGGGCAATGTAGATCCTGAGGTCGTGTTGCTGCGTTGAACCGACGAGCATCACCGCCTGTAAAGCGTAGTTCTTGGCTGCTAGCGGCATGTTGAGCTGCAGGTAGATGTCGGAGAGCAGAAGCATCGCCAGTACCGCGCCTTGGCTGGTGTCGCCGCGCCACCAGTTGACCTTGGCTTCATGGATTTCGCTGAGGGCTTCCCGCCGACGACCGGCTGCGAGCAGTGCCATCCCCCGGTTGCGGGCCCGGTCGGCCTTGGCGGCCTGACCGGCCAGCGCTCCGGTAGCCTCATCCAAGGCGTCGCGGACCGTTCGGTACTCCGCATGGTCCACAAGTGCGGGTGCGATCAGATCGAAGACATCAGCCAATGCGTCAACAGGAAACAACGGTGCTTCCGGCAGGTGCTGGCAGAGCGTGACGAGATCGGCCACACCGCCGTCGAGGTCGAACAGGGGCGCTACTGACTTGACGACAACGGGCTCGTCATCATCGATGGCTTGCAGCACACGCCGCGTGGTCTCGGCAGGACCCGGCCCCTCGTCCTGTTCCGCCTGCGTCAGATCGGCAAGGTCCGGGAAGAGGCGCAGTCGCGCTGACAGCGCGAGCAGGTGGGCTCTGGTGTTGGGATAGGGCTGGTCGTCGAGCATGGTACGCACTTTGCGTAGCAGTCCGGCATGCCACTGGGCGATTTCGGTCCTCGTGATCTCCGTAAGCCCTCGCCTGATTGCGCCGACACAGTACTGGCCGAGAACCAAGGCGTCTTCGAGTAGGCCGTGGTCGGTTACGTCCTGGAGCACCTTCTCGAAGAAGCTCCGTACCAGGATGTCGGCGGGCCGCAGGGTATCCGTTCCACGAAGCGTCGCAACGGCGATCTCGTACTGCGCGTGGAGGATGACCTCAGGGTACGTGGCTGCGGCGAGCAGCGCGCGGGCGTAACTCAGCCAGTCGGCAAGGTCGGCTCGGGCGGCGTCGTTGAAGGTCGCGTACCGCAGCCCTTTCCGCAGGTCCATCAGCTCGCCGAAGGATGCCTGCTGAGTTTCTTTCGAACGCCAGCGGGTGCGCTGTTGCTGGTACCACGCCGGTGTCAGGTCAGGTTCCGCCGGTGGCGGCGCCATCTCAGCAGGAACATTGAGGTACTGCTCGGCGAGATAAAAGAGGTCGGCGTCGGCAAGATGGCTGGCCAGGGCGACGGCGTCCCAGATGTCCAGGGCGACATCGTGTTCGGCTCGGGCGTGTTCGATGAGTTCGTGCCGCTTGGCGACGGCAACGGGGGTAACGGTGAAGTAGACCACGCGATCGACCGGCGCGCCGGACCCGCAGATCGTCCGAAGATCCTTCTTAATCTTCGACGGGACGTCGTCTGTCTGCATCGTGCACGCCAGCACGACCGCGTCCGAGGTCGCGAGCCGGGCGAAGCTCGACGCGGCGCCGATCTCGTTTGGCAGGTTCGTCCAGTGGCTCTCGGCATCCCGACCTTGATCGCCACCGCTGCTCACAGGACCGG
>NZ_BONQ01000199.1 GCF_016862795.1 Dactylosporangium siamense | reverse complement strand
ATCCCGACCTTGATCGCCACCGCTGCTCACAGGACCGGTGGCGGGTAGGAGGTTGCTGGCGATGCGTCGGCGTGCCACCGCGAGGCAGATCAGCTCAAATGTGTGATGCCCGTTGCGCTCGCGCAGCGTCTCAAGCGAGAAGCGAATGAACTGCGCTCGCTGATCAGCGCTTGCCAACATCATCCTCCTGCGGACATCTGTTCGATTCAGTCTTACTCGCATCACGCACGTCATGAAGGAAATTTGGGAACGACACGCCGAGCGCCGGCCCGTCCCGATCATGGCCGCCCTCCCGAGACGGACAGGGAGGGAGCTGGCATGCGCGACGTGCGCACTGGAGGAGAACGATAGGAGGTATGCCCGACGGGCCAACTCACTCCGAACCAATGCCGATGTGCTGCTCGCCGGTGACGCGAACACCGAGATGCAGTTCAATGTCGGCGATACCTGCATTGGTTCGTCGACTGGGATCCAGCGGGCCTCAGGTCGATGGGTGATGCCGCCGGGCTCGACGGGCTTGATCTGGCCACACAACCAACCGTCGTTCGAGCCCACCATCCGGCCAAACCCGGCACGGAATTGCCCGATGCCGTCCCTGGTGCCGTAACTGACGCAGTCGCCGCGGCGTCCTACAGCCCCAAGTCGTCATCCGCCTGTACGTCGTTGTCGACGGTGAACGCTGTTCGTGTCGCGCCGGCGTCGGCGTGTATTGGTAGATGGCGGCCGACGGGGTCAGTGTGTGGTCTGGGCCTTGTGGCGTAGACAGCCTGGACTTTGGCGGTAGCGGCCTTCAACGCGTCGCGGAACTCTTCGGACTTCCGATCAGCGGCTTGACTGCGACGACCTTGCTCGGCGGCGGCTGCGAGGCCGAGGTACCGCGTGGGC
>NZ_BONQ01000198.1 GCF_016862795.1 Dactylosporangium siamense | reverse complement strand
GGCCCACTTCGCGTGCTGGCCTTCGAGTCGTTCGACCACCTGCTCGAGTTCTGCGGCGGTTTCCTGGGCTGCGGTGAGGCGGGTTTCGAGCTGCTCGACGCAGTCATTGGCGCGCTGCTGGTTGGCGGTGATGGCCTGCCGTTGTTCGACCGCGCTGCGTCGCCGCCAGATCGGGACGCGTGGCGTTTCGGTGTCGCGGATGCGTTCGGCGGTGGCTTGTGCTGCGGCGAGGCGTTGGCGGATGTCGTCGATGCGGTGTTCGGCGGCGGTGAGTTGGAGGTGCGCAACGCGGAGGTCGTCGCCGACGTAGGCGGGCATGGCGCGGTCGGCGGCGTGTTGAAGCGCGACCCATTCGCGGAGGTTCTGGTCGGGTGCGGCGGCGACTTGACCGGCGACGGTGGCGACGCCGAGGGCGATGCGGGCGCGGTGCCAGGCGGCCCACCGGGCGGGGTCGCGTTCGGTGGGTTCGGTTCCGATTGGTTCGTCGCGGGAGACGGTGTGCCGGTCGCGGTAGGCAATGACGACGGAGGCCCTGCCGATCCATTGGCCGCGCCCGTAGTCGTCGTCCGGGACGGGGCCGAGTGCCTTCGTCCAAGTGGGTCGGAGGTCGGCGGCGAGTTCGGCGAGGCCGGTGATGCGCCGGTCGCAGACATCGGCGATCTGCTGCAGCGTGTCACGGAGGTCCGCGGGTGCGTTGGTGGGGACGCGTTCGTTGTAGGTGAGGGTTTGGTCGGAGCGGATGGCGGCGCGGGGGTCGGCGAGGACGTGGTCGTACAGCATTTCGACGCGCCAGGTGAGGACGGCGGCGACGTCGCGGGCGTCGTCGAAGTCCTTCCAGGCGACGGCGGTGTCGAGGACGGTGGCGGGTTGGTAGCCGGCGGCGGCGAGTTGCCGGAGCCGGTGGGTGAGGGCGGGCATGGCGGGGTCGTCGACGAGCCGGGCGGCGATCTCGCTGGCGGTCGCGGCGGCGCGGGTGCCGGCGTCGCCGCGGATGGCGGGGTGGTGCCGGCCGGCGGCTTCGGCGATGACGGCGGCGTACGCGTCGATCTCGAAGCGGTCGACGAGGTCGTCGAAGACAGGTCCCCACCGGGCGAGTTTGTCCCAGTCGGCGGCGAGCTGCTGGGCGGTTTCGGTGCCGGACCGGTCGGTGGTGTCGTTGGTGAGGATGTCGGCGAGGGTGGCGACGCCGGCGCCGGGTGGTTGCCGGTGGTGGGGTTCCTCGATCTGCAGGTGGGTGATGACGTAGAGGAGGTTGGTGAGTGCGCCGCGGGTGGCCATGACGTAGAGCCGGCCGAGGCTGGTGGCGTCGTCGATGAGGCTGCGGACGGTGTCGACGGTGCGGCCTTGGGCGGCGTCGACGGTGGACGCGTAGGCGAGCTGGACGTGGACGGCGATGTATGCGGAAGGCAGGATGACGTCGTCGCCGTTGCGGGTGTTGACGGCGGCGACCGCGCCGTCGGGGCCGATGTCGGTGATGCGCCAGGTGTCGCGGTTGGCGACGAACCCTGTCTCGGTTTCGAGCCGGCGGTCGTTGCGGCGGGTGACGATCCGATCGCCGACGCTGGCGCGGTTGTCGTCGGCGAGCGTGACACTGCGCCCGCGTTGCACGACGCCGGCCTGGATGAGCAGGGCGCGGGCCTGGGCGGCGAGGTCGGCGGCTTCGGCCTGGGTTTCGACGAGCAGGAGGCTGTCGAGACCGGCGAGGGTGTCGCCGGCCCACCCGGACAGCATCTGCGGGACGAGGTCGTTGCGGGTGCCGGCGATGATCCGATGGCGGCGGTCGTATTCGACCAGGATGGTGGGGTCGCCTGCGCGGAGCCGCAGCGATGCGGGCCCTTCCCAGGGGTCTTTGAACCTACGGAGGTCGGTGAGGTCGACGGTACGGTCGAGCCCGGCGAGGTAGCGCAGCAGCCCGCCCGGCCCGACCGCGGACACCTGTTCGGGGTCGCCGACCAGGATGAGTTTCCCGTCGACCTTGTCCAGGAGCCGGACGAGTTCAGCGAGTTGCAGCGACGACGCCTGCGACGCTTCGTCGACGATCAGCCACTGGCCTGGGGCGAAGCTCCAGTTGTCCGCGGTGGTGGTCCCGGCGGGTGGGAGGTTTTGCGAGTGGAGCCACATTGCGACGTTTTCGGTGCGCATGGTGGTGCCGTCGGGGGTGCGGGTGGCGTCGGCGAGGATGTCGGCGGCGTGCTGTCCGACGGCGAGGCCGAGAACGGGGATCCCGGCCCGCTGCGCGGCGACAGCGACGGCCTTCTGCATGAAGGTTTTGCCGCTGCCTGCGGGTCCGATGATGCCAGTGACGCGTTTGTCGTCGCCGACGATGTGGTGCAGCGCGGTGACCTTGTCCGGGCTGAGGTCGAGCTCGGCGGCGATCTCGTTGAGCAGTTCGGTGGGTGCGGGGGTGGCGCCGAGGCGGGCGGCGTAGGCGATGACTTCCTGCTCGGAGCCGAGGACGGTGCGGGTCGACAGGTGCAGGTCGCGGTGCCGAACGTAGATGCCCTGGTTGTCGCTGGCGCGGAGCAGCGACGGTGCCCAGTCGACGAGTTCCGGCGGGGTCAGCACCCGCAGTCCGCCGGCGTGCGTGCGCACCGCTGCGGCGGCGAGCTGCTGGACGCGCTGCCAGTCATCGCGACGGTCACCGTCGGTGAGGCCGAGGACCCGGCCGACGTGCAGTTCGACGTGGTCGACGCGGAACACGGCGCGTTCCTGGGCCAGGTTCGCCACGGCGCGTTCGACGGCCAGGTGGTCATCCAGGCGCACAGCGGCGCTGACGACCGCGGGGCGTCGGGTGTCGTCGACGCCGAGGCGTTGCAGCGCGGTGTCGACGTCGGACTCGGTGAGCCGGCCCGGGTCGGTCACGTTGCGCCGGGCGGCGGCGAGGGCTTGCACGGCGAGGTCGTGGACGTCGTCGACGACCTGCCCGGCGACGATCCGGCGGACGTCCGCGGTCGTGGACAGGCCCGCGGCGGTGTCTTCCCGCCGCAGCCGCTGCTCCATCTGCCGGGTCGACTCGGTCTGTTCGCGGGGGGCGCGGGTGCGCAGGGTGGCGACCTGCGCGGCCTTGCGCCACCGGCCGGCCGACACCTTCGCCGAGGCCGGCATCGACGTTGCGAGGTCGGCGGTGATCGCGGCCCGCCGCTTCGAGTACTGCCGGATGGCTGCGGCGGTGATCCCGACGATCTCGCGGATCGGTGAGCCTTCCCGGGCGGCGAACGTGACGCCGAGCCGGGTGTGGAGCTCGTGTTCGACGGCCCGGTCGTAGGCGATCCGCGCGCCGATCGTCGCCTGGTACAGCGCCTTGCTGTCCAGGGCGAGCCACTTGCCGTCGACGCTGCGGACCTTACTGCTGATGACGATGTGGGAGTGCAGCTGCGGGTCCCCGGCGCGGCTCATGCGGTGGTCGAAGACGGCGACGGCGAGGCCGTCCGTGTCGACCTGGGCGATGCCGTTGGCGCCGACCCTGGTGAACGCGCCGTGGACGCGGAGCTGCTCGATGACGGCGCGGACGCCGGCGTGCTGCGCGGCCATCACCTCCGCCTTGACGCGGTCGTCGCCGAACGCCCACAGCAGCGAAATGCTTTTCGGTGGGGAGACGGTGACGTCGAATCCGGCGACCGCTTTACGGTCCGGCATCAGATGGATGTCGTTCCACAGTTTCGCCGTCTGCTCGATGGTCGCGTCCGGCGGTAGTTTCGCAAGCTGCTTCTCGTATGCGGCGGCGCGGTATTCGTCGGTCATCGTCTGATACACGCGCCACGGCCGGCCGAGCAGTTCCCCGGTCAGCGGATGTTCGCCTTTGCCGATGAGCCGTTCCAATTGTTCGGTGCCGACTTCACCGCGGATTCCGAACAGTTCGTGGGTTTGCCCGGCCCACCAACCGGGTGCCTCGCCGTGTGCGGTGGCGTCCGCCATGTACGCGACGGCGGCGTTCTGCGGTGCTGGACGGAAGTCGTGCTGGCCGGTGGCGACCTGGTTGGTGAGGTAGCGGATGCCGTCGCCGGGTGCGATTCGTGCGACGGATAGCATGCGGCAAACGTACAAGATCAACTGACCTGTGAACATTTCAATGCCATGTGGTGTGCCCCAAAAATGCCAACCACGGACCTGTACAACTAACCAACCAGCGATGTAGCCGCAGGTGCCACCTGATCTCCTGAGACGGTGTTATTCGATACCACTGAATAGCGTGAGTTTGCGCGTTCTTTAGCTGTGGCGGCAGTGACGCCAGCCTGTTTACCGTGGGCGTATGGCGAGTCGTGGCGTGAATACGGCGGTGGCGCGGCTGCGGGAGGTGCAGGCGGCGCAGCGTCGGGCGGCGGCGGTGGTCGGCCGCAGGCAGGCCGACGTGTCGGCGGTCGCTGAGCGGCGGGCTGCGGTGCTGGCGCAACTCGGGCAGGAGGCGACGGAGACGCGCGCAGCGCTGGATGTCGCGCTCGTGGTTCTGGCGGACCTGGTCGGCGACGCTACAGCGGCAGGTACGGCCGATGTGCCGGTGACGGAGGTGCGGGCGGCGCGGCGGCGAGCGGATCGTGATGCGGTACGGGCGGCGGATGCTGCGGTGCGTGAGGGTGGGCCGCGTGGTGGGTCAGGGACGGCCGACGATGAGGGCGGCGACGAGTAGGCCGACGGCGATCCCAGCAGCGGCGATCCCGGCGGCGATGAGCGCCCAGTTTGCGCGGACGACGCTTCGCCCGATTCGGTCGCGTCGGCTTGGGTCGGGCGTGGTCATGATGACTCCCGATTGACGTGTTGTTGTGCCGACGATAGCCGGTCACGCATGAACGGCCGGTTCCGCACATTGGCGGGACCGGCCGTTCGGGTGGGGCGGCTATGAGGCTGCGGTGTTCAGTGCGGTGGTGATGCGTTCGGCGACGGTGGTCGTCGGCCTGGGGTCGTCGATGTACGACTCGATGATCGCGTTGACGATCGGGGCCGGGTCGGGCACGTTCGTCGCGAGCCGGACCAGTGCGGTGGCCAGGTCGACGGCTGTGTCCCATGCCGCCCGGTATTCCTTGGTGCAGGTGTCGGGCAGGGACTGCATGATGCGGATGGTCTGGTCGAGTGCGTCCCGTCCGTAGGCCCGGATTCGTAGGACGGTGTCGACGCCGGTTTCGACGGCGTTGATCAGATCGCTGTTCGGCTCGGGAATGCCGACGCTGACGGTGTAGTCGTTGGCGTCGACGTGGTCGTGCAGGTCGGCGTAGCACGTGATCTGGGCGCCACGTAGCGGACCGTGGTGCTCGTCCTCGGCGATCCTCGCGAGGATCATGGCGGTGTAGATGGTCGGCGCGTGCCGGGTGTGCGGGGTCGTGTCGTGCGGTTCGCCGGGTCGCTCGATGATGGCTCGCCGATCGGTATTGGGGTTCTCGTCCATCGGGGTTCCTTCCGGCCTGCCGGATGAGGGGCGATGATCTGACCGGCCGGGCGGCCGATGCCGCCCGGCCGGTCAGGGACCTACGCGGCTCGGGCGGCCTGGTCGGTGTCGACGGTGCGACGGGGGCGGCGAGCGCGGCTGCGGGGCGGCTTGTTCGTCCCGGCGACCGGCGCCGTTGCCGCCGCCGCGTCGGCGTCGGGCGCGTCTGTCTCGGCAGGGGTGGGCGTTGCGGGCTGCTCCGGTCCGCTGGGCTCGGCCGTGGTGGGCTCCGGCGCGGGCGCGTCGGTTGCGGGGACGTCGTCGCCGGGGGCGGGGGTGTGCTCGTCGGCGGGCGGCGACGCCTGCGGGTCCGCGTCGGCCGGTGGCGCGTCGGCGCTGCTGGGGCTGGTTGTCGGCTGCGCGCCGGTCTTGTTGGTGTCCTCGTCTCGGCCGGTGTAGTTGCGGCGCTCCGCAAGTGCACGCTCGACCGCGCTGAGCGGGTAGCCGATGGTGCCGAGGAACGTCAGCCACCCGGCGGCGGCGGCGCGGGCGACCTCTCCGCCGAGCTGGCCCCACCGCCAGACGTCCTGCTCGACGTCGATGGCGCGCTCGTGGGCGGCGGCCAGGACGGCGAGCTGGATGACCATCTGCCGCTTCGCCGGGGCGGTCGCGGTGCGTGCCTCGATGGTGGCGAGTTCCGAGCCGATGGGCATGCTGAGCAAGTCGGCAAGGAGCTTCGCGCGGGGGTTGCCGAACCACCGGCTGAGCGGGTTGGCGCACGTGATGTGCTGCTGCGTCACGAACCGGAACGCGTTGTCCGGCAGCGTCTTGCGCGTGAGGTAGGTGCGCAGCCACTGCGTGCGCGTGAGGGTGGCGGCCTTCCACGCGAGGCGGCCCTCTTTCAGCAGCGCCTGGGCGGCGGCCTCTGCGGCGGCCTTGGCGGGGTCAGCGGACACGCCGGACGGGCTCGCCGTGGCGGTGCCGGTCCCGCTGGCCGGGTCGGTCTTCGGGGTCGGCGCGGTGTAGGGGCGGTGGTCGTTGGCCTTCGGGTCGGCGCAGACGTACCGCACGGCGTCGTCGTCCGGGCGGGGGCGCAGCGCCCGGTGCCCGGGGCAGTCGGCGTGGGTGTCCGGGGTGAGCTGCCGGTTGCGCCGGTCGGCGAGGCGGTCGAGCGCAACCATGCCCGGGGTGCTCAGGTCGATGACCTTGACACCGTTGGCCTTCAGCTTGTCCATGAGCGCCTGGTGCCTGCGCAACTGCTCGCGGGCCTGCTCGCGGGCGACGACCTCAACGTTGATCGCATGGGCGAAGTCGCCTCCCTTGCGGACCTGTGCGGCGACCCGGGCGACCGCCTCAGGGTCGTCGTCGAGCGGCTTGAGCGCGGCAAGCTGCGTGAAGTCCCATTCGTAGGCGGCGACCGCTGCGCGGGTCTGCTGGGACAGCGACCCGGCGGTGATGGCGGTCTTGAGTTCGGCGGGCTTCATGCCGGTGATCTGCGACAGGACGGGCCGGGCCGTGCCCGACCGGTTGGCGCGGAACAGGGCGAGCGCGTGCTCGGCCGGGGTGAAGTTCTTGCGGTAGACGTTTTCGAGCAACATGTCGATGTAGTCGTGTGCTTCCTTCCCGGCGTCGGCCTGGACGATGAAGCACGGCACGCGGGTCCGCCCAGTTAGCCGGGCGGCGCACAGGCGACGGTGCCCGGCGATGACTTCGAGCCTGCCGTCGGTGTGCTCCTTGACCTTGAGCGGGAAGCGGACACCGACCGTCTTGACGGAGGCCAGGAACTGCACGTCACCCGTGACGCTGGCCTCGACGTCCTCCCGTGCGTTGCCCTCGTGCTCGGTTAGCCGGTCGACGTCGACGTTCTCCATGCGGACGGCGAGCGACGGCGGCCCGTCGGTGGCGCCGACCGTCTCGGCGATGGTCGGCTCGGCGGCGGGGACGGCGGGAGCGCCTTCAATAGCGTTGGTCTGCTCGGTGGTGGTCACGATGCGGGTCCTTTCGTAGCTTGGTGGGCGGTCCGGGCGCGCGGCGTTGGCTCGGCGTGCCCGGACCGGGAGGTCAGGCGGCGCTGGCGAGATCGCGCAGCGCGCGCACCACCTGTGCGGTGCGCGGTTCAGGGCGCACGAGGGTCAGCGGGCGCGGTGCGGGCGGTGTCGGCTTGGCCGGTACGCCGACGTTGCGGGCGATCGTGGTGGCGACCAGCCAGTCGACGGTGGCGCTGGGCCGGGTGTCGGTGAGGCGGTACCGTTCGCGGCGGACATCGCCGACGACGACGACCGCGTCTCCCTGGTCGAGCTGGCGGGCGGCGTGTTCGGCCAGCGGCCCGGTTGCCTTGACCTGATACCGGATCGGTTCGTCTCCGGCGCGTTCCGGGTCGGCGGGCACGTCGATGATCAGTACGAGCACGGCGACCTGGTCTCGGTCGCGGGTTGCTCTCGGCTCTTCGGCGAGGACGCCGACC
>NZ_BONQ01000197.1 GCF_016862795.1 Dactylosporangium siamense | reverse complement strand
CAGCAGTACATCGCTAAATGTATGTTCAGCTTCATGGATGCCGAACTGGTGCGACGCGCCCACTGGGGAGACCTCTCGGGCATGAACTTCGCCGGACTTGCACGTCTGTCCTTCGAGCCTGCCGAGGCCCATGCCGCTGACGCTGCCAGCCGAACTGTCCCCACAACCGGAAAGGACATCAGGGGCCGGGAGGAGCAGGCGAAGGACTGCCGAAATTACGTGGAACACCGCGGAGGTGCCTACGTTTTTACTTATGAAGAGCCCGACACCAGCGCATACAAGCGAAAGCGCGTAAGGCTTCCCGACGGAAGGACCGTTTACCGCGTCATTCGGCCTGTGTTTGAGGCGGCACTCGAGGATCTCAAACGAGGTTCGACGCCCAACGGTCACCGTTTCGATGGCTTGGTCGTCTATGACATCGATCGACTCACGCGTGACAATCGCCACCTTGAGGATGCCATCGAGGTTGTCGAGCACTTTCAGCGCCCAATCATCGACATTACGGGAACACTCGACCTCCTCACCGACAACGGCCGCACCGTGGCGCGAATCGTTGTCGCAGCCAACAACAAACAGTCTGCAGATACAGCTCGACGGGTCCGACGCAAGCACCACGCACTTCAGCAAGCAGGAATCCCTTCGGGGGGTCCACGGCCGTTCGGCTGGCAGGCCGGGAAGCGAGAGCTTGAGCCGACGGAAGCCAACGCGATAAAGATCGCGGCAAAACGCATCATCGAGGGTGCGCCCATCAACGCGATCGTGGCCGATTGGAACAGGCTGGAGTTGCGGACTCCGCGCGGCAATCGCTGGGAGGCCGTGACCGCAAAGTACGTTTTCCGAAATCCCCGCATCTGTGGCTATCGTTCACGAATGGTACGAGATTTCCATCCGGAGACAGGCAAGGATCATGTTCGATTCGAGATCGTCCTTGCACCGGATGGGGCGCCAGTTATTGGTCAATGGGAACCGATCTTGTCGGTCGAACAGTGGGAGGCCATTACCGCCATCATAGGCAGCAATACCATTCACAACCGCGGCGTTAACGTAAGAACCTATCTACTGAGCGGAATGCTTAGATGCGGCAAGCCTGCATGCGGACAGATTCTGCGGGCGGTGAAAACAGCTACCTCTCGATTGAAGATTCAAGCGGCACCATTCACGTACGCGTGCCCGTCGACCGCGCTCGGCGGCTGCGGCGGCGTAAGCATCGTCGGACCCAAAACCGATGACTCAGTCTCGGAGTTGGTCATCCGCAAGTTCGAGGTCGAGGCTGCCAGGCGCAGCGCCAAGACAGGCCCGACACCGTGGCCGCAAGAGTCGGAGCTGGCGGCCGTTCGCGCAGACATCAACGATCTGACTCAGGCATGGCGCACCCGATCAATCTCTGGTACGCGGTACTTCGCGCTGCTTGGAGAACGAGAAAAGCTCGAAAGCGATTTGAAGGCAGAACGCGATCGCTGGATTGCGAAGGAGCACAGGACGGCGGCACGGCCGATCGATGTCCGGGCGCGCTGGCTTTCGGCGGAAATGACGAACGTGGAACGACGAGCCTACATCGACGATGCGCTCGTAGCCGTCCTGGTCTATCCGAAGGTAAAGCCCGGCCGATGGACACCGGACCGCTTGGAGCCACTGTGGCGCCAATAGAAGGCCCGGCCATGTCGATGTAAGCGAGCATTCGTACCTGCCGACCTTCCGATTACAAGGTGTCGACCATACGGGATCCAGCTGGTCATAGCGAGCCGCAGCAAGACATCTAGCTGCAACGATTACCCAAGGTGACCACCTGCGACCCCCTAGGTCCGGGCAGGGTTTCGCTACCAATCGTGCTACCAGTCGGCGTTGGTGGCGTGAGCGAGCGGCCGATGACGACCTACGAAGGAAGCCGTCGCCGCGTCTCCGGATACAACTCGACCCCCTCGCCATTGCTGATCAGCGAGGGGGCCGGGTTTGGGATGGTCGGTATCCGGGATAGGACGCGCTACTTCGTGCTCTGGGCGCGTCCGTCCTCGAACCCTCGGATGTAGCCGGTCAGGTATCGCACACTGGGCCCATCCTGGTCAGGCTGCCACCGGGGCGTCGGGCAAGGCTGATTGCTTCGCGCGAAGTGGCGCGCCAGGACCAACCCGACCCCGAGGCCGGTGATAGCCGCCGCTCCGCAAGCGGCGCTGGTGCGAATACGTCTGTCCATCGCATCCCCCGGTTCTGTTCCGTACGACGTATACACACTGCCGTGGCACGCCGCCGCCCGGTAGTTAACCACCCCGCACGACAAGGCGCGCCACCCCGCGACGAAGCGGCCACGAACGCAAGTGGATCAAGGTGGCCTCAGTAGGTTGCCGCCTGCCGAGGCCGACCACCCCTCTTCGACTTGGAGTACAGAGAGATGGCTACGAGCAGCCTACGCGCGGCCCGCGACAGTACAGGCGGACCGCACGGGCAGGAGATTGAAGGTTCGAAGCGGCAGGCTCGACGACTGGAGCTTGCATTCCCCGTGATGGATGCCCGGCTCAGCGGCGTGAAAGCCGTGATCGTTATCGGCGGGATCGGCGCGGTCCTCGAATGAGTGCCGAACCGAAGGTGCCGAGGACGCGCCGGGCGCTCGCGGTCATCGGAGCTTGCGTTGTCGTAGCAGGCACGCTCGCCGTGACCGTCGCCGCGTTCACCCTCTCCTATGACGCGATCCGTTCAGTCGGGATCGCCGCCAACACGCGCCCGACGTGGGCGTGGATGCTGCCGGTGTCGATCGACGGGGCGATGGGCGTCGCCACCGTCGCAGTGCTGCTGCTGAAGCAGCTCGGTCGGTCCACCTGGTATCCGTGGGTCGTCGTCGCCGTCGGCGTGCTGGTGTCTGGCGGCTGCAACGCACTGCATGCCGGAGGGCGGGACGGACGGGTCGACTTGGCAGACGATTGGGCTCGTGCCGTCGGCGTCATCCCGCCGATCATGCTTGCCCTGTCCGTGCACCTGCTCGCTGTGCTGGTGAAGGAACTCAGCGGGAGCGAACGCGCCGAACCTGGTCGGTCTCTGCCCGGGACGGACGACGCGGAACAGTCGCTCGCGCCAACTGCCACGCCGGCGACGAACAGCATGCTGCCAGGGACACCCGAACAGACCGAACAGACCGAACAGACTCGGACGACAACCGTCCCCGATCGTGGCCTGAACGAGCCCTCGGCTCCTGCGTGCAACGGGCAGGCAGCACGAACCGAACAGATGCCAACCGTCGCAACGACTCAGGATAGGCCCCGTCAGGCAACGCGCACCGAACAGACCATCGACCTGGGCAAACAGAATCGACGCCTCGCGAAGCGGACAGAAGGTCAAGGGCCCGGACAGGACAGCGGCCAGCGCACGAAGCGCAGCCGGAACAACGACGAGGAACTGATCGCTCTCGTACTGACCGACGCCGCAGAGAAGGTCGCAGACGGGTCGCTCGGCCGCTACGACGTGGAAAAGCTGACAGGCGCGAGCATGAGACAGGCGAACAGAGTCCTTGATGCGGTTCGGTCCCGCACCGAACAGACCGAACAGACCGAACAGAACGGTGTGTTCGATGGGTTGGCCGATGCGGAGGGACCAGAGCCTTCGACGGGGGCCACGCCGCCGGTTCAGCACCGAACTGAGACGGCAGCGGAACCCGCCGAGAGCGAACGACCTTCCCAGATTGCCGAGTCCTCGTTGCCCGGACTCCAGCTCATGACCGATCTGGATGGACAGGGTGAGGCAGACGAATCAGCATTGCAGGTATCGATCACTGTCGGCACGGGGGTAGGTGGGTCAGGATGAGCAGCGAAACGGCGCGGCCAATGGGCGCGGCAAGGGCCAGCGGCGGTGGAGTGAGACCGGAGGCTGTCCGGTGCCCCAGCGGTCCTTCACACCGTGTCAAGACTGTTGCGGCGGCGTACGACGACGGCCGGTCGCTCATCACGGTCACGATGCGGCATAACGTCGGTGGTGTCCGGGGCAGGTCGAACGGCCAGGCGTATGCACAAACCGCGCGGTCGGCGTGGTTGGCGCCGCTGGCGCTACCGTCGCCGTGGCAGCGGCCGGCGATCGTCGCTGGTGGCGCCGCCGCGCTGGCACTGTTCTTCATCGTTGTCGGGCTTGGTGAATCGCCGGAGGCCGCCAAGAGCGGGATGGCGTTCGGGGCATTGCTCGGCGTTGTTGCGGTGATTGCGGGGTTGCTCGCGCTGGCCGGATGGCACAGGCACCAGCAGCACGGCGCGGCCTATGCCACTGCGGCGGCGCAGTGGCAGCGGGCGATGTACTGCATGGAGTGCGACGCATCCTGGGTGCCTGGCGACTCCCGGCTCATCGGCCGAGACCAAGAGCTCGGCTGGGTGCTGTATCGGCGGGCGAAGGCGGCTGAGCAGCAGCAACGGCCCAGATAACGCACGGTCCACTGACGCCCGCTGCCGTTCACGAGGCTGTGCCCGCGCGAACGGCGGCGGGCGTTGCTGTGCTCCGACCGACAAGTATCTGGTCGTAGCAGGTGACCACGTTGGCTGCTCGGCAACTTCGCTGTCCGGCAAGGTTGCTGGTTAACCCTGGTCAACTTCCGCTCGCCGGACGTGACCGGCAAGGTCGATACGTGCGTCTGGTGCCCCGATGACCTGCGGGTTTCGGGGTGTCTGGCGTGCGTGGTGGCCATTGCGCGAGGGATGCAGACCGGGGGCAAGCGATGACCAGTCATCAGGCAGGACGTGCTTCTGGTCGGCATCGACCCCGGCGAGGCTGGTTCGCGACGATCGTGCCCGGATACCGGGGCCGGCATCGGCCGACGATCTGGGCGCAGGTCTGCGACTTGCGGGGCCGTATCCGGTGACGGCGCCCCAGTCAGCCACCCCCGACCCGAACCAGCCAGTCCTGGCAGCGCTGTCGTCGGCGCCAGCGGCGGCGGTGCTCGCCGCGGCGCGGATGGCGTCGCACCTGCGCGGCGAGGTCGAACGGCAGGTGCTGGAGCCGGCGGGCGTGAGCTGGTCCGCGTTCGCGGTCCTGACTGCAGTCGTCGACTTGCCGGGGGCGCGGATACATGCGGTGGCCGCCGCGACCGGGATGCCGCATGGTACGGCGTGGAGCGCGGTGTCGCGGCTGGAGCGGCTCGGGCTGATCAGCCGGAGCACGCCGCGCGACGACCACCGTCAGGTCGATCTGGCCGCAACCGGTCCGGGCCGACAGACGGCAGAGCGGCTGCGAACGGCAGTCGCCACGATCGAGCGCCAGCTGATCCCGGACCAGCGGACCCGGCAGGTGCTGCTTGCGGTGGCCGAGCGGGTCCGTCCCTACCCGCGGCGGGGTGACCGTCAAGGCCGGGGGGCTTGACGGTGACCTCGCCGCGAATGATCACGGCCCGGCGATCAATGACGGACAACGGCCTGCTCCGATTCGACCCGGCGACGGTCCTGGCGCTCACTGGGGCGCCGCTCGCATTGCGATCAGCTGCCGAGGAGTCCGTCAACTTCGATGAACAGTCTGGCTTGTGGCTGATCCCCGGCGCGGCCACGGTCGGTCAGGCATGCTGCGACCCGCACACATTCGCCGCCGCGAGGATCCCCAGAGAACCTGCCTCCGCTGCTCCTGTTGGCCTCACCGCGACGATGCAGCCGGCAGCCCGCTGGGCGGCTGGCATGGCGGATGCGCGGGTGCAGGCGGTGCTGCGGATGGCGTGGCCGACGACAGCCGGTCGCGCCGATCTTCTGTGGAGGCGCCGCGTCCGGGTTCACGTCGCGCAAGCCGCGGCCGCCCTGACCGGCCGGGCAGCCGACGCGCCCGGTGGTGTGCCCGACGGTGTTCAGGCGCGGCCAGGCGTCGGCAGTACGCCGGTCGACGGTCTGACGCGCGCCGTGATCGAGTCGGTGTTCGGGATATCCGCCGGCACCATCGACGAGGTCCGCGCTGTACTGGACTGCCACGCACACCGAAGTACGACAGCGGCCGAGTCCGCGGCGCTGCCGCTGTCGGCGCTGCACGAGCTCGTCGGGCGGATCGTGCGCGAGCGGGCGGCAGAGCCGGTGGACGTGCTGAACCCGGCCCAGCCGGACACGGTCCTCGACGACGTGCTCATCTGCCGCGGCCGCAGTGCCGACCGGTTGACGCTCGACGAGATCACCGGAGCGTCCACCAGCTTGCTGGCCGCGGCATGGGACGCCACCGCCGAGCTGCTGCCCCGCGTCCTCGACGCGGTCCGTAGCCTACGCCGACGCGGTGATCGGTTTCGCAGAACCGCTGCGCCGCTCGCATCTCACTGAGGCCGTACTGCCGGATCCGCCGCCAGCAGCCGGGTGGCTGACGATCACGACACAACTGGCTTCGTCGGTGACCTCGGGACCCGTTTGTCGGCGAGTGTGGGTCCCACCAGCAGACGGCCGACTCTTGTGTGTGCGAGTCCGGAGCCCACTCACGAGGCCGGCAAGCGAATCGGACGGGCGAGCCAATGCGGTGCGTCGCACACTGGTACGCGTCCAGCTGAACCTACGCGGCGGCCCTTAGCCGCTGATGCCCATCGGCCGTTCGACGGCTGGGTGGGGCTCTTCCGGAAAGTGTCGGCCGAAATGCAGGTGCGCCAGCCCTTCGATGACCTTGTAGCCCCACGCGCCGAGGTCCGGGTTGTCGAGGCCCCGGACGACCGGTGGGGTGCTGTGGCCGAGCAGCGTGCCGCCCGTTTCCCGGACTGTTTTGACGTGCGTGTCGCCGTAGTCGAGCACGCCGGCGCCGACGATCGAGTCAGCGATCGGCAGGTCTGGCTCGCACCAGTCGAGCAGGCCGACGATGATGGACCGCCTGTCTCCGAACGCCGGGAAGCCGAGCACCTGGCCGCAGCAGTACCAGCCGCCGCGCCGAGTCGGGATTGCCCAGAAGTCGCCCGACCGGACGTAAGCAGTGGATCTCGGATCGAACGGGTAACCAGGATGGCGGCCCATCACGCGACGGTACCCCGGCGATCACGAAGCAGACGCCCGCTCAGCGCCGATGCCGACCCCATCCCGCATACCCTGTGGGCGCTGCAGGCCGTCCTTGCGCTTGCCGACACCGCCGACCATGTCTGCCTGGGACGGGGACATGGGCCACCAGCCGCGACATCGCAGCCTTCCTACACCCGACCGGCTCGACGCTCGACGGCAGATCAGCATCCGACCCGCCGTTCTGATCGCGTTCGCCGCCACATGCTGCAAGGTGGGTCCCAAGCTCACGGACAATGATCAGGGCAAAGTGATGCGCCTGGGCCCAGAAGGCACGCTCATCCGGGTCCAGTTCTCACGGACGCAGCCAGAGGGCCGCCGTTGCGGTTCAGCGGGCATCTATCCTTTGCCATCGAGGTGTGTCCCTCGTGCCAGCGAACGTTGTCCCAGCGTAGGTTTTGCCATCGAAGTCTGTCCGCCGGCTCGAGAGATGAGCAGGTTCGGTGTCTGCCC
>NZ_BONQ01000196.1 GCF_016862795.1 Dactylosporangium siamense | reverse complement strand
CAGGTTCGGTGTCTGCCCGGGCTTGGTATGAGGGGGTCGGGGGGCGTGATCTTGTAGCTTCGGGACGACGACCGTTTCGAGGAGGCAGCGAGCATGGGAACGTTCGGGACCGGCCCGTTCTCCAGCGATGGGGCCATGGACTTCCTGGGAGAACTCGCTGAACGGCCTCCTGAGCGCCGGGGGTCTGCGCTGGCGCGCATGTTCCTCTTCGTGAAGGACAACCCTGAGCTGCTCTGGCGGGAGTTCTTTCCCGACGAGGTCGTGGCCGCGGCCGCGGTTGTTGCGGCTGCGTTGCCCGGCGGGCAGCAGATCGACGAGCAGCTTGAAGCGCTGGTCGAGCAGGATCTTGTTCCGGACGTCCGGTTGCCTGCGCCCGCGTCCGATCTAGCGGGTGCCGCGCTTCAGGCCCTGACGTTCGTCGCCGGGCCAGAAGGCCCTTGGCATCAGGGTTGGACGAACGACACGGACGCCGCTGAGGCGCGCGAGACTATCGCTGTGCTGTCGCGGGTGCTCACCCTTGGCGCCGGCGCGCCGGAGTGATCTTCGCGTTCATCGAACGTTCGGCGCGGGAGACGGCGCTGTTTCGGGTGTGAGTTCGGTGAGCCAGCGGTGGTCGTATCCGAGCTGGTCGAAGCGGGTTTGCAGCCAGCGTCGTTGGCGGGTTCCGGCGGATCGCCATTGGTCGCGGAGTCCGTCGGCCAGGTTGTTGCGGCGGTGAGGGTCGAGCCATGGGGTCAGGTCGTGGCAGATGTTCGCGATCTCGTTGGCTCGTTCGCGTCGCTGATCGAGGGATTCGGCCGATTGGTTGTTGTGGGCGGCAGCCGTCAGGACGCGGATCTCGAGGATAGCCATGTGCAAAAGCCGGATGGTCGCTTCCTCCGTCGCGGCCGGGGGCGGAGCGTTCGCTGGTTGGCTGCTGGTCGGGGCCGCTGGTGTTTCATCGATGAGTGCTGGTGATGGGGGGGCGGGTCGTCCGGCGGGTGGTGATGTAGGTGCGGACGGCGGGGTAGGACGGTGTGGCGTCGTGTTCGTCGTGCAGCCGCTGCCAGATCGTGGCGGCGGTGATTGCCGGGTCGGCTTCCAGCATTGCGTCGATGTGTTCGCGAAGCCCGAGCAGAGCCGTCGGCTGCCGTTCGATCTTCTTGCGGGGCGGCGGGATCTCGGACTGCAGGGCTTTGCCGACGGTGCGGCGGCTGACGTGGTGCTTGGTGGCGAGAGCGCGGATGGACATGCCGAGCCGGGCGTCGTAGCGGAACGCCGCGAACCGTTCGCGTTTGCGTTGCTCGTTCAGGGTCTTGCGGGCCTCGTTCTCGCGGGTCCGGCCAGGGGTGCGGGTTCGGGGAGCCAACTCGGGCAGTGCCCGGACGAGGTTGGCGGGGTCTCGGCCGGCCACCGCGGCCAGTTTGTCCAGCTGGATCGACCCGAGCGAGTTCGGCGGCGTGGTGAGTAGCTGACGGAGGTAGCTGGGCCGCAGGTGATTGGCCTCAGCGAGGCGGTGGACGTAGCGTTCGGCGGTCTCCGCAGCGGACGGCCGAACCCTCCGGGGCAGTGGGAGCAGCTGGTCGCCAATCATGGCCGGCGTGCGGCGTTCGGGTGCCGGGCGTGGTTCTGGGCGGCGTGGTCAAGGTCGACGGCGTCGAGCAGTTTCCGGGTGATCTTCTCGGTGCCGGTGAGGATGGCGTCCAGGGCGGCGCCGCGGATCAGGTGGGACAGGCTGCCGATCATGCCGGCGGTGCGCTGGTGCAGGTAATCGGTGAGGCCGACCAGGGTGTCGGTCCGATGGTGTTGCAGTCGCAGGGAGTTCTCGATGGTGGCGATCAGGCTGGTCCACTCGGCCGTGCGGGGAATCGGGTTGGTCGGGATCATGGTGAAGCGGCCGGCGATCTGGCTGCCGCGGACGCCGGAGAACAGGCC
>NZ_BONQ01000195.1 GCF_016862795.1 Dactylosporangium siamense | reverse complement strand
TGGCTGCCGCGGACGCCGGAGAACAGGCCGGCCTTCTCGACGTCGATGCCCGCGTAGAGGAACGTCGCTGGGATCCGTTCGGAGAAGTATTTGAGGGTGTCGGAGACGTCGGCGCCGTTGCGGGTGCTCAGGGCGAGGTTGTGGATCTCGTCAACGGCGACGACGCTGACCCGGGCGTCGACGGCGACGCCGCAGACGGCTTCGATGATGTCGGTGATGTTTGCCCGGCTGGTGATCGGCAGGCCGAGGAAGCGGGCGAACTCGGCGGCGACCATGCGGGGCGTTGCCGCGGGCGGGACGGTGACATAGAGGACCGGGATCCGGTCGGTCAGCCCTGGGTGGCGGGCGGTGTCGATGGCTTGGTGGGTCTTGCCGAACTGGGTGATCGCGGTGGTCTTGCCGGTGCCTGCCGGCCCGGACAGGATCAGCCCGCGCCGGGCGGACACTGCGTGCCGGTTGAGCAGGGTCAGCCGCCGACCGGTGGTGATGACGTGCCGCAACGTGGAGGTTGCGACCGCTGCAAGGCGGGTGTGGTAGTCCAGACGCAGTTCGTTGTAGCCGGCCCGGCTCGCGTCGTCGAGGTTGCTGAAGCGTTGGCGTGGCAGCAGGTCCGGTGCGGTGACCGGTTCGCTGGTGAACCGCCGCCATCCGGGCAGGGTGCTCAGGTTCGCCGATGTCGCGGCCGCGGTGCTCGACCCCGCAGCCGACGTAGCCGGCCAGATACTGGGCGAACAGCGTGCCCACCGACAAGATCGTCCGTTCGACGTGCGGTTTGTCGGTCGGGGTCGCCTTGCGGGCCGGTTGCAGGTTGATGCCCAGGAACCGGCAGGACGCGCGGAAGGTGTGGGAGATGAACGCCTTGCCGTGGTCGCAGGTGATGGTCTCCGGGACGATCACTGGGCGGGCCGCCGCATGGTGCAGCCGGGCATCGATGTCGAGTAGCCGCTGATGCGGCAGCACCGACACGGCCATCCGCAGCGCGTCGCTCCAGCCGGGGCGCATCGGCTCAGCGGTCACCGACCGGGCCAGCAACACCGACGCGTCGACCGCCTTGGTCGACGGCCGCAACACCGCCGCGGTGATCGACCGCGTAGCAATGTCGACCAGCGCGGTCAGTTCCACTCGGGCGGTCACGCCCTCGTCCAACAGGACCATCACGTCCAACGGGGTCGAGTCGATCTGCATCACCTCGCCCGGCGCGACCACGCCGACCTGCGAGAACACCGTTTCTGGGCGGGCCGCCAGTGATCGGCGGGCGCGGGCTGTGCCGGTCGTCTGCCTGCCCTGCGACAGCCGGCCGAAAAGCCGATAGAGCGTCCGCTGTGACGGCATCGGTCCCGACCAACCCTCTGCGTCCGCCAGGAATTGTCGGGTCCGCCAGAGGACGAACCCGGCAGTCCGGGTCGATGTTTCCGATGCTTCCGCGATCGCGGTCCGCATCGCCGTCACGACCTGTGCATCGACTCGGCCGGACGTCGAGGCCGGGCGCAACGCCCGCCGGTCCACCAGGCCGAGCAACCCGTCCGTCTGATAGCGCTGCCGACGGTCCCGGACGCTGCGGGCAGTGACCTTCCGCCCGGCCGCGACCAGCTCGTCGGCCTTCGCCGCCTCCCGCTCGGCCAGGCTCCGCTGCTGCGGATCGAACTGAGGGTGACCGTCCTGCTCACCGGGACGTGCGCCGGTCAGCACCTCCAAGATGTGCTGCTCCCACCACAACGCCTCCTGCAACACCGGCGCCGGAACCGTGTCCAGCAACCCGTATGCGGGTAACACGCTCACGGCCTGCTCCCAGACGCCACGCGGACGACGGACGAGCCGGCCAACACGGCAGCGTCGAGATCGGCGGCCAGGACCTGTTGCCAGAGCAGGTGAAACAACGCCGGCAACACCACGAGCGGGTCACCGACCCGAGCGGCTCCGGCCATCAGCGGCGCCGGAAACGCGAACACCTGCACCAACTGGTCGACGACGTCGGTCCGGGCGCCGTTCCGAGGATGCCGATACCGCGACAACCAGCGCAGATTCGCCGCCAACACCGGATCCATGACACCGAGCCGACGGAATGCCCAGCCGACTTCCTCGCACGCGCGAGCGGTCACCGCGAACGCCTGGGCGTCCTTGTCCGGGATCCGGTCGTCCGCGCGGACATCGACCACGACCCCGCCGCCGTCAACCAGCCGGGCGAAGAAATCCGGCGCATGACGACGCCACCCTCTCCCGACCTGCCAATACAACCAGAACGGCTGCGACGAAAATGCCGTCACCTCTCGGTCGAAGTCCAGCCGCATTGCGTGGTCGCGTTCGAGCCAGGACTCAAACCCCACGTGCCGGTCCGTGGTCGCCGACCACCACCAGCCCGGAAAGTGCTGCTGTCCCCGTGACCAGCCGAAACCGCGGATCGGTGGCAACTCCTCGAACGCCACCGCCCAGCACTGCGCCAACGAGCCACGACAGCGAGACCCCGCCGCGTCGACGAACTCGATCTCGAAGTCCGTCGCGCCGAAGTCCTCTCCGTCAGCCTCGACCTGCGTGCTCACCAACCGATCGTCTCAACCCAGCGGACAAAGTTCGATGACACAAACCCTCACGGGGACAAAGTTCGCTGGCACGAGGGACACACCTCAATGGCAAAGGACAGCATCGCGGTCACCCGCTGGTCGTGGCGGGTCGCGGTGTGGATGTGGCTGGCGTGGAGTTCGGCGGGATACCGGCGCGGGTGTTCGAGGTGGCGGGCGCTGGTCTGCTGGTGCAGACGTCGGGGGCGCGCGCGAGCGTGGTTGTGCTGTAGGCGATGGCGACACTGATGCAGTACCGGCGGGCGCGGCGGTTCAGGCCGGTGAGCCGATGGCTGGTAGTGGCGGCCTGCACGGTCGCGGCGACAACTGGCGGGGTGTCGTCTTCGGTCAGGAACAGGATGGTGGGCCGGGTGCCACCGGTCGGGTCGGTCCAGGCGACGTCGATCGTGGTGCCGCTGTCCCGGATGATCCGCACGCCACCGGCCGCGGGGTACGACGGCGACCAGAAACTCCTGGCAGCGACCAGCACCGCCGCTTGCTGTGTGGGCGGCTGTGCGACCGCGCCCGGGGTGCGGGCAGGCAAGAATGTGGTGATGGCGAGCACCGGGGCCGTGGTCGCCGCTGCGGCCGCCGGACCCATGGCAGCGGCGACGAGTGCCCAGTAGGGCAGTGACCGCCGCCGTGCCGTGCCCCGGCAATGCGGTGACGGGCCGCGTGACGGCGCTGCTGGTGATGCCGTGGCCTGCACAGACGGTGCGGCGCCCGGTGCCCTCTCGCGGCCGCGGGGTTGGACGGTGCGGTCATCGACGTAGCCGTCGAGCTCGACGATCAAGGGGTGGTGTTGGCCGAGACCGGCAGTCGCTGCCGGTAGCAGCCTGGCCGCGAGCCGCGCAGCGGCGGCGTCTCCGCCGGTCTGCTTGCGCACCTGGACGAGTTCGACACCGACCCGCACGACGTCGGTGTGGCTGGTGCCGTACTCCTCTGAGAGGCGGGCGTAGGCCGCGGTCAGGGCGGGTTCGGCCGTCGCCGGCCGACCCTGGGCGGCGGTGACGCCGCCGGCGCCGGCCGTTGCCAGCAGCACCGGCCAGCGCATCCGTTCCCGGCCGCCGGTGCCGCAGTCGATGATGTCGCGGTAGCAGGCTGCTGCCTCGTCCAGCTGGTCCTGCGCGGTGAGCAACCGCGCCTGGGTGACGATGAGCATGGCTGACTGGTACGGGCCGAGACCCGGCCGCGCGGCGAGTTCGGCGACCAAGTCGGCAGCACGGTCGGGCTGCCCCATGGCCAGCAGCGTGTCGGCGAGCATCCGGGTGGCGTCGACCGCGTCGACGTCCTCGACGATGACGCCGTGATCGAGCAGGGATCGGACCTCCACAAGCAGCTGATACGCGCCGGTGAAGTCGTAGGCAGCCAGCAGAGCACCGGCCTGGTCGACCAGCGTTCTCGGCGTTTTCGGCGCCGCATGCCTGCCATCGCCCGTCACGGTCGCGAGCGGCCCGGTGTACCGGGAACGCGTCCAGGTTGGTTGTTCGGTCTTCACGGCACCTCCGGTAGCTACATACCGACGCGTGGTCGGGCGTTGCGGGCACGGTCGAGCGTCACGGCAGTCCTTGGCTGGTGCGTGTGGTGAACGTGACCAGGTTCGGCTTTTGGCAGAGGCTGATCCAATTTGGTTGGTGCGATCCAGAACGTTGCGGCTACGGCAGCCGGGCAACGCCTGCGTAGCTGATGGCCTCGACGGGCGTGGCGTGCGGCACGCCGGCGGTGTCGGGATGCCAGTCCACGACCGAGACCAGGCCGGGGTCGAGCAGGTCGGCACCGTCGAAGAAACGGGCCACCTCCTGATAGGTGCGGGGTCGGAACGGGCCGTGACCGGCGGCGGGGTCGGTGAGGGCGGTCAACCGGCGGCGTAGGTCGGCTGCGAGCGGGTCGAACGTGGCGTGGGAGATGGCGAGGAAACTGCCGGACGGCATCGCGGCGGCGAGCTCGGCGACCGCGTGGTACGGCTGCTCGTCGTCGGCCAGGAAGTGCAGAACGGCGATGAGCAGCACCGCGATCGGCTGATTGAAGTCGAGGGTGGCGCGCAGGTCCGGGCTGCGAAGGATCGCGGCGGGGTTGCGGACGTCGGCTTCGACGTATGCGGTGGCGCCGAGGGTGTTGCTGGTGAGCAGGGCTCGCGCATGGGCCATGACGATCGGGTCGTTGTCGACGTAGACGACCCTGGCCTCCGGGGAAATCTCCTGCGCGGTCTCGTGGACGTTCGGGGCGGCGGGGATGCCGGTGCCGATGTCGAGGAACTGCCGCACGCCGGCATGCTCAGCGAGGTGACGCACGACCCGCTCCAGCAGCCGCCGGTTCTCGACCGCGGCGGTGCGCACAGCCGGGAACACCTCGATCAGCCGATGCGCTGAGTCACGGTCGGCTGCGAAGTTGTCTTTGCCGCCGAGCAAGTAGTTGTACCGGCGGGCCGGGTGCGCGACGCTGGTGTCGAACGTCGTGCTTCCCGTCATGGTTCCCGGGCTGGTTCCGGGATTGGTTCCGGCGCCGTCCGACGGCCGGCGAGACCGCGGTACGGACATGGGTGTCGTCATGGGCGTGGTCCTTGCACTGTGTCAGCGGGGCGGACGGAGGGGCCGCCGGGCGGCACGACGCACCCGGCTGACGGTGGGACGCCGGTGCGCAGTAGCGCAGCCGTGCAGCTGGCCTGGGGCGGGCATGCGCAACGGGTCCGCCGCTGGATCAGCGTGGTCGTGCTCGACTGCAGGGTGGCGTGGCCGCCGAGCTGGTAGCCGAGGACTTCGGCGGTGTCCGGGTCGATGTCGACGTTGATCGGGTGGCCGCTGGCGTCGGAGAACTGGAACTCCAGGATTCCGCTGTTGTGGCGCGGTGACTGTCCGTGCATCTCGACGCCGGGCAGCATCGCCAGGATCCGGATGACGGCGGCGCGGTGGGTGCGGTCGAGGGTGCGGACGCTGACCAGGTCGAGCAGGACGGCGACGACGGCGGTCGATCCGCTGCCGGGAGGGGTGGCGGCAGTGACGGCGTCGGCGAGGCGGACCACGTCGGCTGGGATGGGCTCGCCGATCGGGCCGTACAGGCCGCCTGCCGCGTACCGCGTGACGGTGGGCGTGGCGTCCGGGTCGGAGGGGCTCTGCTGCCACAGCAGCCCCGATCCGTCCGGATTGACCAGCACGATCGACGTCGTCTCGATGACCTGGAGGCCGGGGGTGCGGGTCCAGCGTCTTAGGTGCAGGCAGCTGGCGCTGTCGGTCTGGTGGTCGCTGGCGACCGGCCGGGCGTGCTGGGCGATGTCCAGCAGCGCGCTTTGGGATGTCCCACCGGCCGGTGCCGTCGACGCGAACGGTGCCCTGGCGCGCCACGTCGGTAAGAACGTGGCACCAGCGTCGGCGCCCGTCGTCCGGCCGGTCATCCGGCCGTTGATGAGACCCGCCACCGGTACCAGCATCAGACCGACGCCGGCCGCGGCGGCGATCCGAGTCAGGGCGTTGATCATGCGTGGGCCTCCCGGTTCCTGCGAGCGTGGATCAGGTCGACGATGTGGGCGGTGTGCTGCTCGGCATTGAGGGTTTCGCCCTCGTGGTCGTCGTCGCAGGGGCCGTGGCGATGCGCTGCGCGGTGCGCTTCCCGTCGCTGGCCGTAGGCGGAGAGAGCGGACTGCCAGCGCTGCTCGCGGACGTCGCAATTGGGTGGGTCCGGATCGGCCTTGCCGGGACCGGTGGGTTGTGGACCGGCGTACCGTTCGAGGGCGTCGAACATGATCGAGACGGCGTCGTCGTGCTGGTGGCAGCCGCCGAGCAGGTAGGCGGCGCGGATGCCGGTGAGGAGCCGGTCGAGGCGTTCCCGGTCACTGGCGGGTGGCTGATCGTGTTGGATGGTCGGCCAGGCGATGCGGGCGTGGTTGACACCGGCAGTGCAGCGGCCGACGTTGAGCAGGTAGTCGGCGAGGTCGAGCCGGATGGCAGCCTGTTCGAGCGACCTGCCGTGATCCAGTGCGGCGGTGAGCAGTTGTGCGGCGAGGTCGATGGCGTCGTCGTGGCGGCCGTCCTCGTCCGCCCGGCGCGCGGCGGTGCGTCCCGTGGCGATCCAGCGGCCTGCCCGATCGGGCCATCGTTGCCGATCGTTGGTGTAGGCGTAGTACGCCCAGGCCCGTGGCGAGGGGCTGACGTCCGGTCCCGCTGCTGTGGCGACGGCGTACATGGTGGCGACAGCGATCAGGTCGTTGTGGGGTGCCGCAGTCGCCGGGTCGAAGCCGGCGAGGCATGCGCCGAGCAGCTGCGACACGTCGGCGTCGCGTTGCTCGGTGAACAATGCCAGCGCCGCCTCGCCCGCCTCCCGCACACCGGCGAACCCTCCCGCGCCTGCGGCGGGCACGTCGGCAGTTGCATCGGCGGGAGCGTCGAGTTTCTGTGCTGCGGCCGCCAGGGTGATCAGGCATGACGGGTTGTCGCACCGGTCGCCGGCGTGGTGGGCGCGGGTGTGCGCCTGCCCTTGCTCGGCGAAGTATCCGATCA
>NZ_BONQ01000194.1 GCF_016862795.1 Dactylosporangium siamense | reverse complement strand
GAAGTATCCGATCAACCCGCGGATGTACCGGTGGTGTTCACGGTCCGGCCGCACGGCGATGAGGATCTGGCTGCCGTACTGCCCGGTCTCGTTGTGGCGGTGGCAGCCGCCGTGCATGAACGCCGCCTGCACCGCCAGCCCGATCCCCACGACGTCCGGCTGCGGGTGCCGTTGCTGCCAGGCGTGCACCGCGGCGCGGATCTCCTCCAGGCTCTCGCCGCAGCGGCCTTCGCCGTAGAGCAGGTGGGCGAGTTTCGCGCGGCAGACGTCGACGACGTCCAGACCCTTGAGGTCCCCGCGAGCGGCGGCGTGCCGGACGGCATCCCGCCACGCGATCTCCGCCGCGGCCGGGTACCCATGCCGACGCAGCGTCTCGGCATACAGGTCGGTCGCCGTCTCGATCAACGTCTCGTCGGTCAGCAGGGCCAGCCGGGTGCGGTGGGCGTACCGGGCCCACGCCAACGCCGTGGGACCTGCCTGCAGATCGGCCATGGGATCGATCAGGCGCGCGTACCGGTCGGCGATGTCGGCGAGCGGACCGTGGACCGGTGCGTCTACTGGGTCGTGCCCTGCCAGCAGCCCCGTACACAACCGCAGCACGATCGCGGGATACCCGACCCCGCCCTCCATAGCGGCTCTGGCCGTGGCTTGCGCCGCTGCTGCGTCTGTATCGCCGTCTGCTGTGGCGTTCGTCGGGGTGTGCACATCGCTGGGCTCGGCGGGCACCGCACAGCCTTGGAGTGGGCATAGCTCGCCGTGGTGGAACTGTGCGGTGTGCGCGTGCAGGTTCGGGCCGAGCTGTTGCGTGATGTCCAGCAACGGGGCGAACGGCAGCTCGGTGGGTAGGTCGGTGACCAGGAACTGGGCAGCGATTTCAGCGGCGTGCTCGTGCTGGTGGCAGACGTCCAGGATCACGAACGCGGATGCCATCGCCTCGTACGCGGCCTGCGCCGGATGCCGTGGGCACGTGTGCGCCGCGGCGACTGCTTCGGCTGCCGCCGCCGCGCACTGGCCGGAGGCATGCAGCGACGAGGCGAGCGCGCTCTGTGTCCGCACAGCGGTGGCCAGGTCGCCGCGCTGGCGGGCGTAGTGGATCACCTCCCGGCACGCTTGGTTGAACGCCTCTGTCGGTGCCGGAAGGGCGTTCAAGGCGACGGCAAGGGTCTGTGCGGCGTCCTGCAGGATCTCCAGATCGCCGTCGTGCAGCTGCTGCGCCGCCCGGTGCGCGTACCGAGCCCATGCGATCGCGGACGGGACGGCGGCAAGGTCGGCGTCAACGGCGTCGACGTACAGCACGGCGGCGTCGAACAGGACCGCGTCCGGGCGGGTCGTGTGGGGGTCACGGTGACCGAGCACGCGTACCAGCAACGCCCGTGCCTCATCAGTGTGGCCCTCATTGAGCAGTGCCGCGGCGCGTTGCACTGTTGCCCGGCGCGTCAACCGAGGCATCCGCACCTTCATCGCTCGGTCACCGCCTGACCCGTCGGCATGACCGACCCGGCACACTGCACCCCAGCGAGCCAACCGGCCGCCCGACCGTGGTGAGGACGTCGTCGCGCCATACGGTGTGGTGACCCCGGGGACTGCGGCCGAAGTCTGTTGCGATCCGGCGCGCCGGACGACTGTCGACGGTGGAACGGACGACCCCGCCGGGACGGCCGGCACCGCGACACGAGCGCCTGCGTGTCCGCCCAGCTTCCTGCTTGGGTTCCTGCCCGGGTTCCTGTCTGGGTACTCGGCTGGTGAGTGTGGGCTGGCAATGGCTCATCAGGCGCCCCGATCGTCGCCAGCGGCAGCGGCTGCGATGAGGGTGCGGTCGAGGCGGCGGGCGCAGACCACCCGGTGCACGATCTGGCTCGCGGCGAGCATGGTCAGGAACTCGTCCCGGGCGCCGCTCACCGCACCGGCGGCGTCGGTGTCGGCGCCGAGGTTCAGGTCGGCGGCGTCGATGACTGCGACGGTTTCGTCGGTCCGGCCGCACGCGAGCAGCATGCTCGCGACCTGCAACGCCGTCGGCTCCGACACCGGGTCGGTAGGGTCGTGGCGGGTGCTCCACTGCTGCCAGGCGGCGGTGGCGTCCCGGATCGCTTCACCGCACCGGCCCATGTCGTGCAGGTGCGCGGCGAGGGTGATCCGGGCTACCAGGTGCGCATCGACATCACCACGGTCCAGATGCAACTGGATCACGTCACGCCGCAACGCGTATGCCTCGCTGTGCTGGTCACGGCTGGTCAGGACCAGCGCGAGCGTCTCGGTCGCCTCAATCGCCGTCGAATGGTCGATGCTGTGCAGGGTGCGGGCAGCCCGGTAGGCGTAGCGGGCCCACGCGACATCGTCCGCAACCGGGCCGGGCGATGCCCCGGAGGTTGCCACGGGTGCCGGGTCGGGTGACGGGTCGACAGCACGGGCGTACAGGAGGGCTGCTCTGATCAGCAGGTGGTCCGGGCGTGCGGTGGCTGGGTCGACACCGCTGAGCGGGCCGGCGAGCAGCTCGACGACGTAGGCGCCGTCGCCGCCGTGCTCGGCCAGGTCCGCGGCGATGCGGACCGCCGTCATCCAGTCGATGGTGACTGACGTCAGTGTCGGCGGGCCGTCTACCACGGGGCTGCCGGGCGGTGCGCCGGCCGCACCGTCGCGGGTTGAGCGTTGCTGCGTCATCAGTGACAGTCGCTTCCAGGAGGTGTAGTGGTCAGACGGTGACAGCGGCTGAGGTTGCTCAGGTGCCGCCAAGCTCCGGTCGCGCGGTCGTAGATCGCCGGAACGGCGCACCGGCCGTCGCAGCCGCTCACGTCCAGAGGCACGATCGCAGCGGCGCCGGCGGGTGTGCCGGCGAGAGCGTGCAGCGCGCGGATGAAGGTGCCCTCGAACCCGGTGGCGCCGGGCGGCGGCAGCGTGCCAGTGGCGTGAGGCCCGGCGTCGGGTCCTTGCTGGTGGCGGCGTACACGGCTCGGTCGGCTGTCGCCGGCGTCAACGGCGACAGGGTTCCGGCCGACGCTGGGTCGGGTCATCGGCGTCATAGCTCACCGCTGCTGGTGATGGTGATGTGCTCGGCCGGGCATGGGGTGCCTAGGGCGGCGCAATGCCGGGCGAGGGCCGCCGGGGTCAGCGACGCGGTCGACGCGCGGACTCGGACATGGGCGCGGGGTTCACCGCCGGCGTCGGGCACGACATGCACGGTGTGGGACGCGACGTCGGGGTGCGCGTTGAGCGTCTGCTGCAGCGCGGCCACGCGGACCTTCGCCGTATCCGCCGGCCCGGCGGAGGCTCGGTAGAGGCGGGCCCGGTCCAGGCGGTGCAGCGTGAGCCGGCCGTCGCCGTCGATGGTGCCGATGTCGCCGCTGGTGCGCCACTGCGCGGCCGGGGTGCACGGCTGGTCGGCGCTGTGCGCGGTGGCGCCGCTGCTGCTGGACGCCTCGATCAGCCCAGCCACGCCGGGCGGCGTCGGCCGGCCGGCCGGGTCGACGGTGCGCAGCAGCACGCCGGGTAGCGGGGTCAGCCTGGCCGGCACCGCGCCGGGGGTGCTGAGCGCGCCGTCGTAGACCGGGGCGTGATACCAGGTGGTGACCGCGGCGCCGGTGTGCGCGGTAAGCGCGGCGAGGTAGCCGACGTTGATCGCCGGGACCGCCGCCGGCAGCACGATCCGGCGCAGGGTGCCGGTGGCGATGTTCAGCCTGCCGGTCAGGTTGTCCTGCTGCTGGATCAGGGCCATCACCTGCCCGGCGGCGAGGACAGCCCAGTCGGCGCGGGTCTCCACGATGGTGTCCAGCCAGTCCCGTGGGTTGAACTCGTGCCGTAGCACGACCGTGCCGCCGAGCAGCAGCTGGCGTACCGCCGTGTCGAACACGGCCGCGGCGTACAGCGGCGCGCACAGCAGCGCGGTACCGCCGATGGTGAGGCCGAGCGCGGCAGCGACCGGCGAGCTCGTGGGTGGCTGCCCGCCGGTGACGGTAATCTGCCGGCCGCCGGGTCCGGTGTGCAGGTGCGCCCGCCACGGCTGGCACCAATGCCCGATCTCGTCGGTCTGCTGCAACAACGGCTCGAGCAGGGTCATGCGGGTGTTCGCTGGGACCGGCATCGGGATGCCGCCGGACAGCCACACCCCGAACGCCGCGACGACCGTCGCCGCGGTCGGGCGAGCCGCGACCGGCACCACAATCCGGTCGCCGAGTCGTTGCCCGGTCCCGGCTGCGTGCACGGCCTGCCACAGCTCGGCATAGGTGAGCGTGCGGTGCGCGTCGATGACCGCGATCCGGTCGCCGTGGCCGACGGCGAGGTCACGCAGCCGGGTAAGGATGTCGATGACGGTCGTCGAAGCGGACGGCGCCACGAGCGGGCTGATGCTCATCATGCTCGTCACGCCCGGTTTCGGGCACGGCTGTACGGCGGTGCGGCGTGCGCGGCAACAGCTGCCGGTGCGGTTGACGAGTCCGGCGAATGAACGGCCGGCCCAGCGGCGCGGCGACGTGAACCCCCGTGCGGGCGCAGCGTCACGCCAGCCGAGGTGCGGACGAGGTGGACGGTGCCGTAGCTGCAGCCGATCGCGGCAGCGATCTGACGGATCGACTGTAGGTCCTTGACGTAGCGGCGGGTCATGTCGTCGCGGACGGCCGGGGCGCTCCACCGTCCTCTGCCCGGAGGGTGTTGCTGCTCGTGCTGCTGCGACATTGGATCCTCCGCGGACCATTCCGGCGGGCAACGGGCGGTAAGGCGTCAGGGGCACGGGTGGGACGGGTGCGGGGCGGGGTGGGGTGGCCGCAGCCCTCTGGGAGGCGCAAAACGTGGCCGCCCCGCGGGGACGGCGGCTGCCTTCGGCGGTAGAGGTACACCACCGCCCGTCCGATGGTCTGGGCTGCCGCCGTTGGGCGTGCTCGAGCGGACCGCTTGGCTCTGCTGCCAGCACGCGCGGTCGGAGACGTGCGCGTGGCGCAGAAACGCGAGTTCCGCGGCCGACGGCGGTCATCGGCCAGCCGCCAAATCGTGCACCCCTGCCCGCCACACCGATGGCCGGAGCGCCGGCCATACGGCTGGCCACACGGACCACAGCGTGTCCGCCGCGGTAGTGACGGGCCAACCGTGCTGCCAAGAACCAGGACCCAGGACCCGTGCCAGTGGGTTCTTGAAGTCCGCCGCCCGAAGTTGTGTGGTGAGGTTCGACGGCCAGGTGCCGCTGTCGGAGCGCTGCATCGTAATCAGCGCCGCGAACAGCACGACCGTGAGCACCGCAGCGACACCAGCGGCGACGGTCAGTCGGCGTTGCGCGACGGCGGAGGGTTCCCGGTTGGCAGTCGCGGCGAGTCGGGCGACACCGGCCCCGGCTCTGGCTGCTGACCTGCCAAGCCGCATCTGACTCGACTGCGGGGCATCGTTGCCGGTCACTGGCCGCTCCAGACGTCGAGATCGCCCGCTGCGCCGGTGTGATGGCAGCCGAGGGAGGTGGGGCGTTGCATGAGTTGACCCCGGGAGAACAGGCGGGTGACGACCTCGCGCCCACGGACGCTGCCACGCCGCACGGCCTCGTTCGGGGCACCGCGTGCGGCGCTCATCCGTGCCTCGCCCGCACGAGCGACCGTCGCGTGCACTGCCCGCCGGTCATGACCTGGACACCGAGGCCACCAGGTCAACGGCCTGCGCCGCGGGCCGGTGCAGTTGAAGCCCGAGGGTGAGGGCGACCGCAGCCGTGCCCTCGACGGTCGTTGCCGTCACCAGGCCCGAATGCCCCAGCTTGACCAGCGAGGTCTGCAGTCCGACCGTATGCCGGTGCGCCCCGAGGGCGTAGCGGCGGAGGCTGTCGCGGTCGGTGAACGCGATCGGTGCCCCGCCGGATCCCGGTACCGGTCGGGTCGCGGCGGCGGCGAGCTGGTCGGCGACCGGCCCGAAGTGGGCGCTGTGCCGCCAGACGCGACTGCGCCACGCGGCCAGGTACGCAGCGGGGTCACGGTCCGGGTCCGGGTGCCCGTCGCTGGTCAGCCGGACCGGGGCAAGCGCGGTCGCCAGGTCGACATCGTGCAGGACGAGCCGGCAACCGCGTCCATGGCCGGAGCCCAGGGGCTGGCACATCCATCCGGTCCCGCGGTCCCGGACCAGGTTCTGGACAGGGCTCTGGGCGGGGTCGACGTGGACGAGTTGCCCGGCTCGGAGGCTGTACAGCGTCGCGCCGACAGCAGCGGCGGGTGCACGGACGGCATCAACGTTGTCCAGGACCCGGGTAGGTGCGCGCAGGGTCAGCATGCGATCGCGTCCTCACGATGGTCGGCGTCAGGGGTTGGGGCAGACGAGGGCTGGTCAGGTGCGTGGTGGTCGGACTGGTGGCGGCTGGTGGTGTTGCGGCGATCGGTCAGGTACTCACGGGCGAAGCGCTCGTACACCTCGAATCGTTTGCCGGGCATGCAGATGACGTGCGTCCAGCCGTCGTCCGGCGGTGGCAGCGGCCAGCGCGCCCGCAGCTGCTCCGACGGCGCCGGCAGGACCACGGTGAACCCGAGCGGATGCCGCCAGGCGGGTACGTCCGCAGCCGTGAACAGCTCCACCAGCGCGGCCGCGTCACGTCGGCAGGTGGCGGCCCGTTCGCGCAGCCCGGTCATACCGAAGCCGCGCAGGGCGGCGAGCATGAGCAGCGGGGTGTGCCCGGACCGTGACCCGGCCGGGGTCAGGTCCGGAGCGCCGGTGTAGGTGGGTGTCTCGTCCGCGGCCAGGCAACGATCAGCGCGCAGCAGCACAGCGCCGCACGGCATGGGGATGCCGAGGTACTTGTGGCCGGAGATGTTGCAGCTGTCTACCATGTCGAACCGCGGCCGGTCGGCTGAGTCCAGCATGGCAAGGGGGATGCCGGCCAGGGCCGCGTCGGCGTGCACCCACCGCCGGTCATCAGCGACGTCGGCAGCGTCGAGGGCGGCGTGGATGGCCGGGATGTTATCGACGGCCTCGACCATCGTGGTCCCAATGGTCGCCACCACCGCCACCGCCGCGCCAGCCGGGCGCTGCGCCACCAGTTCGGTGAGCGCGGCGACGTCCATCACCCCGTCCAGGCCCGCCGGAACCAGCTGCAGTCGCATGCAGAGCTCCTCGGCGACCTTCGCCACACACGTATGCGCCGCGGTCGAGGTGTACACGACGACATGGCGGCGGAATCGGCGGCGGGCCTGCAACAACGCGGCCCGGATCGCTGAGGTGCTGCCCGAGGTGACGAACCCGGTGACCAACTCCGGCGGCCAGCCGAACAACACCCCAAGCTCCCGGATCAGCTGCTGCTCCAGCGGCAACGAATGCCCGGAAAACCCGGAAGTCGGTGCGAACGGATGCCCGACGTTGTTCAAGGTGACGTCGAACAGGCGCTGCACCATCGACACGTCGAAATCCACGGCGTTCGGGTAACCGATGTCGAACTCGGACCCGGCCAGCCACCGCCGGTGCAGATCCCGGACCTCGGCGAGGGTCAACGGTCCCGCAGTCATCAGCGCCACGCCGGCCACCCCCAGTAGATGGTCCGGGTCAGCTCGGCCAGGAAATGCCACACGTACGCGGCCGGGTCAGTCGGCCAGATGCTGTTCAGCGCAAGCTTGGACTCCCACGGCAGGAACGGCGGCCGGCCGTCTGGGTTGAGCGACGTGCTGGCCTGCCGATCGACGCGGTAATACTCCTTGCTGCCGTGCCGCATGACCCGGATCCGGCCACCGTCGGTGAGCTGGACCAGGACCTCGCTGGGCACGTCGTCGCCGGACATCATCCGGCCCCGCAACCGCTTCCACGGGCCGTAGACGCTGGTGTCCAACGTCGACAACGCCACCCCGAGAAACTCCGGCTGACGCCGCCAATCCGGCGGCGTCCATCCCTCATCGGCCTGGTTCGTCAACCGCGCCCGCACGTCGAACCTCGAGCCCTGCTGCCGCCAGCCGCGGTGCACGAGCATCGCCATCTCCTGCAGCACCGCCGCAGGGTCCGCGACCCGGTCGCTCAGATGCCACGTCCGTACGTCGGCGCGTAACTCGAGCCGCAGCATGCCTTGATATTCGAACGGCACCGCGAACAGCAACACCACCAGCGTCGGGCTCACCGGCTTGTTGTGTCTCAGCTTCCACGCCGCCTCGGCATGGTTCGCGGTGATCTCCGTCAGGCGGCGGACCACCGCCCACCGCAGCTCAGCCACCGCCGACCGCTCGTCGAAGTCGAGCTCCGCGTCCGGGCGGCGCGGCACCGTGCCGACCAGGTCCGGTGACGGAGGTCGCAGGTCATACGGATGCCGCGGCCACGGCATCCCCACCAGCTGCGGCCCCGGCGGCCCTGGCGGCTCATCCGCCTCGTGCACCTGCTCAGCCGACATCACCTGCCCGGATGCGGACTGAACGACAGCGGTCGCTGCACCAGCTGTGGCGATCCCGCCAGGAACGGGTCCGGGGTACGCCGGCGGGGTCGCCGGTGCACCATCGAAATACGGCGGTCCCGCCCGGCGACCGGCCTGTGCGAGCCGCTGCCCGGTGCTGTCACGTTTGCCACTGTCGTCACCTCGGCCCATGCCTGAGCCGTACTCGGTCCCGGCGTATTCAATCCCGGCGTACTCCGTCCCGGCGGGCTGCGCTGGGCCCTCGCCATTGCGGGGTGCAGGGGCAAACCACGTGGTGTCGGCGCCAGTCGAGGCGGTGCCGCGGGCCACGCCAGACGTTCCCTGCTGATCGGTCGCGTCGGAATCGGCTGCGGGCCGGACCAGATACAGCGGACGCCGTGCCGGCTGCTGCGAGGAAGTCTCGTCATTGTCGGGATACGGTTGGGCTTGATTAGACACGGAAACCCACCTGCTGGTCCGGGACCATGACCTCGTCCGGGCGGCCCCTGCCGACCGCGGCGTACCGGTCCGGCCACAACCGGCGCACCCGCCGCGCGTACCAGAGCCCAGCCACGATCGTGACCAGCACCAGCAGCGGGATCACCGCCTGCAACCCGACGCTGGTGACGCCGAGCAACGCGGCCTGGTTGACCACGATCACCGCAACCAAGGCGCTGCCGACGATCGCGCCCAGCACAGGACCCGCGGTCCGCACGATCAACGGATCGCGGCCGAGGCCGCCGCCCTTGCGGAAATACAGCACGGTCGCGATCGACACGCCGACCAGCGTCACCAGCACCCCGACCGCGGCACCGGACGACAGCCAGATGAACATCCCGATCGGATCCACCCGCAGCAGCGCGCAGCTCCCGATCACCGCCAGTGCGATGCCGCTCTGCAGCAGCGACGCCGGCGCGGTCGCCCCCGCCATCCGGCCCCCGATGCGACCGACGTCAGCCAGCCAGGCCGGGATCACCCTCTCCCGTGCGATCGCGTGCACGTATCGGCCGATCACCTGATGGAACGAGAGCGCTGAGATGAAGAAGCTGGTCAGCATCAGCAGTTGCGCCAACGCCACCATCCCGCCGCCGTAGCCTTCCGCGACGATCGTGAACGGGAACCCCGTGTGGCCGGCGTTGCGGGCCTCCGCGACGATCTGGTCCGGGCCGGTCCACACCGGCAGCGCCCACGCCATCGCGCAGTACAGCACCGGCAACACCACCAGCGTCGCCACGGTCGCGTGGACCATCGTCTTGTCGGTCTTGCCCTCCTCCGCATACGCCGCCCCGCTCTCCACCCCCACGAACGCAGCCACCGTCAGGGCGAACACGCCACCGACCGTCGCCCGCTGATCCCACAGCGCCCCGACCGTCATCGGCGCCGTGCTGACCTGCCCGTCGTGTGGATGGGTGAACGCGGCCAGGATCACCGCGCCGATCATCACCAGCTCGGCCACGCCCACGATCGCGATGAACACCTTGCCGAGGGAGAAGTTCGCCAGCCCGAACACCGCCACCAGCGCCCACGCGGCCAACGCCCAGCCCGTCCAATGCCAGACGCCGGTCAGCTCGGCGGTGGTCGCGCCGAGCAGGCCGTACAACGAGATCTGGATCGCGTTCGTCGCCGCGAACATCAGCATCCCGCCCGCGATGCCCCAGCTCGGGCCGACTCCCAGCCCCAGGTACGCATACACCGGCGCGGCGTTGCCCTCTCTGTTCGTCATTGCCAGGTAGCCGACCATCAGCAACGCCAAGGCACCGCCGACGATCAGGAAGGCGAGGGGTGTGCCGAGCACACCGGTTGTGGCGTACGTGTTGACCACACCACCGACCAGGACCGCCATTGGCGACGTCGCGCCGATCATGAACTGCCACGCGTTGAAGCTATTGATGTGTCTGCGGATCAAGCCTGCCGCCGGAGGCATACCCCATCACCCCCGGCCATCCCGTACAGCGGAGCCACCGTCGGGCAGTCCAGCGAGCTGCACCCCTGCCGATGCACGGCGAACACTGACCACGCCATCGGCGCCACCGTCACCGCACGTGGCCGGACCGGCCCCCGCCGCCAGAACCGACGCGTACGAGCGGCACGTCGCCACGCCCGCGACAGATTCACCGTGAACTGCACGAAGTCATGGCTGACCGGGTCTCCGCCCACGGTTGGCCAGTCGATCCGAACCGCGAAACCCTGCCGATCAGGGTCCGGCCGGATCACCCGGCGCATGCTGCCGTGCAGCCCGCGTGACGGCGTGGTGCTCGGCGATGGTCTAGTCGGTGGCATGTGAAGCTCCCCGGGTCTCGTGTTTCGTCATGCTGTGCGTCGCGGCGCGACACTTACGCGACAGATGGAGGCATGGCGGTTTAGGCCGTCGGGCATGCCGGCAAGCCGCGGATGACGCGCTGATCCGTGTCCCGAGCCGCGCCAGGGCAGTACCGGGCGTGGACGTTCGGCGGGGCGGTGGCGTGCCGGCCGCCTCCCGGCACGCCACCGCGGTTCCTGCGGTCGCCGATCCCGACCCGCGCGGGGACGCGTGCCGGCTCGTCGGCCAGGCGGCGAGACGACCCTGTGGTTGCGTCCTCGGCTGTAAGACCACCACGAGCCGCCCCGACCGATCCCGCAGGCATGCACGACCGTCCCCCCGGCGTCCCTCGGCGCCAGCCCGGGGTCGCAGTTGTGCGTTTTAGGCCGGAGGCGAGCGGCGATGATGCAAGCACCCGCCCCCGGCCAGCTCTGTTGGCGAGGTGCGATGCCGTGCCGTCCACGGTGCTTGGCGCTCTGCGCTGCGCGGACATTCGGCTCATCGTTCTCACCCTCCTAGCGCCTCATCAGGCGACTTCGAGACGCCGGCCCTTGGCAGGTGGTCGGTGTCATCGCGGCCCCGCCGCATGGCGGTGACGGATACGTTTCGATACCGTGAGTGGCGATTCCGACCCGCTGGCGCCACGCCATCCATCGACGGATAACTCGTTGCGAGTCAACGATCACGGAATCTCGTGCGGCCGGGAATACCGACCTGCGGTCCGACTTCCCGTACCGACCTTCAGTCCGACCGGGCCTTGACCTGCCCGTTCGCCACGACCGGGCAGCACCGTCAAGATCATCAAGACGGCAGCCGGGGTTACATTGAGTGCACGCGGCCGGCCCTCAACGCCATCCGGGCTCGCGTGGACCCATGGTGGAGGCTGCCGGTGACTCGTCCCAGTCCGTACGTCCGGCGGCGATGGCTGGGGCGTGAGATCCGCCGGCTGCGAGGCGAGCACGGCATGACGGCCGAGTCACTCGCGCATGACGTCGGGTTCTCGCGCCAGCAGCTCAGCGCACTGGAAAATGGGCGCCTCGGTCCAGACATCGACCTGGTCAGCGCGATCTGTGAGTATCTGACCGTCGGCGTCAGGCGACGCACGGCGATCATGGATGCCGCCACCGACGGCTGGGCGCAAGGTTGGTGGGCTGCGGATGCGGAACGGATGGGTGCCCGGCAGGCGCTCTACGCCGACCTCGAAAGCGGCACCACGTCCATCGCCGAGTACGCCCTGTCGCTCATTCCCGGCCTGCTGCAAACGGCCGCGTTCGCCGACGCACGGCTACGCAGCGACCCGACCCGCTATCCCGACACGTTCGACCCTCGCGTCGCGGTCGCCGCGCGTGCCCACCGCCAGAAACTGTTGCTGGCCAGCGGAGGACCGCGGTATGAGGTGGTCCTCGACGAGGTCGCGATCCGCCGCTGCGCGGCCGAACCCGGCGTCGTGGCCGACCAGCTGCGGCACATCATCGAGGTATGCGCGACTCACGCATCCGTGACGGTCCACGTCCTGCCGATGGACGCGTCCATCCGAGGCCACAGTGCTCCGCGGTCGGCGCACTCGATCTACCGATATCGCGACACGGTCGGCTCCAGCGCCGTCGCGGTTGACACACTCCGGAAGGACTTCGTTCACACCGAGCCGGAAGAGATCGCCCCCTACCTGAGCCTCCATCGCCAGCTCAAGGCCGCCGCCCTCGACCCTGATCCGAGTCTCCGCCTGCTGCACAAGACCGCGCAGGCACTATTGCCGTTCGAAGGAGCAGCAGCATGACCGCACGGACCTACACCAGCTGGCGCAAATCCACCCGCAGTGACGACGGCAACTGCGTCGAAGTGGCGTGGGCCGACGACGGCACCATCGGCCTCCGCGATTCCAAGGACACCGCCGGGCCGGTTCTGGAGTTCGGCCCGCTCGCCTGGCAACAGTTCACGGACACCGTGCGGGCCGGGAACTTCGACCTGTAACCCAGCAGAACTGGTGACGAGTGCAGGCCGGCCGTCCGACGTCACCGCACCGGTCAACCGCACAGCGATCGTCGGGACCCAACTGCCGTACCGGACCGGCCGCCCGCCCGTTGTTCACGCCCGACGATCTCATCTCACGTGGCACGGCTGAGAAGAACTATCTCCGTTCACCCGCGACCGGCAATTGCGGGTGGCGAGATACACACGAATGGTGCGATGCTACCTGTCAATTCACTTCAGGTTGCCGGGCGATCACAATCAGGCAGATTCGCATCTCACAGGGAGGTCGGTGCCTTGCCCCGCCGTCCCGACACGGTCATTGTCCCAAACACGCGGCTTGCCGACGCTCGCCGACGACTGGCCTCACCTGTGCGGCCAGGACAGCGCATGTCCCGCGTCGAGCTGGCCGATGCCGTCAACGCCGGCCTCGACCGGCTCTATCCCGGCCGGATACTCACCGCGCACTACGTGGACGCGCGCTGGGTCGGCAAACTCGAGCGCGGCGAACACCGCTGGCCCAGCAACGAACGGCGCGCTGCCCTCCGCGCTGCCCTCCGCTGCCACTCCGACGCTGACCTCGGCCTGTACAGCCCTCGGCACAGCGAAGCGGCGTCCAACGTCAACGACCTCGATGAGTCGCGTCGCGATCTCCTGCGCTGCATCGCTGCCGTCGCCGCCGCATCCGGCCTGTTGGGCGGTTCAATCCTGCAGCAGCGGCAACTTGGTACCGCCGACGTCGAACGCCTCGGCGCTGTGCTCGCCTTGTACCGGTCCCTGGACTACGAAGTCGGGGGCGGCGCGTTGGCCGACGAACTCAACCGCTTCGCCGCCAGCTCCGCAACGCTGCTCGAACACCGAATGTCCGAGTCCATCGCACCGTCATTGTTCGCCACCGTAGCCGCCGTGCAGCAGCTCGCCGGCTGGACCGCGTTCGACGCCGGCCGGCACGCAAACGCGGAGCAGCACTTCCTCACAGCCGAACGGACCGCAGCCGACGACCGGCAACTGACCGCGCGGATCCGATACTGCCGCGCCCGGCAGCTGCAACACCTGCGGCGCAACCGCGCCGCCCTCCACGTCCTGACCCAGACCATCCACCAGCTCGATCCCGCCACCACGCCAGGCGTCACCGCCATGCTGCTCGGCGCGCAAGCGGCATCACAGGCCGCACTCGGCGACCAACACGCCGCCCTCACCACGCTCGGCCAGGCCCAAAGCGCGTTCGACCGTCGGCGGACCGACGAGGAGCCGGACTGGATGCGGTTCTATGATCACGGCGAACTGCTCGCCCAGCACGGCCGCGTCTACCGAGACCTCGCCCGCCGCGACCCCAAACACGGCAGCCACGCCGTAGACCGAACCAGCGCAGCCATCGCCGCATTCGGATCCCAGAACGTACGCAGCATGGTCCTGAACGAAGTCGGCCTCATCAGCGCCCTGTTCCTGGCCGGCGAGCCTGAACACGCCGTCGCCCTCGGCGAACGCATGCTCATGCCCGCGAACCGGCTCACCTCCCGCCGCGTCACCGACCGGGTCACCAACCTTCGCCGCGACGCAGCCCCGTATCAGCGCATACCAGTGGTGGCCGCGTTCATCAACGCCCTGCCTAGCCCGTCAGGCACGCCGGCATGACGATGACCAGCGGCCGGTTCACCGAAACCGCCATGACCAACGCGATGCGGAAGATCGCAGGCGACCTTCACATCCCCAGCGACGGGGCGCGGCTGCTACGGCTGACCAACAATGCCGTCTTCGCACTACCCGACGTCGGCCTCGTCATCCGAGTTGCCAGGTCACACGGTCTGCACGACCGGGTCCATAAACTCGCCCGCCTGGGTGCTTGGTTCACAGACATCGATGCACCCACCATCCGGCTCGCCCATGGACACGAACAACCCTTCACCGTCGATGGGCTGCTCGCCACCATCTGGACGTACGTACCAACATGCCTGCCCGAACCAACCGTCCACGATCTCGGCCACGTCCTGCGGCAATTCCACGCGCTGGGTTCGCCGACGTTCGACCTACCCGCTTGGGACCCTATCGGCGACGCGCGCCGCCGGATCGTTGACGCCGAGGCGCTCAACAACAGCGATCGCAAGGTCTTGCTGCAATGGTGTGACCAGCTGGCACCGCGCGTGGCCAGGCTCAACGCACAAGCTGCCGGAGGACTCATCCACGCCGACGCTCACATCGGGAACCTTCTCCGCGAAAGTCCTGACCGCGTCGTACTGTGCGACTTCGATGCCACCTGCACCGGCCCCTGGCAAGTCGACCTCGCCGCCGTCGCCGTCGGCGAATCCCGCTTTGGCCGAACTGGCGCCCACGCAGGTCTCGCCGCAGCCTACGGCTACGACATCACCACCGACCCGGACTGGCCCACCTTCCGCGAAGCCCGCGAACTCAAGATGGTCGCCGCCGCCGTACCACTACTCGCCAGCAGCCCCTACGTCGCCGAACAATTCCAGATCCGGCTCCAATCCATCATCAACGACGGCCCCGACATCCGCTGGACGCCGTTCGCAGACCTCCGCCAACCTGAGCAAAGGGAGGCGTGAATGCCCCGACATCCAGACACTCCCATCACGCCAAACACATTACTGAGCGCGGCACGCGAACGACTACCATCGCCACGGCGGCCCGGACAGCGCACTTCCCGCAGCGAACTCGCCGACGGAGTCAACGCCGCACTCGACCAGCTCTACCCACACCGTAACCTCACCGCCCACTACGTCGACGCCCGCTGGATCGGCAAACTCGAACGCGGCGAACACCGCTGGCCGAGCAACGAACGCCGTGCCGCCCTCCGTTACATCCTCGACGCCGCTACCGACGCCCACCTCGGTCTCTACAGTCCACGACGTACCGCCGGAACCTCGTCACAGCTGCACATGAGTCGCCCCGCGACGGGATGGTGGCCGACTAACGCGGCAGCTGCTACCGCACCGACTACTGGCGGGTATGTTGGATTTGAGCAGGTACTCGTCTCAGCAGCGCACGAGTGCAGTAGACATGCCAGCGAATTGGGGCGGTGGACGTTGCCGAACGGCGAGATCGATCAACTGGGTGATGACGTTCGTAGCGTCGCGCGTCGGTTTGCGACTCTCACTGCCGCGGATGTAGTGGACGAGACACTGCGCATCCGGAACGAGGCCGCGCACCTCGCACAGCAGACGCAGCGGCCGGCGCAGCTCAATGACCTCTACCTCACGTTGGCGCAGGCCGTCTCGCTGCTGGCGAGTGCCAGCATCGACCTTGGCCTCTGGAGACCGGCCCAGCAGTACGCTCGTGCAGCCGATGAGTACGGCATACTCATCGGGCACGCTGGCGTTCGGGCATACGCATTGGGCTTGCTCGCAACCGAGGCGTACTGGACTGGACGACCCGCAGAGGCTGTCAAGTACGCCACCGGAGCGGCCGAGTTGGCGCCGACCGGGATAGCCCGGGTACGAGCATTGAGCATCTTGGCGCGGGCATGGTCCCATCGCGGATCTGCCGAGGAAGTCCGTTACGCCCTCGACGCAGCCGACGACGCCCGTAGCGATGAAGGCAACGACGAGCTGCACGACCTCATCGGCGGAGAATTCGGTTACGCCGCGCCGCAGCAAATGCGGAGCGCGAGTACTGCGTGGCTCGAGGTCGGACGTACGCACGAGGCTGCTGTGGCTGCAAGGCGAGCGCTCAATGCGTTCTCCGAGTCGACAGCGGAGCCCTGGTCCACGGTTGAGGCCGAAGCATCGGTTGACCTCGCAACCTGCCAACTCCTCGCCGAGGATGCCGATGCCGCCCTGGACACACTGACGGCGTTGTGGTCGATGCCACCGGGTTGGAGGCGTGCCGGGTTACTTGGTCGTGTCCAACGGGTGCACGATATCGTCTCGGCCGCCCAGTGGCGCCCGGTCCTCGCCGCCAGAGAGATAGCTGACGAGGCGTTCGCGTTCACCACAACTGCAGCCACTCCGCCTGAGCTTCCATCAGCATAGGTCGCGTCACGGATGACATCGGAGCATGCCCTCGACCTCGGACGGCACTCGAATTGGTCGATAGTCTCCCGGCGACGTGACGCTGAACGAGCTGCGGACGGCTTCAGCCGACCGCCGAATCCCGGCTAAGCACGCATCGTCCAGGCCCGCAGAATTTCGAGCTCCCGCAAGGTTGCGAGTCCATGATCAGCGGCGCGACTAGCCTCGCCGCTGCCGGTAACCGCAGCTCCACCTGCGGTCATCCATGACCACGTGTCGGCGACCGTTGTAGCCAGTGGCCGGCAGCGCAGCCCCTCCTCGGTGGCGCGCGAGCTATCCACGTTCCAGACTCCACTGTGGGTTCGCCAGAGCGGGAGCTCGGTCCATTGCTGCACTCCGCGCTCTACGAGCCACGACGGATCTACCCACACCGGCTCAGTGTCGGCACCGGTGGTGTCGATGCAGGCAGAGACCAGATCAGCGAATGTTGCATGCCCGACCGGGGCGGTCAGATTGAACGAACCGTTCTGCCGCCCGGTCGCGCAGCGCATGGCAAACCTGGCAACGTCCCGAACATCGATAGGTTGAATCGGCCGTTCCGGCGGACCGGGTGCAAGCAAATGGCCGCCCCGTTCGGCGCGTGCGAGCCACCACGTCAGGCGTCCGACGTACTCGTTGGGCCCGAGGATGACGCCGGGCCGCAGCACTGTTGCTCGATCGGTTCCGATCGTCTCGACGACGGCTCGTTCACATCCGGCTTTGAGCGCGCCGTACTGGCCGGCGTAGCCGAGGTCTGCCCCGAAGTCAGCGTCCGCATCAGGCGGACAGTCGAACACGGGCGACACGTCATTGAGCGGCTCGTTCGGCCAACCGGTATAAACATTGACTGACGATAGGAAAACGTAGCGTCCCATCACCGGCTCCAACGCCTTAGCGCCGGCGAGCACCTGGCTCGGCACGTACCCGATTGTGTCGATGACCGCGTCCCACGGGCCGTGTTCGGCGAGCCGGCTCCAATCACCCGGCTGCTCGCGATCGCCTCGTATGACTTGCACACCAGGAAGATCAAAGGCGGAGACACCACGGTTGAACGTCGTCACTGACCAACCCTGTTCGAACGCGGCCTCACCAAGAGCGCGCCCGAGGAACCAAGTCCCGCCGAGAATGAGCAACCGCATCCGGCCATCATGTCCCACACGCGGCAGCTTCGGACAGATGCTGGCGACCGCGCTCCCTCCGGCGAGCTTCGAACCTTCACCTCGCCTTGACAACCAAATGAGTGCCGGTCTGTCCGGCATGCTGCCGCATCTGCCCTGCTCAAGACCTGGTCGGACCGAAGGTCGGTACGTCAGGTCGGACCGCAGGTCGGTATTCCCGCCGAAGGTGCATTCGGCGACGGTAGTCAATGAATCCTGCGTCGATACAGAACCCAAGTGGCGAGACGTAGGAGTCCGAAGCGCGACAGCGCCTCGGCAAGGGCGCCACACCCTGTCGCTGACGACCCGTGCGTGATCCCGGGCTTGGAGCACCGAGCGGCTCCTTGCCGCTGCTCTTGCTCAGGAAGGAGTACCCGACCGTGGCTCTACCCTCCACCCTCACATCGCGCACAGCTACCGCGTCCACCAGCCGCAACCCTGGTACCCGACCGGCTTCCGATCACCTTCTCGTCACCGTCGATCTCGACCTGTAGTCCCTCGCGACCAGGCCCTAGGAGCACGCCACATGACCATGACCGAGCTTCCGCCGCTATCACCGAACGCTGCGGGAGACCCTGACATCGAGTCGGCCACAGCTGCTGCGGAGGCGATGCTGGTCGCGCTTGGCGTCGACACCAGCGCACCGCACATGCAACGGACGGCGGAACGACTGGTGCAGGCCTACGCCGAGCTGCTGACGCCCGCGCCGTTCACCGCGACGGACTTTGACAACGTAGGGCACCACCGCGGCTTCGTCATCGTGCAACAGGTGCCGTTCGGCGCGATCTGCTCGCATCATCTGCTGCCGTTCGTCGGCACCGCGACCGTCGGGTACCTGCCCGGTAACCGCTTGCTGGGCCTGTCGAAGCTCGCGCGGCTGGTCGAGCAGGCCGCGCGCGGGCTGCAGGTGCAGGAAGGGTTGACCCAGCACATCGCCGACGAGCTCGGCAAGGTCGTGCCGGACCACGGCGGGATCGGCGTCATTGTCCGCGCGGAACACCTGTGCATGACCGTTCGCGGCGTGCGGGCACGGGACACCGCGACGGTTACCACGACCTGGCGCGGTGGCCTGGACGCCGACGCCGGCCTCCGCGCGGAGTTCCTGACGCTGACCGGGCAGCGGTGATCGCCATGACGCGCGTCCACGGCATGGCAACCGACCCGGCGGTCCCGCGACGGGCCGAGGTCGTCGTTTCGCGTGGCACGGGTACGGCATCGGGGGTGGTGTAGGTGTACACCATCGGCAAGAAGTTCACGTTTGAGGCAGCGCACCATCTGGAGGGCCTGCCGGACGGGCACAAGTGCGGACGGGTGCACGGGCACAGCTATGTCGTCGAGGTCGTGCTGACCTCATCCGTGCTGACCGGTCCCGGGTTCGTCGTCGACTTCGGCGAGTTCGGTCCGCTGCGCGACTACCTGCGAGACCACCTGGATCATCAGGACCTCAACGACGTCCTGAACGTTGCTCCGACGAGCGAGCGTCTCGCCGCCCACATCTACGAATGGTGCGTGCAGCACCTCGATCTACCAGAGCAGGTGCACGTCGCGATGGCTCGGGTGTCGGAGACCGAGCTGACCTTCGCCGAGTACACGCCGGGAACGTCATGAACGCCCTCGCGAGCTCGGCGGACATCACGGTGCGGCCGCTGCTGGTCGCGGAGATGTTCGGGCCGACGTTTCAGGGTGAAGGACCCAGCGCCGGCCAGCAGGCGGCGTTCGTGCGGCTATCACGGTGCAATCTGTCCTGCCCGCCGTGCGACACCCCGGAGACATGGGATACGTCTCGGTTCGACCTGCGCGAATACACAACGCACCGTACCGTCGCGGAGGTCGCGGCCTGGTTGCTGGCACAGCCTGCACAGCTGGTGGTCATCACCGGCGGTGAGCCGCTCCTGCAGCAGGACCGGCTTGTTCCGCTGGTTGAGGCGATCACGGCAGCGGGTCGGCGCGTCGAGGTGGAAACGAACGGCACCATCGTCCCCGCGCCCGAACTCGTGGCTGCCGGGACGACGTTCAACGTGTCGCCGAAACTGTCGAGGTTCGCTGGCGCCAAGGACCAGCAGCGCCGGTTCAACCCGGACGCCTTGGCCGCGCTGCTGGCCTCGGGCCGGGCGGTGTTCAAGTTCGTCGCCGGCGACCTGTCGGACCTGGATGAGGTCGCGCAGGTGCAGGCAGCGCACGGGCTGGACCCGGTCTGGGTGATGCCGGAAGGCACGTCGAGCAGGGAGGTACTCGACCGCGCGCAGGCACTGGCGGATGCGGTGCTCGATCGCGGCTGGCACCTCAGCAGCCGGGTACACATCCTGCTGTGGGGTGATGTCCGTGGACGCTGACAGCCTGCGCATCGATGCGATCGGCACGCCGTGCACGTCCTCGGCAGGGCCGCAGACCGAGACGGCCGCAGCCCAGCGCCGACCGGACAGGATCGAGGTGTCGGTCATCGCGCCCGCACCGTATCTCCGCGACTTCGTCGGCCAGACGCCAGCAAGCGTGCATCACGTCGCCGCGCAGCGCGTCCTGCACGATCCGGCCTATCGCGAGTTCTTCGCCGAAGAGTCGGCGCGCGGCGCGGAGATCGTCGTCGACAACGGCGTCTTCGACCTCGGTGCGTCGCTACCGCCGCTGGATCTGCTGCGGGCCGCCCAAGCGGTCAACGCGGCGGAGATCATCCTGCCTGACGTGATGCACGATGGGCCGGGCACGATACGGGCGAGCGACCGGGCAGCGGCCGAGCTGCGGGAACTGGGCTGGACGTTGCGGCTGTGCGCCGTGGTGCACGCGGCCAACGACGACGACTGGTTGCGCTGCTACGAACACTTCGTCGGCTGCGGCTACGTGGGGAGCATCGCGCTACCGGCATCGCGCAGGAAGACGCCGAGCAGCGATCTGTCGAAGAATCGCATCGCCGCAACCGGCTACCTCGACGCGCACGGCATGGTCGAGCCCGGCATCGTCTACCGACTCCTGGGGCTGGGCCGGGCCGGGCACCTGGAACTGTTCGAGCAGCGCCGGCACGACTGGATCGTCTCCGTCGACTGCGCCGCGCCGGTGATCCTCGGCGCCATGGGTGTCCGGATGCATCCAGACGGGCCGTACGAGAAGATCCCGACACCGGCTGTCGACCGGCTCGGCGTCATAGACCCGGCCCGGTTCGGGATCGTCCGGGACAATATCGCCGCCGTACGGTACGCGGCTAACTGCCCGGTCGAAATCCGGGAGGCGCAATGACCGCGACCGCCTCCGACCGTGTCCTGCCCGTCCCGCCACCCGGCCGGTACGGCGCATCACCCGTCGACGCGTACCGGCACACGATGAGCTTCGGCAGCCTTTTGCGCTACCTGAAAATCAAGCTGCACCATCTCATCGACATCCGCGACTGGTCCCGAATCCGGGTCGTCGGCGCCTACGACCGCAACTGCGTCGTGTCGACCGCCGAGAAGAACGACAAACTGTTCAACTGGCAACGCCCTACCGCTGAACCCGACGGCGACGAGTTGATCGTCAAGTGCTTCCCGGGGACCGAGTATGTCCACCACTACGCGCTGATCATCGCCACCTACCTGAGCATGCGCGGCCGGTACCACGGCCAGGTGTACTACGAGCTGCCCGCCGAGGCCCAGTGCCAGGCCGCCGTGGACCAGCTCAACATCGGCATCGGCGGCAGCGAACTCGTCGTTGTCGGCTGGGGTCTGGGGCACCTCGTTCCGGACGCCGCATGGACCTACGGCCACGGCTACGCCTGGTGCCGGACGGCCGTCGAAGGGCGGCCAGTGCTGTATCTCGGATACCTGCACAGCATCTGGGGCGACGTCGCCGGCCGGGTCGTCAGCCGGCTCGCCGCCCTCGGCGCCCGCCAGGTCGTGTACGTCGGCAAGGTCGGATCACTCGACCCAGCCATCGCCCCGAACACTTCGCTCGCCACCGGCAATCACAGCATCCTGCACAACCAGCACGTCACGTGGCACGACTACTTCGGCGGCCTCGCCGTCGCGCAAGGTGGTGTCGTGACGGGCACCCACGTGTCATCCCCGTCGATCCTGCTCGAAGGGCAGGACTGGCTGCGTACCCAACAGGGACGCAGCTTCGTTGACCCCGAAATCGGGCACATGGGTCGCGCCGCCGCCGACGCCTGCATCGCGTTTGGCTACCTGCACGTGGTGTCGAACAACCTCGCCCGCACGTACGCGGCAGACCTGTCAAACGAGCGGATCGGCACTGTCGTGGAACGACGCGCCCGACTGCTCGACCGCATCGACAGCATCCTTCGGTTGCGGCTCCGCCAGCCCGACCCGCACCCAACGACCAACGATCGGAGTAACCCGCTGTGAACGCCACCCAGGCCGTGGGCCGGCTCATCGCCGTCACTGGCATCGACGGCGCCGGAAAGTCGACGCTCGCCGCCGCGCTCCAGCAGGCGTGCACCGTTGCTGGCCTCCCGGTGATCCTCGTCGGCAAACGCACTGTCAACGTCCAAGGGAGCCCTGAGCTGTCGCGGTACCTCGACGCGGTGAACGCGGTCGTATACCGCCGCGACGCCAGCGTGGGCCAGGCCAGCGGCGACCACTACTGGCTCCTCGCGCTCGCCGCCTGGTACACCCTGCAAGACCAGCTTGTCGTCCGCCCCGCGCTCCAGGCCGGCACGCACGTCATCCTCGACAACACCCACCACAAGATCCTGGCCCGGTACGCGGTGAACCCCGATGTGCCGACCGGCCTCGCCCAGCAGGTCTTCGCCCACCTCACGCCCGCCGACTTGATCCTGTTTCTCCATGTCGCCGCCGAGGAAGCGCTGCGGCGCAAGGAACACTTCACGCCGCTCGAGGCCGGCCGGACCGGACCCACCAGCGACGATTTCGTGGCCTACCAGCAGCGGGTCACTGACGCCCTCCTCGCGTACGCCGACGACGCCTGGGCCCCGATCGACGTCACCACCATGAAGCCTGACGACGTACTGCAGGAGGTGACCGGCCTACTCCACGAGCGGCGCATCCTCACTGTCACCGCCTGATTGTCACGCTGCGCACGTACTACAGCGCAGGTCGATCCGCCGCACGCACGAAGAACGGACGTCTGCATCCATGAACCACCACACCGGCACCGCAACGGTCTGCCACGGCGTCACCTGGGCCACCGGC
>NZ_BONQ01000193.1 GCF_016862795.1 Dactylosporangium siamense | reverse complement strand
CCCCACGCTCATGCTCGCCAACCCGGCGACGGCGCGCCTCGACCACATCGACATCGTCGGACACACCCTCGGGTTCGCGGTGACCAGCACCGTGCGGTACTGCACCGGCCGGTACGAGTTCGCCGACACGTACAACGTCCGACCGCTGCCCTGTCCGCACCAGGCCGAAGCCACCAGCGGCGACCAATGCGCCGGCTGCAACGCGCAAGACGAGTTCCGTTTCGCGCACCGCGCCCACCAAGGCCACCACATCCCCGCCGCCCTCCAGGCGTACCTGGCGCAGCCACACTGGCTCTACCTGGCGACCTTCGGCCCCGGTGCCATCAAGGTCGGCACCGCGGCCGCACCCCGCAAGACCTCCCGCCTCGACGAGCAAGGCCCCATCCACGCCACCTACCTCATCGAGGCACCCGACGGGTACAACGTCCGCCAGCTCGAAGAGACCCTCAGCGCCCGCCTCGACATCCCACAGACCGTCCGCGCCACGACGAAACTCCAAGTCCTTCTTCACCCCGACATCGACCTGACCGCGCACCGCAGCCACGTCGCGCGCGCAGCTGCCGCCCTCACTGACCTGGGCTACGCACCCGCCCCAACTCCGTGGTCGCCGCCCGCCGCCGGCCACCACCTCCGCAACACGCAGTCCGGGCAGCACCGCGCCATCTACCCACACCCACTGCGCACCGGCGAGCACGGATTCCACGTCGGCTCCTGCCTCGGCACACGCATCCTGGTCCAACTCACACCCGACCCAGACGCGATCCGCTACATCCTCGACCTCAACAAGCTCAAGGGCATGAAGATCAGCCTCGGCGCCTTCACGTCACCAGCTACCCGGACCCAGACCGAGCTCTTCTGAACACCGGCCCACCGCGCTCCGACCGCCATCTCGTCAGTCCGAGCCGCCCGCAGGCGAAAGGCGAACATCATGCGACCACCCGACGCCCTCACCGGCTGGGACAAGGAAACCAACGCGGAACGATACGACCAGTTCACCTGCGACTACCCGTTCTACACCGTCTCCAGCCACGACCTCGTCCAGCGGGCAGACCTCGCCGACACAGACCTCGCCGTGGACCTCTGCGGCGGCACCGGCGTCACCGCCGCCGCCGCGCTCGCCGCCATGCCCACACACGGCCGCGTCATCACCATCGACAACGCCCCAGCCATGCACGTCGTCGGACAGCGCACCCGCACTGACCCGCGGATCACCTGGATGCTCGCCGACGCCGAGAACGTCGCCTCCGCCATCACCGAACCGGTCGACGCGGTGCTGTGCAACGCCGGCGTCTGGAAGACCGACACCATCGCCACCTTCGCCGGGGTCCGCAGCATCCTCCGGCCCGGCGGCCGGTTCGTCTTCAACATCGGCGGCGGCTTCGCCGGCCTCACCGCCTCCCAGCGGGACCCGCGGCCCTCGCTCAACGACCTGATCACCGCCATCGCCGTCCGCGACTTCGGCTACACACCCGCCCTCAACGACAACACGAGTCCGATCCTGACGGAGCCTGTCGTCCGCGAGCGTCTGCGCAACGCCGGACTCACCTTGCTGGCCGCAGACGTTGTCACCCAGCACGGGACACTCGAGGAGAAACGCGCGTGGCTGTCCATCCCCCTGTTCGCCCGGCCCCCGGGCCGCCTCCCCTATGACCAGCGCATGGCAATCCTCGAACAGGCCTACCGCGAGATCGACCCTGACCGGCCAACCGCTACGCAGTGGCTCGTCATCACCGCCGAACGCTGACCCGTGCCGGACACACGATCAACCACGTGAAGCGTGACGGAGGCGCCATCCCAAGTTCACCGGCCAAGGCCGGTCCCATGCTGTATCAACAGGGCTGCGAAGGTCCGCATCCGCGCACGGTCCTCGGGAAAGGCGCCGTCCCAATCCCGCTCCAGCGACATCCACGCGCCCGGCTGATGCGACTCCCAGCTCAACGCCACCGAGGCGTCCACGATCGCTGCGTAGGCAAAACCCAACGTCGCCGACCAGTCCGAACGGTACGAACGCACGAACACCGCTGCCGGCAACGGCAACAGTTCCGCCACAATCCCAGTCTCCTCCGCAAGCTCACGCGTAGCAGCTGTACGAGGAGACTCCGAACCCTCCACCCGTCCACCCGGGGCAACCCAACCTCGCCAGCGATGCCGGACGAGCACCACACGCTGCAAGGACTCGTCGAACACCCACACCTCAGCAGCGAACGGATCGACAGGCTGCTCGCCCACGTCCGCCAACCACCTACGGGCGTCGTCGAACTCCAGAACCGCCGCCGCGGCGTCCGCAATCGCCGCCGTTACGGTGCGCCGATCAGCGCCAACATGCGTCACCAAGGCAGACTACCGGCGCCGCTCACCCGGTCGGCGATGCACAAGCGCACGATCCACCATCAGTGCTCTCGCGGGTACACCCCAACAGCGCCGTCCCGAAAGGTCGCAACCCCTGAGAAGAGGACGAAACGATGACAACCGGTCAAACCTCGCCGAGGGGAGCGTATGCCGCCACGCCGCTTGCTCCCGCAGCGAAGCGGTCATGCTGATCGGCGACAACGACCTGCTCTACCAACGCCGTCGCGTCGCACCGCAGGACCTCGTCACCGTCGTGAAGCTGCCGAGGCGACTGCCCGGGCCGCCAGCCAACACCATCATGTTGTCCACCGCCGACCTCGCCGACCTTCCCGTGACGGTCCGCACCCGAGACGGCAACCGAACGGCCCACACGGCTACAGACGGACCATCATTGCTGCCTGGCCTCCAGCTCGGCGCCGCCATCGCCGAGACCATCGCCGACCTCGGCGGCCAACATCGGTCCGCCTTCCAGACACCGGTCTTCTGCGCCACCCGTCATCAGGGGGGCTGGCACGTCTACAGCCGCGCACACCAGCGACCCGGCCGATGGTGCTTCATCCGCACCTCCACCGAGCCCATCACCGCCACCGTCGATGACCTGTGCTGGCTCGACCCCGCCGTAGCTCTTCATGCCGACCACGCCAGCGTGCTCAACAGCCACGCATACACCAAACCCCCGATGTTCGCCGGGAAAGAGGTCGAAACCAAATTCACCCTGCCGCACCAAACCCCGATCTGGCCCCTCGCCGTCCAATCCCACGAACTGATGACCGCCGGCGCCATCCCCAACATGGTGCCGCGATTCGGTATGGACTTCGAATCCCGGGACTTCGACAACTACCTCTTCGACGTCAAAGGGCCAGAAACGCAACGCGGGTATGTCTCCTTCATGGCCGTCAGGCCTAACCTGTATCGACTAAAACGCAAACGCTTCAACACGGACGCACTGGTCCGCGAGGAGGACGTGAGCAGCGAGTTCAACCCGGGGCAGCCACTGGACGCGTACGTCCGTGACGTTCTGCGACTAGACGCCAGGCAGCTGCCCACATTCCGACGCATCCGACACGACATCATGTTCGAATCCGTCGCCACCGGAGGCCACTACAGCATCATTTTCGACAGAAGCACGCTGCACGCAGACCCCGACGAGACCCTGGTGCAATGCGAGATCGAATACATGCGAACGCGCAGCGTCCTGGCACCCGACATCGACCTGATTATGAACGAGTTCGCGGCACTGACTTCGTGGTGTGCCGATTTCCTCCGCGAGAACGGGATCGCAGCCAACGCGAACTACTACTCAAAGCTGACTTTTCTACGAGACGTCATTCAGCGCCGGCCGAAACTACGGTGGTAGCCCCGGATGCGAGGCTGGTAGTGACGAGTTCGGCTCCACCACCTCGAGACACCTCCCTCCGTCCATCCAGCGACACACTCCGGGCCACCTCGGCCCAATCGGCATGACCGAAGCCAGAACGGAGCGGCACGAGCATCGAACCAGCCACGGACTCGAATGTAGGTGCGAACAACCGGCACCGTGATACCCCCGGCCACCCTGCAGCGCGCGGCACGCTACCGATGGCGCAGCGCCTACTGGACCCTGCCATCGAGGACGAGATCCAAGCACTCGCCGCTGAGGCCGGCTCGATGACCGAGGACCAGCGCGCCACCCTGGCCCGGCTCCTGCGACTCAACCGGGCAGCCTGACGGACACCTGGAAGGTGGAGTGCCGGACACAGACTACGCCGCCCCACTTACCAGACTCGATCAGGATCGGGTGACTCCTAGCCGGTCATTGCATATTAGGGCCACAGGGCCCTAATATGCGGTATGCGCACACCAAATATAGGTACCGTGCTATATCTAGAAGTCGCCGCCAGCATCCGCCAGGCGATCCTTTCTGGGGAACGTCCGCCCGGTTCGGCACTCCCGCCGGAACAGCGGCTTGCTGCCGCACACGGCTGCGGCCGCGATACTGTCCGCGACGCCCTCGACGTCCTGCGCAGCGAAGGGCTCGTCACCACTACCCGCGGAAAGCCGACCCGTGTCACGCCGCTCCCAGAGCATCAGCCAGTGCGGCTCGAGTCCGGCGCGACGGTAATTGGGCGGATGGCAACACGACCGGAATCAGACCACAGCGGCTGGCCGACGTATGTTCCGCTGCTTGTCGTGACCGGCACCAACGTTCAGCAGCAGGTCTACCGCACAGACCGAACGGCACTCGTCGTGCCGTGGCAGCACACGCCGAACGGTGCCAGCCCAACGACCCGACGGCTTCCTGCAGCATCAAGCGCGCGGCCCGACGACAGTCACCGTCCTCAACGCTTACGCCGAGGCTAGAAAACCAAGGGCTGGAGCACCTGCGCAACAAGCGGGGGCCTGTCGCTGGTCGACGGACTTTCGCGAGCCGACAGGTAAGCCACCGCAGACCATCCCGCAGGATCGTGACGCGGAATGCTGCGACCTCCCAGCGATGCCGCTATGATTTCGAACGAATGTACGATCGCCGTGGCGCGAACCAGGCGATCGTCAGTTGGCCAGGACCGGGATGTACTGGCCCGGTAGTGACGGCGCGTTCCCCTCCGCGCCGTCCATGACGTGGGTGAGGGGAGAACGGCGTGTCCGCTGAGAGGGCCCTAGCGATGGACACGTCTGCGTCGCCGGCCGCGCGGATCGCGGCCCTGGAGCGTGCCGGGCTTGTCCGGCGTGGTCCCGGCACTCGGGAGGCGACCCTCGACGGCGCGCTGCCTGTCGTTGCGGAGCTGCGGGGTCTGCTGCCCTCCGGGCTCCCTCGGGGAAGCACAGTCGGCGTCGCGGCGACCGGGACGGCCAGCACTTCGGTGCTGCTTCTCCTGCTGGCGGCGGCATCAACGGCGGGATCGTGGTGTGCTGTGGTGGGCATGCCCGCACTCAGCTCGATAGCAGCTGAGGAGACAGGGGTGGTGCTGGAACGGCTCGACCTCTGCGGGTTCCGGGATTCTGGTTCGTTCCGGGACGCGAACTCGCAGCACTGTGGCTGGTTTGAACGTTCTGCTGGTCGGGTTGGTGCTAAGCCCTCGTGTGCATGGCCGAGGCGCGGTGACTGCCGCGATCGCAGGTGAGACTGGCACGGTTGTGCCAGTCGCGGTAGTTGACACCGCGGACGCTGTGTGACCTGCGTGATCCTTCATGAACGCTGCTCTGAACGTGAGTCGACGGCGAAGACGGCGATATCCCAGCCCGCCGCGGCAACTAGCCAGCCGCGGTCGGCGGTGGCGGCTGCGGATAATCCATCCCAGAATGGCCACACATCGATACGCCGGTGATCGTCAAGGTCCCACACCCGCACCGTGGCGTCGTCGCTGCCGGTGACTGCGACGCGCCGGCCGGCCAGCACTGTGCACGCCACCGCCGATACACCGCGGTTGTGCCCGGTCAAGGGGAAGCTGACGGGCTGGCCGGTGCTCAGGTCCCACACCCGCACCGTGCGGTCGTCGCCGCCGGTGATCGCAACGGATCGGCCGGCCAGCACCGTGCACGCCACCGCCCTCACCATGCTGGTGTGCCCGGTCAAGGGGAAGGTGACGGGCTGGCCGGTGCTCAGGTCCCACACCCGCACCGTGCAGTCGTCGCCGCCGGTGACCGCGACGGGCCGGCC